>NZ_JBEZFY010000019.1:0-103194 GCF_040649765.1 Micromonospora sp. NPDC048894 | reverse complement strand
CTCAGGGGCCTCAGGGCGCGGCTGGTGCGCAGGGCGCACAGGGTTTCCAGGGTGCTCAGGGCGACGCAGGTGCTCAGGGTGCGACCGGTGCTCAGGGCCCGCAGGGTGATGCAGGGGCGCAGGGTGCTCAGGGTGACACCGGTGCTCAGGGGCCTCAGGGCGCGGCTGGTGCGCAGGGCGCACAGGGTTTCCAGGGTGCTCAGGGCGACGCAGGTGCTCAGGGTGCGACCGGTGCTCAGGGGCCGCAGGGTGATGCAGGGGCGCAGGGTGCTCAGGGGCCGCAGGGCGATGCGGGCGTGCAGGGGCCGCAGGGTGTGCAGGGTCCGCAGGGTGTCGCGGGCGAGACGGGTGCCCAGGGGCCGCAGGGTGTCGCGGGTGCGGCAGGCGCGCAGGGTGCGCAGGGTTTCCAGGGCGACGCCGGCGCGCAGGGTGCTCAGGGACCGCAGGGCGATATCGGTCCACAGGGTATCCAGGGCCCCCAGGGCGTTCAGGGTGCCCAGGGCGACGTGGGCCCGCAGGGTGCTCAGGGACCGCAGGGCGACGCGGGCGTCCAGGGCGCGCAGGGCGCGCAGGGAACGGCGGGTAACGGAATTCAGGCGGCCTACATCCAGGGCCCGCTGACCGTGATCGCGGACACGCCCGTTGACTTCGGGTGTGTGCCCGGAGACATCGCTGTCGGCACCGGATACCAACTGTCGGGTGCAGGCGTGAATCCGGTGCTGATCCAGCCACTCTCGATCAGTGGCTACCAGTTCACCTTCACCGGCGGGGGTGCCGACATCTGGGTGTCCTGCATCTCGCCCAGCACCCCGCTGGCGTTTGCCCCTACCGCCGACAGGTCGGATCGGGCAACGGCGGACAGCAGCCGTACCAGCCGGCCGAACCGCAAGTCGGACCGCCCCGGTTCCGTCAAGGAGGAGAAATGAGCACACGTCAGATCCTGGGTTCACTCGCCTGTGGTGCGGTCCTGCTCGCCGGAGTCCCGGCATGCAGTGCGAAACCCGACGACAAGCCGCAGGTCAGCAGTTCCGGCAGCAGCGACAGTGCGAACGGCGGTTCCCCCACCGGAACCACTGCGGCTGATCTGTTGAAACTCGGTGTCGAGCAGGGCCAGGCCGGTGACTACGACGCGGCGAAGACCAGCTTCGAGAAGGTGCTGGCCGCCGAGGCCGACAACAAGTTCGCCTGGTTCAACCTGGGCTTCATCGCCCAGTCGCGCAACCAGGCCGACGAGGCGATCAGCAACTACGACAAGGCGTTGTCGGCCGACGGCGAATACAAGCCGGCCCTCTACAACAAGGCCATCGTCCTGGAGGGCAGTGCGCCGACGACGTCGATGGAGATCTACCGCAAGGTCGTGTCCATCGACGACAAGGCGTCGACCGCCTATCTCCGACTGGGCGTGCTGCTGTCCAAGTCCGGTGACGACGCGGCGGCGCGGGATGCCTTCAAGGCGGCCATCCGGCTGGACAAGCGGCTCACCTCTGCCGTTCCGGCCAAGTACCGGCCGGCCCCGACGGCTCGGGCCTCCACGCCGGCGGGCAGGTGACTGACCCGATGCACACACCGCGCGTCACGGTCTTCACCGGGAGCAACCGTACCCGGTTCATCGACGAGTGCTTCCGTTCGCTGGTGGCGCAGACCTTCACCGACTGGGAGTGGGTTGTCGTTCTCAACCAGGGGTCCCGGTGGCGGCCCGAGACTCACGACGATCGCATCCGGCTCATCGTCCAGGACGACCTCAATGGTGTGGGTGCCGTGAAGGGGTTCGCCTGCGCCGAGGCCGTCGGGGACATCCTGGTCGAACTCGACGACGACGATCTGCTCAGCAGCGACTGCCTGCAGGAGATCGTCGAGGCCTTCGACTCCCACCCGGAGGTGGGGTTCGTCTACAGCGACACCGCCCAGATCCAGGAGGACGGTGGTCGCTGTGAGGACCGCTTCGCGAGTTCGTTCGGCTGGCGGCACTACGACGAGAAGGTGGATGGCCGCGAGGTGCTGGTCTGCCGAGCGTTGCCGCCGACGCCGCACAACGTGAGCTACATCTGGTACGCGCCGAACCACGTGCGGGCCTTCCGTCGGGACATCTACGAGAAGGTCGGCGGATACGACGAGTCGCTCGACGTCGCGGACGACGCCGACCTGATGGCTCGGATCTACCAGGTGAGCGAGTTCCACCACATCCAGAAGTGTCTCTACCTGCAGCGCATGCACGCCAAGAACACGCAGCGCATGCCGGAGTTCAATGCCCGTATCCAGCAGCGTACGGTCGAGATCTACGACCGGAACGTCCAACACAACGCGTTGGCCTGGTCGCGGCGACAAGGACTTCTGGCACTCG
This sequence comes from Micromonospora sp. NPDC048894, assembly GCF_040649765.1. Classification (NCBI taxonomy): domain Bacteria; kingdom Bacillati; phylum Actinomycetota; class Actinomycetes; order Micromonosporales; family Micromonosporaceae; genus Micromonospora; species Micromonospora sp. NPDC048894. The sequence goes on along the minus strand of NZ_JBEZFY010000019.1, from coordinate 100,853 downwards.
ACCTGGGTGCGGCCCACAACAAGCCGGAGGGCTATCTCGGCCTGGACTGTCGCGACGGGCCGGGCGTCGACCTGGTTGGCGACGTGACGAAGGGGGTCGACCTGCCGGACGGGAGCGTCGGGGTCATTCGGGCCGTGGACTTCCTGGAGCACATCCCGGACAAGATCGCGCTCTTCAACGAGCTGTACCGGTTGCTCGCCCCGAACGGGATGCTGTTGTCGCTGACCCCCAGCACCGACGGCCGGGGTGCCTACCAGGACCCGACACACGTGGCGTTCTACAACGAGAACTCGTTCTGGTATTTCACGGACGCCAACTACTCCCGTTTCGTGCCGGAGATCCGGTGCCGATTCCAGGCGTCGCGGTTGGTCACGTACTTCCCCAGCGAATGGCACCAGGCGCACAACATCCCGTACGTCTCGGCGAACCTCATCGCGATCAAGGACGACGCCCTGCGCAACGGCGGCCTGCTGAACATCTGACCCCGCGTCCCGCGCCGGCGATCGGGTCGTGCCCGGCCGGGACCGGTCAGGTCATCAGGGTGGTGAGGAAGTCGCCGAGGCCCTGGGCCATCGCCATCAGGGCCGCCCCGATCCCCTTGAACAACTGCGCCGCCCCGTCCGGGCGGAACGCCATGAAGTAGATCAGGAAGGCGACGCTGCCCCAGAGCAGCACCTTCTTCACGAGAACCGGCATCGTCCCTCCCCAGGGCACCTGGATGTGCCTGGCTTCCCGCCAGGAAGCCGGACAAACCGGGAAGCAGGCCGGGTCGGGGAGACCGCGACGAACCGGGAAGCAGGCCGGGTCGGGGAGAGCGCGACGAACCGGGAAGCAGGCCGGGTCGGGGAGAGCGCGACGAACCGGGAAGCAGGCCGGGTCGGGGGGCCGCGACGAACCGGGGAGGCCGGTCGAGCCGGTGGGCCGTCCTACAGGTAGAGGCCGGTGCTGCCGGTGGACTCGCTCTCCACCCGCTCGGCGGCGACCGCGTGCACGTCCCGCTCACGCAGCAGGACGTACCCCCGGCCGTGCAGTTCGACCTCGGAGCGGTCGTCGGGGTCGAAGAGCACCCGGTCGCCGGCCACCACGGCCCGCACGTGCGGGCCGACCCCCACGGCGGTGGCCCAGGACAGTCTCTTTCCGACGGCGGCGGTGGCCGGGATGACGATGCCTGCGGTGGAACGGCGTTCGCCCTCGCTGCCGTCCACCTTCACCAGCACCCGGTCGTGCAGCAGGCGGATCGGCAGGCCGGTGTCGAGGTTCGGGTCGACGGTCACGCCAAGACGCTACCGTGCGCTGCGGCGGCGTCCACCTGGTGGTGGAGCCGACGGGGTGCGGGCGGTGGGGTCGAGGCGGGCGCGGGTGGCTGGAGATGGTGCGGTTCGGGCAGGTTGAGCCGGTGCCGCGCGGGGCATTGGGTGGCGGAACTGCCCTACGGTGGCGGGCATCCGGGCGTACCCTGTCCGGGCCGTCGCCGTCGGTGATCCGGCGTCGTTCTTCAGGAGGTGCGCTTGAGCCGCTTCGAGCGGGTACGCGGCCGGCTCCGCCGCGCGTACGAGTCCGGACGGGAGTCGGTCCGCGCGGGGCGTGCCGACCCGGTCGACGTACCCGAGGGCGCCGCAGTGGCCACCCCCGCGTCGCCCGGCCCGCCGGCCGCCCCGTCGGCGACGGTGGTCGGGGTCGAGCCTCCGGCGGCCATGCACAACTCCACCTCCAGCCGCGACGACGCGGACGTGCCGCACGCGCTGCGGATCGCCGCCGCCTGGTCGTGGCGGTTGATCGTGATCGGCGTGGTCACCTGGGCGCTGCTGAGGATCGTCGGGACGATCAGCATCGTGGTCATCCCGCTGGCGGTGGCGCTGCTGCTCTCCGCGCTGCTCGCCCCGGCGGTGGGCTGGCTGCTGCGGGCCCGGTTCCCCCGCTCACTGGCCACCGCCGTGGTGATGGTCGGCGGGCTGGTCGCGGTCTTCGGCACGCTGACCCTGGTGGTCAACGAGTTCATCCAGGGTGTGCCGGAGCTGAGCGAGAAGTCGTCGCAGGGGGTGCGGCAGATCCAGGACTGGCTCAAGACCGGCCCGCTGCACCTGTCCGACAGCCAGCTCAACCGCTACATCGAAGAGGCGCAGACCTGGATCAACGGCAACACCGAGAAGTTCACCAGCGGGGCGCTCGCGACCGCCACCACCCTGGCCGAGCTGCTCACCGGTGCCGTCCTGGTGCTCTTCGCCACCTTCTTCTTCCTGCGTGACGGCAGCCGCATCTGGCGGTTCCTGGTCCGCCTGCTGCCGGTCGCCGCCCGGTGGAAGGTCGACGACGCCGGTCGGGCCTCCTGGGCGACGCTCGGCGCGTACGTGCGGGCCACCGTGCTGGTGGCGTTCATCGACGCGGTGGGCATCGGCATCTTCCTGGTGGTCTTCGACGTCCCGTTCGCGTTCCCGCTGGCCGCCCTGGTGTTCCTCGGGGCGTTCATTCCGATCGTCGGCGCGTTCCTCTCCGGGGTGGTGGCGGTGCTGGTGGCGCTGGTCGACAGCGGCCCGGTGACCGCCCTGATCATCCTGGGTGTGGTGATCGGTGTGCAGCAGGTCGAGGGGCACCTGCTCCAGCCGTTGATCATGGGTCGGGCGGTGGCCATCCACCCGCTCGCGGTGATCATCGGGATCGCCGCCGGGGTGGTGCTCGCCGGCATCACCGGCGCGCTGGTCGCGGTGCCGCTGATCGCGGTGCTCAACACCGCCGTCCGCCGGCTCGCCGCCCGCAGCGTGCCGGACACCCCGCCCGACGCCGTGGTGGTCGCCGCCCAGGCTCCCTGACCACAGACCGACGACACCCCGGCAGCCGCCCGTTCCCCTGTGGGGGCGGGCGGCTGTCGCGTGGTCAGAGCTTGGCGAGGCGCTCCAAGGCGCCCTGGGCGACCTCGGGCCGGGTGGTGTACCAGAACGGTGGGAGGGAGCGGCGCAGGAACGGGCCGTAGCCGCGCGCCGTCTCCAGCCGCGAGTCGAGCACCGCCACCACCCCCCGGTCGCCGGTGGCCCGGATCAGCCGACCCACGCCCTGGGCCAGCCGGACCGCGGCGATCGGCACGCTGACCGCCGAGAAGCCGGAACCGCCGCCCGCGTCCACCGCCGCCGCCCGCGCCGCCGCCAGCGGCTCGTCGGGGCGCGGGAAGGGTAGCCGGTCGATCACCACGAGCTGGCACGCGTCGCCCGGCACGTCCACCCCCTGCCAGAGCGACATCACCCCGAACAGGCAGCTCGACCGATCCTCGCGGAACCGGCGCACCAGCAGCGGCAACGCCTCCTCGCCCTGGAGCAGCACCGGCAGGTCGGTGCGCGCCCGGACCAGCTCCGCGGCCTGCTGCGCGGCCCGCCGGGAGGAGAACAATCCGAGGGTACGACCACCGAGCGCGCCGACCAGCCGCAGCAACTCCTCGCCGGCCGCCTCGGGCAGCCCGGAGACGCTGGGCCGGGGCAGGTGCGCGGCGACGTACAGGATGCCCTGCCGGGCGTAGTCGAACGGTGAGCCGACGTCGAGGGACGACCAGCCCGGCCCCGACGTGGCCGGTACGACGCCGGTGGCGGCCCGGCTGCCCGGTGTGGTGGCGACCCCACCGGCCTGGAGTGCGGCGGACGCGGTGCCCCCCGGGACGACGCCGGTCGACCGGCCGGCGGCGGCGGTGGCCAACGCGGCGGCGGCCGGGGACGGTGGGGCGGGCGGCGGCGCGTCCAGGCCCAACGCCCGGGCCACCGTGTCGAACCGGCCGCCCAGCGCCAGGGTCGCCGAGGTGGCGACCACGGTGCGCTCGTCGTACAGGTGGGTGGCGAGGGTGCCGGCGACCGACAGCGGCGCGACCACCAGCGCCCGGCGGCTGCCGTTGTCCGGCTTCTCCACCCAGGCCACGTCGTGGTCACCCTCCTCCAGCAGCCGCTGCGCGGTGGTCGACAGCTCGTCGAGCACCGCCTTGGCCTGCTGCTTACGGACCGGGTCCGGGTCGTCGGCCTTGACGTCGCCGATCGCGTCGAGCGCGGCCCGGGTGGCCGCGTCGAGCAACGTGCACGCCTCGCGCAACGGGCCGGGCAGCCCACCGGTGAGCCGACCGGCGGGTGCCTCGGCCAGCCCGACGGCGAGCGCGTCACCGGCCTCGGTGAGCCGGTCGGCGACGTCCGGTCGCAGCAGCGGGCGGGCCCGCCGGGCGGACCGGTCGATCAGCTCCGGCACCAGCTCGGCCTGCGCGGCCGAGGAGACCCGGTCGGCCAGCTCGTGCGCCTCGTCGACGATCAGCAGCTTGTGCGGCGGGACGATGTGCCGGCCGGCCAGCATGTCCACCGCGAGCAGGCTGTGGTTGGTGACCACCACGTCGGCCTCCCGGGCGCGGGCCCGGGACGCCTCGGCGAAGCACTCCTGGCCGAACGGGCAGCGGGACGCCCCCACGCACTCGCGGGCGGGCATCGAGACCAGCCGCCACGCCTGGTCGTCGACCCCCGGGTCCAGCTCGTCCCGGTCGCCGGTGTCGGTCTTCTCGGCCCAGTCGCGCAGCCGTTGGATCTGCTTGCCCATCCGGCCGGCCTCGCCGAGCCACTTCGTCCCGCCGGCGGGACGGGCGGCGGGGGCGTCGAAGAGGGTGTCCTCCGGCTCGTCCTCGGTGGAGTTGTCCAACCGGGCCAGGCAGAGGTAGTGGTGCCGGCCCTTGAGCACGGCGAAGGTGGGACGGCGACCGAGCAGCGGCTCGACCGCGTCGGCGAGCCGGGGCAGGTCGTGCTCGACCAGCTGGGACTGCAACGCCAGGGTGGCGGTGGAGACCACCACCGGCCCGTCCACGGTCAACGCCGGGGCCAGGTAGGCAAGCGACTTTCCGGTGCCGGTGCCCGCCTGCACCAGCAGGTGCTCGCGGGCGGCGACGCTGCGCTCGATCGCCTCGGTCATCTGCTGCTGGCCCGGCCGGGTCGCGCCGCCGGGGACCGCGCCGACCGCCGCCGCGAGCAGTTCGGTGCCGCTCGGTCGGCCACCGCGCCGTCGGCCGGAGCGGGCCGACGGGGTGCTGGGGCCGGCGGCGGTACGGGGCGGAGTCACCGTGCGACGGTACCCGCCGCCGCCGACAGTGGACGCGCCGCTGCCCCCCCCGCGTGGCGCGGTCACCGTCCGGATTGTCGCCACCCCGTACCGGTCAATTCCCTACGGCGACGAGTGGGTGGAATCGGCTAGGGTGCGACTCATGCCGAGCGACACGATCCGTGTGATCTACCGCAAGTACGACGGCAGCGCCCACCGTGACTACCCGGCCCGCCGGCTGGCCGAGGACGACCTCGGGGTGTGGCTGGGGGTGACCGAGGGCACCGAGTCGGTCTACCACGGCCGCCCCTCGGTGGAGCGGATCCCCTTCGTCCTGCTGGTGCCGCACCGGGCCTGGTGGACGGGGATGTTCAACCCGCCGCCACGGACCAGCGAGGTCTACTGCGACATCGCCACCCCGGCCCGCTGGGAGGGCGACGACACCGTGCACCTGATCGACCTCGACCTGGACGTGGTGCGCCGCCGGGGCACCGGGCTGGTGGAGTTGCGCGACGAGGACGAGTTCGCCGAGCACCGGGTCCGGTTCGGCTATCCGGACGAGGTGGTGGCGCAGGCCCAGGCGGCGGCGGCCCGGCTGCTCACCGCTCTCGGTGACGGCACCGAGCCGTTCGCCTCGGCGTACCGGAAGTGGCTGGCCCTGGTGGTCTGATCCGGGGCGGGCTGGTCCGCCCGGGGCCGGTCGGTCGACGGGGGCGGGTCACCAGCGCGGTGGCCAGGTGGCGTCGGGGGCCAGCTTGGGCAGCCGGGGGAGCTTGTCCGGGTTGAGCTGGTGGAACAGGCCGGTGACCCGGCCGTCGTGCACGGCGAACCCGGTGACCATCCGCAGCAGCCGGCCGTCGGGCTGGACCGTCTCCAGGTGCAGGCCGAGCACCCCGTCGACCAGCACCGGCGCGGCGCGCAGGCGTTGGCCGTACCGGCCGGCCCGGGCGAAGAGGCCGAGCAGGAAGCGGGCCACCGGGTCGACGCCGACGATCGGTCGCCGGGCCGTCGGGAAGTGCCCGCCGCTGTCGCCGATCAGCACCACGTCCGGGGCGAGGACCCGGACGAGCGCGTCGAGGTCGCCGGATTCGGTCGCGGCGGCGAAGGCGGCGAGCACCCGGCGTTGCTCGGCGGGGTCGGCGGTGTGCCGGGGCACGTCGTCGGCGGTGACCGCCCTACGGGCCCGGGAGGCGTGCTGGCGGGCCGCCTCGGGGGTGCTCGCCAGCACCTCGGCGATCCGGGCGAACGGCACCGCGAACACGTCGTGCAGGACGAAGGCGACCCGCTGCTCGGGGCTGAGCCGTTCCAGGACGACCAGCAGGGCGGTGCCGACCTGGTCGCGCCGGACGGCCCGGTCGGCCGGGTCGGGGGCGAAACCGTCCGGTCCCGGCACGCCACCGCCCAGCGGGGTGACCACCGGCTCCGGCAACCACTGCCCCGGGTACGTCTCGCGGCGGACCCGGGCCGAGCGGAGCACGTCGAGGCAGATCCGGGCGCAGGTGGTGGTGAGCCAGCCGCCCAGGTGCCTGATCTCGGCCCGGTCGGCCGGGTCGGCGAGCGCCCCCGAGTACCGCAGCCAGGTTTCCTGGACGGCGTCCTCCGCCTCGCTGCGGCTGCCGAGCATCCGGTACGCCACCGCGGTGAGCCGCCCGCGTTCGGCCTCGAACTCCGTCACCAGGTCCACCGTCACCACAACCTCCCCGGGGTCGAGCGGATTCTCCCCCACCCACCGGACGGGCCGGCGGCGGCGGATGTGACACCGCGCCCGGGAGGCGGTGGGTGCGGTGGTGGGCGAGGATCGGGGGATGCGCGCAGACGAGCAGACGGAGATCGTCGCACCCGAGGGTGGGACGGTGCGGGAGTTGTTGCGGGTGCCCTCCGGCGACGGACCGGTCGACCTGGGGGCGGTCGACCCCCGGTCCACCCCGGGTCTGCCGGCGGCGGCGGGCGGGGGGAAGGACCGTAAGCCCTGGGCCCGCCGGCAGGTCGAGCTGATCGGTGCCGGGTTGGCCCGGCAGCAGGAGATGCTCTTCGCCACCGCCAAGGCGGCCGGTGAGCCGGACGCGCCCACCTCGGCTCCGACCGGTGGCGGGTCGAAGCTGCGGCCGGGGCGGCCGAGGCGGCTGCTGCTGGTGCTCCAGGCGATGGACTGCGGGGGCAAGGACGGCACCGTGAAGCGGGTGGCCGGCGCGATGAACCCGCTCGGCCTGCACATCCGGTCCTTCGGCCCGCCGACCCGGCAGGAGCTGCGGCACGACTTCCTGTGGCGGATCCGCCGGGCGCTGCCCCCACCCGGGTACGTCGGCGTCTTCAACCGGTCGCACTACGAGGACGTGCTGGTGGCCCGGGTCGACGCCCTGGTGCCGGAGGAGACCTGGCGGGCCCGGTACGACCGGATCAACGCCTTCGAGCGGGAGCTGACCGACGGCGGGGTGACCCTGGTGAAGGTGATGCTGCACATCTCCCCGCAGGAGCAGGCGCGGCGGTTGGCGGATCGGTTGACCGACCCGACGAAGTTCTGGAAGTACCAGCCGAGCGATCTCGACTCCCGGGCCCGCTGGGGCGACTACCAGGCCGCGTACGCGGAGGCGTTGGGGCGGTGCGACACGGATGCCGCGCCGTGGTTCCTGGTGCCGGCGGACCGTAAGTGGTACCGGGACTGGGCGGTGGCGCATCTGCTGCGGGAGACGTTCGAGGGTCTTGATCTGGGGTATCCCGCTGCGGCTTTCGACGTGGAGCGGGAGCGCCAGCGGTTGGCGAGTGGCGGCGGTGGCGGCCGAGGTGAACAGCAGATGAACGAGCGGTGAATCGGGTCTGACCAGGGGTGGGCCGACGGAGGCCCACTCCGGTGGGGTACCTAGCATGCTTCAGCGGGCGCCCCCTGGGGCGGCGGCCACCCTTCCACCGACACGACGAGGTCCGTGCTGTGAAGTTTTCCTTCCGTCCCACCGAGGGCGCTTTCTACGAGCTCTTCACCAGGGCCGCGCAGAATCTGGTGAAGGGCACCGAGCTGCTCAACGAGCTGGCCCTGCCCGGCGTCGACGTGCAGTCGGTCAGCGAGCGGCTGACCGAGGTCGAGCACGACAGCGACCAGATCACCCACGATCTCTACAAGAAGATCAACTCCACCTTCATCACCCCGTTCGACCGGGAGGACATCTACCGGCTGGGCTCGCTGCTCGACGACGTGATGGACCACCTGGAGGCGGTCGGCAACCTGCTCTACCTCTACGGCCTCACCAAGCTCCCGTCGCTGCCGCGCGAGCTGCACGAGCTGGTCAACGTGCTCGACCTCCAGGCGAAGCTGACCGCCGAGGCGATGCCCCGGCTCAAGTCGATGAAGGATCTCGAGGACTACTGGATCGAGTGCAACCGGCTGGAGAACGACGGCGACCAGGCGTACCGGATGCTGCTGGTCCGGCTCTTCTCCGGCGAGTACGACGCGCTGACCGTGCTGAAGATGAAGGAGGTCGCCGACGAGTTGGAGGCCGCCTGCGACGCCTTCGAGCACGTGGCGAACACCGTCGAGACCATCGCGGTCAAGGAGTCCTGATCCTGTGAGTCCCGAACTCATCGCCGTGCTGGCGGTGATCGCGGTGGCCCTGGCGTTCGACTACACCAACGGCTTCCACGACGCCGCCAACGCGATCGCGACAAGCGTCTCCACCCGGGCGCTGACCCCCCGGCTCGCCCTGGGCCTGGCCGCGGTCGGCAACTTCGTCGGCGCGCACTTCGGTGCCGGCGTGGCCAAGACCGTCGGCGACGGCCTGGTCACCCTGCCCACCGGGGTGGGCAGCCTCGGAGTGGTCTTCGCCGGGGTGCTCGGTGCCATCGCCTGGAACCTGATCACCTGGTACTTCGGCCTGCCCTCGTCGTCCTCGCACGCGCTGTTCGGCGGGTTGGTCGGGGCGACCCTGCTCTCCACCGGCGGTGTGGTGCAGTGGGTCACCATCGGCGAGAAGGTCATCCTGCCGATGGTCCTGTCGCCGATCGTCGGCCTCACCCTCGGTTACCTGCTGATGCTGGCCATCCTGTGGGCGTTCCGCAAGGGGCAGCCGGGCAAGCTCAACCGGGGCTTCCGCTGGGCGCAGACCGCCTCGGCGGCGGCCATGTCGGTCGGCCACGGCATGCAGGACGCCGCGAAGACCATGGGCATCGTGGTGCTGGCCCTCTACACGGGCGGTTTCCAGGACGACAAGACGCACATCCCGGGCTGGGTCTTCTGGACCTCGGCGACGATGCTGGCGCTCGGCACGTACGCCGGTGGGTGGCGGATCATCCGGACCCTCGGTCGCAAGATCATCGACCTGGGCCCGCCGGAGGGCTTCGCCGCCGAGACGGTGGCCAGCGCGGTGCTCTACTTCAACGCCCTGGTGCTCAAGGCCCCGATCTCCACCACCCACACGATCACCTCCGCGATCATGGGGGTGGGCGCCACCAAGCGGCTCTCCGCCGTGCGCTGGAACGTGGCCGGCAACATCGTGCTCGCCTGGATCATCACCTTCCCGGCCGCCGCGCTGATCGCCTGCCTCACCTACCTGGTGGTCCGCCCGCTGTTCTGACCGCCGTCGCCGAGGGGCGCCCCGGTCCCGGGGTGCCCCTCGGCGACGCCGTGCTCAGGCGTAGTCGACGCCGATCCGGGCCCGGATGTCGTCCAGCAGGGCCATCACCTCCAGGGTGACCGCGTGCGGCACGAGCGGGCTCTCGGTCAGCCCGGCGGCCAGGCAACGCTGCACCTCGGCGGCCTCGTACTGGTAGCCGCCGCCGGCCGGGTCGTCGGTGAGCGTCTCCGGCTCGGCCCCGGCCCGGTGCAGCACCGCCGACCCGGGGCGGAAGAACGGCTCGGGCAGTTCGATCCGGCCGGTGGTGCCGGTGATCGCGGCGGTCAGCGGGGTCGCCCCCACCATGCCGCAGCCGAGCGTGGCGACCGCACCCGAGTCGTACCCGAAGACGATGCCGGTGTTCTCGTCCACCCCCTCCGGGCTGAGCTTCGCCCAGGCATGCACGTGCTGCGGCGCACCGAGCAGCAGGTGGGCCAGGCTCACCGGATAGACGCCCAGGTCCAGCAGGGCGCCGCCGCCCAGCACCGGATTGCGCATCCGGTGCTCCGGCGGGAACGGCCCGGCCACCCCGAAGTCGGCCCGCACACCGGTCACCTCGCCGATCGCCCCGGCCCGGACCAGCTCGACCAGGCGCAGGATCAGCGGGTTGGTCCGCATCCACATGGCCTCCATCAGGAAGACCCCCCGGGCCCGCGCCAGGTCGACCAGCTCGGTGCTGGTGGCCAGGTCGAGGGTGAACGGTTTCTCCAGCAGCACCGCCCGCCCGGCCTCCAGGCAGACCCGGGCGGCCTCGTGGTGGGCGGCGTGCGGGGTGGCCACGTAGATCGCGTCCAGCTCGTCGTCGGCGGCCAGCTCCGCCCAGGAGCCGTACGCCCGGCCGGCGCCGTACCGGGTGGCGAACCGCTCGGCGCTCTCCGTCGTCCGTGAGCCGACCGCGACCAGCTCGGCCCCGGGCACCAGCCGTAGGTCCTCGGCGAACCGGCCGGCGATGTGGCCGGTGGACAGAATCCCCCAACGTGTCATGGGTTCACGCTAACCCGCCGCCCAGGCCGGCCCGCCGCCACTGTCCGGCCCGGTCGCTGGCCCGCCCGGCGGCGGCGTACCACCGGGGGTCGTCGGCCCCGGGGTGGTCGGTGTGTCGGGGCTAGGCTCGGCCCATGACGATCGACAGTCCCGGTTTTCCCGCCCCGCCGGCCCTGGTCGAGCACGCCCGTCGGTTCCACGCCGAGGGGGCCACCCCGGTGACGCCCCGGGTCGCGGCCACCGTGCTGCTGCTCCGCCCGGCCGGCACCGACTTCGAGGTGTACGTCATCCGCCGGGTCGCCGCGATGGCCTTCGGCGGGGTGTACGCCTTCCCCGGCGGTGGCGTCGACCCGTCGGACTCCGAGGCGCACCTGGACTGGGCCGGCCCCGATCCGGCGGCCTGGGCGGGACGGCTGGGCGTCACTCCCGACGCCGCGCAGGCGGTGGTGTGCGCCGCCGCACGGGAGGTCTTCGAGGAAGCCGGCGTGCTGCTGGCCGGACCCGGCGGCGGCCCGGTGACCGGCGACGTCGGCGGTTCGGTGGTGGGCGACGTCAGCGGGGACGACTGGGAGACCGCGCGGCAGGATCTGGAGGCACGTCGACGGGGCTTCGCCGGGCTGCTCGCCGAGCGGCAGCTCACCCTCCGGTCCGACCTGCTGCTGCCCTGGAGCCGGTGGATCACTCCGGAGTTCGAGCCGCGTCGCTTCGACACGTACTTCTTCGTTGCTCTGCTGCCCGAGGGGCAGCGGACCCGGGACGTCTCCGGCGAGGCCGACCACACCATGTGGGTCCGCCCGGCGGACGCCCTGGCCCGCGCACGGGCCGGTGAGCTGACCATGCTCCCGCCGACCCTGGTCACCCTGGCCGAGGTGGCCGCCGCTGCTGCCGACGGCGCTGCCGGTGCCGGTGCCGGCACCGGTGCTGCCGTCGGTGATGGTGCCCGTTGCATTGCTGCGGTGGCGCGTGCCTCGGCGGCCCGGGACGCGGCCACCCCGGTGACCCCCCGCCTCCACATCCCCGAGGACGGTACCCCGCACTTCACCCTCGCCTGACCCGGCCACGTTCCGCGTCGGGCGGGCGGTCCAGCGGCTGCCGACCTCCACCGCAGCTGGTCGGTGTGGGCCAGTCTGCTCCGGTCGGTGCGGGTCGGTGCCGCTGTGCCCCGCCGCAGCTGGTGCCGCTGCGCCTCCACCCCGTGTAGGTCCACCTCGGGCCCTTTCGAGCTGATGACGCTGGCGGCTCACCAGCACCGCCGGTGCGGGCATTTCGCCATGGCACCGGGGCGGGACCCTCGTCAGGGGTGGTACCGGTGACGTCGCCGGGCGGGTGAATCGTCGACGTCATCAGCTCGACAGGGCCCGAAGGAGTGTTCCGAGACCCCCGCCCCACTGCGGCGGTCGCCCCCGCAGGGACTCCCACCCCCGCACGCCCCACCCCGACCCCCGGGCGCAGCGGAGCGGCCGGGGTCAGCCGAAGCGGCCGGTGATGTAGTCCTCGGTCTTCTTCTGGCTGGGGTTGCTGAAGATCTTCTGGGTGTTGTCGTACTCGATGAGCCGGCCGGGGTCGCCGGTCTTCTCGATCGAGAAGAAGGCGGTGCGGTCGGAGACCCGGGCCGCCTGCTGCATGTTGTGGGTGACGATGATGATGGTGAACTTGTCCTTGAGCTGGAACATCAGGTCCTCGATGGCCAGCGTCGAGATCGGGTCCAGCGCCGAGCAGGGCTCGTCCATCAGCACCACCTGCGGCTCGACCGCGATGGTCCGGGCGATGCACAGCCGCTGCTGCTGACCACCGGACAGGCCCGCGCCGGGCTTGCCGAGGCGGTCCTTGACCTCGTCCCACAGGTTCGCCGCGCGCAGCGCCTTCTCGGCGGACTCGTCCAGGATGGACTTCTTGCGCACCCCGTTGAGCCGCAGCCCGGCCACCACGTTCTCGAAGATGCTCATGGTGGGGAACGGGTTCGGTCGCTGGAACACCATGCCGATCATGCGGCGGACGGCGGTCACGTCGACGTCGCGGTCGTAGACGTCCTGACCGTCGATGGTCAGGCTGCCCTCGACCCGGGCGCCCGGCAGCACCTCGTGCATCCGGTTGATCGACCGCAGGAAGGTCGACTTGCCGCAGCCGGACGGGCCGATCAGGGCGGTGACCGTCTTCGGCTCGACCGTCAGGTTGATGTTCTCGATCGCCTTGAAACCGCCGTAGTAGGCGGTCACGTCGGTGGCGTCGATGCGCTTGGCCATGGTGGTACCTCCGGGGTTCATCGGCCGAGCCGGTTGCGGCGGGCCAGCAGCTTCGCGGCGACGGTGAGCACGAGCACGAGGACGACCAGGGTCAACGCCGCCGTCCAGGCCCGTGCCGGTGAGTACTTCGACGCCTCGCCGGCCTGCTGGTAGACGAACAGGGCCAGCGACGACTGGTTGTTCTCGAACGGGTTGAAGTTGATCGCCGCACCACCACCGGCGACGAGCAGCACCGGGGCGGTCTCCCCGGCGGCCCGCGCGATGGAGAGCATGATGCCGGTGACGATGCCGGGCAGCGCGGTGGGCAGCACCACCCGCAGGATGGTCTTCCACTTGGGTACGCCGAGGGCGTACGCCCCCTCGCGCAGCGGCGCGGGGACCAGCCGCAGCATCTCCTCGGTGGAGCGGACCACCGTCGGCAGCATCAGCACGCTCAACGCGAGCGCGGCGGCGAAGCCGGAGAAACCGGGCTGGCCGTCGTTGAACCACGGGGACACGATCAGCACCCAGAAGGCCAGTACGAACAGGCCGGTGACGATGGACGGGATGCCGGTCATCACGTCGACGAAGAACCGGATGGTGAAGGCGAACCGGCCCCGCCCGTACTCGACGATGTAGATCGCGCAGAGCACGCCGAGCGGGACGGTGATCGCGGTGGCGATGCCGACCTGCTCCAGGGTGCCGACGATGGCGTGGTACGCGCCGCCGTTGGCGTCGCGGGCCCCGATGTTGTTCATCGAGCTGCCGAAGAAGTCGCCGTCGAGCCGGGCGGTGCCCTTGCTGAACAGCGTCCACACCACCGAGGCCAGCGGCAGCACGGCCAGCACCAGGGCGGAGTGGATCAGGGCGCTCCAGAACCGGTTGCGGGCCGACCGGCGGCCCTCCACCGCGTTGGCGGCGGCGAACAGGCCGGCCAGGTAGAGCAGCGCGCCGAGCACCACGACCAGGACGGGGCCGCCGAGGTCGACGCCGTAGACGAGGCCGGCGGAGACCAGCAGGGCCAGCACCGCCAGGGCGGGGGCGGCGTATCCGGGCAGGCGTTTCGCCCGCAGGCTGTCCGGCTGGGCCGGTGGGCGGGAACGGCGGGGGGTGAGCGTGGTGGTCATGCGGCCGACTCCGTGAACTCGCGGCGGCGGTAGATGATCGCCCGCGCGGTGATGTTGACGACCAGCGTGATGGCGAAGAGCACCAGGCCGGACGCGATGAGCGCACCCCGGCCGGTCTCGTTGGCCTCCGCGAACCGGTTGGCGATGTTCGCGGCGATGCTGTTGCCGCCGTTGGCGAGGATGTTGAACGAGATGGCGTACGTCGAGCCAAGGGTGAGCGCGAGCGCGATGGTCTCGCCGAGCGCCCGGCCGAGGCCGAGCATGACGGCGGCGATGATGCCGGGCCGGCCGTACGGCAGGACCGCCGTGCGCAGCATCTCCCAGCGGGTGGCCCCCAGCGCGATGGCGGCCTCCTCGTTGGCGGTCGGGGTCTGGAGGAACACCTCGCGGGAGAGTGAGGTGATGATCGGCAGCACCATGATCGCCAGGACGAGGGACCCGAGCAGGATCGAGTTGCCGTACGGGCCGTCGCCGAAGATCGGGATCCAGCCGAAGTACCGGTTCAGCCAGGCCGACAGGTCGGCGACCGGCCCGACCAGGTAGTCCCGCCCCCACAGGCCGAACACCACGCTCGGCACGGCGGCCAGCAGGTCGATCACGAAGCCCAGGGCGGTGCCGAGCCGCCGCGGCGCGTAGTGCGACAGGTAGAGGGCGATGCCCAGCGCCACCGGCACCGCGACCAGCAGGGCCAGCAGCGCGGTGAGCAGGGTGCCGAAGGCGAGCGCGCCGATGCCGAACGTGGGTGGATCGTCGTTGGGGAACCAGCCCTCGAAGGTCCAGAAGTTCGCACTGTTGGCCCGCAGCGCCGGCACGGCCTTGGCGACCAGGAAGACCGCGATGGCCGCGATGACGACCAGCACGGTGACACCGGCGGCCAGGGTCACGCCACGGAACGCCCGTTCCGCGCCGAACGCGCGGGCCCGGGGCAGCCCGCCGCCCCCGCCCAGGCCGTGGTCGTCGTCGTGGGGGGTACGGGTGCTGACTGGTGCCTCGGCCACACGCGCCGAGGCACCGGCGGACCGCTCGTGACCCTGGGTCACGGCATGCCCACCGGTGCCGGCGTGTGCCGAGCGGTGAGGGGTTTCACCCATCTGCTCGCTCGCTTCGACTTGAGGAGGTGTT
Organism: Micromonospora sp. NPDC048894; assembly: GCF_040649765.1. Classification (NCBI taxonomy): domain Bacteria; kingdom Bacillati; phylum Actinomycetota; class Actinomycetes; order Micromonosporales; family Micromonosporaceae; genus Micromonospora; species Micromonospora sp. NPDC048894. The sequence goes on along the minus strand of NZ_JBEZFY010000019.1, from coordinate 85,754 downwards.
GTCGCTCGGGAGGGTCAGCCGAGGTTCTTGACTGCGGTCTCGACCTTGGTGCGGACCGAGTCGGGCAGCGGGGCGTAGCCCAGCTCCACCAGCTCGGCCTGGCCCTCGGTGCTGGCGGCGTGGCCCAGCAGGCCCTTGACCAGCGGCAGCTTGTCGGCGGCGAGGCCCTTGCTGCAGACGATCTCGTAGGTCACCAGGACGATCGGGTACGCCCCGGCCTCCTTGGTGGCGTAGTCGATCGACATCTTGAGGTCGTCGCCCTGGCCCTCGATCTTGGCCCCGGCGATGGTCTTGCCGGCCGACTCGGCGGTCAGCTCGGCGTACTCGCCGGCACCGTTCTGCACCTTGGCCTTCTTGAGGCCGGAGTTCTCGGCGTACGACCACTCGACGTAGCTGATCGTGCCCTCGGTGCTCTTGACCTTGGCGGCGACACCGTCGGACTTGGGGGCGCCGAGCCCGCCCGGGGCCTTCCACGCCTTGTTGTTGCCGAAGGTCCAGTCCGTCGCGGCGGTCTTCGACAGGAACTTGGTGAAGTTGTCGGTGGTGCCCGACTCGTCGGAGCGGTGCACCGTCTGGATCGCGGTGGAGGGGAGCGTGGCGTTCGGGTTGTCGGCCTTGATCGCCGGGTCGTCCCACTTGGTGACCTTGCCGGCGAAGATCTGCGCCAGGGTGGCCGGCTTGAGCTGGAGGTTGTCCAGGCCGCCGACGTTGTAGACGACCGCGACCGGGCCGATCACCATCGGCAGGTTGAGTGCCGCGCCGCCGGTGCACTTGGCGTCGGCCTGCGGCTGCTCCTCCGGCTTGAGGGCGGAGTCGGAGCCGGCGAAGTCGGCGGTGCCGGCGATGAACGCCTGGATGCCCGCGCCGGAGCCGCTGGCCTCGTAGTTGATCGTGGTGCCGGCGCACTTCTGCTGGTAGGCCTTGATCCACTCGGCCATGGCGTTCTTCTGCGCGGAGGAGCCCTGCGCGTTCAGGGTGCCCTTGCCACAGTCGGCCGCGCTGGCCGAGCCGGAGGCGGAGGCGCTGGCCGGCTCGTTGTTGTCCGAGCCGCAGGCGCTGAGGCCGAGGACCGCGGTAAGAGCGAGGCAGGCAATGGCGCCGTGCCGCTGGAGCTTCACCTGAGGGGTTTCCCTTCACGTCTTTGGTCAGGTCGCCCGGATTGGGGCCCGAGTGCCGGCGCGCTGACCGGCTGACACGAAAGCTAGAAGTGCCAGGTAGACGGTTCGCCGGTCGGAAGTGAACGGGGCATGAACAGCCCCGGCCGGGAAGGTGACCGCTGCCTGAGGGAGGGTTGTCCGTTAGGTGAACTGCCGTCCCGGTATCCGCATTGATGCGATATATCCGGGCAGCCGTTATCCGGGCGTGGCCCCGCCGTTACCGCACGGAGACCGCACCTGTCGTGCCCCGGCCGGGGCGGAGCGGACGGGAGAGCGTCAGCCCCGGTGGTAGTTGACGTGCCCGCACCAGCGGGCGAAACCGAGCCGCTCATAGAGCGAGACGGCCGCCGTGTTCGACTCGTCGACATAGAGCATCACCCGGTCCAGCCCGCGCCGGTCCCGCAGGTAGGCCAGCCCGGCGGTGGTGAGTGCCCGGCCCAGGCCGCCACCGTGCGCGTCCGGGTCCACCCCCACCACGTAGACCTCGCCGATGCGGGCCGAGCCGGGCCGCTCGTGCACCTTGGTCCAGTGGAAGCCGAGCAGCCGCCCGGCGGCGTCGACGGCGAGCAGGAAACCGGCCGGGTCGAACCACGGCTCGGCCAGTCGGGCCCGCAGGTCGTCGGTGGTCCACCGGCCCTGCTCCGGGTGCCCGGCGAAGGCGCGGGCGTTGAGCGCGAGCCAGGTGTCGTCGTCCTCGCCGGGGCGGAAGGAACGCAGCGTCGCCCCGGCGGGCAGGTGGGGTTCCGACACCGGGTCGGTCAACGAGCGGCGCAACTGCCAGAGGACCCGGGCCCGCGCGAAGCCCAGGTCGACTGCGAGCGCCGCGGCGGCCGGGTGGTCGCCGTGCGCCCAGGCCCGCAGTGGTCCGGGAGTCGCCGCGAGTACGCCCCGGGCCAGCGCCCGTCCGGTGCCCCGCCGCCGGAAACCCGGGCGCACCACCAGCTCCACCCCGACACCGGACGTCGGGTCGGTGGTGTCCAGGTGGGCGTACCCGGTCAGGGTGCCGTCGAGGGCGTGGATGGTCAGGTGCCGGGCTGCCGCCTGCGGGTCGCGCAGCCGCAGCAGGGTGTGCTCGTCGAAGGGGTCGGCTCCGTCGGTGTCGCCCGCGAGGCGGGCCAGGGCCAGCACCTCGGTCACCTCGGCCGGGGTGAGCCGGTCGCTCTGGGTCAACCGGTCGGTCGTCGACTCGCCGCTGCTCATGTGATCACCGTAGCGGGATCCGCCCGATCGTCCCGCCCGTCGATCGGTTCAGTTGGCCCCGCCGGGCGGCAGCGCCTCCAGGCGGAACCGGGCGAGCAGGTCGGGCAGGATCCGGCGCAGCGCGTCCACGGTGCCCTGCCGGTCACCACCGGCGTCGTGCATGAGCACGACCGCGCCCGGCCCGGTGTCCCGGGTGACCACCGTGGTGATCTTCGCGGCACCGGGGACCTGCCAGTCGTTGGGGTCGACGGTCCAGTGCAGCGGGGTCATCCCCAGCCCCTCGGCGACCGACACCACCGGGTACGTCCAGGCCCCGCCGGGCTGCCGGAAGTAGCTGATCCGGGCGTCCGGCACGGCGGCGTGGATGGCTTCGTTGGTCCGGATCAGGTCGGCCCGGATCAGGGCGGGGGAGCGCTTGCCGAGCAGCACGTCGTGGTGCCACGAGTGGTTGCACAGGGTGTGCCCGTCGGCGACGATCGCCTGGAGCAGCTCCGGATGGTCCTGGGCGTTCTCGCCGACCACGCAGAACGTCGCCTTGACCCCGTACGCGCGGAGCACGTCCAGCACCTGCGGTGTGTACGTCGGGTCCGGCCCGTCGTCGAAGGTCAGCGCGACCTCGCCGGTGCCGGTGCTGGCGTGGCTGCCGAACGGGCCGTCGCCGCCGCTGGCCGGCTGGGCCGAGTCCGGATCGGTCCCGTCGGCGGTGGGGGCGCCGGTGGGGCCGGTGCCGTCCGGGCCGGTCGGTGCAGCGTCCGGGTCGGCGGGTTGCTCGCCGTACTGGGCGCCGGCGATCTGCGTCGACGCGCCGGTCGGCTGCCGGGGTGGGCCCGGGGTCATGCTGCGCCCGAGGGCGTAGGTGGACCCGAGCAGGGCGGCCAGCACCAGGGTGACGACGCCGACGGTCCCGCCGGTGGACCGGGGGCGCATCAGTGCCCCCACCGGTCAGGATGACGGGACGGCCCTCTCGTCGCCCCCGTGGTCAGTGCACGCACCGTCGCCCCTTTCACTCCTGCTGATTACGGCAATAAGAATAGAGCCGACAACAGGTGCAAAAGGGGCGTATCGGAAACAGTGCGCTCGGCCGGTGGTGCTGCGGACCGGGATCAGACCGGCAGCGGCGCGGGCTCGGACTCCGGCAGGGACCGGGACGACGGCGGGACGACGAACTTGTAACCCACCTGGCGCACGGTGCCGATCATCGACTCGTACTCCGAGCCGAGCTTGGCCCGCAGTCGTCGGACGTGCACGTCCACCGTGCGGGTGCCGCCGAAGTAGTCGTAGCCCCAGACCTCGCGGAGCAGCTGGTCCCGGGTGAACACCCGGCCCGGGTGCTGCGCCAGGAACTTCAGCAGCTCGAACTCCTTGTAGGTGAGGTCGAGCGGCCGGCCCTTGAGCTTGGCGGCGTAGGTGTCCGGGTCGATGTTCAGCTCGCCGGCCCGGATCGAACCGCCGGCCCCGGAGGTGGCGTTGCTCAGCCGGCCCACCGCGAGCCGCAGCCGGGCCTCCACCTCGGCCGGGCCCGCACCGGCCAGGATCACGTCGTCGACGCCCCAGTCGGCGTTGAGGGCGATCAGGCCGGCCTCGGTGACCACCGCGACCAGCGGCACACCCAGGCCGGTGGCGTGCAACATGCGACAGGTGGCACGGGCCTCGCTCAACTCCGACCGGGCGTCGACCAGCACCGCGTCCGGGCTGGGCCCGGAAACCAGGGTGCGCACGTCGCGCGGCGCGGTACGCACCGAATGCGGCAACAGGTCGAGTGCCGGCAGCACCGCCGAGGGCTCACCTGCACGCGCGGTCACCAGCAGCAGGAGCTCCACACGATCACCTCCGTCCCGGCGGCTCAATGGCCGCACGCGACCAGCTGACCCGCCGGTGGGCGGGGCGCTGAGAACTTGCGTGGGTCCCGGCGTCGCTGACGGGCGGGTAACGGCTTGAGCGTAACCGATCGCCCCGTCGTCGCCCCGGCGTCCTTTCCTGTTTGTCGGATCTGCCCGTGATCACCGCCCAGGTTTTAACGTCGCCGAAACCGTGATCCCCCGCCGGACGCCCCGTGATCCCCGCCGGACCCCGTCGGTCTGGCACGATCGGGGCGTGTTTCCCTCCACCTCGCCCGACACCGGCCGTGACCCGTGGGCCGACGGCGCCCCCGACGGGCCCGCCGGCCCGGCCGGCGGACCCGCACCCGGGCCGCGCCCCGCCCCGGACGACGACACCGGGAGCCGCCGCGAGCGTGGCCCGCGCCGGTTCCGTAAGGGCGGTGCCCCGCGCCGGAGCGAGGACGACGACGTCGAGCCGGACGAGGAGCCGATCGAGCCGGTCGAGGTGCACCGGCCGCTCTCGCTGACCGTCGCCGGCTTCGCGGCGCTGCTCGGCGTCGGCCTGGTGCTCGGTGCGCAGACCGCCGGGCCCGGACACCGGCTGCCGTTCGCGGTCATCGTGTTCGGCGTTCAACTGCTCTTCGTGCTGGCCTGGACCATGGCCATGCGCCCACCCGCGCTGCTGCTGGTCGCGCTGACCAGCGGCGTGGTCGCCGCGGCGGCCGACGTCGCCGCGGTGCAGACCGACGTCGCCGGGCTGGCCCCGCTCGGGTTCGTGGCGCTGGGCGGGTTCCTGCTCGGCGTGCTCGGTCAACTCGTCCGCCGGGTGGACCGGGTCCGGGTGACCGACTCGCTCGGCACCACGCTGCTGATCGTGGTCGGCGTGGTGGCGTTCGCCACCCTGATCACGCTCAGCCGGATTCCCGCCGGCACCCAGGCGATCACCGTCTGCCTGGTCGCCACCGGCGTCGCGCTCACCGTGGCGCGGCTCACCGACGCCGTGCTGGCCTGGCCCCGGCTGGCGCCGCAGGTGCCCCGGGGTGCCGCCGGGGTGGTGGTCGGCGCGATGGCCGGCACCCTCACCAGCGCCCTGCTCGGCAGTTACCTGGTGGGCTTCACCCCGACCAGCGCCGCGCTGATCGGGCTGGTCACCGCAGCCACCGCCGTGCTGGCCGACCTCGCCGTCGGCTACGCCGAGGCGGGCCGGCTGATGGCGGGCGAACCACCCACCATGTGGATCGCCCGGCACATGCAGGGCCCGCTGGGTGGCTTCGCGTTGGCCGCTCCTGCGGCGTACGCCATGTGTGTGCTCTTTCTCTGACGCCGGTCGACGGCGGTGGGCGCGCGGCGCGGTTGGGCGCGACGGCGCTCGGGTAGTAGCGGTGCGCCGCGGGCGGCGGCATCGATGACGGCACGTCGCGGGACCGCGACGGCCACGACGGCACGTCGCGCGACGGCGACGGCGACGACGGACGGAGACGGGCGTGGCGCAGACGTACGAGGAGCGGCCCCGGCGGCGCGGGCGCAGGTGGCTCGTCGTACTGGTCGTCCTGGTCCTGATCCTGGGCGGGCTGCTGGTGGTGGCCGACCGGGTGGCGGCCGGCCTGGCCGAACGGGCCATCGCCGACCAGGTCACCCAGGAGGTCGCCAAGCAGAACGCCAGCTCCGCGCCGCCCCAGGTGGACGTGGGCGGGTTCCCGTTCCTCACCCAGGTGGTCGACGGCCGGTACGAGCGGATCTCGATCGTGCTGACCGACGTCAAGGGCTCCGTGGAGGGCAACGCGGTCAGCCTGCCCCGGCTCGACGTGGACGCCCGCAACGTGCGTGCCTCGCTGGACACCATCCGCTCGGGGCAGGGTGAGGTGGTGGCCGAGACGGTGGCCGGCACCGGCACGGTCACCTACGACAGCCTGGCCAAGCTGCTGGACCGGCCGGGGCTCAAGCTCGGTGAGCAGAACGGCAAGCTGGCCGTCACCGCGCCGGTCGACATCCTCGGCCAGAAGCTCACCGTCACCGGCACCGCCGAGGTGACCGTGGCGGACGGCGGCAAGGTGGCGTTGAAGTTCAGCGACCTGAATGCCCAGGGGCTGCCGAACGTGGCGCTGGCCCGGACCCTGCTGAACAACTACGCCCGGGGTATCTCGGTCGACGTGCCCCTGCCGGCGCTGCCGTTCCAGCTCAACGTGCGCAAGGTCGAGCCGCGCCCGGAGGGGCTGACGGTGACCGCCGACGCGAAGGACGTCCCGATCAACTCGGCAAGCTGACCCACCGCTCAGTTCTGAACGCGGCCCGGCCCCGGGGTCCCTTGCCGGCCGGGTCGCGTCCCGTATGGTGGTCGGCCCCTGGCACTCTCCGGGACGGCTGGTAGGCTCCGAAACCATGGGGACGCACCTCACCAAACGGCGCGCGGTCGACCTGTGCCGCGTGGCCACCTGCCTGTGTCGCTCCGTCATCTGACGGCGGGGCTGTCTCCGGCCGCCCAGCGGCCACTGCACCCGGGGTCCCACTGATCCTGCGGTGCCCACCCTCCGAAACGCCCGGCAGCGGCGCCGTCGCACGAACCCGTGATCCGTTCCTCTATGGGTCCCGCGCATGGTGCGACATCACCGATCTCCACCACCCGCGCTGGCTCACCACCCATCCTCACCAGGGAGTGATCTGATGAGTCGCGACACCGCACTCGTCTCGGCCGAATGGGCCGAGAAGAACCTCGACGCCCCGGGCGTCGTCTTCGTCGAGGTCGACGAGGACACCTCCGCCTATGACACCGGCCACATCGCCGGTGCCATCAAGCTCGACTGGAAGACCGACCTCCAGGACCAGGTCCGCCGGGACTTCGTCAACAAGGCCCAGTTCGAGGCGCTGCTCTCCGAGCGGGGCATCGGCAACGACGACGTCGTGGTCCTCTACGGCGGCAACAACAACTGGTTCGCCGCGTACGCGTACTGGTACTTCAAGCTCTACGGCCACCGCGACGTCAAGCTGCTCGACGGCGGTCGCAAGAAGTGGGAGCTGGACGCCCGTCCGCTGGTCAAGGACGCGGTGACCCGCCCGGCCACCCAGTACGTCGCGCAGGAGCCGGACACCTCGATCCGCGCGTTCCGCGATGAGGTCGTCGCCGCGATCGGCACCAAGAACCTGGTCGACGTGCGCAGCCCCGACGAGTTCGCCGGCCGGCTGCTGGCCCCCGCGCACCTGCCGCAGGAGCAGGCGCAGCGGGCCGGGCACATCCCGACCGCGATCAGCGTGCCGTGGTCCAAGGCGGCCAACGAGGACGGCACCTTCAAGTCCGACGACGAGCTGCGCAAGATCTACGCCGACGCCGGCCTGGACGACGGCAAGGAGACCATCGCCTACTGCCGGATCGGCGAGCGCTCCTCGCACAGCTGGTTCGTCCTCCAGGAGCTGCTCGGTCACCCCAACGTGAAGAACTACGACGGTTCCTGGACCGAGTACGGCTCGCTGGTCGGCGTGCCGGTGGCGCTCGGCGACGAGCCCGGGGAGGCCTGAGCCATGACTGCCCCCACCGCCGCCGGTTGCGCCGCGCCGGACCAGTCCGCGCCCCTGCCGGCCAGCCTGGACCTGGAGAAGGAAACCGTCATCACCGGCCAGGTGCTGGCCGAGTCGGGCGACGTCGTGCCCGGCGCGTACGTCCGGCTGCTGGACTCGACCGGTGAGTTCACCGCCGAGGTCGTCACCTCGCCGACCGGGCAGTTCCGGTTCTTCGCCGCGCCGGGCAACTGGACCCTGCGGGCGCTGTCCCGGCACGGCAACGGCGACACCGCCGTGACCGCCAACCGGGGCATCAACGAGGTCTCCGTCACGGTGGCCTGACCCACGAATCGATCGGCCCGGGGCCGGTCACCCCACCCGGGGTGACCGGCCCCGGGCCGTCGCACCCTCCGACCAGCGCCCCGGCAACCCAGGACCGGCCTGGGCGATGGTGCGGGGGGTGGCGGCGCCGGTGTGTGTCCGCGCCCGGTAGGCGCGAGGTGCCCGCCGCCCGGCAGCCCACCGGGCCGTCGCCCGGCCGGCGGTGTCACGAGGTGCAGCCGCCCTGGTGATCGACTCGCCGGACGCAGCGGCGACGCCCACCGAGCCGCCTGTCGCAGAAGACCTGATGCTGCGGTTGTGACCCACCCTCCTCGGAGACGGTCGTCTCACCGAGCACCCCCTCCGGCAGGAACGCCAGCGACCGGCCGATCGCGCGGGCCAGTGGAAGGTGACCGGGGCGGGCGGTTTCCCTTCCACTGCACCCACCCCGACCGGGGGAGAGCCCTGCTCGTTGCCACGCGAGGAGTGCTATGCCTGCTTTGACTGATTACTTCAAGATCGCCAACGAGATCATGTCGGACACGCGGAGCCGTCGCCTCAAGCCGGGGGACAAGCTGCCGTCGATCGCTGAGCTGTGTGAACTTCACAAGGTGAGTGCATCGACGATCAGGATGGTTTTCGTGCGCCTTGAGGCGCTTGAAGTGATCGACCGCCATCAGGGCAAGGGTGTCTATGTGACCGACCCGGCGACCTGGCTGCGCAAGCCCTGAACTGAATCTGACGGTGCTTTCGGGGCTGCGCCGGTGCTGGCTACGTTCCGCTGTCGCTGTCGCTGTCGCTGTCGCTGTCGCTGTCGCTGTCGCTGTCGCTGTCGCTGTCGGTGCGCCGCTGCACGCTTGCCACTGAGTGGCCTGTCCTCGGTGGCCGTCGGATGCCGGCGCTTCAGGACAAGGCCGCTGCTGCTCTGCTGCCCTGCCACTCTGCAGACCCCGACGGGGGGACTATGTGTCCCCAGAAACGGTTATGCCTGTCCGTCATATTTATGACCCACAGGCATATCCGGTTCAGAAACATAGTGTGGCTACCCCGAGCTGGCCGAGAGGGGCGGGCCCCGGCGAGTTCGGTGGTGGTCGAAGGGTTGAATCGTGCAGTGGGCGTCCCGAGCTGGCCGGGAGGGGTGGGTCCCGGTGAGGAAATAGCGATCCCGACCGAGCCCAACCCAACCCGGCCGAGCCCAACCCGGCCGGGGCCGGGGCCGAGGCCGGGCGGAGATGGCGGTGGCCGCCGACCCCGGGAGGGGTCGACGGCCACCGTCAATGCGGCTGTCCGGTCAGAGGCCGGACGCCCGTGCGCCCGCACAGGTCGACGTCGGAGCCAGGCGGAAGTCGAGCGTGCCGACGATGCCTGCTTCCACGACGGCCCGCTGGACCTGGGGCACCCAGCTGTCCTTCGCCACGATCACCTCGTACTTGCCCTTCGGCAGCCACCAGGCGTAGCGGCCCTGGGCGTCGGCGGTGAGCGTGGTGCCGGTGGTCGAGCCGACCAGGTTCAGCCGGATCGTGGCCGGGACGCCGACGGTCTGGCCGCCGCAGGTCACCCCGGTCACCGTGCCCTGGATCTTGCCCCAGTTGTTCGGCGGCGAGACGTTCATCTCGACACCGACCGACGACACCGGGTACGGCGTGTCCGAGGTGATCCCCAGTTCACCCGAGTATGCCCCGGGCTGGAGCACCCCGGCCGCCGCCGTGGCGGTCAGCGTGACGGTGACCGTCTGGGACGCCCCCGGGGCCAGCGTGAAGCTGGTCGGTGCGGTGGACAGCCACGGCAGGTCACTGGCGTCGGCGCAGCCTTCCAGCCCACCGAGCCGCTCGCTGTCCGCCGAGCCGACGAACGAGCTGGGCGAACCACCGATCTTGTACGCCCCGCAGGCGGCAGCGCCCCGGTACCTGTTGAACTGGGCGTTCGGCAGGTTCCGCCACGCCCCGGCGACCGGGTCGAAGCCGACCGTCCGGTTGGTGACCGACGTCGAGCCGCCCGTCACCCCGCCGGCCAGCACCAGCATGCCGCCGGCCGACGCGTACTGGGAGCCCCACAGGTCGACCGGGAGGTTCGGCAGCGGGCTCCAGGTGTCCGACGCCGGCTCGTACCGCCAGGCGTCGGTGTACTCGTCGTCGGCGACGCCACCGGCGCAGTACACCTGGGCACCGATCCCGCCACAGGACAGCCAGGAGACCGGGTGCGGGTAGGCCGCTCCGGCCCGGAACGTCCCGGTACGCGGGTCGAACACCACCAGCTTGTTGCTCTCCGTGCAGGTGGTGTCGACGCAGCCACCGACCAGGTACACCTTGCCACCCGCCACGGCGGTGCCGGCTGCGGCGGCAGGGGCCGGGTTGACCGCCCCGGCCAGGGTGCTCCACGAACCGCTGGCCGGGTCGAAGACGTCCACCGTCGGCTCGGCACCGGTGCCGTCGCCCCAGCCGCCGAGCACGTACAGCTTGCCGCTGATGCCCACGGCGGACGGCTTGGAACGGGCGTGCGGCAGGTCGGGCAGCGCCGTCCAGACGCCGGTGGTCGGATCGAACACCCAGGCCTTGCGCTCGTTGCCGGTGTCGCCACCGCCGCCGACCGAGTAGACCTTGCCGTCCAGGTTGGCCGCCGCGTTGTCGTAGATCGCGGCGGGCAGGTTGGTGATCCGCGTCCAGGCGTCGTCGGCCTGCGGCGCGGCGTCGGCGTTCCCGCCGCCGTACCGGGCACCGGTACGGCCGGTGCTGATCCCCTTGACCACCTGCTCCCGCAGCGGTGCGCCGCCGGTGGACAGCACCTCGAACCCGCCACCGCGTTCCAGCAGCTCCACGGTCGCCGGGGCGGAGCCCGTGTTGCGGACCGTCACCTTGGCGTTGCGGGTGCTGCCGTACGGCTGGTGGGCCTCGATCGTGGTGGTGCTGACGGTGAGCCGCCCCGCGGCCAGGGCCAGGTCGGCCCGGCGGGTGCTGTCGGCCACCACCGTCACCTGCTGGGTGACCGGGGTGTACGGCGGCCGGGACGCGGTGAACGGGTGGGCGCCGGTCAGCCCCGAGAAGAGGTGGTAGAAGCCGTCCGGCAGGTTCGGGTCGTCCGGGGTGGCCGCCGAGACGGCCGTGTCGGTGGGCCGGTCGACGCTGGTCACCGTCACCCCGTTGACGGCCGCGCCGGTGTTGCGGTCGGTGGTGTTGCCGACCACCAGGCCACCCGGCACGGGGGTGCAGTCCCGGTTGACCAGCTGGACGTCGTCCACCTGCCACCACCAGGCGAAGGTGCCCTTGAACCGGAAGCGCACCAGCGCCCCGGTCGCGCCGGCCGCCGGGGTCAGCGGCACCTCCTCGACGCGGGGGCCCCGCCGGCTGGCGGTCTGGTGCCACACGTTCGTCCAGCTCGCCCCGGCGTCGGTGGAGACGTCCACGTCGGCGGTGTCGCTGATCCCGACCGCCCGCCAGTCACTGCGGAACCGCAGCAGCGGCGCGGCCGAGGCGGACAGGTCGACCGGCGGGGCGATCAGGTCGGTGTCCTGGGTGTTGCCGGTGCCCAGCTTGTCGCTGTCGACGATCGCGAACCCGCCGGTGCCGCCGGTCAGGTTGCCCCGCGCGCCCGGGTCGTTGAAGACCCAGCCGCCCTTCTCGGTGCGGTTGCGCACCGACCAGCCCTCCGGTGCGGTGGTGCCGTCGAAGCTCTGCGACAACAGCGGCGCGCTGAGGCTGCCGGTGTAACCGGCGGCGACACAGGCCGCCTCGACCGGGACCGGGATGTCCGCGGTGGTGGCCGTCGCGCCGACGGTCAGGTCCTTGGTCACCGTCCGGTAGCCCGGGTATTTCGCGGTGACGGTGAGCTTGTAGTCGGTGTTGCCGGCCACGGTGAAGGAGTACCGGCCGGTCACCGGGTCGGTGAAGACCGGTGCGCCGGGCCGGCCGGCGACCTCGATCTTGGCGTACAGCGGCCAGCCGTGCCCGGAGCCGTCGGTGACCCGACCGGAGACGGTGACCGTCGGGGTCGCCGTCAGGGCGAAGTCCCGGGTGACCGTGCCGTCCTCCGGGACGGTCACGGTGCCGGTCGCGGTCCGGAAGCCGTACGCGGACACGGTCAGCGTGGTCTCGCCGGCCGGCACGGTCAGCGTGTACCGGCCGTCCGTGCCGGTGGTGGTGCTGCGGTCGCCGTCGGCGACGGTGGCACCGGCGACCGGGTCACCGTCGGCGGTGTCGGTGACCGTGCCGCTGATCCGGCCCACCGGCCCGCGCGGGGCCTGCCGGACCGCCTCGTACGCGTTGAGCCGGCCCTCGCCGAAGACGTTGTTGTCGGCGGCGGTGCCCCCGCAGGTGGTCGCGTCGACGTCGGTCGCGGTGCGGTCGAGCAGTGCCTCCGTGGCGGCGATGTCACCACGCAGGCTGGGCGCGGCCGACCAGACCAGGGCGACCGTGCCGGCCACGTGCGGGGCGGCCATCGAGGTGCCGTTGAACGACGCGTACCCGTTGCCGGGGACGCTGGAGCGCACGTTGCTGCCGGGCGCGGCGATGTTCGGCTTCAACCCGGCCGGGTCGGTGGCGTTGCCCCGACCGGAGAAGCCGGAGATGTTGTTGTTCACGTCGTACGAGCCGACCGCGTACGCGTTGGAGTTGTCACCGGGGGAGCCGGCACTGCCACAGGCCGGGCCGTCGTTGCCGGCGGAGAAGACCGGGAACATCCCGGCGGCCCGCCAGGCGGCCACGGTCTGCTGGTACCACAGGTCGCCGCCGTCGCCGCCCCAGGAGTTGTTGACGATGTCGGGGCGCAGGTCGGGGCGGGGGTTCTGGCCGTTGAGGTCGGTCGGGGCGAGCACCCACTGGCCGGCGGCCAGCAGTGAGGCGTCCGAGCAGTTGTTGGACTCGCAGCCCTTGGCGGCGATCCACTTCGCGCCGGGGGCGACCCCGACCTGGTTGGCGGACCCGTCGGTGCCGACCATCGTGCCCATGGTGTGGGTGCCGTGGTCGTTGTTGTCGCAGGGGGCGTCCTGCGGGCAGACGTTGGCCGGGTCGTACCAGTCGTAGTTGTGGTCGAAGGTGCCGCCACCGAGGTTGCCCCGGTAGGAGTTGACCAGCGCCGGGTGGTCGAACTGGACGCCGCTGTCGATGTTGGCGACGACCAGGCCCTCACCCCGGTCGCCGAACTCGTCCCAGACACGGGGTGCGCCGATGTTGGTCAACCCCCACTCGACGGCGTCGGTGCCGGCCCGCGCGTCAGTGCTGCGGACCGGGCGGATCAGCGGGTAGCTGCGGGTCGGGGAGATCCGGGCGACCTCGGGACGGGCGGCGACGACGTCCAGCAGCGCCCGGTCGCCGGTCACCCGTAGCGCGTTGGCGATCCAGTACGCGGTGTAGGTGGCCTTGCGGTCGTCGAGCACCGCGCGCAGGTCGCGCTGGGTCCGCTCGGCGGTGGTGGTGAGCAGTCGGTGCACCTCACCGGCGCGGGCGTCCGGGCTGCGCAGCCGGGCCGCGTCGGCGAGCGGGGCCTGCTCGCGCAGGTAGACCAGGAAGGTTTCGGTGCCGTCGGCGAGCCCGTCGAGGACCTGCTGGTCCACAGTGGCCCGGGGCGCGGCCGGTGCGGCACCGGCGGGTAGTGCGGGCTGGGCGGTGAGGCCCAACAGTCCGGCCGCGAGCGCGGCCACCAATCGCCACCGGGACGGTCGTCCGGTCGGTCGTCTGAGCACGCTGTTCCTCCCCACGTCGTCGGGCCCGATCGGTTCGGACCCGGCCGCGTGTGCCGTGGTGGTGGCCACGCGGAGCGGCTGGGGGAGACGGCCGGTGGTGGGTGCTGGAGGGCCGGCCCCCCACGGCCGCTGTGCATCATGCTCAGCCGGAGAACCATACTGATCAATGGATCGGGTCGGTCAGTATTTGGTCAGTAACCAGGCGCCACGCTGACCGTTAGGCTGACTCCAGCCGCGTCGGCACCTGTCGTGGGCGGACGGGACCGTCGGCAGCGGGCGGCAGGTGCGCTCCTGGGGAGGACGTGTGACCGGTGTCGACATCCCGTTCGTGGTCTGTGTGAGCGCCGACGTCTCGGTCCGGGAGCGGGTGGTCCGCCGGCTCGACGACCTCGGCCCGGTGGTGATCTGTGCCGACCTGGCCGAACTACGCGCCATGCTCTTCCCGACCCCGCCGGCGTCCGCCGCGCCACCGACCGGGCCGACCCCGGTGCGCTGCGGCGATCTGGTCGTCGACCCGGCCGGTCACCTGGTCACCTGGCGGGGGGAGCCGTTGGCGCTGACCCGGTTGGAGCGGGAGCTGTTGGCCCGGCTGGCCGGTGACCCGGGGGCGGTCTGGAGCTACGAACGGATCTTCGGCTCGGTCTGGGGCGGTGCCTGGCTGGGCGACGCGGCGATCCTGCACTCGGCGGTCAAGCGGCTGCGCCGCAAGCTGCGCGCGGTGCCGGGCTGCCCGCAGGTGCAGACCGTGCGCGGTGTCGGCTACCGGCTCGGCGTACCGCCCGGCCGGCCTGCGGTGGGGCCGTGACACGATGATCCGGTGAGTGGTGCCGTCCATCCGGGGTACGCCCCACCGCCCGGCCCGTCCGCGCCGCGCCGCCGGCTGCGCTGGCTGCTGGTGGTGACGGTGGCCTGGGCGGTGCTGCTGGGTGTGCTCACCTGGTGGTCGGCGCGCAACGACGCGCCGACCGTGCGGGAGCAGCGCACCCTCGCCGAAGCCGGCCCGGTGGTGGACCGGGCCCTCGGTCGACTCGTCGCGGCGGTCGGCGACGGGGCCTGGGCGCTGACCGGGCCACAGGTCGAGCGCGGTTGCCGGATCACCCCGATGTCCGCCGGTGCGACCCTGAGCCGGGGGCTGGACGTGCTGGTGGCCGAGGGTGGCGAGCGGGCGTTGCTGGACCGGGTCGCCGACCGGCTGCCGGCCGACTGGCGGGCCGGGGTGCGCTCCGGCTCGGCGGGGCCCCGGCTGCGCGCCGACGCGGGGGGGTTCGTCACCGTGCAGGGGCGGGTCACCAGCGGCGGCCGGGTCCGGTTGACCGCCGACACCGGTTGCCGCCCGGTCGGTGCCGGCTATCCGCAACCCCCGGCTGCGTCGGCCGATCCGACGCTGGACGCCGCGCTGGCGGCCCTGGGCCGCGCGGCGCAGACCGCCCCGCAACCGGTCACCGCCCCCTGCCCGGGCGGCGGCACCGCCCGTACCGTCGCCGTCACGGCCGGGGCCGCACCGGCCGCGCTGACCGGCCTGCGCCCGTTGGCCGCCGGCCCTCCGGTGGTCGACCTCCCCGAGGTGTACGCCTACCGCAGCGGCCCGACCACCGTGCTGGCCGACGGCACCGGCGCGCAACTGCGGCTCTCCGTCTCCACCGGCTGCCCCGCCTGACCGCCCGGCTGCCCGCCTGGTCCGGTCGACGCCCGCCCGGCTGCCCCGCCTGATCCGGTCGACCCCTGCCCGGCTGCCCCACCTGATCGGGCCGACGCCCGCCCCGCCCGCCGGTCCGTCCGTTGCCGGGTCAGTCGCGGTGATCGTGGTCGTGCGGGGTGCGGCTGCGGCCCAGGGCGTCGACCCGACCCCACCGGCCCGGGATGTCCAGCAGCTCGACCCGGCCCATCCCCTCCGGCACCAACGGATCGATGATCAGATGCTCGCCCTGCGGTTCGAGGCCGAGGATCACCCGCAACAGCAGCAGCGGGGTGCCGGCCGACCACGCCTGCGGACTGCACGCCGTCGGGTACTGCACCGGATAGTCGGTGAGGGTGCGGTCGAAACCGGCGAACGCCTCGGGCAGCCGCCCATCGAAGTACCGCGAAGCGTTGATCATCGCCTCGCAGATCCGGCCGGCCTCCTCACGGAAGCCGTACCGGCTCAGACCCCAGGCGATGAAGGCGTTGTCGAACGGCCACACCGTGCCCACGTGGTAGCCGATCGGGTTGTAGCGGCCCTCGTCGGTGGCCAGGGTGCGTACCCCCCAACCCGAGAAGAGCCTCGGGCCGAGCAGGTGCTCGGCGACCATGGCGGCCCGGGGCTCGTCGACGATGCCGCTCCACAGCAGGTGACCGATGTTGGAGGTGAGCGAGTCGACGTGCCGGCCGTCCGGGTCCAGGGCGAGGGCGTAGTGGTTCTTCTCGGAAATCCAGAAGTCCCGGTTGAAGCGTTCCTTGAGCGCCTTCGCCTCCCGTTCCAGCCGGTCGGCGTACTCCGGGTCGTTCCAGAACAGCCGGGCCATCCGCGCCCCGCGCCGCTTGGCGTCGTAGGCGTACCCCTGGATCTCGCAGGTGGCGCGGGGGAAGCCGGGCAGCCGGCCGTCGGCGTAGGAGATGGCATCCCAGGAGTCCTTCCAGCACTGGTTCTCCAGGCCGGTCTCCGGGTTGCGGCTGCGGTACCAGACGTAACCGGTGCCGAGCAGGTCGCCGTAGGTGTCGATCCAGTGCAGCGCGGCCCGGACCGGGGTTTCCAGTTGCTTGACCAGCGTGGCGTCCCCGGTCCAGCGCTCGTACTCGTCGAGCAGGATGACGAACAGCGGGGTCGAGTCGGCCGCACCGTAGTAGGGGGAGTGCGGCTGCTCCTCGAAGCCGGCGGTCTCGCCGTACCGCAGCTCGTGCAGGATCTTGCCGGGTTCCTCGTCGCGGAAGTCGTCGAGCCGGTAACCCTGGAGCCCGGCCAGCATCAGGATCGTCGGCGGGACCAGCTCCGGCAGGAACGGCAGCACCTGCAACGAGGTGAGCATGCTGTCCCGCCCGAAAAGGGTCATGAACCAGGGCAGACCGGCGGCGAGCAGCCGGACGCCCAACGTGATCGACTCGTACCGCAGCGCCGCCAGGTCGTGCAGACTCTGCCGGTACGCCCCGGCGAGCGGTTCGCAGTCGCAGCCGAGTTGCGGGGCCCGACCGACCAGCGCCTCCTGCTCGTCACGGATGACGGCCGGGCCGCGCGCGGCGCCCAGCGCGGTGATCGCCCGGACGTCCTCGCCCCGGGCCCCGTGGATGATCGGCGTCACGGTCACGCAGGTGCTCCACCCGGAGTGCGGCTCGACGGTGATCGACCAGGTCATCCCGCGCTCGTCGACGTGGGCGTCGGTGCTGCTGACGATCAGCGCCTCCCGGTGGAAGGCTTCGCGGCGGTAGGTCAGCCGCAGCTTGTTCTCACCGGCCTCCGCGCTGGTCCGACCCTTCTTCGGCCGCTGGTGCTTGATCTCGAACAGGTCGGCGAAGTCCGAGCCCATCTCCAGCCGCAACTGGAACCGCGCCTCCCGGCCGGAGTGGTTGAGCACGGTGAGTTCCTCGGTGAAGACGCCGCCGATCGACCGGCTGCGGATGATCGACACCTTGGCGTCGAGGTAGTGCGTCGGCTCGCCGGGGACGAGGAAGAACCGGGTCTGGTAGGAGTGCGCGTCGTCGACCGAGAGGGCGTGCAGGCGCTCCCCGTCGAGGGTGAGCAGCCAGGTGGAGAGGAACCGGGTGTCGAAGGAGAACATCCCGGTGGGAAAGTCGAACGACGGCTCGACGTCCCCGCTGCTGTCGCAGACCAGGAAGGTGTTGCCGTCGAGGATGCTCACCCGCTGCTGCATCAGGCCCGCCCGGTCTGCTCGCGGGCGGTCTCCCGGGGGTCGCGGACGCCGGGCGGGGTGGGGAAGAACTGCCGGAAGACCAGGAACAGCATCACGTTCCCGCTGAACGTGGACTCGTTGCGCAGCACCGCCGAGATGCTCTGGGCGGTGCCGGTGGCCAGCCGTTCGAAGAGGTCGGCGCTGCTGCTCCACACCGCGTCCGCCGGGCCCCGGGCCCGGTCCACCACGGCCCTGCCGGGGCTGAGCCGTACCAGCCAGTGGTCGGTGCGGTTGTCGGTGGTGAGATCGATCTGGAGGGTGCCGGTGACCGGGGCGCGCAGGATCGCCGGGGCGCGCGCCGGCAACGATGCGAAGAACTCCTCCGTCGCCTGGCTCACCCCCGAATGGTAGGCAGCAAAACGACAATTGGGTTCAGGATCGGCAGTGCGCGTACAACGGGCGAACGGTGTGGCCGAACGGTGGAGGCGGGTGCGTTCCGCAGCCGGCTGTCAGTAGACCAGCGCCTGCGCGCCCTCGGCCATCGCCTCCTCGACGAAGACGGCCGCCCCGGCGATCCGGACGCCGGGCAGCACGTCGTCCGGGCCGATGTCCCGCCGGGCGACGCACTGCGTGCAGGCGGTGACCTGCCCGGTGGCGAGGATGACGCCCAGCAGGTCGGCCAGCGGCGCGGAGTGCGGCAGGGTGAACTGCTCGGCCCGGCCGGGCACGGCGAACCAGGCGGACTCACCGGTCAGCCAGAGCGACACCGGCACCCCGGCGGCGGCGGCCGTGGCGGCCACCGTGAACGCCTGCGCGCACCGCTCCGGGGCGTCCGCTCCGGCGGTGGCCTTGACGACGAGAGTGCGGCCCATGGGACCCAGCATAGGATGACCATGATGGTTACCGAGATCGGGTTCGTCAGCCTGCTGGTCGCCGGCCTCGGCGCGCTCGCCGGTGGCCTGGTCTACCTGGCCGTACGCCTGTCGAGAGGTAAATGGTGAGCGCGAGGAGCGAGCCGGGGTTGCGAGCCCCGCAGTCGCGAACGAAGGTGGCCGGGTGAGCGCGAGGAGCGAGCCGGGGTTGCGAGCCCCGCAGTCGCGAACGAAGGAGAGCCGGTGAGCGAGAATCCCCTTCAGCCGCCGTGGTTGAACGCGCCGCCGGTCGAGGAGTACCCCTACCAGGAGAGCCATGACCTGCGGGTCGGTCCGAAGCTGCACCCGGCGCTGGACGGCCTGCTGCCGTACGTCGGGGTGTGGCGGGGTCGGGGTCGGGGCGGGTTCCCCACCATCGAGGACTTCGACTACGCCCAGGAGATCCGGATCAGCCACGACGGCCGGCCGTTCCTGTTCTACGAGTCGCGGGCGTGGCTGCTCGACGAGGAGAGCCGTCCGATCCGTCCGGCCGGGCGCGAGGTGGGCTGGTGGCGTCCGGTGCTGGATGGTGAGCGGGTCACCGACGAGTTGGAAGCGCTGATGACCACCCCGACGGGGATCATGGAGCTGCACATCGGCAAGCGCACGGGCACCCAGATCGAGTTCGCCACCGACGCGGTGGTGCGTACCGCCACGGCCAAGGAGGTGACGGCGGGCGCCCGGCTCTTCGGCATCGTGGAGGGGGCACTGCTCTACGCCCAGGAGATGGCGGGTGTGGGTCACAGCCTTTCCCCGCACCTGTCGGCCCGCCTGGTCCGGGTCGCCGGCTGACCCTCCGCCACCGGCCACCGGACTCAGCCGACCGGCGGCTGACCTCCGCCAATCCGCCGGTCGGGCCGGTCAGGCGAAGCCCAGCAGTTCCTGGAGGCGGGGGGTGTGCGGGGCGGGTGGGCGGCCGGTGCCGTCGAGGGACCTGACCTCGACCAGACCGCGTACCGAGGAGGTCAGCCAGATCCCGGCGGCGGCGTGCAGCCCGGTCGGGGTGACCATCCGTTCGGCCCGTCCCAGGCCCAGCCCGGCGGCGTGGTCGAGCAGCCAGCCGCAGGTGGTGCCGGGCAGGATGCCGGTACGCGCGGCCGGGACGGTGCAGAGCGTGTCGCCGTCCAGCCAGACGACGTTCGCGCTGGGCCCCTCCAGCACGTAGCCGTCGGTGGAGACCCAGAGCACGTCGTCCACCCCGCTGCGGGCGGCCCAGCGGCGGGCGGCGCTGTTGGTCGCGTACGAGATCGACTTGATGCCCGCCGGGAGCCAGGACAGTTCGGGGCGGGCGGTCGCCGGCACCCCGAGGGGCAGGGTGGCGACGGTGACCCCGACGTCGCGGAGCCGTTTCGCGGCGGCCGGCACCTCGGTCAGGGTGGCGTACACGGTGGGCAGCCCACCCCCCTCCGGCCCCCGCGTGCAGACCAGGCGCAATGCGCCCTCGACCTCGGTGGGCCAGCCGGCGGCGATGCCGTCCAGCAGTTCCACAAGCGCCCCGTCCGGGGGCAGCGGGAGTTCCAGGGCGGCGGCCCCGGCCCGCAGCCGGGCCAGATGGGCGGTACGCAACCAGGGGTTTCCGCCGCGCAGGTGCATGGTCTCGAACAGCCCGTCCCCGCGCAGCACACCCAGGTCGTTCCCGCGTAGCACCGGCTCCGTCGCGGGGACGACGCCCCGACCGAGCACGGCGACCCTCGATGCCACCATGACCGCCGAGCCTAACGGCGTGACCCGTCGCACCCCCGAGCCCGGTGACGTGACCCGCCCGGCGGCCCGGTGGCGGGCGGGCGGTGACCGGCGCGGGCCGAACTATGATCGGACGGTGTCCGAATCCTCCCTGGCGGAAATGCTCCGCTCGCGTGGGCTGCGACTGACGGCGCAGCGGCAACTGGTCCTGCAGGCCGTGCTCGACCTGGGGCACGCCACACCCGAGCAGGTGCACACGGCGGTCCGGGAGGTCGCCGCCGGGGTCAACATCACCACCATCTACCGGACGTTGGAGCTGCTGGAACGGCTCGGCCTGGTGACCCACACCCACCTGTCGCACGGCTCGCCGACCTATCACGCGGCGGGTGAGCACCAGCACATCCACCTGGTCTGCCGGGAGTGCGGCGCGGTCGACGAGATCGACCCGGAGCTGATGCGCCCGCTGGCCGACCGGCTCGCCACCGAGCGGAACTTCCAGGTGGACATCGGGCACGTGGCGCTCTTCGGCGTCTGCGGCAACTGTGAGGACGGGGAACCAACATGATCGACATCGCGGGAGCGGTGGCCGTCGAGGCGATCGACGAGGCCAGCCGGGACCAGCCGGACGCCGGGCACCGGGCGGCCGGGGTGCGGGGTGTCGCCGCGCACTACGGCGACCCGATGCGCGAGCAGCGCACCCTGGCCACCGGGGTCGGCCTGGTGGACCGCTCGCACCGGGGTGTCGTCGCCGTCACCGGCCCGGAGCGGATCGGTTGGCTGCACACCCTGACCAGCCAGCACCTCGCCGCGCTCGGCCCCGGCCAGGGCACCGAGCTGCTGGTGCTCAGCCCGCACGGGCACGTCGAGCAGCACGCCATGGTCGCCGAGGACGGCACGACCACCTGGCTGGACACCGAGCCGGGGATGACCGCCGACCTGCTGACGTACCTGGAGAAGATGCGGTTCTTCAGCCAGGTCGAGCCGCGCGACGTCACCGCCGGCCACGCGCTGCTGTCGCTGGTCGGGCCGCAGGCCACCGACGCCGTCGCCACGCTGGGCGTCACCGGCCTGACCGCCCCCGAGGTGCTCGCGGTGCCGGGTCCGAAGTTCCGCTCCGGCGAGCTGCCCCCCCGCCCCACCGTCTCGTACGACGTCCAGCCGCTGACCGGTGGTGGCTGGGCCCGTCGGGTCCCGCTGGGGGTGGACCTGCTGGTGCCCCGGCCCGCCCTGGACGAGGTCGTCGCCGCGCTGCGCGAGCACGGCGTCCCCCCGGCCGGCCTGTGGGCGTACGAGGCGGTGCGGGTGGCCGCCCGACGGGCCCGGGTCGGGGTGGACACCGACCACCGGACGATCCCCGCCGAGGCGGGCCTGATCGCCCCGGCGGTGCACCTGGACAAGGGCTGCTACCGGGGGCAGGAGACCGTCGCCCGGGTGCACAACCTGGGCCGGCCGCCGCGTCGGCTCGTCCTGCTGCACCTGGACGGGGTGACCACCGACCAGCTGCCGGCGTCCGGCACCCCGGTCACCCTGGACGGCCGGACGGTCGGCTTCGTCGGCACCGCCGTGCACCACTACGAGCTGGGTCAGGTCGCGCTCGCCGTGGTCAAACGCAACCTCGCCGACGACGCCCGGCTGTCGGTGGGCGACACCGCCGCGGCCATCGACCCGGAGTAGCCCGTCCCGGCCGGTGGGTCGCGCTTTCCGGCATGGTCCGGGCGGTGGGTCCGTGCTTCCCGGCGTGGCCCGGGCGGTGGGTCCGTGCTTCCCGGCGTCGCCCGGGCGGTGGGTTCGCCTCCGGTTGTGCTCGTCGGCGAAGTAAGGATGCCTACCGCCAGCCGATTCGGCGGGAATTTCTTCGCGTCTCTCTCTCCTGATGTGCGGTTCTTCCTGTCGGGCCGGCCTGCGGCGTCGACCGGGGGCGGCCGGGGCGGCTACCATCGCCGGCATGACGACAGGGACGTTGATCACGGTTGCCCCGACGGGCGCGGAGTCGGCCAAGGAGCAGGTGCCGGCGCTGCCGGTGACCCTCGACGAGTTGCTGCTCACCGCCAAGGAGTGCGAGGCGCTCGGCGCTTCCGTGATCCACGTCCACATCCGCGACGACCAGGCCCGGCCCACCCTCGACCAGGGGCGGCTGCGGGAGACCGTGGCGGCGCTGCGGGAGAGCACCGACCTGATCGTGCAGCTCTCCTCGGGTGGGGCGGTGACCGATCCGGAGGCCGACCGGCTGGCCGTGCTGGACGCCGCGCCGGACATGGCCTCCTGCACCATGGGCACGGTCAACTTCGGCGACGACGTCTTCCTCAACCGGTGGGAGTTCATCGTCGACCTGCACACCCGGATGCAGGAGCGCAGCATCCTCCCCGAGTACGAGATCTTCGACCTCGGTCACCTCACCGCCCTGCAACGCCTGCTGGACCGGCACGGCCTGCCGTACGGCGGGCACGTGCACGTCGACTTCGTGATGGGGGTGCCGGGCGGGATGCCGGGCACCACCGCCACCCTGGTCGCCGCCCAGCAGATGCTGCGTGACCTGCCGGCGGGCACCACCTTCTCGGCCACCGGCGTCGGTCGCAGCACCATCGCGGTGCTGCTGGCTTCGCTCTCCACCGGCGGTCACCTGCGGGTCGGTATGGAGGACACCGTGACGTACGCCAAGGGTCGCCCGGTGGAGTCCAACATGCAGCTGGTGGCCCGCGCGGTCGGGTTCGCGCAGCTCGCCCAGCGCCCCCCGCTGACCACCACCGAAGCCCGTCAGTTGCTGTTCCGCTAGCCCGCCCGGCGGGCCGGACCGGTCCGGCCGGTGCTGCGGTTCCGGGTCGGGGCCCGCCGTGGGCCCGGCCGGGGCAGGTCCGCCCGGTAAGCCGCGCCTGCCCCGGCACTCCTGTACGCCGGTGGTCGACGTCGCAGGTCACCCGGGTGTCGGGGTGCCGGCCCCCGTCGGTACCTTCGCCAGGTGTCCAAGACGTACGAGGGTGGCGAGCCGCTCGCCGAGGTGGTCCGGTCCGGGTTCGTGGAGGGTGTGCACCGGGGCTCGGTGGTGGTGCTCGACGCCGCCGGTGCGCCGGTGGCCGGTGCCGGGAACGGCGTCCCGCCGATCTTTCCCCGCTCGGCCAGCAAGCCGTTGCAGGCGCTCGGGATGCTCCGGGCCGGGCTCGCGGTGACCGACCCCGCCGACGTCGCGGTGGTCTCGGCCAGCCACGCCGGTGAGGAGTTCCACCTGGCCCGGGTCGCGGCGCTGCTGGGCTCCGCGGGCCTGGACCCGGGGGCCCTGCACTGCCCGCCCGACCTGCCGTTCGGCGAGGCGGCCCGGGAGGCCGTGCTGCGGGCCGGTGGTGGCCCGAGCCGGTTGGCGATGAACTGCTCCGGTAAGCACGCCGGGATGCTGCTGACCTGCCTGGCGGCCGGCTGGCCGGTGGACGGGTACTGGCGGCCGGAGCACCCGTTGCAGCAGCGGCTGACCGCCACGATCGAGGAGTTCACCGGCGAGCCGGCGGCGGCGGTCGGCGTGGACGGTTGTGGTGCGCCCGTGCTGGCGGTCTCGCTGACCGGGCTGGCCCGGGCCTACCTGCGGCTGGTGGCCGCCGAGCCCGGCTCCCCGGAGCGCACGGTGGCGGACGCGATGCGGGCGTACCCGGAGGTGGTCGGCGGCACCGTGGCGGACGACACCCGCCTGATGCGCGGCGTACCCGGAATGCTGGCCAAGATCGGCGCGGAGGGGGTGATCGCGGCGGCGCTGCCCGGCGTCGGCGCGGTCACCCTCAAGATCGACGACGGTGCCACCCGCGCCCGGATGCCGGTGCTGGTCTCCGCGCTGCGCCGGCTCGGTGTGCGGGCCCCCGTCCTCACCGAGTACGCGGAGGTTCCCCTGCTCGGCGGTGCTCTTCCGGTCGGTGGAGTGCGTCCCGTCTGGTGAGCTGCGGGCGATCCGTGGCCGGGCCGCACCAGGGTGCGGGACGGGCCCGGGGTGCGGGGCCGGTCAGGGCAGGAAGGCGCGGAGGGCCTCGGCCACCTCGGTGGGGCGTTCCACCGGGATCAGGTGCGCGGCCTCGGGGATGTCGGGCAGGCGGACGGCCCGGGGGGCCTCGGCGGCGATCCGGTCGGCCAGCCGGATGATGTCCGGGATGTCGACGGCACCGGCGGTGACGAGGACCGGCAGGTCCAACTCGTCGAGGCGGCCGATGGCGGGCGGGTCGAGGTCGACGACGTCGACCGCGCTCAACGCCTGCTCGGCGGCGAGGGCCCGCCGGTCCGACTCCTCGGCGAAGGCGATGAGCGCCGGGTCGAGATCCTCCGGACGGCGGTGCGGGCCGACCACCCAGAACCGGACCTCACCGGCCGCGCTCGCCGCCAGGTCCTCCTCGTCGACCTCACCGACCAGCCGGTCCCACAACTCCTCGGTGTCCGGCGACCACTCGTGCCCGGAGACGGCGGTGCCGAACAGCGCCAGGGCCGACACCCGCTGCGGGTACGCCAGCGCGGTGTCGATCGCCACCGCCCCGCCGAAGGAGCAGCCGACCAGGGCGGCCCGGTCGATGTCGAGCGCGTCCAGCACCGCCACCACGTCGTCGCGGTGGGCGAAGGACTCCGGCGGCAGCGCCGAGTCCCCATAGCCGCGCAGGTCCAGCGCGATCGTCCGGTGCCGGTCGGCGAGGGCGGCGCACACCTCGCGCCACATCCGCCGATCGGCGATGCCCGCGTGCAGCAGGAGCACCGGCGTGCCGGTGCCGACCTCGTCGTAGCCGAGGGTGGTGCCGTTGACAGCGATCTGTTGGGTCACGCCGTGCAAGTTACGACCGGACATCCCGGGCCGCAACGTACTTTGCCTCCTGTTACCTTGCTAACTCTGGCTAGCGTTTTGCTTGCTGGAGCTAGCAGCGCGGACTACCGTTGGGGTATGGCCGCACCCAAGGATCTACCCGACGTCGGCGGATTCATCCGTGACCTGCGGCGGAACGCCAAGATCTCGCTCCGCCAGCTCGCCGAGCAGGCCGGCGTGAGCAACCCCTACCTCAGTCAGATCGAGCGGGGCCTGCGCAAGCCCAGCGCCGAGGTGCTCCAGCAGCTCGCCAGCGCGCTGCGGGTCTCCACCCCGGCGATGTACCTGCGGGCCGGGCTGCTCGACGACAAGGAGGGTCAGGGAGTGCTCGCCGCCATCGCGGTCGACCCCGACCTGACCATGGCGCAGAAACAGTCGCTCAGCCAGATATACGAGACCTTCCGGCGGGAGAACACCCGGCTGTCCGAGGCCACCGCCGACCACTCCGCCCCGGCGGAACCCGGCACGGACGAGCCGGCCGGCACGAACCGCCCCGGCACCGACCAGACGGTCCCCGATGGGGTCGCCGGCACGGATCAACCGGTCGTCACCGATCGGACCGCCGCCGCGGTGGACCGCCCGGACGCCGGCCCCGGACCGGCCGCGCCGACCTCCGCGTACGCCGTACCGACGCCGACCGGGCCGACGGAGGCGGCGGCCACGGTGACGCCGGCCGCCACCGGACCGGTCACCCCGGAAGGCACCCCGACCGAGGCCGTCCTCGAATCGGTCGCCGTCACCGAGGCGGGCACCGCCCCCGCCCCCGCGACCGGTGAGACGCGCACCGCACCCACCACCGGTGGGGTGGGGACCCCACCCGCGACCGGTGAGACGCGCACCGCGCCCACCGCCAGCGGGACGCGCACCGCGCCCACCGCCGGCACCCATGACGGCACGGCGGATGCCGCGCCCACGACCAGCAACGACAAGGCCGCCGGAGCGGCCGAGGAGGAGTTGTCATGACCCAGCCGAAGACCAACCGCATTCCGGCCCCCGTCTACGCCGCCGCCGGTGCCGGGGAACTGGCCATCCAGCAGCTGCGCAAGCTGCCGACCGTGGTGAGCGAGCTGGGCAACCGGGTCGTCGCCGACGGCACCAAGGTCGCCGCCGAGTGGGGCGGCAAGGCCGTCGTGACCGGGTTCGAGCTACGCCAGAAGGCCACCGAGACCTTCCGTACCGCCAACCTGACCGCCACCGGCCTGCGCGAGAAGGCCACGCCCACCGAGCTGAACCTGGACAAGCTCCGCGCCGAGCTGGACCTGGACAAGCTCCGCGCCGAGCTGGACCTCGACAAGCTGCGCGGTGCCGCCACCCGCAACGCCGCCGTGGTGCTCGCCGGGGCGCAGGCGGCCCAGGAACGGGCACTGGCCGCGTACGGCGCGTTGATCGCCCGGGGTGAGCGGGTGGTCGGTGCCGGGGTGCTGGAGGCCGCCGAGACCGTCAACGCCGACATCGAGGCGACCGACGCCACCGTCCCGGCCGGGGCGCAGGCCGGGACCGACCAGGACCGCACCCCGACCCCGGCTGCCGTGGCGCAGGCCGACACGGACCACCCGCCGACCCCGGCGGACGTGGCGCAGGTCGTCGAGGCCAAGCCGGCCGCAGCCAAGGTCACCCGGTCCCGGGCCACCAAGGCCGCGACCAAGCCGGCCGCGACCAAGGTCGCCGCCAAGCCCGTCGCCACCGATCCGACGGCGAAGCAGCCGAAGACCACGAAGCGGACCCGCCCGGCCGCCGAGTGACCGTCGCCGACACCGGCCCCGGGGGCGTCCTGACGGACGTTTCCGGGGCCGTCGGCATATGCTGGCCGGCATGGCCATCGCCGCGCCGATCTTCGTGTTCCACCTCGTCTACGTGATCGATCTGATCCTGCTCGTGTTCGCCCTGGCTGTGCAGGGCATCTCGCTGGTGCACGCGTTCACCCAGCGCTCGGACGCCTTCCCGGCCATCGGCACCCTCCCCAAGGGCGGCTGGATCGCGATCCTGGCCGTCTGCATGCTGCTCACCCTGCTTGGTTTCGGCGCGCTGAGCATCTTCGGGCTGATCGGCATCGCGGCCGGCCTGATCTACCTGCTGGACGTCCGGGTCGGGCTGCGTGACCTGCACGACGGCAAAGGGTTCTGGTGAGGGGTTTCCGCTGGCCGCCACCGCCGGACGGCGGACCCCGCACCTGGGGGCCCGGGCCCGGCGCACCGCGTACCGGGCGACCCGCCCTGCCGGAACCGGAGACCGAGCTGGTCGCCACCCCGCACGACGTACAGCTGGAACGGCTGGTCACCGGCGTCGGTGACCCGGTCACCGTGTTTGCCCACGGATTCGGCAACGGCATCGCCACCACCCGCCCGTTCGGCAGTGCCGTCACCGGCCGACGGGTCTTTTTCCAGTTCCGGGGGCACGGCCGCTCCGACGCCCCGCCCGGCCCGTGGAGCTACCTCGACCTGGCCCGCGACCTGCGGGCGGTGGCGGACCTCAGCGGCGCCACTCGGGCGTTCGGCGCCAGCCTCGGCGCGGGCGCGCTCTGCCGGCTGCTCGTCGAGAGCCCGGACCGGTTCGAGAAACTGGTCTTCCTGCTGCCCGCCGTCCTCGACCGGCCGCGTGGCCCGGTCGCCCGGCAACGACTGGCCGACCTGCTCGACGCGGTCGCCGGGGGCGACGCCTCGGCCGTGGCGGACGTGGTCGCCCTGGAACTGCCGCCGTCGGTCCGCAACACCCCGGCCGGTTGGGCCTACCTGCGTCAGCGACTCGACCAGCTGCTGCGGGACGGGCTCGCCGCCGGTCTGTCCGACCTGCCGGAGCAGTCCCCGCTGGCCGACCTCGCCGCCCTGGCCGGGGTGACCGCACCGGCCCTGGTGATCGGCTGCGTCGGCGACGACCTGCACCCCACCCACATCGCCGCCGAGCTGGCCGACGCGTTGCCGCAGGCGACACTGCACGTCTACGACCGTCCCGGGTTCGCCTGGACCGACCGCGCCGACCTGCGGGACCGGATCTCCACCTTCCTCAACGACTAGGCCCCGGGCCGGGCCCGGGACGCGTTCTGTCCGCCCGTGGCCTCCGCCCGGTCGGGATCCGGCGGACCGTCGGATCCGAGCTGGCAGTCCGGTGTGGACGGATGTCCCCGGTGCCGGCCCCGGCACTCGTTCCAGGCGTTCGCCCGCCTCCGGCCCGCCTGCCCCGCCCCGGCCCGCCTGCCCCGCCCCGGCCCGCCCGCCCCGGCTCGGCTGCCCCCGGCTCGGCCTGCCGCCTGTGCGGCCCCGCCTGCCGCCGTTGCCGTCCGTCTGCCCGGACCGGTAGGCCCGCGATCGCCCCGCCACCACTCCGCTACTCCGCTCGTGTTGACGTCAAATCACTGTAGTTATAGGCTATAACTAAAGCGAGCTGATCTCATTCATGGAGGAGTCATCATGAACCGCAGGTCCACCGTCACCCTCACCGCGCTCCTGATCGCCGGTGGCGTGCTGACCGGCAGCAGCGTTCCCGCGCTGGCTGGCGGCACCGCCACCACCCACACGCGGCCCGACGGGCCCGACGACACCCGCCGGACGCAGCAGCAGGTGACCCGCGACTGGGTCCAGCTCTGGAACGGCGACTACGCGCTGGCCGAGCACCTCATCGCGCCGGACGTCCGGGTCCGGGCCGCGCTGCTCGACGGCGGCGACGGCAGTGCCGTGCACGGCCCGGCCGGCATGGTCGACCTGATCGGCCAGATCCGGGGAGCCTTCCCCGACCTGCGCTTCACCGTCGAGGTCGGCCCGATCATCGACGGCAGCCACGTGGTCGTGCGGTGGGTCGCCGACGGCACGTACGGCGGAGGATTCCCCGGGGCGACAGCCGCGCCCGGCACCACGGTCCGCTTCACGGGCACCGACACGCTGCGGACGAGGCACGGCCTGATCACCGACTACTGGCTCAACGCCGACACCCTGCTGCTCACCACCCAGCTCGGGGTGGAAGCAGTCTGATCGCCTCGTCGCGGGCCCGGCACGGACCCCGGCAACGGCTGCCGTGGGTCAGTCAGGCGGCGGCAGGTGGGCGGCGCGGACGGCACGCAGCCAGCGTTCCACCGTCGCCTCGTCGGGCCGGTCGGGCAGCGGGGTGCGGAGCCGGTCGAAGTCCCGTTCCGCCTCGGCGACCAGCGCTTCCGCCTCGGTGAGCGCGCCGCCCGCGACCCGCTCACCGAACGCCCGGAACCACGCCGGGTCCGCCAGCCGGATCTCCAGCACGCCGGTGGCGTAGAGGGTCCGCCCCTGGTGCAGCAGCCGGGCCAGGTGCCGGGCGTGCTTGGCCGAGCGGCGCCGGCCGCCCACCGTCGAGTCGCGGGTGGTCAGCTTGCGGAACTGCTGGCTCGCGTAGCCGAGGTAGGCGTCGCGGACACGCGGTGCGCTGAGGAACGCCGACCGGATGGCGATCAGGCGGTCACCGAGCTCCGTACGGGTCTCGTAGCAGTCGTCGGGCAGCCAGATCAGCTCGGTGGCCGTCGGGTTGCCGCTCAACGCCAGCCGGGCGTACTTGCCGGCCTCGTGCAGGGTGACGTCCGGGTCGGTGGTGACCACCGACTCCCGGGGCGGCCGCAGGCCGTGGAAGGCCACCGTCGGGGCGGCGAAGACGCCGATCCGGTCCACGTCGGAGCCGGGGCCGGCCAGCCCGTAGGCGACCGAGCCGACGATCCCGGAGAGCAGCAGGTGCATGCCGGGAGCATGCCGGACCGAACCGCTCCGCGAAACCGGACTTCGGTTGTCAGGTATCACTGCCACCCTCGACGGTATGACGACGACACCGTTGGAAGGAAAGGTCGCGCTGGTGGCCGGCGCGACCCGGGGCGCGGGCCGGCAGATCGCGGTCCAGCTCGGCGCGGCCGGGGCGACGGTCTACGCCACCGGCCGCAGCAGCCGGGCCGGCCGCTCCGAGCTGGACCGCGCCGAGACCATCGAGGAGACCGCCGAGCTGGTCACCGCCGCCGGAGGCACCGGCATCGCGGTCCGGGTCGACCACCTGGTGCCCGAGCAGGTACGCGACCTGGTGGCCCGGATCGACACCGAACAGGGCTGGCTCGACGTGCTGGTCAACGACGTGTGGGGCGCCGACCCGCTGATCACCTGGGAGAAGCCGGTCTGGGAGCAGCCGCTGGACGCCGGGTTCCGCACCCTGCGGCTGGCGGTGGACACCCACATCGTCACCAGCCACTTCGCGCTGCCGCTGCTGATCCGCCGCCCCGGCGGCCTGGTCGTCGAGATCGGCGACGGCACCCGGGCGTACAACGACACGCACTACCGGCTGTCCGTCTTCTACGACCTGGCGAAGGTGTCGGTGACCCGGCTCGCGTACAGCTGGGGGCACGAGCTGGCGCCGCACGGGTGCACCGCCGTGGCGCTCACCCCCGGCTGGATCCGCTCCGAGGCGATGCTGGAACACTTCGGGGTGACCGAGCAGACCTGGCGCGACGGCGCGGCGACGGACCCGCACTTCCTCATCTCGGAAACCCCGGCCTTCGTCGGGCGGGCGGTCGCCGCACTGGCCGCCGACGAGGACCGGGCCCGCTGGAACCAGGCGTCCGTCTCGGCCGGCGAACTGGCCCGGGTGTACGGCTTCACCGACCTCGACGGCAGCCGGCCGGACGCCTTCCGCTACCTCACCGAGGTGGTCGAGACGGACCGGCCCGCCGACGTCACCGGCTACCGCTGACGGCTCGTCGGCCCGGTCGCCGTCAGCGGGTCGGGTGGTCCGGGCCGACGCCGTATCGGGCGGCCGAGCGGGCCGCCGCGTCGGCGAGCAGGGCACGCAGCTGCGGTGGGTCGAGCACCTCCACCTCGGGGCCGAGGCCGAGCAGTTGCGGGTACGCCACCTCGACGGACTCGACGGGCAGCTCGGTCACCACCCAACCCTGCCCGTCGGGTGTGCCGGCGGCGGCCACTGCCTCGTCGTACGCGAAGGGGGTGTCGGCGAGGAAGCGGAGCTGGCGCAGACCGGCGGGGCTGAGCCGCACGGTGACCCGTGCGGCGAGCATGTCCCGCAGGAACGCCTCGGCCTGCTCCCGCCAGTAGCCGCCCAGGTCGAAGCCGTCGTGCCGGGTGAAGGTCGCCGGGTCGGCGACGACGTCGAGCACCCGGTCCACCCGGTAGGTGCGCATCGTGTCGTCGACCCGGCCCACGAGATACCAGGTGCCGCTCTTGAGCACCAGCCCGTACGCCTCGACCCGGCGGGTCACCTCCCGGTCGCCGCGCCGGTACCGCAGGGCGACCACCCCGTCCCGCCACACCGCCCGGGCCAGTTCGGCCAGCCAGCGCGGCGGGGTGGACTCGCGGAACCAGCCCGGGACGTCCAGGTGGAACCGCTGGCCGGTACGGGCCGGGGCGTCACGCAGGCCCGGTGGCAACGCGGCGAGCATCTTCAGCTCGGCGGACGCCACCGCGTCGGCCAGTCCCAGGTCACCGGCGGGGCCGGGCAGTCCGGTGAGGAAGAGCGCCTCCGCCTCGTCCCGGGTCAGCCCGGTCAGCCGGGTCCGGTAGCCGCCGAGCAGCCGGTAACCCCCGGCCCGCCCCCGGTCGGCATAGACCGGCACCCCGGCGGCGGAGAGCGCCACCACGTCCCGGTAGACGGTCCGCTCGGAAACCTCCAGCTCACGGGCGAGTTCGGCGGCGGTCATCGTCTCGCGGGACTGCAACAGCAGCACCAGGGAGATCAACCGGGCGGCGCGCACCCCCGTATCCTGCCGGCCCGACCCGTCGGGCGGTGCCGTCGGGTGCCCGGTGGCGGTGGCCCCCGGCCAGTAGGCTCTGCGGTCGTGAACGGACCCCGTACCCTCGCCGCGCCGGTCACCGGTGCCACCCGCCGCTTCTTCGGCGGCGTGGGCCTGCTCGTGCGTGGCCTCGGCCTGTATGTCCGCAGCCCGGGGCTGATGCTGCTCGGCGTGGTGCCGGCGCTGTTGTCCGCCGCGCTCTTCGTCACCGCGTTCGCCACCCTGGTCTACTTCGTGGACGAGCTGGCGGCGTGGGTGACCCCGTTCGCCGACGACTGGTCGGACACCCCGCGCAGCCTGGTCCGGGTGATCGCCGGGTTGGCCTTCCTCGGGTTGGGCGGGCTGCTCACCGTGGTCGGCTTCACCGCGGTCACCCTGGTCATCGGGGACCCGTTCTACGAGAAGATCTCCGAGCGGGTGGAGGACCGGCTCGGCGGCACCCCGGGCGCGGTGGAGGTGCCGTTCGGGGCGTCGCTGCGGCGCAGCATCGTCGACTCGCTGCGGCTGGTCGGGCTCTCGGTGCTGTTCGGCATTCCGCTCTTCGCGGCCGGGTTCATCCCGGTGGTCGGGCAGACCGTGGTGCCGGTGGTCGGCGCGGCGGTGGGCGGCTGGCTGCTCGCCGTGGAGCTGGTCGGTGCGCCGTTCTCCCGGCGCGGGCTGCGGCTGCCGGACCGGCGGGCCAGGCTGAAGGCGGACCGGGCCACCTCGCTCGGTTTCGGTGTGGCGGTCTTCCTGTGCTTCCTGATCCCGCTGGGTGCGGTGCTGGTGATGCCGGCCGCCGTCGCCGGGGCCGCGCTGCTCGCCCGCCGCTCGCTGGGCCAGCACATCGAGGAGAGCCGAGCCGGCGGCCGGCCGACGGCGTGACCATGGTGGGCGGCCCGCCGGTCGTGGTCGAGCCTCTCAGCGCAGCTCGCGCAGGCAGGACCAGGCGGTGGCCACCGGCCGGTAGCCGAGGCGGGTGTTGACCGCCAGCATCGGCGCGTTGGCCTCGTCGTTGGAGGTGTAGGCCGTGCGTACTCCGCGACCGGCGGCCCGGTGCAGCGCGACCTGCTTGGTCAGTCGGGCCAGCCCCCGACCCCGGTATTCCGGCCGGGTCGCGGTGAAGTCGGACCACATCCGGTCGCCGTCCCGCTTGACCAGGCTGAGCGCGACCAACGTGCCGTCGACCTCGGCGACCGTGCTGGCGTCCCGGTCCAATCCCGGGTTCTCCCAACACTCGGAGCGCCAGTGGGAGTAGCTGATCGCGTCCACCGGCACGTCGCCCGGCTCGCTCGTCGAGGCGACGGCGTCGAGGAGGTAGACCTGGTACGGATCGATCCCGGCGAGCGGGAGCAGCCGTACCCCGGCGGGCGGCTCGGGCATCGGTGGGGCCGGGTGCAGGTCGAGCGCCGAGTAGCGCAGCTCCCGGCTGGGGGCGAACCCGTGCCGGCGGGCGTACGGCAGCGAGTCGGTCTGCGCCCAGGTCCGCACCCGGCGGATCCGGAGGGATTCCAGGTGGGCCAGCGCGGCGGCGAGCAGTGCGGTGCCGGTGCCCCGGCCCCGGTGCTCCGGATGCACGTGCAGGATGGAGATGTCCCCGAAGTCCGGCACTGAGGTCTGCGTGTTCCGGTACGCCGAGGCCCAGCCGACGAGTTGGCCGTCCGCCTCGGCCACCCAGGCCGCCCACTTCTCCTCGGGTGGTGGCTGGGCGATCATCTGCCGGGTCGACGCGATGCCCCGCACCAGGTACGGATGGACCAGGGACCGCAGCGCCACCACCCCGGGCGCGTCGTCGGGCCGGGCGGTGCGGATGCGCCACCCCACCCCCGGTTGGCCGGTGGACCGCGCGGTGTGGTCGCGGGCGGGCGGCAACTGGGGCCGGCGCTGCCGCTCGGTGCTGGTCGGCACGGGCTGCGGTGCAACGGCGTCAGGCATGCCCGCGAGCGTAGGCACCGGCCGGAGTCCACAGCCACACCTTTTCCCCACCCGCCATGCCGATGACTCTGGGTAACGCCTCTCTCTGGCTGCGACTTTCCCACTCTCCGTAATCAACGGTCGACCCCTGCCCTATCACCCTCGCCCCCTTTGCTCTGCTGCCATGGAGGCGACAGGCGTTTGAGCTGCTAGTGCACATTTATTGCTCGGGCGGATGTGGCGTCAAGTCGGTCACCCTCGGTGCCTGTCGCGTGGATGGCAGCAGAGCAAAGGGGGTGAACCTGGGTGGGGTGGGGTCGACGAAATGTTGCTGAGGGTGACGGTCGCGGTCGACGTTCAGCCGTCGCGTGTGGGTGCCCGGTGGGCAGGGGTGGCCCGGCTCACGTGGCCGGGGCGTGCGGCCAGGCCGGAAACCGGGCGGGGCAGGCCGGTGCAGGGGTCAGGCGGACTGTCGGATCACCAGCTCCGTCGGCAACACCACCGCCCGCTCCACCTCCGCACCGTCGGCGAGGGCCAGCAGCAGCCGGGTCATCTTCCGGCCCAACTCGACGATCGGCTGCCGCACGGTGGTCAGCGGCGGCTCGGTGTAGGCAGCCGTCTCGATGTCGTCGAAACCGATCACCGCGACGTCCTCCGGTACCCGCCGGCCCGCCTCGTGCAACGCCCGCAGGGCGGCGTGCGCCATCAGGTCGGAGGCGGCGAAGACCGCATCCAGATCGGGGTACGCGGCGAGCAGCCGACGCATCGCGATGGTCCCCGACTCGCGGGTGAAGTCGCCGTACTCGATCATCTGGGGCAGGCCAGCGGCGACCACGGTGTCCCGGTAGCCGGCGAGCCGTTCGATGCCGGCGACCATGTCCTGCGGGCCCGCGATGGTGGCGATCCGGCGGCGACCGTTGTCGATCAGGTAACGGGTCGCCGCAGTCACCCCGCCGATGTGGTCCACGTCGATGTACGGCACGTCGGCGGCGTCCAGCGGCCGGCCGCTGCACACCACCGGTATCCCCAGCCGGGCGAGCCGGCCGGGCAGTGGGTCCTCCCCGTGCAGCGAGGCGAAGAGCACCCCGTCGACGTGCCGGCCGGTGGTGTACCGGGTGACCCGGTCGTGCCCGGCGGGCGAGCCGGCCAGCATCAGCACCAGCTGCTTGTCGGCGGCCTCCAACTCCTGGGCCGCACCCCGGATGAGCCCGGGGAAGACCTGGTCGTCGGAGAAGACCCGGGTGGCGGCCTCCGGCAGCACCAGGGCGATCGAGTCGGTCCGCTGGGTGACCAGGCTGCGGGCGGCCAGGTTCGGCACGTACCCCAGCTCGGCCACCGCCCGACGGACCGCCTCCTGGATCGGCTCGGCGACCGTGGTGGAGCCGTTCACCACCCGGGACACCGTCGCCCGGGACACGCCGGCCTGCCGGGCGACCTCCTCCAGGGTGGGCCGCTGTGCCGCCGTCATACCCGTTACCACCGCCTCGTCACAGCCCGTTCCGGGAGATCACCTCCTGGTACCACCGGGCGCTCGACTTCGGCGTGCGCCGCTGGTTCAGGTAGTCGACGTGGACGATCCCGAACCGCTTCCGATAGCCCTCGGCCCACTCGAAGTTGTCCAGCAACGACCATACGAGATAGCCGCGCAGGTCGACGCCGCGGGAGATGGCCTCGTGCGCGGCCCGCAGATGCCCGTCAAGGTAGGAGATCCGGTCGGTGTCGTCGATCCGGCCCGATCCGTCGGCGTCGTGGCCGGCACTGTCGTCCGGGAACGCGCCGCCGTTCTCCGTGATCATCAGTGGCAGCCCGGGATAGTCGGTGCCGATCCGCACCAGCAGCCGGGTCAGCCCGGCCGGCTCGATCTGCCAGCCCATGTCGGACACCGGGCCGGTGGCCGGCAGGAACTCCACCGCCCCCTCGGTGCCCGGGTAGGCGCTGCTGCCGCCCCCGTCCGGGCGTCCCGCGACATAGGTCGGTGCGTAGTAGTTGATCCCGAGCAGGTCCAGCGGCGCCGCGATGATCTTTTCGTCGCCGGGCCGGATGAACGTGGGCTCCACCATCCGGGCGACGTGTTCGAGCACGTCGGCGGGGTAGCCGGCCCCGGTCAGCGGGTCCAGGAAGATCCGGTTCTGGAGGCCGTCGACGAGACGTACCGCGGCGGCGTCGGCGGCGCTGTCCGGGTCGGCCGGTGCGACGTCCGCCGGGTTGAGGGTGATCCCGACCGTCTGCGCGCCCGCCGACCGCAGCGCCCGCGCCGCCAGGCCGTGCCCCAGCAACAGATGGTGTACGGCCCGGAACGCCGCCCCCGCGTCCTGCTCACCGGGGGCGTGCACCCCGTTGCCGTACCCGAGGTACGCCGAGCACCACGGTTCGTTGAGCGTCGTCCAGGTGCGGATGCGGTCACCGAGCCGGGCGTGCACGGCCAGGGCGTAGTCGGCGAAGTGTTCGGCGGTCTCCCGGCTGGTCCAACCGCCCCGGTCCTGCAAACCCTGGGGCAGGTCCCAGTGGTAGAGCGTGACGATCGGGTCGATGCCCCGGTCGAGCAGCGCGTCGGTCAACCGGTCGTAGAAGTCCAGGCCGCGCGGGTTGACCGGGCCGGTGCCGTCCGGCCTGATCCGGGGCCAGGCCACCGAGAACCGGTACGCGGCCAGGCCCAGCTCGGCCATCAGCGCCACGTCGTCGGCGTACCGGTGGTAGTGGTCGCAGGCGACGTCACCGGTGTGCCCGGCGAACACCTTGCCCGGCGTACGGCTGAAGGTGTCCCAGATCGACTCGCCGCGACCGTCGTCCCGGGCCGCGCCCTCGATCTGGTACGCGGCGGTCGCCGCGCCCCACACGAAGCCCTCCGGAAATCGAACCTCATTCACGCGGCTACCTCCTTCGTTCGCGACTGCGGGGCTCGCAAGACCGGCTCACTCCTCGCGCTCACGCGGTGCTTCCTTTCGTTCGCGACTGCGGGGCTCGCAAGACCGGCTCACTCCTCGCGCTCACGCTTTGACCGCACCTTCCATGATGCCGCCGATGATCTGGCGGCCGAACACGACGAACACCAGCAGCAGCGGCAGCGTCGCGATCGCCGTGCCGGTGAACACCTGCGACATGTCCTGGTAGTAACCGTCGGAGAGGGCCCGCAGCGACAACTGCACGGTCGGGTTCTCCGGGTCGTTGAGCACAGCGTACGGCCAGAGGAAGTCGTTCCAGGTGGTCATGAACGTGAGCAGGCCGAGCACGGCGGCGGCGGGCCGCAGCGCGGGCAGCACCACGTTCCAGTAGATCCGCAGCGTGTGGCAGCCGTCGACCCGGGCCGCCTCGATCAGCTCGGTGCTGACCGCCTGGGCCGCGTACTGGCGCATCATGAACACGCCGAATCCGGTGACCAGGGCCGGGACGATCACCGCCGGCAGCCGGTCGTTCCAGTTCAGCTTGGTCATCAGCAGGTACAGCGGGATGACCCCGAGCTGGGTGGGCACCATCATGGTGGCAATGATGATCATGAGTAGCGCGTTGCGTCCCGGAACCGCAGCTTGGCGAAGGCGAACCCGGCCAGGGTGGAGAAGAGCACCACCGAGAAGGTGACGCTGACCGCGACGATCGTCGAGTTGACCAGGCCGGTGAGGAAGTGCGCGTCGGGGTTGGCGAAGAGCCGGGTGATGTTCGCGCCGAGGTTGCCGCCGGGGGTGAGCGGTGGCGGCACCTGGCCCATCGCGTCGCTGCTGCGGCTGGCGACCACGAACATCCAGTAGATCGGGAAGATCGACAGCAGGGCGGTGAGCGTCAGTGCCGGGTAGGTGAGCCGGCCGGCCGACCAGATGCGGGTCATCGGTCCCCCTTGCGGGCGCCGCCGCCGAGCCGGCGCAGGATCAGTACGTTGATCGCCGCGACCACCGCGATCAGGGCGAAGAGCAGCCAGGCGACGGCCGAGCCGTAGCCGAAGTTGTAGTGCGGGGCGAAGGCGTTCTCGAACATGTACATGGTCATCGTCTGGGATTCGCGCAGCGGCCCGCCCCGGATCGCGTTGGTGCCGGAGTTGAACAGCCGGGGCTCGGTGAACAGTTGCAGCCCACCGATGGTGGAGATGATCACCGCGAAGATGATCGTGGGTTTGAGCAGTGGCACGGTGATCGACCAGAACTGCCGGGCCCGGCCGGCCCCGTCGATCGAGGCGGACTCGTACAGGTCGCGGGGGATGGCCTGCATCGCGGCCAGGAAGATCAGCGCGTTGTAGCCGGTCCACCGCCAGTCGACCATGGCGGAGATCGCCGTCCAGGCGGCGAACCGGTTCGCCTTCCAGTCGATCGCGTCGACGCCGACCAGATCGAGCAGCCAGTTGATCATGCCGAACTCGCGGCCGAAGAGCACCGCGAAGACGATCGCCACCGCCGCCGTCGAGGTCACGTTGGGCACCAGCACCGCCATCCGCCAGGTGGTCCGCGCCCGCAGCCGGCGGTTGAGCAGGTTGGCCAGCCACAGGGCGGCGAGCAGCTGCGGCACCGTGGAGAGGACGAAGATGCCAAGCGTGTTCACCACCGAGTTCCAGAAGTCGGCGTCGGCCAGCAACTGGGTGTAGTTCTGCGCGCCCACGAAGGCCGGGTCCACCCCCAACAGGTCCCAGTCGTGCAGCGACACCCAGAACGTGTACGCCAGCGGATAGAGCCCGAAGATCGCGAAGAGCAGGAAGAACGGCGTCACGTACAGGTAGGGCGAGTACCTGACGTCGAGCCGGGCCAACCGGTGCTCCCGCTCGGGCCGTCTGCTCCGGGTCCGTACCGCCCCCGGCGGCGGACCGTCGACCTGAACAACCATCTCCCGTGCTCTTCCTCTCGTGGTCCCGGCCTGCACCTGCCCGCCTGTCCGGCGGCGGGGCCACGGCGTGAACCCGTGACCCCGCCCCGCACGGGGTTACTTGGCGGCGGCCTTGCGGGCGTTGGTGGTGGCGTCGGTCCAGCCCTGGGTGGGGTTGCGCTGACCCAGCTCGACGGTGCGCACGGCGTTCTCCACCTCGGTGCGGACGGCCTGGTTCTTGGGGCCCATGTAGACCGGCTTGAGGCTCTTCGCACCGGCGGCGAAGATCTTGCCGACCGGGGCGTCGGAGAAGTACGCGTTGGTCGAGCTGACGACCGCCGGGTCGTCGAGCGCCTGCGGGGACGACGGCAGTGGCCCCTTCTCCTGGAACGCGCCGATCTGGCCCTTGGCGCTGGTCAGGAACTTGGCCAGCTCGATCGCCTCGGCCTGGTGCCGGCTCTGCTTCGGCACCGCCAGGTAGGAGCCGCCCCAGTTGCCGCCGCTGCCGGGCACCTGGGCGATGTCCCACTTGCCCTTGGCGTCCGGCCCGGCGTTGCCCTCGATCACCCCGGTCATCCAGGCCGGGCAGGCGATGGTGGCGAACTTGGCCTGCTTGAAGGCCGACACCCACTCCTCCGACCAGGCCCCGTACCGGCCGGAGAGCCCGGAGTCGATGATGTCGACGGTGGTGTCGTACGCCTGGCGTACCGCCGGGTTGCTGTCGACCACCAGCTTGTCGGCGGTGTCGTAGTAGCTGTAGCCGGTGGTGTTGCCG
The DNA here is from genome assembly GCF_040649765.1 of Micromonospora sp. NPDC048894. Taxonomy (NCBI): domain Bacteria; kingdom Bacillati; phylum Actinomycetota; class Actinomycetes; order Micromonosporales; family Micromonosporaceae; genus Micromonospora; species Micromonospora sp. NPDC048894. The sequence goes on along the minus strand of NZ_JBEZFY010000019.1, from coordinate 46,670 downwards.
GCGGTCTGCAACAGGATGGTGTTGAAGGTGTTGGTGGCGGCGTCCAGGAAGGCCGCGCCGGTGTTCCTGGCCTTGAACTGCTCGCCGACCCGTACGTAGTCCTGCCAGGTGGGCCAGAGCTTGGACACGGCCTCCCGGTCGGTGGGCAGGCCGGCGGCGGCGAAGAGGTCCTTGCGGTAGCAGATCGCCATCCCGCCGACGTCGGTGCCGAGCCCGATGAGCTGCTTGCCGTCGGCGGTCAGCCCGCCGTTCCACTTCCACTCCAGGAAGTTGCCCTTGAGGTCGGCGGCGCCGTGGTCGAGCAGGTTGACGAAGTTCTGCGGGTTGGCCTTGTACTCGACCAGCAGCCCCTCCTCGATGGCGACCACGTCACCGGCGCCCTTGCCGGCGGCGAGCCACTGGGTGAGCTTGGGGGAGTACTCGTCGAGGTTGCCGCCGGTGCCCCGCTCCACGATCTTGATGCCGGGGTGGTCGGCCTCGTACTGCCGGTAGAGCTTCTCGTAGCCGAACTGGCCGAACACGTCGACGGTCAGCGTGACCGGTCCGCCGTCGGCGGCCTCGTCGTCGCCGCCGCAGGCGGTGGTGGTGAGCAGTGCGGTGGTGGCCACCAGGGCGATCGCCGCGAGACGGCGGCGGGTGAAGACACCCATGGGTCGGACCCCTCTCAGGTCGGGTGGTGGGGTGTGGACCTGCGTATGAGCGGGCCGTACGGATCGTCGGCCCGGATTCGATCTCTGTGAGAGAGCGCTCTCCCGACAGGGTGGTGGGTCGATGGACTCCTGTCAAGAGAGCGCTCTCTCGGATCGTCGCCGAACCGCAGGGCCGACCGCCCGAGCTACACCGGGGACCCCGAGAGCGGCCGTCCCGCAGCTACGCCGTGCGCAACCGACCCCGATCTACGCCGGGAACGCCGAGAGCGGCCGTCCCAGTCGGAACGGCCGCTCTCGGTACACGGCATGTGGTGGCGGGCGTCAGCCGACGCGCAGGCCCTCCAGCAGGGAACGGTCCCCCGCCACCCCGAGGGTGTCGAAGCTGACCCGGCCCCACAACGCCAGCAGCAGGTCGCTGGCCGAGCCGGTGACCTGCACCCGGGCGTGGTGGTCGTCGTGCCCGAAGACCGTCGCGGTGTCCAGCAGGGCCACCCCCTCGCCGCGCATCCGCAGGTACCAGTCCTGGGCGGCGTCGGTCGCGGTCAGGTGCACCACCCCCTGCCACTGCCCCCGGTTGCGCCGACGGCCGGACGGCAGCCAGGTGTCCAGCACCTCGCTCACCCCGTCGGCGGCGAGCTTCGTCTCGATCGGGTCACCGGCGGCGATGGCGAGCTGGGCGTCCCACCGGTGCACCGCCGTCTCGTGCGCCACCCGCCGCGGCCAGAAACCGGCCTTCTTGGGCTGCGGCATCGGGTTCCAGGCCGGGGCCTCCGGGTCGAGCGCGTCGAACAGGGTCACCAGCTGGTCGTACTCGTGCTGCCAGAGCTGGAGCGGGGACACCCCGGCGGGCAGCTCGGCGGTCTCGTCGCGGCGGGCCGGCTGGGCGGTGTCACCGGCACCGGCGAAGGAGTGCACCCAGTGGTAGAGGCCGGCCAGGTGCAGGGCGAGATCGGACACCGTCCACCCCGGGCAGGACAGCACAGGTGTCTCCGGCGGGGCCTCGGCCACGGCCGCGGCGAACGCCGGGCCGTCGACCCGGAGCGCTCCCAACCAGAAGTCCTTCGTGGCGTGCAGTCTGCTCATCGCAATCCTCCCCGGGGTGACCCGGCGACCAGTGGGTGCCGTGGCTACCCCTCAGCCTAGGGTGAAAGGCGTGTCAGACGTCTACGCCAAACCGACAACGAGCGCCGAACCCGCCGATCCGGCCGCCCTGGCGGGATACACCACCCTGCGCCTCGGTGGCACCGCCGCCCGGTTGGAGACCGCGACCAGCGCCGACGAGATCGTCCGCCGGGTCCGCGAGGCGCACCGCCGCGACGAACCGGTGCTGGTCCTCGCCGGCGGCAGCAACGTGGTCGTCGGAGACGCCGGCTTCCCCGGCACCGTCGTGCTGATCCGGTCGCGGGGCTACACCGTGGTCGCCGAGGACACCGATACCGTCACCGTACGGGTCGAAGCCGGCGAACCCTGGGACGACCTCGTCGCCGCCACCGTCGGCAACGGCTGGTCCGGCCTGGAGTGCCTCTCCGGCATCCCCGGCTCGGCCGGTGCCACCCCCATCCAGAACGTCGGCGCGTACGGCCAGGAGGTCGCCGAACGGATCACCGCCGTTCAGGTGTACGACCGCGCCGGGGACCGGCTGACCACCGTCGCCGCCCCGGACTGCGGGTTCGCCTACCGGGGCAGCATCTTCAAGTACAGCGACCGCTGGGTGGTGCTCTCGGTCGACTTCCGGCTGGACCGCTCGCCGCTGTCCGGGCCGGTCCGCTACGCCGAACTGGCCCGCTCGCTGGGGGTCGACGTCGGTGACCGGGTGCCGTTGGCCGCCGCCCGGGACACGGTGCTGACCCTGCGCGCCGGCAAGGGCATGGTGCTCGACCCCACCGACCCGGACACCTGGTCGGTCGGCTCGTTCTTCACCAATCCGGTGCTCGACCGGGCGGCGTACGACCTGCTGCGGGAGCGCGCCGCCGACCTCGGTGACCCCCCCTCCTGGCCCTGCCCCGGCGACCTGGTGAAGGTCAGCGCCGCCTGGCTGATCGACAAGGCGGGCTTCGCCAAGGGCCACCCCGGCCCCGGTGGCACCGCCATCTCCGGCAAGCACACCCTGGCCCTGACCAACCACAGCGGCACCGCCCGCACCGCCGACCTGATCGCCCTCGCCCGCGAGATCCGCGACGGCGTCCACACCCGCTTCGCCGTCCCCCTCCACCCCGAACCCGTCCTCATCAACTGCACCCTCTGACCCCCCTGCCCCACCCCGCCCCCGCCCGCTCTACCCGTGTTGATCAAGAGGTTTGCGTCATGCCGTTGGCGGATTTTGACGCAAAGCTCTTGATCAACACGGGCAGGCGGGGGGGCGGGGTGGGGTGCGGGGTGTGGGGGTGCGGGTGGGGTGGTCAGGTGGGGGTGATGGCGGGCCAGGGGAGGGTTAGTTCGCCGTGGCGCCAGCGGTGGGGGCGGTCTAGGACGGGCCAGCCGGTGGACCGGAGGGTGTGGACGGCGGCCAGCCAGCGTTGGCGGGGGCCGAACGGGGCCAGCCCGGCGGCGGCGTGCCAGGCGTCGTCCAGGGCGCGGAGCAGGGCGTGGATGCCTTCACCCGGCACGTTGCGGTGGATCAGCGCCTTCGGTAGGCGCTCGGCCAACCGGGCCGGGCTCTCCAGCGTGGCCAGCCGGGCGGCCAGGGTCAGCGTCCGGGGGCCGGTGGAGTCGATCAGCAGCCAGCCGGCCAGCCGGCCCAACTCGTCGCAGGTGCCCTCGACCAGCACCCCGCCGGGGGCGAGCCGGTCGGTGACCGTCCGCCAGGCGTCGGCGACCTCGCGCTCGTCGTACTGGCGGAGCACGTTGAACGCCCGGACCACGGTGGGCCGTAACCCGGCCAGTTCGAAGCCGCCCCGGGCGAACGTCAACCCCGGTGGGTCGGCGGCCGGCGCGGCGGCGGCCACCCGTACCGGATCGATCTCCAGGCCGACCACCCGGACGTCGGGGCGGACCCGGGCGGCCAGCCGGTCGCGCAGCTCGACGGCGGTGACCGGGGTGGCACCGTAACCGAGGTCCACCACCAGCGGGTCGGCGGCGGCCCGTAACCGGTCGCCGCAGGTCTCGACGATCCAGTTGTCGACCCGGCGGAGCCGGTTCGGGTTCGTCGTCCCCCGGGTCACCAACCCCACCGGCCGTTGCCGGCCCCGGTCAGCCATCGCGGGTCACCAACCCCACCGGCCGCTGCCGGCCCCGGTCAGCCATCCCGGGTCACTGCCCGACCCGGTGCACCTTGTGCTGGGCGGCCTGGGCCAGCGGGCGGACCACCAACCGGTCCACGTTGACGTGGTGGGGGAGCGTGGCGCACCAGGCGATGCACTCGGCGACGTCCTCGGCCACCAGCGGCTGCGCGACCCCGGCGTAGGTGGCGTCGGCCTTCCCGGCATCCCCGCCGAACCGGTTCAGGCTGAACTCGTCCGTGCGGACCATCCCGGGGTCGATCTCGACCACCCGGACCGGTCGGCCGCACAGCTCCAGCCGCAGGGTGCCCGCCACGGCGGTCTGCGCGTGCTTGGCCGCGCTGTAGCCGCCCCCACCCTCGTAGACGGTGAAACCGGCGGTGGACGAGACCACCACGACCGTCCCGGTCCCGGAGCGCTCCAGGGCCGGCAGCAGGGCCTGGGTGACCCGCAGCGTGCCGAGCACGTTGACGTCGTACATCCACTGCCAGTCGGCGACCGAGCCGGACTCCACCGGGTCGAGCCCACGGGCCCCACCGGCGTTGTTGACCAGCAGGGTGACCGGCCCGGGGGCGTCGGCGGCGGCGCGGGCCAGCCCGGCCACCGACTCGTCGGAGGTGACGTCGCAGGCCACGGCGGTGGCGCTGCCGCCGGCCGCCGCGATTTCGGCGACCAGGTCGGCGAGCCGGTCGGTGCGGCGGGCGGCGGCGAGCACGTGGAAACCCTCGGCGGCGAGCCGGCGGGCGGTGGCCGCGCCGATCCCGCTGGACGCCCCGGTGACGATCGCGACAGAGGTCATCCGGCCATTCTCACCCTGGCAGCGGGGCTGGCCGCCCCGGGTCCCGTGATGAGGTCCGTCACGCCCGCGACCCGGGGCGAGGTATTTCCGAAGCCCGATGGGGAAGATTGCATCCGGCGTGAAGGTTGACCGAGGAGCGCCGGTCGTGCGGGACGGCATCAACCGTGACAGAGGGAGCGGACGTGGCGGATCAGCACATCGGTGTCGGTCGTCAGCGAGGTGCCCTGCCGTGGCCCCGGCCCCGTCGCATCGCCACCCTGTCGGTGCACACCTCGCCGCTGCACCAACCGGGCACCGGCGACGCGGGCGGCATGAACGTCTACATCCTGGAGGTCGCCAGGCGGCTCGCCGAGGCGAACGTCGAGGTGGAGATCTTCACCCGGGCCACCTCGGGTGACCTGCCACCGGTGGTGGAGATGGCCCCCGGCGTGCACGTCCGGCACGTCACCTCCGGCCCGCTGGAGGGGCTGACCAAGGAGGAGCTGCCCGGTCAGCTGTGTGCCTTCACCGCCGGGGTGCTGCGTGCCGAGGCGGCCCGCCCACCGGGGCACTACGACCTGATCCACTCGCACTACTGGCTGTCCGGGCAGGTCGGCTGGCTGGCCAAGGAGCGCTGGGGGGTGCCGTTGGTGCACACCGCGCACACCCTGGCCAAGGTGAAGAACGCCCAGCTCGCGGCCGGTGACCGGCCGGAGCCGAAGGCCCGGGTGATCGGTGAGGAGCAGGTCGTCGCCGAGGCCGACCGGCTGGTGGCGAACACCCGGGTGGAGGCGTCCGACCTGATCGACCGCTACGCCGCCGACCCGGCCCGGGTCGCGGTCGTCGAACCGGGGGTGGACCTGGACCGGTTCCGTCCCGCCGTCGGGGACCGGGCCGCCGCGACCCGCGCCGCCCGCCGCCAGCTGGGCCTGCCCACCGAGGGGTACGTCGTCGCGTTCGTCGGCCGGATCCAGCCACTGAAGGCCCCCGACGTGCTGGTCCGTGCGGTCGCGGCGTTACGCGAGCGCGATCCGGCCCTCGCCGAGCAGGTGACCGTGGTGATCTGTGGTGGCCCGAGCGGCAGCGGCCTGGACCGGCCCACCTCGCTGATCGAGCTGGCCGCTTCGTTGGGGGTCACCGACCGGGTCCGGTTCCTGCCGCCGCGCACCGGGGACGACCTGCCCGCCCTCTACCGGGCCGCCGACCTGGTGGCGGTGCCCTCGCACAACGAGTCCTTCGGGCTGGTGGCCCTGGAGGCGCAGGCCTGCGGCACCCCGGTCGTGGCCGCCGCCGTGGGTGGCCTGGTGACCGCTGTGCGGGACGAGGTCAGCGGCGTGCTCGTGCACGGCCACGACCCGACCGACTGGGCCCGTACGCTGGCCCGGCTGCTGCCCGACCGGGTGGGCCGGGAGGCGTTGGGTCGGGGGGCGGCCCGGCACGCCCGCAGCTTCTCCTGGGAACGCACCGTGTCCGGGCTGCTCGCCGTGTACGGCGAGGCGGTCACCGGTCACCGGGCACGGTTGGCGGCCCGGCTGGCCGAGGGGCCGGCCCTGACCGGATCCTGGTGACCGGGCCGGATCCGTGGCGCGGTCACCGGACCGGGGGTGCGGTGACCGGGCGCTGTCCGGTGGGTTCGTCACCCCGGCCGTAGAGTGGGTCCGATGAGCGCGAAGAGCGAGCTGGCGGCCCTGATCGAGGCGGTCTGCACCGAGCGGGAGCTGGAGTGGGAGGCCACCGGCGAGGGGTCGTACGCGGTCACCCTGCCCGGCACCCACAAGCTCAAGACGATCTGCAACCTGATCGTCGGCGAGCACGCGCTGCGGGTCGAGGCGTTCGTGATGCGCCAGCCCGACGAGCGGCGCGAGGAGCTGTGGGCGTGGCTGTTGCAACGCAACGCCCGGATGTACGGCGTCGCGTTCTCGATCGACGCGGTCGGGGACGTCTACCTCACCGGCCGGGTCAACCCGTCCGGCGTCGACGCCGACGAGCTGGACCGGTTGTTCGGTGCGGTGCTCAGTTATGCCGACGAGTCCTTCGACACCATGCTGGAGATCGGCTTCGGCAGTTCGATCCGCCGGGAGTGGGAGTGGCGGGTCAAGCGGGGCGAGTCGACCGCTAACCTCGCCGCCTTCGCCCACCTCTTCACCCCGTCCTCGGGAGGTTCGGACCGGTCCTGACGGGTATGCCGCACCGCTGCGGTGCGGCAGTGTGGGACCCGCCGCAGGCCGAGGACGGACTGTCGAGGAGCGTGTCATGGCTCAGCGGAACAGCTCAGGTCGCGGCGCGTCGGCGACCAGGACCACGCGTCAGGCCGGCAATCAGACCCCGAACACGCCGGGCATCTCCGAGTCGGAGATCTCCCGGATGAGGGTCGACGACATCCGGGGTCAGTTGCGCCGCAGGGGAGTCTCCGGGATCTCCGCGTTGCGCAAGCCGGACCTGGTGAAGACGCTCGCGCGGACGTTGCGCGCGGAGGGTCGGGCCGGCGGTGCCGCCCGACGCAGCACCGGCCCGTCCGGCCGGGCGCCGGCCAGGAAGAGCGCCGGGGCGACCGGTGCCGGTAAGGGCACCTCCACCCGACGGGGGACCTCGGCACGGGCGAAGACGTCGGCGGCGTCCCGGGTGAAGACGTCCGCCGCGTCCCGGGCGAAGGCGACGGCGGCGTCCCGGTCGGGACGAGCCGCCCTGTCGCGGCCGGGAGCGAAGGCGGCACCGGCAAGGGCCGCCACCCGCGCTGCGGGCGTGCGTACCGGGCGGGCCACCTCGCGGTCGGTACGGTCCTCGCAGCTCATCACCTCCCCGGCGGACCGGCCGGAACGCCCGGGGCGCAGCCTGGTCACCACCAACCACCAGGTGATCCGGAACTGGGCCGCGGCACGCGGGGCCCGGCCGGCCACCATCGTCGGCACCGAGCGGGCGGGCCGGCCGGGGGTGCTCACGTTCGACCTCCCGGGTTACCGGCAGAGCCGGCAGGTGCGGGTGGTCAGTTGGGACGACTGGTTCCGGACGTTCGACAGCCGCAGGCTGAACCTGATCTTCCAGGAGCAGCTGCGGGACGGCCGGCAGAGCAACTTCTTCCGCACCGAATCACCCGATCGGGAAGACGGCTGAGGGGTTTGCGGGAATCGCTGCCGGGTAGCCGCGTGTTGGCAGTCACGAGACCCGGAAACGGCGTCAGCGCAGCTGGGACGGCCGGTGTTGTGACCGGCGGAACAGTGCTCGCGGGTTGAATCCGGAATCTGGGCGAACTAACTTTATTGCACCGCGTCACGCTCGGAAACGTTCGGGGGAGCGGCGGATCGATCAGATCCGTGCACCGGGCGAGGCGCGCATCGGGTGGAGCACACCGTTGGGGGACGGTGCCACCCGGGAACCGGCGGCGCGAGCGGGCGACGCTTACGGGGGTGAGGGTCGCCCGCCGCCGCCGGGCAGGCGGTACGAGCGCCCACCGCGACTTCCGGTCGCGGTGGGCGCTCTGCCGTTGCCGGTTCCTTCGTGGGCGGGCGGTGCCAGGCCCGGGTGGGCGGGTAGCGCCACGTCGTAGTGTCCGCCGGACCCGTGTGGGCGGGCGGTGCCAGGTCCGGAGCGGGTAGCGGGCAGATGACCTGCCCCCCGAGATCGCTGGGCCTGTGTTGCCGGGCCGTCGCCCGGGTGCGGGTAGCCCCGGGTGCGTCCTTTCGAGCTGATGCCGTTGACGATTCAGGGGCGGTGGCACCTCACCCACGTGGTCCGCCTGCCCGATGCGGGTACACACCTCCCGGTGAGGTGAGTCGTTTGCGTCATCAGCTCCAAAGGACGCTGATGGGGTATGCCCACGCTCTCGCGACTGCCCGGTGTGCGGTCCCGGGCGGGTCCGGGCCGTCGACCCGGGTGAGCCGCCGTGTTCGGCCCGGCTCGGGTGGGCGCGCTGGTGTCGTACTCAGGCGGGGGTGCGGGCGCCGACCGGCTCGGCGGGTGCGGTCGCGGCGGCCTCGGCCGACTGCGGGGGAGGCGGTTGGACGGCGGTGACCGGCACGACCGGGGCCCCGGGGTGGCGCAGGCGGGCCGCCCGACGTTCCCGGGCCGGCCCGGAGAGCAGGTGGGCCAGCGCGGTCGCCATGCCGATCGCGGCGCAGCCCAGCCAGAGTGCGCCGTTGCCGGCGTGTTCCCGGACCACCCCGCCGAGCACCGGGGCGACCGCCCCGGCAACCTGCCAGGACAGCGAGAAGACACCCTGGTAGCGGCCCCGCAGTTCGGCCGGGGAGAGTTCGGCGATCAGGGTGGCGTTGGACGGGGAGTTGAGCATCTCGCCGAGCGTCCAGATCAGCACGGTGAGCCCGAAGAACCAGGCGGCGTCGGCGAACGCGGTCAGCCCGAAGCCGACGCCCATCACCACCGAGGCGAGGGCGAGCACGTGCGAGCGGCTCCGGCCCCGGATCAGCCGGGGGACGAAGAGTTGGCCCGCCACGATCAGCACCCCGTTGAGCGCGATCACCGAGCCGTAGGTGGCGGGGGAGAGCCCGGCGTCGCCCATCGCGATCGGCAGCATCGAGATGTGCTGGAGGAAGACCAGCGCGCCGAACAGGTTGAGCACGACGAACCCCAGGAACACCCGGTCGGCGGCGATGGTGCGCAGCGCACCCGCCCGGGGCGGGCCGCTCGTCGCACCCTTGACGGCGCTGGTCGCCGGGGCGCGGCGGGTCTCGCCGACCTTGACGAAGATGATCAGCGCGGTGGCCAGGGTGGTGGCCGCGTCGACGACGAACAGCAGCAGGTAGCCGGCCTCGGCGGCGAGGCCGGCGAGCACTGCGGCGCAGGCGAAGCCCAGGTTGATCGCCCAGTAATTGAGCGAGAACGCGCGCAACCGATCCCGCTCCGGCACCACGTCGATCATCATGGCCCCGAACGCCGGCCGGGCGGCCTCGGCGAACGTGCCGAGCAGCAGCGCACCCACCGCCACCGCCCAGAGGGGCCGGGCGAAGCCGAGCGTCAGCATCATGGTGGCCGCGCCCAGGTGGGCGGTGAGCAGGGTCGGCCGCCGCCCCCACCGGTCGACCAGGGTGCCGCCCACGGTGGTGCCGACCGCGCCGCCGACCCCCCACAGGCCGATCACCAGGCCGGCCTGGGCGGCGGAGAAGTGGCGGGCCTGGGTCAGGTAGATGGCAAGGAAGACCAGCACGAACGAACCGAGCCGGTTGATCAGGGTGCCGGTCCAGAGGTACCAGAAGGTCCTCGGTAGTCCACCTGTGGTGTCCCGGAACCAACTCCGTACCGTCCGCACGCCCGCGCCCCCGCTCAGGTAATGACTGTTGCCCTCGTAGCGCCTTACAACCTAGTTCCGGGGTCTGACACCGGTCACCCGGTTTTCCACGTGGTGGTCGTCACCACCACTGCCCGCGTGTCCCCGCGCCGCGTGCGGCAGGATGATCGGCATGACTGCGAGCGAGGGACCCACCGTCGGGACGCTGGTCCTGCTGCGGCACGGCGAGAGCGACTGGAACGCGAAGAATCTCTTCACCGGCTGGGTGGACGTCGACCTGACGGCCAAGGGCGAGTCGGAGGCCCGCCGTGGCGGCGAGCTGCTGCGGGAGCACGGCCTGCTGCCGGACGTGGTGCACACCAGCGTGATGCGCCGGGCGATCCGCACCGCCGAGTTGGCGCTGAACGCCGCCGACCGGCACTGGATCGCGGTGCGCCGGTCGTGGCGGCTCAACGAGCGGCACTACGGCGCCCTGCAGGGCAAGAACAAGAAGCAGACCCTGGACGAGTACGGCGAGGAGCAGTTCATGCTCTGGCGTCGCTCGTACGACACGCCGCCGCCGCCGATCGCCGACGACGACGAGTTCTCCCAGGTCGGCGACCTGCGGTACGCGTTGCTGCCGACCGAGCTGATGCCGCGCACCGAGTGCCTCAAGGACGTGGTGGAGCGGATGCTCCCCTACTGGTACGACTCGATCGTGCCGGACATCCTCGCCGGCCGCACCGTCCTGGTGGCGGCGCACGGCAACTCGCTGCGCGCCCTGGTCAAGCACCTCGACCAGATCTCCGACGAGGCGATCGCCAAGCTGAACATCCCCACCGGCATCCCGCTGCGCTACGACCTCGACCCGCAGCTGCGCCCCATCACCCTGGGCGGGGCCTACCTCGACCCGACGGCCGCCAAGGAGGCCGCCGCCGCGGTCGCCAACCAGGGCCGCTGACCCGCAGTGAAGTGCTCCCCGCCCGGCGGAGGTCGCCGGGCGGGGAGCACTTCCCGTCGCGCGGTGCGGGTCAGCTCGTGGCGGGGACGGTCTCCCCGGTGATCAGGTAGACCACCCGCTCGCCGGCGTTCACCGCGTGGTCGGCGAACCGCTCGTAGAACCGGCCGAGCAGGGTGGCGTCGATCGCCGTCTCCACCCCGTACGGCCACCCGTCGCCGAGCAGCATGCCGAACAGGCTCTTGTGCAGGTCGTCCATGACGTCGTCGTCGCGGTCCAACTCGGCGGCGATGTCGGCGTCGGGGTTGGCCAGCACCTTGCCGATCTTCTCGGCCATCCGGTCGGCGACCGACGCCATGTCGGTGAAGACCGGTCGCAGCTCGGCCGGCACCGCCGGGGACGGGTGCCGGCGCAGGGCGGTCTTCGCCACGTGGTCGGCCAGGTCGCCCATCCGCTCCAGGTCGGCCGCGACGTGCAGGGCGGTGATCATCGCGCGCAGGTCGGAGGCGACCGGCGCCTGCCGGGCGAGCAGGTCGCAGACCCGCTCCTCGACGTGTTGGTAGAGGTCGTCGATCTCGGCGTCCCGCGCGATCACGGTCTCGGACGCCTCGCGGTCGGCGGTGAGCAGCCCGCGGGTGGCCTGGCGCATCGCGGCGCGCACCCCCTCCGCCATGTCCACCAGCAGTTGGCTGACAATCTGCAGGTCGGCCCGGAACTCGTCGCGCATCGTCACTTCCTGGGGTCGGTGCCGCCGGCAGCCCCGAGGACCGTCGGCGTACGGGTTGAGCAGGTGCGGGACCCACCGTAGGCGGGGGCGACGGACCGCAGATGAACCCGGGTGAACGACGCGGGGCCCGGGAGTGAATTTCTCCCAAAGCGAGTGTGGTTCGTCCTGTTATGGGCGATAGCCAGGTTAACAATGACCCTACGATCGCCGGGTGGAGTGGGCGGTGGCGATCGTGGTGGCCCTGGGGACCGGACTGGTCGCCGGGCTGCTGCTGTCGCGAACCGTCCACGACTGGCGACGCCGGGCGGCGTCGTCCGGGAGCGAGGGCTCCCGCTGGAACCTGGGGAGGCGTGCGATTCCCGACGACCAGTCCGGCGGGCTGACCGGGCTCGGCCGCAAGACCATCGACTCACTCCGCGCCGGTGTCGTGGTGCTCGGCCCGGACGACGTGCCGGTGCTGGTGAACCCGGCCGCCCGGGCGATGGGACTGCTCCGTACCGGCGCCACCCCCGGCACCATCGCGGCCCATCCGCTGATCCGTACCCTCGCCGGGCAGGTCCGGCGGACCGGGGTGCGGCGCGAGATCGAGCTGGACCTGCCCCGGGGTCGCGACAACGCCGGGGAGAACCCGCTCGGCGTGCACCTGCGGGCGATGGGCATCGGCGGCGGGTACATCGCCGTCGAAGCCGCCGACGTCACCGAGTCGCACCGGCTGGCCCGGGTGCGGCGGGACTTCGTGGCCAACGTCAGCCACGAGCTGAAGACCCCGATCGGGGCGCTGCAACTGCTCGCCGAAGCCCTCGTCGACGCCACCGAACCGGCCGACGGCGCACCCGACCTCTCCGAGGACATGCTTGCCGCCCGCCGGTTCGCCGAACGCATCCAACACGAGTCGACCCGGCTCGGCCGGCTGGTGCAGGAGCTGCTGGAACTGACCCGGCTCCAGGGCGCCGAGCCGCAACCCGCGCCGGAACCCGTCGCGGTCGACTGGGTGATCGCCGAAGTGCTCGACCGGACCCGCACCTCGGCCGCCGCCCGCCGGGTTCAGGTGATCACCGAAGGACAGCGGGGGCTGACCGCGTACGGCAGTGACAGCCAGCTCGCCACCGCCGTGTCCAACCTGGTGGAGAACGCGATCACCTACTCCGGCGAGGACACCACCGTGCGGGTCACCACCCGGGCGGACGACGACCACGTCACGGTCTCCGTCACCGACCAGGGCATCGGCATCGCCCCCACCGACGTCGACCGGATCTTCGAACGGTTCTACCGGGCCGATCAGGCCCGGTCCCGCGCCACCGGTGGCACCGGCCTCGGCCTGGCCATCGTCAAACACATCGCCAGCAACCATGGCGGCCGGGTGGAGGTGGCGAGCACCCTGGGAGGGGGCTCGACGTTCACCCTCCGGCTACCCGCCGGCCCGCCGGACGCCCTGGAGACGATACTGCCGTCCGCTGGGATCGAGCCCGGCCCGGCCGAACTGCGCCGGTCCTGACCGTAGGAAGGAAACACCCCGTTGAGCCGCGTACTGGTGGTCGAGGACGAGGAGTCGTTCTCCGACGCCTTGTCGTACATGCTCCGCAAGGAGGGTTTCGAGGTCTCCGTCGCCGCGACGGGCACCTCCGCCCTCACCGAGTTCGACCGGACCGGCGCGGACATCGTGCTGCTCGACCTGATGCTTCCGGAGATGTCCGGGACGGAGGTCTGCCGGCAGCTGCGACAGCGCTCGCACGTGCCGATCATCATGGTGACCGCCCGGGACAGCGAGATCGACAAGGTGGTCGGGCTGGAAATCGGCGCCGACGACTACGTCACCAAGCCGTACTCGCCCCGGGAGCTGGTGGCCCGGATCCGGGCGGTGCTGCGCCGGCAGAGCCCCGAGGTGACCGAGTCGGGTGCGCCGACGCTGGCCGCCGGCCCGGTCCGGATGGACATCGAGCGGCACGTGGTGACCGTCGACGGGACGACCGTGCAGCTCCCGCTCAAGGAGTTCGAGCTGCTGGAGCTGCTGCTGCGCAACGCCGGCCGGGTGCTCACCCGGGGGCAGCTCATCGACCGGGTCTGGGGTGCCGACTACGTCGGTGACACCAAGACCCTGGACGTGCACGTCAAGCGGCTGCGATCCAAGATCGAACCGGAGCCGTCCGCGCCCCGGTTCATCGTCACCGTGCGCGGGCTGGGCTACAAGTTCGAGCCGTAGGCCGGCGGTGCACGGCGTTCACCCCTGCGGGCTGGCCGGGTGCGGGGCGATCTGACCCTGGCCCAGCCGGGCCGCGCACAGCTCGGCCAGCCTCGCGTACGCGGGTGCGCCGATCAGCGCGGTCAGCTCCGGGCCGTACGACAGGTACATCGGCTCGGTGCCGACGTGCGCGTCGGTCGACGAGGTGCACCACCAGTCCAGGTCGTGCCCGCCGGAACCCCAGCCCCGCCTGTCGAACTCGGCGAGCGTCGACACCAGCACCTTGGTGTCGTCGGGCCGCTTGGTCCACTCCTGGTCCCGGCGGATCGGCAACTGCCAGCACACGTCCGGCTTGTATTCCAGCGGGTGCACGCCGTCGCGCAACGCCTGGCCGTGCAGGGCGCACCCGCCTCCGCCGGGGAAGTCGGCGTCGTTGAGGAACACGCACGGGGCGTCCTCACCCCGGGTGGCGGTACGCCGGGCCGGATTCTTGCCGTCGATGGTGTCGGTCGCGGTCCAGTTCTTCGTACCCTTGCGGAAGTGCTGCCAGGTCTGCGGGGTGAGCCGCTTGACGGCCGCGCGGACCCGCTTCTCGTCGTCGGTGTCGGTGAAGAACGCGCCGTGCGAGCAGCAGCCGTCAGCGGCCCGGCCGGCGACGATGCCGTGGCAGCCCTGGCCGAACACGCACGTCCAGCGGGACAGCAGCCAGGTGAGGTCGGCGCGGACCAGGTGCCGCTCGTCGGCCGGGTCGACGAACTCGATCCACTCCCGGGGAAAGTCCAGCCCGACCTCCCGGCTGCGGGGGTCGCCGGGGTCGTCCACCAGCACGTGCAGCTCCACCTGGCTCGTCACCCGGACCAGCGTACGCGCGCCCGATGCGGCCGGCCGGCGTGCCACCGAAACCCGGTGGCCCTAGGGTCTTCCCATGCGGCTGGGTGTGCTCGACGTCGGTTCCAACACGGTTCATCTGCTGGTGGTCGACGCCCACCACGGCGCGCACCCGTGGGCGGCGCACTCCGAGAAGGTGGTGCTGCGGCTGGCCGAGCAGATCGGCCCGGACGGCGCGCTCACCCGGGCCGGCGCCGACGGGCTGGTCGAGGCGGTCGGCGCGGCGCGCGCGTCGGCCACCGCGCTGGCCGCCGACGACCTGCTGGCCTTCGCGACCAGCGCGGTGCGGGAGGCCACCAACGCGGCCGAGGTGCTGACCCGGGTGCGGGAGGAGACCGGCGTACGGCTGGAGGTGCTCTCCGGTGCGGACGAGGCGCGGGCGACGTTCCTCGCGGTGCGACGGTGGTTCGGCTGGTCGGCGGGGCGGTTGCTGGCGATGGACATCGGCGGCGGCTCGTTGGAGTTGGCGGCCGGCATCGACGAGGACCCGGAGGTGGCGGTGTCGCTGCCGTTGGGGGCCGGCCGGTTGAGCCGGGACCGGCTGCACGTCGACCCGTCGGGGCTGACCCCACCGACCGCCGAGGCCGTGGAGGAGTTACGGGAGTACGTCGACGCGCAGCTCGACCCGGTGGTGGAGAAACTGGCCGGGGTGGGCTGGGAACGGCCGGTCGCCACCTCGAAGACCTTCCGGACGCTGGCCCGGTTGGCCGGGGCGGCCCCCTCCTCGGCAGGGCTGTGGGCGCGGCGCAGCCTCACCCGGACGGGGCTGCGGCAGGTGTTGGGGTTCGTCCGGCACATCCCACCGGGCAAGCTCTCCGAGCTGGAGGGGGTCAGCGCCGGGCGGGCCCACCAACTGCTGGCCGGGGCGGTGGTGGCCGAGGCGGTGCTGCGCCGGTTCGATGTGCCGGCGGTGGACATCTGCCCGTGGGCGCTGCGTGAGGGCGTCATCCTCAGACGGTTGGATCAGCTGGCACCGATGTGACGTACGCCGGTGGTTGCGCGGCTTTTGCGGTTGCTCGTCCGGAACTGTGGTGGCGGGCCGGGCTACCCTCGGGGATGTGACTTCCCGCGTCCCGGTGCTCCTGTCCAGTTCCTCGGTCTTTCCTGAGCGGACCGCGGCGGCGTTCCAGCTCGCCGCGGCACTCGGCTACGACGGGGTCGAGGTGATGGTCTGGACCGACGCCGTCAGCCAGGATGCCGGCGCGCTGCGTGGCCTCGCCAAGCACTACGGCGTCCCGGTGCTGTCGGTGCACGCCCCCTGCCTGCTGGTCACCCAGCGGGTGTGGAGCCCCGACCCGTGGGAGCGGCTGCGGCGGGCCGCCGAGCTGGCCGACACGCTGGAGGCCCCGACGGTGGTGGTGCACCCGCCGTTCACCTGGCAACGCGACTACGCCCGGACCTTCGCCGACGGGCTGGGCACCATCGCCGCCCGGTTCACCGGGCTGCACCTGGCGGTGGAGAACATGTACCCGGTGCGGATGGCCGGTCGGCAGTTCGTCCCGTACGCGCCCGGTTGGGACCCGACCGACGTCGGCTATCCCGCGTACACCCTCGATCTGTCGCACTGCGCCGCGTCGCACAGCGACCCGCTGGCGATGGCCGACCGGATGGGTACCGGCCTGGCCCACGTCCACCTAGGCGACGGCACCGGGGAGGGCCGCGACGAGCACCTGGTCCCCGGCCGGGGCACCCAACCCTGCGCCGAGCTGCTCCGCTCCCTGGCCGGCCGCGGCTTCACCGGCTCGGTCGCGGTGGAGGTCACCACCCGGGGCGCCAAGAGCCGCGCCGTCCGCGAAGCCGACCTCCGCGACTCCCTCACCTTCGCCCGCGCCCACCTGACCGCCCCCACCCCCCTAAACGCCTAACCCACCCCCTCCCCACCCCCCCCACCCCCACTTCGCCTCGGTGATCAAGAGGTTTGCGTCATGTCCGAGCCCGAATCTGACGCAAAGCTCTTGGTCAACTGACGCAAAGCTCTTGATCACCGAGGCGGGGCGGGGCGGGGCGGAAGGGGGGAGAGGGCGGGGGGAGGGGTCAGGGGACCGGGGTGAGGGTGGGTTGCTCGGCGGCGCGTTTGCGGGCGCGGTGGGCGGCGACGTGGGAGCGGGTGGCACAGCGCTCCGAGCAGAACCGGCGGCAGCAGTTGGACGAGGTGTCCAGGTAGACGTTGCGGCAGCGCTCGTCGGCGCAGACCCCGAACCGGGCGCTGCCGTACTCGCAGAGCCACACCGACAGGCCCCACGCCGCGCCGGCCAGGTATTCGGCGCTGACCGACGCGCCCCGGCTGGTCACGTGCATGTGCCAGTCGCTGGAGTCGTGACCCGAGATGCGCGGCTGCACCGGGAACGCCTCCAGCATGGCGTTCAGTTCGGCCACCGCCTGGGCGTCGCGCCCCGAGGTGCCGTACTCGAAGACGTCGCGCAACCGCTTCTGCGCCCGCCGGAAGATTGCCAGGTCCCGGTCGGCGACCTCGTCGCGCATCCACGCGTTGTCGTCCGGAAAGAGGGCCCGCAGGTCGTCGAGGTCGTCCAGGTGGGCGTTGACTAGGTCAACCCCGGTCCTGGCGTACGCGTCGAAGTTCACCCGACCAACGGTAGACGACTCATGCGGCACGCGGCGCGTCGATGTAGTGCGGCAGGAAGCGCGCGTAACCGTCGGTGATCAGACTTTCGCTCTCCCGGATGCCGACGCCTGCGGACCCGCCGTCGACGATCCAGCTGCCCAGCACCATCCGACCCCCGTCGAACTGCGGCAACGCCCGGAACTCCTGATAGCAGAAGCCCTCGTCACCATAGATCCCCGGATTGCTGATCTCCGTGTCGCCGGTGACGATGCGTACCGAGCCGCCCTCCCGGCCGAGCAAGGGCTTCGCCACGTACTCCGGCATTCCGCGCGGTGAGTCCAGGTAGGCCGGGAGCAGCAGCTCGTGCCCCGGGTACAGCTCCCAGAGCACCGCCAGCAGCGCCTTGTTCGACAGCAGCAGCTTCCAGGCCGGTTCGATCCAGGTGGTCGGGGTGCCCGGCTCCAACGCCGGACGGCCGTACGGCTCGGCCAGCATCCACTCCCACGGGTAGAGCTTGAAGCAGGTGGTGACCGGCCGGTCGGCGGCGTCGACGAAGCGCCGGCCGTCCCAGCCGACGTGCTGGATCGGCAGCAGCGTCACGTCGAGCCCGGCCTGCCGGGCCGTCTCGGCCAGATAACCGGCGGTGATCTGGTCCTCGCCGGACTCCTCCTCGTTGGACCAGCACACGTGCACCCGCCGGTCGTGCAGCCCCGCTCCGATCTTGGCCCACGCCCCGACCAGCCGCTCGTGCAGGCTGTTCCACTGGTCGGCGTCGGGGCGGGTGTCCTCCAGCCAGTACCACTGCACGATGCTCGCCTCGACCAGGGCGGTCGGAGTGTCGGCGTTGTACTCCAGCAGCTTCGGCGGCCACGAGCCGTCGTAGGCCAGGTCGAACCGGCCGTACAGGGTGGGTGGGCGTTCGTGCAGCGACCGGGCCACCGCCTGTGCCGCCCAGTCGGGGATGCCGAACTCGGCGTACCGGTTGCGGGCCACCACGTGCTCGGCGGCGGCCACCGACATCCGGTGCAACTCCTCGGTCGCCTCCTCCAGCCGGAGCACCTCGTCGAGGTCGAAGACGTACGCGGCGGACTCGTCCCAGTACGACATGATCTCGCCGTCGGGCAGTTCGGTGTCGACGTACACCAGGCCCTGGGTGCGGATCACCGCGTCGAACTCCGGGCGGGGGGTGACCCGCTCCCGGCGCACCGTCAGCCGCCGCAGGAGGCGAGATGGGTGCCGAAGCCGCCGCGCTCCGGCAGCGCGCCGGCCACCGGGTCGGGTGCGGCGGCCCGGGGGTCGATGCCGACGGTCGGCACCTGCATGGCGAGTGCCACGGTGTCCCCGCCGCCGACCGGCCCGAGGGCGCAGTCGTCATCGTCGTCGTCGGAGGTGAGGTTGCAGCCGGAGAGGGCGAGTGCCAGCGCGGTGAGCGCGCCGATCTGCACGGAGGCCGACCGCAGCCGGCGGCGGGGGTGTCGTTCCACGCTCATGGTTGTAACTGATCCACGCCACCGGCGCGTCCCCTGACCGGCCCGTACCGTGGCCGGAACCGGTGCGCCCCGCCGCCGGGCACGGTCCGCCCCGCCGCCGGGCGCGGTCCCACGGTCGGGCGTTACGCTCGGCTCATGCTCCGTTCCGTCATCCTCGCCGCCTCCCGGTCATCCCAGGTCGAGCGGCTCGTCGCGACGGCCCCCCTCACCCGGGACGTCGTCCGCCGGTTCGTCGCCGGCACCGGCACCGACGACGCGTTGCGCGCGACCCGCGAACTCGTCGCCGACGGCCTGACGGTCACCCTCGACAACCTCGGCGAGGACACCGTCACCCCCGACCAGGCCACCGCCACCCGGGACGAGTACCTCGCCCTGCTGCGGGCGCTCGACGCCGCCGGGCTCACCCCGGCCGCCGAGGTGAGCGTCAAGCTCTCCGCCCTCGGTCAGCGCTTCGACGAGCAGTTGGCCTACGACAACGCGCGGGCGATCTGCGCGGCGGCCGACGAGGCGGGCACCACGGTCACCCTGGACATGGAGGACCACACCACCACCGACTCGACCCTGGACACGCTGGTCAAGCTGCGTAAGGACCACCCGTCGACCGGGGCGGTGCTCCAGGCGTACCTGCGGCGGACCGAGTCGGACTGCCGGGAGTTGGCCGGTGCCGGGTCGCGGGTCCGGTTGTGCAAGGGCGCGTACGCCGAGCCGGAGTCGGTGGCGTACCAGTCGGCCCGCGAGGTGGACAAGTCGTACGTGCGCTGCCTCAACGTGCTGATGTCCGGGGCGGGCTACCCGATGCTGGCCACCCACGACCCGCGCCTGATCGCCATCGGCGAGGACCGGGCCCGCTGGTTCGACCGGGGCCCCGGCGAGTTCGAGTTCCAGATGCTGTACGGCATCCGCCCCGACGAGCAGGCCCGGCTGGCCGGTGAGGGCTACACGGTGCGCACCTACCTGCCGTACGGGGAGGACTGGTACGGCTACCTGATGCGCCGCCTCGCCGAGCGCCCCGCGAACCTGGTCTTCTTCGGTCGGGCCCTGGCCTCGAAGAAGTAGGCCATCCGGGAACACCAGGTCACGACCGGGTGAACGACGCCCGGTGCGCGATGAGTTGTGGGAAGGGATCGCGCAGGTCACAGCCGCCCCGCTACCGTACTGGTAACACGCGCGTTGCCGGCCCGTGCGGAAGCTCCGTCGGGTGGCGCGCGCCGGGCATGGGATGGGTCGGGTGAGCCATGGCCGGGTCGCAGTCCTCCGACGGTCGGCTGTCGGATGTCAGGTTCCTCACGGTCGCCGAGGTCGCCGCGGTGATGCGGGTGTCCAAGATGACGGTCTATCGCCTGGTGCACAGCGGTGAACTCACCGCCGTCCGGGTGGGCCGTTCGTTCCGGGTGCCCGAGCACGCCGTACACGACTATCTGCGTGGGGCGTTCCAGGAGACCGCCTGATCGCGCCGGTCGCGGCCGTACGACCGCACCGATCGCGACGTAACGGGCATCGGCTGGGGGCGCGTTGGTCCTGCTGACGCTCTCCGGCTACCCTGGAGCCGATCCTGAACCGTGCGCCGGTGTGCCCCGCCGCCACCAGGCTGGGTCCAGGTCCGTTGTCCGCAGAGCGGCCACCGGCGTCACCATCTCGACGCCGGGCGTCCGTGCCGAACGTTGCATCGAAAGGCTGTCGTATGGGCTCGGTGGTCAAGAAGCGCCGCAAGCGCATGGCTAAGAAGAAGCACCGCAAGCTGCTGCGCAAGACCCGCGTCCAGCGTCGCCGTCTCGGCAAGTGACCGACGCCGGGTCACCACCCGGCGTCCGGCACAACTTGCCATCTGTCGACCCCCGGAGGCTCAGGTGATCAGGCCGCGGACATCCCGGCTCGATCTCGCCTGCCGGTCAGGGCGTGCGCGATGACCCCCGGTGGCACCCCAGGTGCTCCGGGGGTCGTCGTCGTGACCGGGGTCGGTCGTTATCTGGGGGCGCACGTCGCCGCCCGGCTCGCCGCCGACCCCCGCATCGAACGGGTGATCGGCGTCGACCCGGCCACTCCCGGCCCCGAGTTCGCCGGCCTGCTCGACCGGGTGGAACGCATCCGGCTGGACCTCGACTCGCTCGGCGGCCTGCTGGCCGACCTCGACGTCGTCGCCGTGGTCCATCTCGCCCTGGTCACCGCCCCCGACCCGCAGCAGGGCGGCCGGTCGGGGATGAAGGAACAGAACGTCATCGGCACCATGCAGCTGCTCGCCGCCTGCCAGCGGGCACCCCGGCTGCGCAAGCTGGTGGTCCGGTCGTCGACCGCCGCCTACGGCGCGTCCTTCCGCGACCCGGCGGTCTTCACGGAGGAGACCGAGCCCCGCGAGGTGCCGCGCGGCGGTTTCGGCCGCGACATCCTCGACATCGAGGGGTACGTGCGCGGCTTCCGTCGCCGTCGACCCGACGTGACCGCGACGGTGCTGCGCTTCGCCCCGTTCATCGGCTCCACCGCCGACACCACACTCACCCGGTACTTCTCCCAGCCGGTGGTGCCCACGGTCTTCGGCCGCGATCCCCGGCTCCAGTTCGTGCACTTCGACGACGCCCTGGAGGTGCTGCACCGGTCGGTCGCCGAGGACCACCCGGGCACGTACAACGTCGCCGGGCCGGGGGTGCTCTCGCTGTCCCAGGCGATCCGCCGGGCCGGTCGGGTGGCCGTGCCGGTGTGGGAGCCGGGGCTGTCCGGGGCCGCCGCGATCGCCCGTAACCTCGGCTTCGGCCGCTACGGCCTCGACCAGGTCGACCTGATCGTGCACGGCCGAGTGGTCGACACCCGCCGGCTGACCCGGGAGTACGGCTTCACCCCGCGCTCCACCGCCGTCGCGTTCGACGACTTCATCCGCGCCCACCACGGTGGTGCCGTCCTCAGCCGGGACCAGCTCGCCATGGCCGAGCAGATGGTGCTGGAGAGCATCCGGCAGGTCCGTTCCGCGGTCCGGGACCGTACGTGACCGAGCAGAACGGCCACCGTCGGCTCACCACGCCGCCCGTCCCCGCCCCGCCGTCGCGCAACGGGGCCCGGCCCGAGCCCACCGCCCCCGACCTGGCCCGCCCCGCGCCCAAGTCCGAGCCCGCGCCCGCGCCCAAGTCCGCGCCCGCGCCCAAGTCCGCGCCCGCGCCCGCCGAGCCTGACGCGGCCGGCCCTTCGGTGGCGGACCGGCCCGGTGACCAGTGGGACCGTCGGGTCGCCTCCGGCCTGGCGTTCCTGCGCCGCCGCCTCTCCGGCCAGTACGAGGTGGACGAGTTCGGGTTCGATCCGGAGCTGACCGGGGCGGTCTTCCATCCGCTGCTGCGGCTGCTCTACCGCGACTGGTTCCGCACCGAGGTGACCGGCCTGGAGCACGTGCCCACCGACGGGGCCGGCCTGGTGGTCGGCAACCACTCCGGCACGGTGGCCCTGGACGCGCTGATCCTCTCCGCCGCCCTGCACGACCAGCACCCCGCCCGCCGCTACCTGCGGCTGCTCGGCGCGGACCTGGTCTTCCGGATGCCCGTCGTCTCCGAGCTGGCCCGCAAGACCGGCGGTACGGTCGCCTGCAACCCGGACGCCGAGCGGCTGCTCGGCAACGGCGAGGTGGTGGGCGTCTTCCCCGAGGGGTTCAAGGGCATCGGCAAGCTCTACTCCGACCGCTACAAGCTGCAACGCTTCGGCCGGGGTGGTTTCGTCTCGGCGGCGTTGCGCACCGGCACCCCGATCGTCCCGGTCGCCATCGTCGGCGGCGAGGAGATCTATCCGATGCTGGCCGACATCAAACCGTTGGCCCGGCTGCTCAAGCTGCCCTACTTCCCGGTCACCCCGACGTTCCCGTGGCTGGGGCCGCTGGGCATGGTGCCGCTGCCCAGCAAGTGGCTGATCGAGTTCTGCCCGCCGATCCCGACCGCCCACCTGACCGACTCGGCGGACGACCCGCTGGTCGTGTTCAACCTCGCCGACCAGGTCCGCGAGACCATTCAGCAGACCCTGCACCAGCTGCTGGAACGCCGCCCCGACCCGTTCGGCCCCTGAGCCTGTGTCTCCGGCCGCCCGGCGCGGGGGTGTGGCGCGGTGGCCCGGTCCGGGGAGGGTGCGGCGCGGTGGCCCGGCGGGTCGGCTGCGGTCCGGGTGGCGCCGGGGTCAGGCCGGGTGGCGGCGTCGGTGCAGCGCCCGGCCGGCGGAGACCGCGCCGGCCAGCAGCCCCAGCGCCGCCGTCGACGGTACGGCGATCCGGGCGGCCCGGCGCCCGGTGCGGAAGTCCCGGACCTCCCAGCCCCGCTCCCGGGCGGTACGCAGCAACGCGCCGTCCGGGTTGACCGCCACCGCCCGGCCCACCGCGTCGAGCATCGGCAGGTCGTTGCAGGAGTCGCTGTAGGCGGTGCAGCGGGCCAGCTCCAGCCCTTCGACCGTGGCGAGTTGGAGGACCGCCTCGGCCTTCGCCGGCCCGTGCATCAGGTCACCCACCAGCCGGCCGGTGTACGCGCCGTCAACCACCTCGGCGACGGTGCCGATCGCGCCGGTCAGGCCGAGCCGGGCGGCGATCACCCGGCCGATCTCCACCGGCGCGGCGCTGACCAACCAGACCCGCTGGCCGGCGTCGAGGTGGCGTTGGGCGAGCCGTCGGGTGCCGACCCAGATCCGTGGTGCCATCAACTCGTCGAAGATCTCCTCGGCCAGCCGTTCGACGTCACCGACCCGCCAACCCTCGACGAAGGCGAGGGCGGCCTGTCTGGCCTTCGACATGTCACCGGCGTGCTCGGTGGCCAGCAACCGGAACCGGGCCTGCTGCCAGGCGAACCGGGCCAGGTCACCGGTGGTGAAGTAGCGGCGGGCGGCGAGCCCACGGGCGAACCAGTAGATCGACGCGCCCTGCATCATGGTGTTGTCGACGTCGAAGAACGCAGCGGCGAGGGAATCCGCCGGGGCGGGCCCGAGCGTCGGCGTCGCGTCCGCCCAGCCGGCGGTGTGCCCGTGGGCGTCGGTGCTGACGGTCACCTTGCGGGTGTCGGCCATCGCACCTCCTCCCGCGCCGTCGAGCGTGCCTTCGTTGACGAGCCTAGTCGGGCCGGGACGCCGGTCGACCGGTCCACGCAGGAACTGTGGCGGGTGACTCTGCCGCCGGTCAGCGGTCGATCGGGCAGCCGGCCGGGACAGGGCCGAGGGCGTCGCTGTCGACCGGGGCGGGTGACGCGCAGCTGATCGCGGCGCGCAGCGCGTCGGAGCGCTTGCGGATCGCGTCGAGCAGGGCGAGGGACTGCCGGGTGCGTTCCCGCTCGGCGGAGCCGGCCCCGTCGAGCAGGCCGGCCACCGCCCGACGTTGCCCGGTGACGAAGGTGTTCACCGCGTCCAGCGCCGCCGGATCGGTGTGCTGCGCGGCACCGGTGGTGAGCAGCCGTACGCCCTGCCGGGTGTCGGCGTCCATGTCGTCGAGGACCGCGCTGAACCCGGTCGCGTCGTCGCGGAGCGTCGCCGCCTCGTCGAGCCGGGTCCGGGCGAAGTCGAGGAAGAGTTGCCCGCGGCTGAGGTCCGACTTGGCCAGGGCTAGCTGGGCCCGTTCGGTGGAACGCTTCATGCCGTACAGGGCGTCGCCGGGCACCGCGTTCTCACTGGCGGCGGAGATGCCGGAGACGGCGATCGCCCCGGCCGCGATGCCCACCAGGATGGCGCCCCGGGCCCGGGCCCGGCGGGCGGTCGCCCCGCCCAGCAGCGAACTCCGGCCGGTGGCCTGCGGGGTGCCGGCCGCAGCCGGGTCGGTGGTGTGTTCCCGCTCGGCGGCGGCCACCAGCATGGCCCGCAGGCCGGCGCGGAACTCGACGTCCACGTGGATGTCAGGTCGCTCGGCGACGAGTCGCTGCCCGACCGCCACGAGCCTGGTGAGCTGGTCGTCGGCGCGGGATCGGACGTGGTGGCGTCGGCCGCCGTTGGCCTCGTCGAGAAGCTGGGCGAAGCGTACGGCCCGACGACGGGAGAAAAGGTCGCTGTCCACCGCAGGCACCCCCTCTCGCTGGTCACGGCCGGTCGGCCGCGGTGGTTCCCAGCGACCGGCGGCGGCGTGCACCGTCGTACCAGGGTCGTGGTCGGCGGCGCTGCCCTGGACCGGGACGGATCCGGGGGCGCCGGGACAACCACCGGCCGCACCCGGAGAAACGCTCCGTGCCGGGCACCGGTTACGGGGCGGCCGGCAGCGAAATCACGAAGAGTGATCGTTGCCGCAGGTCAGGGCTGGAAACCGTCGGGTAGCAGACGGGCCAGCGCGCGGACCGCGCGGTACTGCAACGCCTTGATCGCTCCCTCGTTCTTGCCCATCGCCCGGGCCGTCTCCGCCACCGAGAGGCCCTGGAGGAAGCGGAGCACGATGCACTCCTGCTGTTCCGGGTTGAGCCGGGTGACGGCGGTGAGCAGCGCGACGTTGGTGATGTGCTCGACCACCGCCGCCTCGGGGCTGCCCTCCGGTCCGCGGTCCTCCCGGTCGGCGTCGAGTACGTCACCGGTGGTCACCTCCAGCCGGTAGCGGCCGGACTTGAAGTGGTCGGCGACCAGGTTGCGGGCGATGGTGACCAGCCAGGCGCCCAGGTCGCGACCCTGCCAGGTGAAGCTGCCGATCCGTTTGAGGGCGCGCAGGAAGGTGTCCGAGGTGAGGTCCTCCGCCAGTTGGCGGTTGCCGACCCGGAAGTAGACGAACCGGAAGACCGTGTCCACGTACCGGTCGTAGATCAGTCCGAACGCCTCGGCCTCGCCGGCCTGCGCCCGTTCGACCAGCGTCCAGACCTCGGTGGCCGGGTCGGACGGGTCGGGTCGGCTCGGAAAGCCGGTGGGCGGGGTGCCGGTGGGCGTCGCGGTGGTGCCGGCCGGGGCGGGGGCCGGGGCCGTCGGGCGTGCGGTGTCGTCGGTCGGCACGGCCGGGACCAGTGCGGTGTCGTCGGTCGGTACGGCCGGGATCAGTGCGGTGTCGTCGGTCGGTACGGCCGGGATCAGTGCGGTGTCGTCGGCCGGTACGGCCGGGATGACGGCGGTCTCCCCGCCGGTCGGATCGGTCACGGCGGGGGGGTCGCCGACCCGGCGGCTCTGCGTGGGCATGGTGGGTGGCCGGGCGGGTGAGGTCACCCGGCCGGCCGGGGTGGCGTTGCCACCGGGCGCGGCGGGCCGGGGTGCCGCCTCGTTGGGGTGTGGACGCTGGTGCACCCGGCGGGACGCCGCCTCCGGGCGGGCCGGGTCCAACCGTTCGTTCACCGATGCGCGGGGCGTCGGCCCGGTCAGCCCGGTGGGATGATCCGGGTAGCCGAAGGCGGTCATCGGGCCTCCCGAGGGCGCGACACGGCCGGGCCCGGACGGCGGCGGGCAGCCGCCGCGCCGGGTCTGTCCCTGTCGGACAGGGCCGTGTGGTGGGGTGCCGACGCGCGGCAGATCCCCTTGAGGTGCTGGTCCAATGCGCGCACAGGCACGGGGGCCTCCTCGGGCTGAGGGGTGTCGACTCACGGCAAATGGGGTGAGCCGACCCGAGTGATGATAGGGCCAACGTCACCCGTGTGTGCCAAGTCCGTTACACAGGGCCAAAGTATTTGCCGGGGCCGCACAGCCTTGGCGGACCGGTTGTCCGTCGTGGTCGGTTGACTTTCACGTCGCGACTTGATCTGGGGTGGAAATTGCAGCTCAGTGGGGTGGTCGGCGGTCGACGACACGCCGTGGCGCCGGTCCGTTCACCGGTGTTCCCGGCCCCGTCCCGGCGCGGTCGGGGACCCGGATCGGCCCTCCGTTCGGGCGGGCCCGTTGACGCTGCGTGACCGTACGGTGTGTGGGCCTGGCCGGGCGGTCGGGGGCGTGCCAGACTCAGCCACCGCGCGACCGGCTCGGCCGTCCCGGGTGTGGCGCACCGGTGGACGGGCGAGACTGGGCGGGCGTGCCCGGCGCGTGTCGCCGGGCATCCGGCACCCGTGCGCACCGGTCCGTCCACCGCGCGCATCCCCGTCGCGGCCGAGTTCGGCCGCCCCGTACCCGGAGGTCCCGATGTCCACTGCCGCCCGGCTCGCCCTGATCACCCGACCCGGTTGTCACCTGTGCGAGGACGCCAAGGCCGCCCTGGAGCGGGTGGTGGCGGTCACCGGCGACCGGTGGGTCGAGAAGGACGTGACCGGCGACGTCGAGCTGGAGCGCGAGTACGGCGACCGGCTGCCGGTGGTGCTGCTCGACGGCAAGGAGCACGGGTACTGGCGGGTGGAGGAGGAGCGGTTGCTCAAGGATCTGACCACTCCCCAGCTCTAGGGTGGCGCGGATCACTGTGGGTCAGCAGTCGCGCGCGATTGGTGAGGGAAGTCGGGATTGCGCAATAATCGCGCGGCGGCACCCTTGGCGTGCCGGATCGATCTTGCGGGATGGGGGAGCTGGTGGAGGAGTGCCGCGATTCAGCAAGATCGCGATTTGTGCACGTCTTCACAAGCGCCTACTCTGTAGTTTCGACGCGCCCTGCTAGCACGGCCGGCTCACCCGGCCACCGGCGGGGGTCCCCCAACGGGCGGGCACCGGAGCCGGCCGAGGATCGCACCGCACGGAGTCTCATGAGTCAGCACCGTCACCCTGGCGTGCCCGGCCGCGCCGGTGCCGTACCGGCGCTCCCGGACCTCCCGGAGGCGACCGTCGCGCGGCTCCCCGAGTATCTCCGCGCCCTGCACAACCTCGCCGACGCCGGCCACGAGACGGTCTCCAGCGAGGGCCTGGCCGGGGCGGCCGGAGTCAACTCCGCCAAGCTCCGCAAGGACCTCTCCCACCTCGGCTCGTACGGCACCCGGGGCGTCGGCTACGACGTCGCCCTGCTGATCGACCAGATCGAGTTCGTGCTCGGGCTCACCCAACGGCGGGCCGTCGCCCTGGTCGGGGTGGGTAATCTCGGTCACGCCCTGGCCGGCTACGCCGGCTTCGCCGGACGGGGCTTCCGGATCGCGGCCCTCTTCGACGCCGACACGTCCCGGGTCGGCGAGATGATCAACGGGTTGGTCGTCCGGCACGTCGACGAGCTGCCCCGGGTCGCCGCCGAGGAGGCCATCTCGATCGGCGTGATCGCCACCCCGGCCCCGGCCGCCCAGGCGGTGGCCGAGCAACTGGTCGCCGTCGGCGTCACGAGCATCCTCAACTTCGCGCCGTGCGTACTCTCGGTGCCGGACGGGGTCGACGTGCGCAAGGTCGACCTCGCCATCGAGCTGCAGATCCTGTCCTTCCACGAGCACCGCAAGGCGTCGCTGACCGCGCTGCCCGCCACCGGCGGCTCCGCCCTCACCGCCCTGCCCGGCGGGCTCACGACCCCCGACACCCAGGAGGCGATCGGCACGTGAAGCTGCTCGTCGTCGGCGCGTCCTACCGCACCGCTCCCGTGGCTACCCTGGAGCAGTTGGCAGTCGCCCCCGCCGACCTCACCCGCACCCTGGACCGCCTGGTCGCCCAGCCGTACGTCGCCGAGGCGGTGCTCGTCTCCACCTGCAACCGGGTGGAGGTCTACGCCGCCGTGTCCGGTTTCCACGGCGGCCTGGGCGACATCTGCGCGGTCCTCGCCGAGCAGGCCGGCGCCCCACCCGCCGCGTTCGCCAACCACCTCTACGTGCACTACGACGCCGCCGCCGTCGACCACGTCTTCCGGGTCGCCGCCGGACTGGACTCGATGGTCGTGGGCGAGGCGCAGATCCTCGGCCAGCTCCGCGACGCCTACCACTGGGCCTCCGGCGCGGACACCGCCGGGCGGCTGCTGCACGAGCTGATGCAGCAGGCGCTGCGGGTCGGCAAACGGGCCCACGCCGAGACCAACATCGACCGGGCCGGGCAGAGCGTCGTCACCGCCGCCCTGGACCTCACCGCCGAGCTGCTCGACGGTGGCCTCACCGGCCGGCCGGCCCTGGTGGTCGGCGCGGGTGCGATGGGCGCGCTGAGCGTGGCGACGCTGTCCCGCCGGGACGCCGGCCCGCTCACCGTCACCAACCGGGGCGTCGACCGGGCGGTCCGGTTGGCCGAGTCGTACGGGGCGAACGCCGTCCCGATCGCCGGACTCGTCCCCGCGCTCTCCACAGTGGACATCGTAGTGGCCGCCACCGCGGCCACCGAACCGGTCCTCACCGTCGACGTGGTGACGGGGGCGCTCGCCCGCCGCGACCCCGACCGGGGGCCGCTGGTCCTGCTCGACCTCGCCGTCCCCCGCGACGTCGCACCCGAGGTGGCCGGGCTGCCCGGCGTCGAGGTGATCGACATCGACCGGATGGCCACCCTGCTCGCCGACGGCCCGGCCGCCGCCGACGCCGCCGAGGTCGGCCGGATCGTGGCCACCGAGGTCGAGGCGTTCCTGAGCTGGCTGCGCGGCGCCGACGTGGCACCCACCGTGGCCGCCCTGCGCGGACGCGCCGACGACGTGGTGACCGCCGAGCTGCGTCGGCTCACCCAGCGTCGCCCGGATTTCAGCGACGAGCAGCGCGCCGAGGTCGCCCGGACCGTGCACCGGGTGGTGCAGCGGCTGCTGCACCAGCCCACCGTCAAGGTCCGCCAGCTCGCCGCCGAACCGGGTGGCGACCAGTACGCCGCGCTGCTGCGCGAGCTGTTCGACCTGCAGGTGCCGCAGACCTCGCCGGTCGACTCGGTGCCCGACGTGGTCGAGACCGGCCATGGATCGTTCGAGGTCGCCGACGTGCCGACGACCGATACCGACCAGCCGCCCACCGGAGGTGAGCGATGAGTACCCCCCTGCGCCTCGGCACCCGGGGCAGCGCCCTGGCGATGGCCCAGTCCGGCCACGTCGCCGAGGCGATCACCGCGGCGACCGGCCGCGCCGTCGAGCTGGTCGAGGTGGTCACCGCCGGGGACCGGTCGTCCGCGCCGGTGCAGCGCCTCGGCGTCGGCGTCTTCGTCTCGGCGCTGCGCGACGCGTTGACCGCCCGCACCATCGACCTCGCCGTGCACTCCTACAAGGATCTACCCACCGCCGAGGCGAGTGGGCTGCACGTCGCGGCGGTGCCGCCCCGGCAGGACCCGCGTGACGCGCTGGTCGCCACCGGTGGTCGTACCCTCGCGGAGCTGCCGCCCGGGGCCGTGGTCGGCACCGGCGCGCTGCGCCGCATCGCCCAGCTGCACGCCCTCGGCCTGCAACTGGAGGTCACCCCGATCCGGGGCAACGTCGACACCCGGCTCGGCCGGGTGCTCGGCCCGGACGCCGACCTCGACGCGGTCGTGCTGGCCCGGGCCGGGCTGGCCCGGCTCGGCCGGACCGACGTGATCACCGAAACGCTCGACCCGATGCTGATGCTGCCCGCGCCCGCCCAGGGCGCGCTGGCCGTGGAGTGCCGGGCCGACGACTCCGACCTGGTCGAGCTGCTCGCCGTGCTCGACCACGCACCGTCGCGGGCCGCGGTCGTCGCGGAACGGGCGCTGCTGGCCACCCTGGAGGCCGGGTGCTCCGCCCCGGTCGCCGCCTACGCCGAACTCGCCGAAGGTGAGAACGGTGACGAGATTTACCTGCGCGGGGCGGTGATCAGCCCGGACGGTTCCCGAGACCTCCGGCTGTCCCGCACCGGAACGCCCGCCGACGCGGCGGAGATCGGCAAGGCACTCGCCGCCGAACTCCTCGAACTCGGCGCCGACTCGATCCTCGGCCACGAAGGAAGCACCGGCCCGGGGACCCAGCAATTTGGGAGCACAGAATGACCCGCACCCGTAAGCCCGTCGGCCGCATCGCGTTCGTCGGCGCCGGACCCGGTGACCCGGGCCTACTGACCCGCCGGGCCCACGACGCCCTGACCGACGCCGACCAGGTGGTGTACGACCGGGGAGTCCCCGAGTCGCTGCTCGACGTCGTGCGCGCCCAGGCCCGGGCCGACGCCCAGTTCAGCCCCGCCGAGGGCGTACCGGGCGACGTGGCGAAGATGCTCATCAGCGCGGCCCGCTCCGGGCTCAACGCGGTGCACCTGGTCGCCGGTGACCCGTTCGGCCACGACTCGGTGGTCAAGGAGGTGCAGGCCGTCGCGCGGACCGCCGCGCACTTCGAGGTGGTGCCGGGCGTCGGCCAGGCCGAGGGCGTCGCCACCTACGCCGGGGTGCCGTTGCCCGGGGTACGCACCGCCGCAGACGTCGAGGACGTCGGCACGCTGGACTTCGACGCGCTCGCCGCGGCCGTCGCCCGGGGCTCGCTGGCCCTGGCGGTCGACGCCGGTGACCTGGCCGCGGTGCGCGACGGCCTGCTGGCCGCAGGGGTGGACGGCACCACCGGGGTCGGGGTGACCGGCGACGGCACCGGCGAGACGCAGTACACCACCACGTCGAGCGTGGACTCGTTCGTCGCGGCGGCGCTCGGCTTCACCGGCCGGGTGGTGCTCACCGTCGGCGAGGGCGTCGGCCAGCGGGACCGGCTGAGCTGGTGGGAGAACCGCCCGCTGTACGGCTGGAAGGTGCTGGTCCCCCGGACGAAGGAGCAGGCCGGGGCGATGAGCGCCCGGCTGCGCGCGTACGGGGCGATCCCGTGCGAGGTGCCGACGATCGCGGTCGAGCCGCCGCGTACCCCGGCGCAGATGGAGCGGGCGGTCAAGGGGCTGGTCGACGGCCGGTACGCCTGGGTGATCTTCACCTCGGTCAACGCGGTCCGGGCGGTCTGGGAGAAGTTCGCCGAGCACGGGCTGGACGCCCGGCACTTCGGCGGCGTCAAGATCGCCTGCATCGGTGAGGCCACCGCCGACGCGGTGCGCGCCTTCGGCATCCAGCCGGAGCTGGTGCCCGCCGGGGAGCAGTCCTCCGAGGGGCTGCTGGCCGAGTTCTCACCGCACGACGAGATCCTCGACCCGGTCGGCCGGGTGCTGCTGCCACGCGCCGACATCGCCACCGAGACGCTCGCCGCCGGGCTCACCGAGCGCGGCTGGGAGGTCGACGACGTGACCGCCTACCGGACGGTCCGCGCCGCCCCGCCACCCGCCGAGATCCGGGACGCGATCAAGTCGGGCGGGTTCGACGCGGTGCTCTTCACGTCCTCCTCCACGGTGCGCAACCTCGTCGGTATCGCGGGGAAGCCGCACGCGCGTACCGTTGTCGCTGTCATCGGGCCCAAGACGGCGGAGACCGCGACGGAGTTCGGCCTGCGGGTCGACGTGCAGCCGCCGCACGCCTCGGTGCCCGACCTGGTCGAGGCGCTCGCCGCCTACGCCGTCGAACTGCGCGAGAAGCTCGCCGCGATGCCGGCGAAGCAGCGTCGGGGTTCGAAGGTGCAGGGGCCGACCGCGCTCAGGTTCCGCTAGTCGTACTGGGAGGCCCCTCATGCCGTACCCCGAGATCCGGCCCCGCCGGCTGCGCCGTAACGCGGCCGTGCGGCGGCTGGTCTCCGAGACCCGCGTCGACCCGGCGGAGCTGGTCGTGCCGATGTTCGTCAAGGAGGGGCTGACCGGGCCACGGGCCATCGCGTCGCTGCCGGGGGTGCTCCAGCACTCCCGGGACTCGCTGCGCAAGGCGGCGGTGGAGGCGGTCCAGGCCGGGGTCGGCGGGATCATGCTGTTCGGGGTGCCCGAGCAGCGGGACCCGACCGGCTCCGGCGGCATCGACCCGGCCGGCATTCTGAACGTCGCCATCCGCGACGTGGTGGCCGAGGTCGGCGACGCCACCGTGGTGATGAGCGACCTGTGCCTCGACGAGTTCACCTCGCACGGGCACTGCGGGCTGCTCACCCCCGACGGCGGGGTGGACAACGACGCGACCCTGGCCGCGTACGCCGAGATGGCGGTGGCGCAGGCGGACGCCGGGGTCGGCATGGTCGGCCCGTCCGGGATGATGGACGGTCAGGTGGGCGTGGTCCGCCGGGCCCTCGACGCCGCCGGTCACGCCGACGTGGCGGTGCTGGCGTACGCGGCGAAGTACGCCTCCGCCTTCTACGGCCCGTTCCGCGACGCCGTCGAGTCGGCGCTCGACGGCGACCGGCGCACCTACCAGCAGGACCCGGCCAACCTGCGGGAGTCCCTGCGCGAGGTCGAGCTGGACGTGGCCGAGGGCGCCGACCTGGTGATGGTGAAGCCCGCGCTGCCCTACCTCGACGTGGTGGCGGCGGTCCGGGCCGCCGTGGACGTCCCGGTCGCCGCCTACCAGGTCTCCGGCGAGTACGCGATGGTCGAGGCGGCTGCCGCGAACGGGTGGATCGACCGCGAGCGGGTGATGCTGGAGACGCTCACCTCGATCCGGCGGGCCGGCGCGCAGGTCATCCTCACCTACTGGGCGGTGGAAGCCGCGACGCTGCTCCGTCAGCGTTACTGACTCCCGGGGCGGCTTGGTCCGTGCCGCGAGCGCCGTGGCCCACCCTCGTCGGCGTCCCCCGCCCCCGGTCCGCCCTCCGTGCCCTGCCCTGGCCTCTGGGCTTGTGGCCCTCGTTCCTTGCTCCGGCCCCCGTTCCTTGACCTGGCCCCCTGTTTCCTGCCCTGGCTCCTCGTTCCCTGCCCTGACCTCTGGGCTTGTGGCCCCCGTTCCTTGCTCCGGCCCCCGTTCCTTGACCTGGCCTCCCGTTCCCTGATCTGGCCCCTCGTTCCTTGACCTGGGGCCTCCCGGTCCTCGCCACGGCACCCGGTCCCGCTCTCCTGACCCGGTCCCCGCTCCGGCCTCGACCCCGGTCCACACCCCGCCCCGTCCGGGATCCGGCCCTCGGCCCAAGGTCCCCGGCCCAAGGTCCCCGGCCCAAGGTCCCCGGCCCAAGGTCCCCGGCCCAAGGTCCCCGGCCCAAGGTCCCCGGCCCAAGGTCCCCGGCCCAAGATCCTCGGCCCAAGGTCCCCCGCCCAAGGTCCCCCGCCCAAGGTCCCCCGCCCTGCCGTCGGTGAGCTGCTGTCGCTGGCGATGCTGGGTCTAAATTCGGCGGCACCGTCCGGTCGGCGGGCAGCCATCTTGATTACTCTCCGCATTTTCTGGCCTCCCTCCACCTACCCTCATTCGCGCACTTTGCTCTGCTGCCATCCGCGCGACGCTCGCTCTGGGTGCCTGTCGCGGATGGGGCAGCAGAGCAAAGCGTCGGTGGGGCAGTGGGGCGGGGTGGAGAGGGGTTAGACGTTCTTGCTGTTCACGGTGTTCTGATGGATCTTGGGGGGGCGGTGGGGTCGTCCAGGCTTGCGTTACCCAAAGTAATTGAGGCGATGAGGCGACCGAGTAACCCAGCGTGATCGGAAGGGGTCTGTGGAGGATGCGGGTTTTCCACAGGTCGCGGAGTTGTCCACAGGTGACGACGGCGGGGTTGCGGCAGGGCCTGGCCGGGCGCGACGGTGGCGCCATGACCGACCCCGCACTGCCGCCCGAACCCGCTGCCCATCCCACCTCGGGCTCTGGCCCGGCTTCGGCGTCCCACCCCGTCCTGGGCTCCGCTCCGGCCCCGTCCGCTCCGGCCCCGTCCGCTCCGGCCCCGTCCGCTCCGGCGCCGTCCGCTCCGGCGTCGCCCGCTCCGGCCCCGTCCGCTCCGGCTCTTGCAGCTCCGTCCGCCCCGGCTGCGGCCCCCTCTCCCGCTCCGGAGGGGAAAGGGGACGAGCCGCCGACCTTCCTCAGCAGGCCGTTCGACCTGCCCTGGCCGGCGGCGGGCATCGTGCGGGCGGTCCGGCGGCGTGCCGACGCGAGTCAACGGGAACTGGCCCGCTGGGCGGGGGTGCACCACGGCACGGTCGGGCGGATCGAGGCGGGTGCGCTCACCCCGAGCATCGCCCTGCTACGCCGGATCATCGCGGCGGCCGGCTTCCGGCTGGCCGTGGTCGACGAGTTCGGCCGGGTGCTCACCCCGATGCGGGACCGCGACGACACCCGGGACGGTGCCGAGCGCCGCTACCCGTCGCACCTCGACACGATTCTCGACCCTGAACCGGGGGAGTGGTGGGCGGACGTCTACGGGCTCGCCCGACCGCCGGAGACGTTCCGCCGTAACCGGGCCGTCCGGGACGCGATGCGACGCCGGAGCCAGTGGGAGGTGCGGGTGGCGAAGTACCGCAACGTGCCACCGCCGCCCCGCGTGGTGCGCCCACAATGGTGACGGCCCGCCGATCCGGCGGGAAGCCGGACCGACGGGCCGTCGGAGGTGCGCAACCGTCAGTCGTCGTCGGTGATGGTGCCCGTCGCCAGCAGATCGGCGAACCGCAGGTTCAACGGGCCGGCCACCGCGAACGCGATCTTCTCGTCCGCCTCCCGTTTCCGGTCACCGCGCACGGTCACCGGGAACGCCAGCGAGGTCTGCCCGGCGGGCAGGGTCCGGCAGCCGACGTACGGGGTGAAGTCCAGCACGACCGTCGCGGTCAGCCCCACCGTGGCGGCGCAGAGCGTGGTCGGCTGGGACAGCGGACGGGACACGGTGACCTGGAACGTCATCGTGCTGCCACCCTGGTCGCCCTCCACCACGGTGGCGTCGGCCACCCGCAGCGACGGCTGGCTGCGGAACCGGGCCACCTGCGGGTCGTGGTCGCTGGCCCCCCGGGTGCCGTCCCCGGTGAACTCCGCCGGCCAGTCCGCGTTGACGTGCGCCGCCCGGATCTGCACCAGGTCGGCGTGCAGCGCGTCGTTGACGAACAGGTTGTCCAACGTCTGCGCCGCCCCCTGGAAGCTGTACGAGTACGCCGCCGACGGTACGTCGGCCACCAGGTCGTCCCAGAGGTTGTGCAGGCCGGCCCGGTAGAGCGGCCCGAGCTGGTCCGACGGGGTCGGGTTCGCGCCGGTCGCGATCGGGTCGTCCGGGCGGGGGAAGACGTTCAGGTCCCCGCCGTACACCACCCGGGCGTCCGGGTCGGCCGCCTCGATCGCGGTGACGATCGCCGCGCCGTACGCGGCCTGCTCGGTGCGCTGCCCGACCCGGCTGTCCGGCCCGGACGAGTAGTGGTTGCTCAGCGCGTACAGCAGGTAGGACTCCGAGCCGCCGGGCGTCGACTTCACCACGAACTTGCCCAGCTGCGGGGCCCGGGTGAAGACGTTGTTGCCGTCCTTGCCCGTCGAGGTGTCGGTGTCGGCCGGCAGCACCGCGTTGAGCGCCTTCGGGTTCTGCACGTCCGCGTTGGACGCCAGCCCCGCCGACCGGTACTGCACCGTGGGCGCGGAACCCAGCAGCGGATCGGTGGCGGTCGCCCCGGCCAGCGACAACCGGTCCGTGCGGTACAGGAACGCCGAGGTGATGCCCCGGGCGTCCGCGCCGGTGCGGTCGTACGCCGCCGCGTAGGCGGGACCACCGGCGGCCCGGATCGCCAGCGCCAGATCCTGGAGGGTGTCCGGTGCGCCGTCGGCGTTGTCGGTGGTGCCGCAGACCAGGCTGGTGCCGGAGACCGAGCAGATGTCCTGGTCCTCGGCCTCCTGCACCAGGATCAGATCCGGGGCGTGCAGGTCGGTGCGGATCTGCGCGGCAAGCTCCGACAGGTGCTCCCGGTAGTCGGCCTCGCCCGCCGGCACGTAGTCGAACGGCGGGGACACCCCCGGGCAGCCCGCGTTGCCGGTGAAGTCGCAGCCGTCGAACGGGTCGTCGCGGAAGTCGTACAGGTTCTCCACGTTGTAGGTCGCCACCGCGACCTCCCGGGCCCGGTCCGCCGGGCGCGGCGGGTTGTTCGTCGCCGGGTCCACCCCGGCGGTCAGGGCCAGCGACTCCGGCTGCACGCTGAACTTGCTGAAGCCGTACGACACCGCACCGAACGCGTCGGCGGTGAGGGTGTCGAAGGTACGCGCGGGCGGGAGCAGCGCCGTCGAGTCACCGGCGGTGGCCTTCACGCCGCCACCGCCGAGCAGGATGCGCTGCCCGTTGCCGTTGTCGAAGAGCTGCCCCGGCACGTCGTCCAGCGGGTGGGCGTCCCGGAAGACCCGGCGGGCGTACGGGTCGGCCCGCTTCAGCAGCGGATCCGCCCGGTCCACCACCCACACCTCGGAGTCGGCGGTGGAGCCGAACACGTCCCGGGGGCCGGTGACGCCGGAGCCGCTGCGGACCCGCAGGCGGGCCCCCTCGTGCCGCTCCCAGAACCGGTCGGCCGCCGAAGCGTCGGCCGGCGGGACCGCGTCGTCCACCGTCACGGCGGTGTTCGCGTCGAGTCCGGTGTCGAGCCGGCGGACCAGCGAGGCACCGGAGAGCTGGGTCTGGTCGAAATACTCCGACACCCGGCCGCGCAGCACCACCTCGTCGCCGACGGTCGGCGCGTAGCCGCCGATCAGCGTGGTGAACGCGCCCATGAAGACGAAGATCCCGTCCGAGCTGAGCGGGTCGCCGTCCTCGGTGCCGGTGCGGCTCTGCAGGTAGAAGCCGTACTGGTCGGCGCCGGCCGAGGTGCGGGTCAGCGACTTCTGGGTGATCACGCCCCGCACGTCGTACAGCAGCGGGCTGGTGCCGGTGCCGGAGGGCGGGGCGAGCGGCGACCGGTCGGTGCGCGGGTTCTCGTCGTCGCGGGTCGGGCCCTGCACCTGGCCCACCGACAGCACCCCGTTGGCCTGCACGGTGAGCGGGCAGGTGGCGGTGCCGCCGTCGGCGTCCGTCGCGGTCACGGTGACCGTGTAGGTGCCGGCGGGCAGGCCGGTGGCGGTCACCGTCGCGGTCGCCGTGCCCCCCGGCGCGGTCGCCGGGGTGAACGCGGTACGGCTGATCGAGCCGCTCGCCGGGGCCGGGGTGACCGCGGTGACCGCCAGGTCGACGATCGTGTCGTCCGGGTCGGTGCCGGTCACCTCCCGGGTGCCGGTCGCGCCGGCCTCGATGGTCAACGTCCCGCCGCAGGTCAGCACGGCCGGCTGATCCACCGGGCCGCCGCCGTCGAGGGTGTGCGCGCCCAGCCCGTCGAAGGTGTCGGTGGCGAACCCGGCCCACTGGGCGGCCGGGTCGAA
The DNA here is from genome assembly GCF_040649765.1 of Micromonospora sp. NPDC048894. Classification (NCBI taxonomy): domain Bacteria; kingdom Bacillati; phylum Actinomycetota; class Actinomycetes; order Micromonosporales; family Micromonosporaceae; genus Micromonospora; species Micromonospora sp. NPDC048894. The sequence goes on along the minus strand of NZ_JBEZFY010000019.1, from coordinate 9,206 downwards.
CGCGTCCGACGGGTCGGTGTCCCCGCTGGACACCGCAGGCAGCCGGCGCAGCGTGTTGTCGGCGGTGCTGGTCAGCCCGCTGCCCCACTCGCTGCCCGGGTCGACGCCCACCTGCCCGATCGCGTCGAGCACGACGGCACCCCGACGCAGCACGATCGCGTCGTCGCCGTTGAACAGGCTCGCGCCGGTGGTCTGGTCGGCCTGGGCGAGGATCGCCGGCCCGGCCGAGGCGGCGGCGAAGACGAAGACGTCCCCGGCGGCGACGGTACCGGTGAGGGCGATGGTGGTGGCCGTGGTGGCCCCGTTGAAATAGAGCTGGAGCTGGTAGCCACCGGCGGTCAGGTCGACCGCCGCGCCGGTGCCGTTGTACAGCTCGATCGCCTTGTTGTTGGACGAGCCTTCGACGTACTCGGAGATGAACAGGTCGGTGGGCGCGGCGGTGGCCGCAGTGGGAGCGACGCCGAGCACCGGTACGGCGACGACGGCGACGGTGGCGAGCGCGGCGAATCTGCGGCGCAGGCGCATGGGGCCTCCACGATGGGTGGACGGGAACCAACGCACGTTAAGGTGCGTCGCTGTCCGCCGTCCATCCCCCCGGGGGCGATGTGGTGAATTCGCGACAGTGCCGCCCGACGCCCTCGATCGGACGCCGCCGGCCGCCCTGCTCAGCGCTGGGCGTCGAGCCGGTGCACCAGTTCGGCGACGTCCACGCTGTATTCGCACCAGTCCCGGTCGGCCTGGTAGCCCAACTCGGCGTTGACCTTCAGCATCGCCTCGTTGGCCTGGGCGTTCCAGGTCTGCACCTCGGTCAGCTCCGGCTCGGCGGACCGCAGCTCCAGCAGCATCCGCGCCTTGATCGCCCGGTCGATGCCGTAGCCCTGGTGGTCACGCACCACGATGGTGTCGTACTGGTCGGCGCGGGTGGGGTGCTGGACCGGCACCACCACCTCGGTCAGGCCGGCCACCGTGCCGGTGCGCTCCTGGAGGGCCAGCACGATGTACGGCTTCATGCCCCGGCGGTGCAGCGTGTCGAGGCTGTCCCGCAGCCGCTGCGGATCGTACGAGCTGGGGCGCAGTTCGCCGTCGTCGACGTCGCGCACCTCGGCCTTGGCCCGCGCGTACGCCTCGATCAGGTCGTCGGACGGCCCACCCGGGTAGAACTCCAGGTGGTAACCCGGGTCGACGCCGGCCGCCATCTCGGTGAGCGCCGTCCAGTCGACCGTGCCCAGGTCGAGCACGCTGCGGGTCTCGACGTACTCGCGGGTGAAGCCCAGCGACGAGTAGAAGCCGATCGCGGGGGTGTCCCCGACGACCTCGACCCCGATCGACTGGAAGCCCTCCTGGTAGACCCGTCGGGCGGCGGTGCGCACCAACTCCCGGCCGAGCCCGCTGCGGCGCACCGCCGGGTGCACCAGGACCTCCAGCACGCCGATGTCCCCGAGCAGCAGCACGTGCACGTGCCCGAGGATGGTGCCGTGGCCGCCTCCGGCCGGCGGATCGTCCTCCGCCACCCAGGAGATGCGTCGTTCGCCGGGCATCACCTCGGAGAGGTACTCCCGCAGGGAATCCTCCCGCCAGGGCGGGTCCTGCGGGAGATCGGCGGCGAGGACCGCGTTCAGCGTGTCCAGTACGGAGCCGATCTCGGCGGACGACGCGGTTCGGGGATCCCACTCGCGCACCATCACGCGTCTAGCTTGCCGTCAACGGCTCTTCGGGGGAAGTGTCCGGTCCGCCAATGTATGCGAACGATCACCTCACGTACGGCTTGCGCGCCCGTACTCGTGGGCCTTGTCGAAGACGTCCTGTGCGTACCGGCGGACGTCGTTGTAGGAGAGGATGGCCCCCCACCAGTCGCCGGGGATGGTCATGTTCCGGCCGCCCTGGCACAGGTAGTTGCCGGCGGCGAGCGCGGTGTCGTCCAGGTCGTGCGGGTCCTTGCGGCCGTCGTTGTCGGCGTCCGCCCCGACCTGCTCCCAGGTGGTGGGGATGAACTGCATCGGTCCGATCGCCCGGTCGTAGACGGTGTCCCGGTCGAACAGCCCGCCGTCGGTGTCCCGGATCAGGGACCGCCCGCCCTTGCCGTCGAGCGGATCACCGATGATCTCCGGTACGGCCCGGCCGTCCGGTCCGAGCGTCGCGCCGTTGGCCTGCCCGTGCCGGGACTCCACGTAGCCGATCGCGGCGAGTGTGGTCCAGCTCAGCCGGCAGCTCGGGTTCGTCCGGGCGAGCACCAGCTCGGCGTAACCGTACGCCTGCATGGCGATCGGGGAGACGGCCACCTTGGTGCCGGTGACCCGGGCCCAGTCACCCAGCGCGTCGGCGGGCCGGCCGGCGGCGGTGGGGGCGACCGGTCCGGTCGGCGCGACCCCGCCCGGTGGGAAGCCGGCCGGCGGCAGGGAGGGGACGCCTCCGCCCGGGAGCACCGGGATCCCGGTGGTCGTGGCGACCGACGGCAACCCGGAGCCGGTGGTGGCGGGGTCGTCCACCGCCACCGGTCGGGGTGCCCGGACCGCGCCTGGCACCACCACCGCGCCGACGGCGGCGGTCGCCGCGACCAGCGCGAACAGGAACAGGGCGGGCAACGTCAGCCGGCCGCTGGGACGACGGGACCAGGCCCGGGTGGCCCGGGTCGCGGCGCCCACCGCCTGCCGTGGTGGCGGCAGGCGGACGGCGTGCGCGAACGGGATCCGCCGCCGCCGACCCGCCACCGCACCGCCACCCGCCGGCGGCTGCGTACCCGGCGTGGCCTCGTCGCCCCCGTCGCCCTTCGCGGCCGACCCGCCCTCGTCACCGGGACCGGTCTTCGCGGCCGGTTCGGCGTCGGTCTTCACGGCCGGTTCGGGTGTGCCGTCGGTGCCGGTCGTCGGGGCCGACTCCGACCCGGGCGTCGTCGGCTCCGACCCGGGCGTCGTCGGCTGCGATTCGGGCGTCGTCGGCTGCGGCCGGACCTCGGGGGTCCGGGGTTGAGCGGCGGCGTCGGCCGTCGGGGAGGCGGGGGCCGTAGGGGCCGGCGTGGACGAGGGGGCCCGGTGGGGTCGGCGGGGCCGGGGGATCCAGCCGCGCCGCGGAGCGGGGGGTACGTCCTCGGGTGGGGTCGCCGCCCGCAGGGGCCGTACCGTCGAATCTTCGCCGCTCACCACTGTTTGAGTATCACCCATGTCGGCCAGGGAGTCAGGTCCGGCCGTAGGGTGGGGGCATGCCCCGGTACGAGTTCCGCTGCCGCGCCTGCGGCGACACCTTCGAGGTCAACCGGCCGATGGCCGAGGCCGGTGCGCCGGCCGACTGCCCCCAGGGGCATGCCGACACGGTCAAGCTCCTGTCCACCGTGGCGGTCACCGGCCGTGGTGGCGGCTCCGGCGCCGGTGGCGCCCCTGCGGGTCCCGCCTCCGGTGGCGGTTGTTGCGGGGGCGGCTGCGGCTGCTGACCGGATCGTCCGGTGACCGGACCGGCTGGTGACCGGGTCGGAAACGACCCGATGTAACGGTGCGGCGCGTCGGTGCGCCAGGGTCAGTGAGCCCCTTGGGTCCGATATCGCCCAACCGTTCTCACGATGCGTGACCGGTTGACCATAGGGCAGCATGAACCCCGACGTCAGGGCGGAGGTGCCACGAATGTCGCCACGGATCCACCTCCCGAGCGGTTGGGTGACCTTCGTGTTCACCGACATCGAGGGTTCCACCCGGCTGGCCCAACTGCTCGGGTCGGACTATCGCCCGGTGCTCTGGGAGCACCGTCGCCTGCTGCGCGACACGCTGGCCGAGACCGACGGCGCGGAGTTGCTGACCGAGGGGGACTCGTTCTTCCTGGCCTTCCCGGACGCGTCGGCGGCGCTGACCGCCTGCCTGACCGCGCAGCGGGCGTTGTCCACCCACGAGTGGCCCAACCCGGAGGCAGCCCCGAAGGTGCGGATGGGACTGCACACCGGCTACGCGGAACCCCGCGACGGCGAGTACGCCAGCCCCGAGGTGCACCGGGCCGCCCGGGTGGCCGCCGCCGCGCACGGTGGGCAGGTGCTCTGCTCGGCGTCGACCGCGCGGCTGGCCGAACCGCTGCCCACCGGGGCCACCCTGATCGACCTGGGCCTGCACCGGCTCCGGGGCTTCGACGACCGGGAACGGCTGTTCCAACTCGTCGCGCCGGGGCTCGGGCGGCAGTTCCCCCGCCCGCGTACCGCCGAGGCGTTGGCGCACAACCTGCCCACCCAGGTCACCTCGTTCGTCGGCCGGGAGACCGAACGGGTCGAGCTGGATCTGCTGATCCGTCGGCACCGGCTGGTCACCGTGGTCGGTGCGGGTGGCGCCGGCAAGACCCGGCTCGCCGTCGAGGTGGCGTCCGGCCAGGTGGAGGCGTACCCGGACGGGGTGTGGTTCGTCGACATCGCCACGGTCACCGACCCGGGGCTGGTGGCGTTCGCGATCGCCGCCGTGCTCGGGGCCCGTCCGGAACCGGGCCGCCCGATCCTGGACACCCTGGTCGAGTACGCGGCCGTCCGGCGGATGCTGGTGGTCCTCGACACCTGTGACGCCCAGCCGGCGGCCTGTGCCGAGGTGATCTCCCGGCTGCTCGCCGGTGGCAGCGGACTGCGGGTGCTGGCCACCAGTCGGGAGGCGTTCGGCCTGCTCGGTGAGGTGGTGTGGCGGATTCCGCCGCTGGCGGTCGACCCGCAGCCGGGGCGTACCGAGAGCGACGCGGTGGCGTTGCTGCTGGACCGGACGGCGGCGGCCCGGGGCGGTCGCCCGCCGGAGTGGACGGAGGCCGCCGACCTGCGCCGGGTGGTGCAGCGGCTGGATGGGCTGCCGTTGGCGATCGAGTTGGCCGCGGCCCGGCTGCGGGTGCTCTCCGCCGGTCAGTTGGCCGCCCGGCTGGACGACATGCTGGGCACCCTCGACGCCGGGCGGGACGCCCCGGAGCCACCCGCCGAGCGGGGTTGGGCGGGCAACCAGCAGGACACCGTGGACCTGGTCGCAGCAGCCTCCGGGCAGACGCCGCCGAGCCCTGCGCACCGGGCGGTGCAGCGTTCCGCCACCGAGCGGCACCTCACCATGCAGGCCACGGTCACCTGGTCGTACCGGACGTTGGGGCCCCGGTCCGCCCGGTTGCTGCGCTGGTTGGCGGTCTTCGCCGGGCCGGTGGACCTGGCCACGGTGGAGTGGCTGTTCGCCGACGACCCGCTCGATCCGCTGTCGGTGCTGGTGGACAAGTCGATGGTGCTGGCCGAGCCGCACGCCTCCGGCAGCACCTACCGGATGCTCGACCCGATCCGGGCGTACGCGGCGCGTCGGCTGGTCGAGACCGGCGAGGAGCAGGCTGCCCGGGACCGGCACGTGGCCTGGGCCCAGCACGCGCTGCACCGGGCCCACCTCGGGGCGGACGGCCGGCCGGTCACCCTGTCGCTGTACGCGGTGGACCCGCTGGCCCGTGAGTTGCGGGCGGCGCTGCGCTGGTCGGCCACCGGGGGCAGTGCGCGGGCCGGGCTGCTGCTGGCCGGTGGGCTGGACCAGTGGTGGCGGGAGCGGGGGCTGTCCCGGGAGGCCCGGCTGTGGCTGTTCCGGCTGTACGGGCGGATCGCCGAGACCGGGGAGGCGATCCCCGAGGCGGAGCTGGCGGCGGCGTACCACCTGCACTCGCTGCACGCCGGTGCGGACGGCGAGTTCGCCGAGGAGCTGCGGTTCTCGCAGCGGGCGGAGGCGGCGGCCCGGCAGGCCGGTGACGCGGGGCTGCTGGCCCGGGTGCTCGCCGGGCGGGCCGCGCCGCTGGTCGACATGGGGCAGTTCGCCGAGGCGGAGCGGGTCTGCCGGGAGGTCATCGACTGGGCGGGCGAGTTGGAGGTCAGCGGGGACGCCCTGCTGGCCGTCTACAACCTGGCGGAGCTGCTGTGGCGGCGGGGTGCGTTGGCGGAGGCGGCGGAGCTGCTCGGGGCGGCCCGCCCGGCGGAGGCGGCCCGGCCGGTGGAGCGGGGCTACCGGTCGGTGGACATGCTGCTGGGCATGGTGGCGTTGGCCCGGCACGACCTGGTGGCCGCGCACGACCACCTGTTGGTGGCGCTGCGGGCCCGGATGGGGCACGGCTACCACGGGCGGGCCTGCGACACGGTGAACGCGGTGGCGGTGCGGTGTGCGCTGGGCGGGGAGCCGGTGACGGCGGCCCGGTTGTTCGGCGCGGCCCAGGCCACCCGGGCCCGGTTGCGGGGCACTCCGGGCATCTTCGCCACGTACTGGCAGGAGCGGCAGGTCGAGCTGCGGCGCACCCTCGGCGACGCGGCCTTCGACGCGGCCTACGGCGAGGGCGGCGAGTTGGGTCTGGAGGAGGCGGCGGCGTTGGCGTTCGCCGTGGAGCACCCGGATCTGGCGGCGGACTCGGTCCGGTTCCGGGCGACCGGTGTGGTGACGCCGCGACCGACCGGCACGGCCACCCCCCGACCGGCCGGCGCGGTCACCCCTCGACCGCTGGCCCGCCGCGATGCGGAACGTCGGGAGGAGTGGGCCTGACCCGCCGCGCCGTCCGACGGGCGCGGCGGCGATCCGGCGGACATGAGCGCGGCGCACAGACCGACCGGTGGGCGTGGGCGTCCGGCGGCGCGGCCCGCGCCGCCGGACGCCCGGCTGCCGGTGGGTCAGCCGCGTCGGGCGGCGGCCCGCTCGGCGTCGGCCTTCATCCGGGCGGCCCGGTCGAGGTCGGCCTGCGAGACGGCGGCGACCGAACCGAAGATGCTGACCGCCTGGTAGTACGTCCAGGCGAGGCTGGTGCAGGCCGGGCGGACGACTGAGTTGTAGGTGGCGCAGACCCGCTTGAGGTCCTCGTAGAAGGCGCTGTCCAGGCGGGCCTTGTTGGCCGAGAAGATCCCCATCGCCTTGTGGTTGCGGTAGCCGAAGTCGTGCCGGTAGCAGGAGAGGTTGAAGGTGAAGCCGAGCGGGTTGTCCGGGCTGGACGAGCAGTAGTCGGTGGACCAGTCGAAGCCGTAGTCCGCCCAGGCGGCCTGGTTGAGGCGACCGGAGTTCCAGGCGTTGTAGCTGCTGGCGCTGGTCTGGGTCCAGCTGCTCAGCACGCTGAGCTTTTGCGAGGTGCTCACCGCGGCGGATGCGGGTGAGCCGACGCCGAGCACGCTGAGCAGGGCGAACGTGCCGGCGGCGAGGGCGGTGGCGAGACGACGGGACAAGTTTTCCTCCGCGGGATGGGCGGTACGGTGTGTCACCGGTTGGTCACCGGAGTTAGATCAGTCTCGATCAATGTCCCGTCGGTGGGGCGTGGTGGAGGCGACGTATTGGTGACATACGTCGAAACAGACGAATGCCCCGGGTGCCGGAGCACCCGGGGCGTCCGAGGACGATCAGCGCACCACCCGCGCCGACGAGGCGGCACTCTCGTTCCACGACCGGTCCAGCGCGGTCACCTGGTAGGTGTACGCCCGACCCGGCTCGGCGGTGCCGTCCACCCAGGACTGCGGCTGCCCCGGGGCGGCCCGGACCGTGCCGACCAGGTGTGCAGCGTCGGCCCGCCCGCACCCCTCGACCGGGCCGGGCCCGTCGAAGCGGTAGACCGCGTACGACGTGGCGGTGCCGAGCTGGCCCGTCCCGTCGGCCGGCTGCCGCCAACGCAGACGTACCCCCTCGGTGGTCCGCTCGGCCCGGGTGAGTGCCGGACGCAGCAGCGGCTTGGCCGGCAGGTGCGCCATGGTCGGCACCAGCGCCGGACGGGAGTAGTGCGCGGCGGCGTAACGGCTCGTCGCGCCGAGCCGGTCGGCCCGCACCTGCACCGCCGAGAAGTGCACGTTGCCGAGCACCTCCGGGTACGCCCGGTTCAGCGTCAGGTGGTCCGACAGTTCCTGCGGGTTCATCCAGTACGTGCCGTAGGCCGGGTCGCCGCTCTTGTAGTCCGCCTGGCCGATGTAGAGCTGCACCCGGGTGCCGCGTACCGTCTGCGCCCACCAGGGCACCAGTCGGGCGTAGTCGGCGGCCGGATACTGGCCGATGTACCAGTAGAGCTGCGGCACGACGTAGTCGATCCACTCCTGCTTGACCCACCTGCGGGTGTCGGCCGAGATGATGTCGTACGACTGGCTGCCGGTGGTGTCCGAGCCGTCCGGGTCGGCGCTGGCGTTGCGCCAGATGCCGAACGGGCTCACCCCGAACTTCACCCACGGCTTGACCGCCTTGACCCTGACCCCCATCTCCTGGATCAGCAGGTCGATGTTGTCCCGCCGCCAGGCCGCCCGGTCGGTGAACCCTCGGTGGTACGCGGCGAACGTCGCATCGTCCGGCACCGGGTACGTGCCGCTCGGGTACGGGTAGAAGTAGTCGTCGAAGTGCACGCCGTCGATGTCGTACCGGCGGACCGCGTCGAGTATCGCGGTCTGGACGAACTCACGGACCTGCGGGACGCCCGGGTCGTAGTAGAGCCGGCTGCCCGCGACGCCGGCCGGCGGGTAGGCGAAGGTCCACTCCGGATGCTGCCGGGCCGGATGGTCCGGGGCGAGCTGTCCCAGGTCGGCACCCGCGCCCCCGGGTGCCGGCATGGAGATCCGGTACGGGTTGAACCAGGCGTGGAACTCCAGGTTCCGCAGGTGTGACTCGGCGACCAGGAAGGCCAGCGGATCCCAGCCCGGGTCCTGCCCCCGCACCCCGGTCAGGTACTCCGACCACGGCTCGTACGGCGACGGCCAGAACGCGTCGGCGGTCGGCCGGACCTGCACCACCACCGCGTTGTGGTGCAGTCGCTGCGCCAGGTCGAGCCAGCCCCGGTACTCCGCCTGCTGGGCGGCGATCCGGTCCGGGGCGGTACGGGAGGCTGCGCTCGGCCAGTCGATGTTCACCACCGACGAGATCCACATCGCCCGGAACTGCCGCTTCGGCACCGCCGGATCGACCGCACAGACGACACCACCCCCGCCGACGGTGCCGCCCCCGCCGCCGAACCCGGCCCCGGCCGCGTCGACCGCCCCCACCGGCCCACCCCACCCCACTCCGCCGACCAGCCCCAGTATCAACCCCACCACACCGACCCGAGCCACCTTCACACTCCACATCCCTTCACCATCTCCCCATCCCACCCCCCACCCCCCACCCCCACCTCGCCTCGTCCCGGCTCGCCTCGTCCCACCTCGTCCCGCCCCGGTGATCAAGAGGTTTGCGTCATCCAGCGCGCGAAAGTTGACGTCGCCTGATGGCCTGGCTAGATGAGCCCATTCAGGACTGCGCGACGAGGCACTA
>NZ_JBEZFY010000018.1:0-135182 GCF_040649765.1 Micromonospora sp. NPDC048894 | reverse complement strand
ACCACCCAAACCCCCCACACCCTCCACACCACCCTCACCGCCAAAATCGACACCACCCACACCCTCCACACCGCACTCCAACACCACCCCGACGTGAATCTCGTCGTCTTCGGCAGCGCCACAGGCACCCTCGGCAACGCCGGTCAGGCCAACTACGCCGCGGCCAACACTTTCCAGGACGCCCTGACCCACCACCGCCACACCCTGGGGCTCGCCGGCACCACGATCGCGTGGGGGCTGTGGCACACCGAGTCGGGGATGGGCGCCGGCCTCCAGCAGCAGGATCTCCAGCGGCTCGGCCGGATCGGCGTACGGCCGATGGACGTCGCGGACGGCCTGACCGCCCTCGACGCGGCCGTCGACCTGGGGCAGCCGGTGACCGTCGCGATGGGGCTGCACCTGCCCACCCTCGCCGCCCGTGCTCGTGACGGGCTGCTCGCGCCGCTCTTCCGGGCGTTGACCGGGCCGGTCGACGCAGCCTCGTCGGAGCCGGACGGTCCGGCGACGCTCAGGCCGCTGCCCGAACGACTCGCCGGGCTCACCGACGGCGACCGGCACGCCCTGCTGCTGACCCTGGTCTGCGAGAACGCGGCGATCACCCTGGGCCATGCCGGGACGGCGGGCATCCCCCCGGAGCGGCAGTTCAAGGACCTCGGCATCGACTCGCTCACGGCGGTGGAGCTGCGCAACCGGCTCGCCACGGCGACCCAGCTGCGGCTCTCGGCCAGTCTGATCTTCGACCACCCGAGCCCGGCACAGCTGGCGAGGCACCTCGGTGAACGGTTGACGCCCCGGGAGCAGGACCCGTTCGCGGTGTTGTTCGCCGAGTTGGACCGGCTGACCGCCGACCTGACGGTGGCGGCACCCAACGCCGCGGCGATGGGCCGGCTGGCCGCCCGGCTGGCCGGCTTCCAGGACCGGGTGGAGGAGCAGCGGTCCGCCGTGGTGGCGGAGACCGGTGACGAGGTGACCGCGATCTCGACGGCGACCGACGACGAGATCTTCGACCTGATCGACAACGAACTCGGCATCGGCTGAAGGAGTCGCACATGACCGCACCAGTGATCATCGCCGGGGGGAGCCTGACCGGGCTCATGCTCGCGCACGAGCTGACCCTGTGGGGGATCGACGTCGTCGTGCTGGAGCGCAGCCCCGGCCTGACCGACGAGTCGCCCGGACAGGCGATCAACACCACCACCGCCGAGCTGCTCGACCAGCGGGGTCTGCTCGCCGGCCTGCGCGGGCACGTCTCCCCCGTGCAGGGCACCCACTTCTCGCTGATGTGGTTGGACATGTCGCCGCTCGACGGCCGGCACCAGCCGGCCATGCTGCTCGGGCACCAGTTCATCGCACGGCGGCTCGGCGACGCCGCCGTGGCCCGGGGGGCCGACGTGCGCCATGGCCACCGGGTGACGGCCTTCCACCAGGACGACGACGGCGTACGGGTCCGGGTCGCCACCCCCAGCGGCGAGTACCACCTGCACGGCAGCTTCCTGGTGGCGGCCGACGGCGAGGACAGCACGGTGCGCGCGGCGGCCGGCATCGACTTCCCGGGGGCCGGCCCGGCGAACTGCGGCCTGGTGGCCGACGTGGAGATAGCGGTCGCGGACCTGCCCCCGGAGCACCGGGGGTCGAAGTTCTGCCCCGGCGGGGGCGTCTACTCGGCGGTGCCGGTCGGGCCGGGGCTGCTGCGGGTGATCACGGCGGAGTTCGACGTCGCGCCTCCCGCCGACACCGCGCCGACGACCGCCGAGCTGCGTGCGGCGATCGCCCGGCTCACCGGGGCGGAGTTCCCGGACGCGCCGGTGCGCTGGGTCCGTCGCTACGGCGGCCAGACCCGGACCGTGGACCGGATGCGCAGCGGCCGGGTCTTCCTGGCCGGCGACTCGGCGCACACCTTCTATCCGTTGGCCGGCCTGCGCCTCAACCTGTGTCTGCAGGACGCCGTGAACCTGGGCTGGAAGCTCGCCGCGGAGCTGTCCGGGTGGGGCCGCCCCGACCTGCTGGACACCTACCACGAGGAGCGCCATCCGCAGGCGGTCCGGGCGGCAGCGGCCACCGATGCGCAGCTCGCGCTGATCCATCCGATCGACCGGGTGACCCCGCTGCGTGGCCTCTTCGCCGATCTCCTGCGCCTGCCGCAGGTCAACACCTACCTGTTGGAGCTGTCCACCGGGCTCGACGTCCGCTACGACGTCGGGGTGGAGCCGACCGGTCCGGTGCCGGCGGGTCGCCGGCTGCCGCATGTGCCGCTGACCGGCGTACGGCCCCTGGCCGCCACGGCGACGGGGGCGACGACGTCGGGCGGCGTGGCCGACCTGCACCATGGCGGGCGCGGGGTCTACCTGGACCTGGCCGGCCGGACGCCCGAGCCGGCCGGACGCACCCTGGCGGCACTGGGTGACCGGGTGGACGCGGTTCACGCGGACCCGACCGGGGAGATCCCGGTGGACGCCGTCCTGGTACGTCCGGACGGTCACGTCGCCTGGGCCGGGGATCCGGTCGCGGATGCCGAGGGGTTGTCCGGCGCGCTCAAGTCGTGGTTCGGTGAGCCGGCCGGGTGACCGGTGGCACGGCCAGCGCCCCCGACCGGTGGTCGGGGGCGCTGGCCGTCAGGGCGGTCGGGTCGGACCGGTTCGGGGCGGTCGGGTCGGGGCGGTCGGGTCAGGGTGCGGTGACGGCGTCGGCGAGCTGCTGCGACCAGGCGGTCACGGTGGGTGCGGCGGCGAGGTCACCGAAGCGCACGCGCATCCCGGCGCGACGCCAGCCGTTGACCAGCCGCATCAGTTGCAGGGAGGTGAGGCCGAGCTGGACCAGGTTGGCGTCGTCGCCGATGGCTGCGGCGTCGAGGCCGATCACGACGGCGATCGCCTGCCGGATCTCCTCACGTGTGGTTGCCGTGGTTTCCTGCTGCACGGTGGGTCCTTCCGGTCGACTCAACGGTGCTCTTCGATGATCTTGACTACCGCGCAGCCGACCTCGATGCCGACGCCGACCGCGAGCAGCAGGACGTGGTCGCCCGGGCCGACGGCGCCGGTGGTCACCAGGTGGTCCAGGGCGAGAATCTGGTCGCTGGCGCCGCAGTGCCCGACCGTGCGGCTGAAGTCCCACACGGTCTGCTCGGCGGTGATCCCCAGCGGGTCGAAGATCCCGTTCTGGAGTTGGTCGAGGGCCACCCCGCTGTGGGCGACCCGGGCGATGCCGGCCATCGTCACCCCGGCCTCGTCGAGCACCCGGTCGACGGTCTCGGTGACCAGGTCGCCGAGGTGGAACACCGGTGGGGTGACCCCGTTGGCCCACTGCTCGGCCCAGTAGCGGGAGCGCGCCTCGAGGTCGACCCGCTGCCCGGTGGTGATGCTCGGCGGGAACAGTGGTTCGCCGCCCCGGTGCAGGACCTCGGCCGCCGGGTTGGACGCCGAGCCGACCGCGAGGAGTTCGGCGAAGCCGCCCCGGGTGGACAGCAGGGCGGCGCTCGCGCCGTCGGCCAGCACGTAGTGCGAGCTGATCCGCCAGCGGTCGACGACCGGGGTGGAGAAGTTGTCGGCGGCGGTGAGCAGGACGGCGGTCGACTCCGGGTCGGCCATCAGTTGCGCCGCCGCCAGCCGCAGCCCCGACAGCATCCCGTTGCAGCCGTGGTGGATCTCCAGCGCCGGCACCCCCCGCCCGCCGAGCGTCTCGTGCAGGATGTAGTGCGGGGCGGACCAGGTGTCGGGCCCCTGGTAGTGGACCGGGCAGTGCATCAGCGCCGCCACGTCCTCGGGGCGGTGGGCGGACCGCTTCATCGCCTCCGAGGCGGCCTGGAACGCCATGTCGGGGGCGGGCATGTCCGCTGCGACCGCGATCGAATGAAGATCGCTGTGGGTGCGGTTCGCCTCGTCGTACCAACCGCGTTTCACGGCTTCTTCGGTGGTGATGCGGTCCGGCAGATACGTGCCGACACCAGCGACAAAGACGTTCTGGACTTTCATTGCCACCCGCTTTCGGGAAATGGTGCGGCCAACATCCCCAACGGTCCTCGGCCCGCCTAACGGCGACCTAAAGAGGATCTTGGTACGGGCCGGTGGTGGCGCACCCGCCCGTCCGGCGCCCCCACCCGGCGGGACGGATCCGGTCGGCGCAGCCGCCATCACCGCCCCGACCGCCGGTCCGAGCTCGCCCGCTCGCGACGAACGAGCAGGTGTCGGTGCTTGCGGGGCGGCTTTTCATGAGGGAGAGTCACAGCGCGGGCGAGTCGCATCGCCGACAAGAGACCTCTATTCGAAACGCTCCCGTGCACGTCGTTCCCGGCACCCGACACCGCTGGCCCGGACCCGCCCGCACAAACACCTTCGGCAAAATTCTCGGAACGGTCTTAACGACCATATCGACAACGTGAAATAAAGCAGGTTGACACTCTCGCCGAAACATGATTAATTGCGATTCGTCACATCTCTTGGGGAGGGACACGTTGCCATCCGGGGATGATCGAGAGTCGTTGATCACCGCCGATCAACCAATTGTCTTCAAACTCCTCGGTCCCCTGGAAGTGTGGGTGGACAGCGTCCGCGTACCCCTCGGCGGCACCCGGCAGGAACTGGTGCTCGCGGCCCTGCTGCTGGCCACCGGATGCGTCGTCACCCTGCAACAACTCGTGCAGGTCGTCTGGGAGACGCAACCACCCTCGACGGCGGCGCACCAGATCCGGAAGATCGTGGCGGACCTGCGTCGGCGGCTGCCCCCCGGGCTGATCGTCACGGACGGGCCGGGCTACCGGATGGACGTCCACGACACTGCGGTCGACCTGAAGATCTTCGAGAGACAACTCGTCCGGGCCCGGGCCGCCGAGGACGGCGGCCGTCCCGACGAGGCCATCGACGCCCTGTCCACCGGCCTGTCCCTCTGGCGCGGCGACGCGCTGAGCGGCATGAACGGCCTCACCGTACGCACCGCTGCGGCCCGCGCCGACGAACGACGCCTGATGACCGTCGAACGTCTGATCACCCTGCAACTGGAGATCGGCGAGGAGGGTGACCTGGTCGGCCAGCTCCGGGCGCTGGCGGCCGAGCACCCGATGCGGGAGCGGCTGCTGGTCCTGCTGATGACCGCGCTCTACCAGGCCGGTCGGCAGGCCGAGGCCCTCCAGGTCTATGCCGACGCCCGGCAGTCGCTCGCCGATCAGTTGGGCATCGACCCCGGGCCGGAGCTGAACCGGCGGCACGAGCAGATTCTGCGCAACGACCCGGTCCTCGATCCGCGCTCCGCCACCCGGGCGTCGGCACCCGCGGCCCGGGTCGTGACGTCGTCGAACCGTCCGATGACGATCCCCCGGGACCTGGTCGACTTCACCGGACACGTCGACACCCTGGAGTCGCTCGTCGGTTACGCCCGACCGGACGCCACGGCGCTGACCCTCGTGTCGATCAACGGAATGGGCGGCGTCGGCAAGACCACCCTGGCGATCCACGCCGCACACCGCCTGGGCAAGGGCTTCCCTGACGGTCAGCTCTTCCTGGACCTGCACGGCTTCACCTACGGCCGGGAGCCGGTCGACCCGGTCGAGGCGCTGGGCATCCTGCTGCGGGCGGTGGGCACCCCGGGCGAGCAGCTCCCCACCGACCAGGTCGGCAGGTCGGCGCTGTGGCGGGCCAAGACCGCCGACCGGTCGCTGCTGATCCTGCTGGACAACGCCAGCAGTGCCCAGCAGGTCCTCCCGTTGCTGCCCAGCTCGGCCACCAGTCTGGTGCTGATCACCACCCGGTCACGGCTCAACGGGCTGGACGGGACCCACTCGATCACCCTCGACCCCCCGCTCGACGACGAGGCCAGCGCGATCGTCCATCGGCTGCTCGGTGACCGGCACCGGGCGACCGAGGCCGAGGTGCAGGCCCTGGTCGAGGCGTGCGGACGGCTGCCGCTGGCTCTGCGTATCGCCGTGGCCCGGCTGCACAACCGCCCGAAGTGGACGCTCGGCTATCTGATCGGCCGGCTGCGCCGCGAGGGGCGGCTCATGCGGGAGTTGGTCCTCGACGACCGCAGCGTCGCGGCCAGCATCGGCCTGTCCTACCACGGGGTCGGTCCCGACCATCAGCAGATGTTCCGCCTGATCGGGATGTTCCCCGGGGAGAGCTGCGACGCCTACACCGCCGCGGCGCTCGCGGGCGTCCCGCAGGAGCGGGCCGAGCAGATCCTGGAGGACCTGCTCGACTCGCAGTTGCTCATCCAGCGGCAGCTCGACCGGTACGAGATGCACGACCTGGTCCGCAACTTCGTCCGCACCGTCCTCGCCCAGGACGACGACGAGAACGCCACCGCCCTGCACCGGTTGCTCGACTACTACGTCGTCACGGCGGAGACCGCGGCGAACCGGGTCCAGCCCGGTCGGTTCGTGACCGAAGCCCGGGTACGGAATCCGCCGCAGGACGTTCCGCCGCTGGACGACCAGGCGGAGGCGCTGGAGTGGTTCGAGGCCGAACGACGCAACCTGCTCGCCGCGATCGACCTGGCGACCGACCGGGGGCACGACTTCCACCTGTGCCACCTGCCCCGCACGATGGCCTTCTTCCTCTACGTCCGGGGCGAGATGCACGAGCACGTCGCCACCTTCCGCAACGCCGCGGCCGCCGCCCGCCGCATCGACGAGCCGGTCCACGAGGGACTGAATCTGATCAACGTGGCGATCGCGCACTGGTATCTCGGCGAGTTCACCGAGGCGCTGGAGTGTTACGCCGACGCGCTGGCCATCGCCCAGGACACCAACGACACCGTCGGGGAGGGCACCTGCCTGGGCCGGATCGGCATCGTCTGCGCCAGCATGGGCCGGTTCGAGGAGGCGCTCAGCTACCAGCAACGGGCGCTGGCCATCCACCGTACGATGGGCGGCCTGGCCGAGCAGGGCAATGCGCTGAGCAACATCAGCCAGCTACAGAACGTCCTCGGCATGCACGCCGAGGCGGTGACGAGCGCCCGTGAGGCGGTACGCCTGCTCGACGGCCGTGACCAGCCGGCCGACCTCGCCTCGGCCCTGACCCGGCTCGCCTCGGCGCAGAGCAGCCTGGGCGAGGGGACCGCCGCGCTGGCCACGCTGACCCTGGCGGCCGTTCCGGTGCAGACCACGAACAGCCGCCGGGCCCGGGCCATGCTCGAGACGCGGTACGCCGAGGTCCTGATGCGGCTGGGTCGGCTCGCCGAGGCCGAACGGCACGGACTGAGCGCGCTGAGCCTGCTGGGTGGCCTGGAGAACCCGGCGCTGCGTGCGGAGGTGGAGAACGTCCTCGGTCGGGTCAGCACGGAACGCAGCGACTTCACCGGTGCCCTGACCCGGCACCGGACGGCCCACGAGAACGCAGACCGGATCGGTCTGCGTCTCGAACAGGCGCGCGCGTTGGACGGCATGGGACGCGCCCACGCGGGTCTCGGGGACCTGGATCAGGCGATGACGGACTGGCAGGCCGCGCTGAGCCTCTACCGTGCCATGGGCGTCACCGGCGACGATCTGGAGCAGCACCTCGGGCGGCTGGAGCAGTCCCGGTCGGCCGTCGCGCACTGACCGCCGGCCCGGTGCCGGGCGGCCACCGTCACGGGGCACGGCATCCGCACCTCGAAACAGCACCGCCCGACGACATCGATCAATGCGCTGCCATGGTGGGGCGTCGTAAAATCCGCTACGGATCGATGACGTTATTCGGCTGGCGGGCGCCTCAGCGTGGTCCACCATTGTCGAGCAACGGCCCGTCGGCGACCACCGTGACAACGGTGTGACCCTCCTGACCGGCAGCCACCTGACCGCGATCTGCGCCGAGCCCGGTAACCGCGGAGGCCCCAACGGCCAGGCACAATACGACAGCGGCCCGACCCAGGATGCGAATCTTGAACATGACGTTCCCCCGATGTTCGTCGGTCGTTTTGACAATGCCACTGTCACAACCGTCGCTACCGGAACGATCCCACATCGCTACCCATGAATACCATTGCGGTCCCAGATGGCGAGGACGACGACAGTGCGGCACTTATGGGCGCATGACGCAAAACGCATTCAAAACCAACGGTTGTGGCGACTTCGGTCTATCGGGTAGACATGGTGTGCCGGCGTGGACCGCCGTCGCCGCACCCGGGTGCCGCCTCCGCCACCGACCGACGACACCCGTCCGGGCGTCACGCCGCCGTCGTTCCCGGATCCCGGCGGCCCGCCCTCCCCACCGCGAACTGCGGCGATGCGGCCGGCGGGAACGGATCGGGACTGATTCGGTATCGACCTGCGCCACAGTGGCGTAGTGACTTGGGTTGACCAGACGGCGGACTGACTCGCCACGACAGCGCCGGCACTCCACCCGATGCCACGCACCGCCGACACCGCGCCGGCGGGCCCACTCGACGGGGGGAACATCCGTGAAGTACGAGATCCTTGGCGAGATAAGGGTCCATGGCGTCGGCGGTGTCGTCACACCACGTACCCGCAAGACCGAGACCCTGCTGGCGGTGCTGCTGGCGAAGACGAACCAGATGGTCACCTCCGACCAGTTGCTCAGCGAGATCTGGGGCGAGGACACGCCCAGCCGGGCCAACGACGCGCTCTACGTCTACATCTCCCAGCTCCGCAAGGTGCTGCGCGCCAGCGGCCACGACGCCGCCATCATGACCCGGCCCCGGGGGTACACCATCCTGACCGCCGAGGGCGACCTGGACGCCGACGAGTTCCGCCGGCTGGCCCACCTCGGCCAGCAGCTACGCCGGGCCGGCCAGTTCTTCCCGGCTGCCCAGACCCTGCGCAG
This sequence comes from Micromonospora sp. NPDC048894, assembly GCF_040649765.1. Taxonomy (NCBI): domain Bacteria; kingdom Bacillati; phylum Actinomycetota; class Actinomycetes; order Micromonosporales; family Micromonosporaceae; genus Micromonospora; species Micromonospora sp. NPDC048894. Next base: position 126,435 of record NZ_JBEZFY010000018.1, on the reverse strand, counting down.
GGCCCTCCTGCTCTGGGGCGGACCCGCGTTCAGCGGACTGATCGACAGCCCGGTCGTGTACGCGTACGCCACCCTGCTCAACGAGCTGCGCATCGAGTGCCTGGAGCAGCTGATGGAGATCGAGCTGACCCTCGGCGGCCACCGTGAGATCGTCGGCCAGCTCTCCGCCCTCATCACCGAGCAGCCCCTACGCGAGAAGCTCTACCAGTACCTGATGCTCGCCCTGCACCGTTCGGACCGCCGGGCCGAGGCGTTGGCCGTCTTCCACACCGCCCGCCAGCGGCTCGACATGGAGATCGGCATCGAGCCCTGCCAGGCCCTGCGCGATCTGCACCAGGACATCCTCCAGGACCGCGACCTCGGGCCGTCGATGCTGGTCAGCCCGCTGGCGGCGGCGTCGTGACCACGACCACGGCGAACGCGCCGTACCGCACCGACGAGCCCGACCTCTGGCTACGCCGGTTCGGCACCCGCAGCAGCGGCGGACCCACCCTGATCTGCCTGCCGCACGCCGGCGGCGCGGCGACGTTCTTCCGGCCGCTCGTCGAACTGCTCGCCGCCGAGGCGGACGTGACGTGCGTGCAGTACCCCGGCCGGCAGGACCGCCGCAATGAGCCGCCGGTCGGCACCATCGACGCCCTGGCCGACCTGCTGACCGAGGTGATCCGGGCGGCCGTGCCCGGACCGGTGGCGCTCTTCGGGCACAGCATGGGCGCGATCCTCGGCTTCGAGGTGGCGTTGCGCCTGGAACAGCTCGGGGTCGCCCCGCTGTGGCTGTTCGCCTCCGGCCGCCGGGCGCCCGGGGTGTCCCGGCACGAGACGGTCCACCTGCGCGACGACCGGGGGTTGCTCGCCGACGTCGCGGAACTCAGCGGCACCGACGACGACGTCTTCGCCGACGAGGAACTGACGGCGATGGTGTTGCCGGCCATCCGGGCCGACTACCGGGCGATCGAGACGTACGCGCCCCGGGCCGGGGTGCCCCGGCTGCGGTGCCCGGTGACGGCGCTGCACGGCAGTTCCGACCCCCGGGTCGAGCTCGCCGACGCGCGGGCCTGGGCGGGCCACACCGACGGCGGATTCCGCCTGCAACCGTTCGCCGGCGACCATTTCTTCCTGCTGCGGCACTGGGCCCCGGTGGCCCGGGCGATCCAGGCGGATCTGCGGCTGAGCTGAGCCCCATCGACACGGACCGGCCCCGGTGCGCACAGGCAGCGGGGTCGGTCGGATGGCGTCCCCCATTGCCGTCCGCAGTGGCGAAGATCGGCGTCGATCGACGCGGGGTCCGGCTTTAGAACGGTTTCAGTGACCGGCCATAGCGTTCCCCAGACGGACAGTGGAGCGAGGGGACCGAAACACGATGAATGAATCGACCACCTGGCGAGCATTGACGACAGGCAGCACCGACGAGGTCGCGTTGGCCATCGACTTCGACGCCACCGGCCGCCCGGAGGCGCGGTTCGCCGACCTGGCACCGCACCTGGGACCGGATTCGAGCGTGTGGGAGACCGTTCCGCTCGGCATGGACGCGTTGGTCGGGCCCAGCGGCGAGGGATACGTGAAGCGCTGGGCCGACGAGGTCCGCGACAGCGGCCGTACGGTGACGGCGGTCATGGGATTCTGCGCCGGGGGCGCACTGGCCCCGGCCCTGGCCGCGCAGGTGGGTCAGTGGCAGCCGGAGCCCCAGCTGATCCTGTTCGACCCCGAGACCGTCACGCCGCTGACCATGTACTGGCAGTTCGCCAAGATCATCGAGGTGGCCACCTCCTCGCTGACGCCGACCGAGCTGGACGAGGCGCGGGAGGCGGGCCGGCAGGCCCAACGCGACCTCGCCGGCCTGGAGCCGCTGGCGGACCGGCTCAGCGAGATCTTCGGACAGGTCGGCGCGGTGGCCTTCCCCCGGCTCGGCCTGGACGCCACGAGCGGCGCCGAGGTGGTCACCCTCTTCCGCTCCTTCATCAGCTACCTCTGCGCCGCCGGCCAGTTCGACCCGCTGCCGGCGTGGTCGCGGGCGACGGTGCTCACCTCGGCGAGCCCCACCAGCGGCCTCAACGGGTACCGGACGATCAACCCGCAGGCCCCGACGAACCTCGCCGGCAACGAGATCACCTTCCCGGTCGAGCACGCCGGGATGCTCGCCGACCCGGCGGTCGCCGCAGCCACCCGCGAGCTGCTCGGCCGGGTACGGGTCCACGGCGGGGCACGGTCGTGACCGGGCCGGCCGCCGCCACCCGCAAAGAGGAGGCGCTGTGGATGCTCGACCAACTCGTCCCGGGCTCCGGCGTCAACAACCTGGCGGTGGCCCTCGACGTCGAGGGTGAACTCGGGGACTGGGAGCTGGAGGAGACCCTCGCCCGACTGCTGGAGCGGCACGCCACGCTGCGTACGGTCTTCCGCGACACCCCGGCGGGGCTGTTGCGGCACGTCCTCGGCCCGACCGAGATCACCATCACGCTGGACCAGTACGAGGTCACCCGGGCCGACCTGGAGGAACTGCTCACCGACTACGTGGGTCGCCCGTTCGCGATGGACGGCAGCCCGCTGCTGCGCGCCGGACGGTTCCGCACCCCCGAGGGGGACGTGCTCTGCCTCGCCGTGCACCACCTCAACTTCGACGCCCTCTCCTCGGTGGTGCTGACCGAGGAACTGGTCGCCCACTACACCGCGATCTCGGAGGACGCCGAGCCGCCCGCCGAACTGGCGCAGCCGGCCCCGCTCTGCCTGGAGACGGCACCGAGCCAACGCAGCCTCACCTACTGGCGGGACCAGCTGGCCGGGTTCGACCCGTCCGGGCTCGCCCTGTGGTGCGAGGCCCCGGACGTGGCCCAACCGACCCTCACCGGCGACCGGGTCAGCGCCCGCCTGTCGGCGGCGGCGTACGACGCGGTGCGTACCCTCGCCCGGCAGCTGCGGGCACCGGAGGCGGTCATCCTCTACGCGGCGTACAGCCTGCTGCTGTCCCGCCACGGCGCGGGCCGGGACGTCGTCGTGGGCGCACCCGCCTCGCTGCGGACCGCCGAGAGCAGCCGGGCCGTCGGCTACCACATCAACACGCTGCCGCTGCGGCTGCGCATCCCGCCGGGCGTCACCTTCGCCAGCCTGGTCGGGGAGGCCCGTGGGGTGTTCCTCGCCTCGATCATCCACCGCGAGGTGCCCGTCGAGGCGCTGATGGCGCAGTTCCGACCGGCCACCGGTTCCTGGCGCAACCCGGTCTTCAAGCACCTGTTCAACTACGTCCCGGACGAGGGGCAGGCCAGCTACGACCTCGGTGGGCTGCGGGCCCAACGACGCATCGTGGAGAACGGTTTCAGCAAGTTCGACCTGGAGTTCTTCGTCATCTCGACGGCCGGCGCGCTGGACGTACGGGCGGTCTTCTACACCGAGGTCCTCGGGCGGGCGGACGTGACCGCCATGCTGGCGCGCTTCGACGCGCTGCTGGTGACGCTCGGCCAGCGCAGCGGGGAGCCGGTCGACGCGCTACCCCTGCACGCCCCGGCGGACCTCGCCACCATCGGCGCGGCGAACGCGACCACCCGTCCGGCGCGGAGCCCCTCGGTGCTGACGGCCATCGCCGCCCGGGTCGCGGCGGCACCGACGGCGGTGGCGGTCCGCGACGGCGACCGCGAGGTGTCGTACGCCCAGATCTGGGCGGCGGCGGAGCGCACCCGGACGGCCCTACGCGCGGCCGGGGTGGGCCCGGGCGGGGTGGTCGCCCTGCTGGGCCGGCGGGGTCCGGAACTGGTCGGCGCGGTCCTGGGCACCTGGCTGGCCGGGGCCGCCTACCTGCCGATCGACCCGGCCCACCCGTACCAACGGATCGTCTACCAGCTCGACGACTCGGGCGCGGGGGTGGTGATCGCCGATCCGGGCACCCCGGTGCCGGAGGTGCCCGGCCGGATGGTGCTGCACCCGGTGGAGGTCACCACCGCCGAGCCGACCCCGGTCGACCCGGCCACCGACGAGTTCGCCGCCGGTGCGGACCCGGCCTACCTCATCTACACCTCCGGGTCGACCGGACGCCCGAAGGGCACCTGGATCACCCACCGGGCGCTGGCCAACCTGATCGAGCACTTCGTCGACCTGCTCCACGCCGACGCACGCACCGCGACCCTCTGGCTGACCACGTTCAGCTTCGACATCTCGGCCCTGGAACTCTTCCTGCCCCTGGCGGCCGGCGGCTCGACCGTGGTCGCCCCGGACGCCGCCCGCACCGACGGGTCGGTGCTGCTGGACGTGCTGCGGCAGCATCCGGTCGACATCGTGCAGGCGACACCGACGACCTGGCGGCTGGTGGCCGAACAAGCGGGGGACGTCCTACGCGACGTCCAGCTGCTCAGCGGCGGCGAGGCGCTGCCCGCCGGGCTGGCCCGGCAACTCGCCGGGGCCGGCCGGGAGCTGCACAACGTCTACGGCCCCACGGAGACGACCATCTGGTCCACCGCGGCGCTGCTCGACGCCCCGTTCAGCGGGCCCGTCCACGTCGGTACGCCGATCGCGAACACCCAGGTCCTCGTCGTCGACCCGGAGGGTCGCGAGCTGCCGGTGGGCCTGCACGGGGAACTCTGCATCGCCGGCGCGGGCGTGGCGATCGGCTACCACCGCCGCCCGGAACTGACCGCCGAACGGTTCGGCGGGCACGAGCGGTACGGGCGGTTCTACCGCACCGGGGACCTGGCCCGCTGGCGGCCGGACGGCACCATCGAGGTGCTCGGCCGGATGGACCGCCAAGTGAAACTGCGGGGCAACCGGATCGAGCTGGGCGAGGTCGAGTCGGTGCTCGGTGAGCATCCGGCGGTCGACGCGGCGGCGGTGCTGGTGCACGGTGGCGCGGACGGCACACTCGTCGCGTTCGTCGTCGGCCCCGACCCGGACGACGCCGTCCACGACGACCTCTGGCGGCACGCCATCGGGGTGCTGCCGCACGCCGCGGTGCCGCAGGAGTTCATCGTCGTGGCGGGCTTCCCGACCACCGGCAACGACAAGGTCGACTATCCCGCGCTGGGTCGGCTCGCCGAGGAGCGGCAACGCCGGGCACGCGAGGCCGTACGCCCGGCGGCGGCCAGCGGCGACCCGGTGGTCGACGAGCTGATCACCCTGTGGCAGGACCTGCTCGGCCACGCCGACGTGCACGCCGCGTCCAACTTCTTCACCGCCGGGGGGCACTCGTTGCTCGCCGCCCGGCTCGTCCAGCAGGTCGAGGCCCGGCTGCGGGTCCGGCTCGCGCTGGCCGACATCTTCGCCAACCCCACGCCGATCGCACTCGCCGAGGGCGTACGGGCGGCCCAGCGGCAGCGCCTCGACCGGATCTCACTCAACTAAGGAGCATCCACCATGACAATCACCAGCGACCTGCCCGTCGTCGACCTGCCCGCGCTGCCGTTCGAGCGCGACCAGTTCGACGTCAACGGCATCGCACCCCTGTTCCGCGAGCTGCGGGACACCCAACCGATCGTCCGGGTGCGCACCTCGGCCGGTGACGAGGCGTGGCTGGTCACCCGGTACGAGGAGGTCAAGACGCTGCTCAACGACCCGCGTCTGGGCCGATCGCACCCGGAGCCGGCCAAGGCGGCCCGGGTCGCGAACGCGGCCGTGCTGACCGGGCCGCTGGGCACCCCGGACAAGGAGGTCGCCGCCCGGCAGCGGTTCCGGCGGCTGATCGGGCCGTCGTTCGCCGCCCGCCGGGTGGAGAAGCTGCGCGGGCAGGTGCAGGAGATCGTCGACCAGCTGCTTGACGATCTCGCGGCGAGCCCGCAGCCGGCCGACTTCCACGAGGCCCTCTCCTTCCCGCTGCCGGTCCTGGTCATCTGCCAGCTGCTGGGCGTGCCGACGGAGGACCGCACCGAGTTCCGGCACTACTCGGCCGGCGCCACCGCGCTCGACGACCCCGCCGCGGCGAAGGCCGCCTGGGAACGGCTCGTCGCCTACATGTACCGGCTGATCGACATCAAGCGGGCCGAGCCGGGCGAGGACGTCTTCTCCGACCTGCTCGCGGTCGCCGAGCAGGAGAACCTCACCGACGACGAGATCGCCCGGATGGGTGCCGGCCTGCTCTTCGCCGGCCACGAGACCACGGTCACCCGGCTGGACCTCGGCACCCTGCTGCTGCTCACCCACCCCGACCAGCGGGAGAAGCTGCAGAACGACCTGAGCCTGGTGCCGTCCGCGGTCGAGGAGATGCTGCGCATGGTCGCCCCGTCCACCCAGGACGTCCTGCCCCGCTACGCCCACCAGGACATCACGGTCTGCGGCACCGACGTACCGGCCGGTGACCTGGTCCTGCTGGCCTTCACCGCGACCAACCGGGACCCGGACGTCTTCGTCGACCCGGACCGCTTCGACATCACCCGCGACTCGGACCGGCACATCGCGTTCGGGCACGGGCCCCGGTTCTGCATCGGGTCGAGCCTCGCGCGGGCCGAGTTGCAGTGCCTGTTCGCGACGCTGCTCGTCCGCTTCCCCAACCTCCAGCTCGCTGTCCCCCCAGCCGAGCTGGAGTTCCGCGACTTCACCCTCACCGGTGGCGTAACCTCCCTTCCCGTCACCTGGTGAGCTGAGTTCGCGGAACCAACTGGCACCGCCGGCCACGTCCCGCCGGCGGTGCCAGTGCCGTGCCCGCCACCACCCTTCCGGCATACCCGGACCCGGCCCCACGGGATGCCCCGGCGCACATGGGCCGGTCCCCGCGAAACCCCGGACCGCGCGAAACCCCGGGCCGCGCGAAACCCCGGGCCGCGCGAAAGCGAAACCGCCGTCCACACCCGCCCGGTCCACCCGGAGCCCGGTCCCTGCACAGGTCCGCCGGCCGCGCCGACCGCTACCTGCCCGACCCGACTACCGGGCAAGGATCAGGTGCGAACAGCGCGGTGGCCGCCATCGGGGGGATGATGGCGGCCACCGCGGGTGGGGGGAAATGTCACTCGGCGACGCGGGTCTGCGCCGTCCAGCGGTAGATGACGACGTCACCGTCGACTGCCGTCAGCGACTCTTCGGTGCGCTCGAAGTGCTCGTAGCCGCAGCCGTACCGGACTTTGATCTTCGGCTCCAGGCTGCTCACCAGTCGGGCCCGAAAGTCGTCGGGAAAACCGTTCGGGCCGCCCTCGAGACGAACCTTCACCTGCGACGTGGTCATGGCCATACCTCCGGCTCTGTGCGGTCGACGGGCTGTGCCCGACGGTGGGGTCGGGAAGCGCCGGTGCCGACGTCCCGGTCGGTGACGATGTCGGGCCGGTCCCCGGCCCGCACGGTCCGGGGACGTCCTCGGCCCCGCCCGTCTCGTCTCCGGTGCACGGCGATCAGCCGATCGTCCAGGTGTCGCCGCTGTCGAGCAGTTCGGCGAGCATCCCCGTCGGATCGTGCGGCATGGTCGCGGTGGCGTGCGCGAGCTGCGTGCGTACGGTGTCGTCGTAGCAGGGCCGGTCGATGGCGCGGAACACGCCGACCGGGGTGGTGCCCAGGTCGGAGCCGGAGAGCCGGGTCAGCGCGAACGCGTACGCCGGGTCGGTGACCGACTCGTCGTGCACCACGATCTCGCCGGCCGGCACCTCCGCGGTGCGGCGTACGACGAGCCCGAAGCCGCCCGGCGGATGCGTGACGCAGAACCGGCCGTCCGCACCGAACCGGATCGGCTCGCCGTGGGTGAGCCGGATCAGGTGGTCGTCGCGGACGTCCGGGTCCTTGAGCGGCGCGAAGGCACCGTCGTTGAAGATGTTGCAGTTCTGGTAGATCTCGACGAACGCCGAGCCGCGGTGGGCCGCGGCGGCCCGCAGCACCGACTGCAGGTGCTGACGGTCGGCGTCCAGGGTACGGGCGACGAAGCTCGCCTCGGCGCCGAGCGCCAGCGAGAGCGGGTTGAAGGGTGTGTCGGGCGAGCCGACCGGCGTCGACTTGGTGGTCTTGCCCAGCTCGGACGTCGGCGAGTACTGCCCCTTGGTCAGGCCGTAGATCCGGTTGTTGAACATCAGGATCTTGAGGTTGACGTTGCGGCGCAGGGCATGGATCAGGTGGTTGCCCCCGATCGACAGCGCGTCGCCGTCACCGGTGACCACCCAGACCGACAGGTCGGGCCGGCTGACGGACAGGCCGGTGGCGATGGCGGGGGCACGCCCGTGGATCGAGTGCATCCCGTAGGTGTCCAGGTAGTACGGGAAGCGCGACGAGCAGCCGATACCGGAGATGAAGACGATGTTCTCGCGCGGGATGCCCAACTCGGGCAGGAACCCCTGCACCGCGGCGAGGATGGCGTAGTCACCGCACCCGGGGCACCAGCGGACCTCCTGGTCGGAGCGGAAGTCCCGGGCGGTCAACGACAGGGCGACCTCAGGCATCACCGATCACCCTCTCGAAGACGTTCGCCAGTTCGCCGGTGGTGAACGGCGAACCCTCGACCTTGGTGTGGGACACCACGTCGACCAGGTACCGGGCGCGCAGCACCCGGGCGAGTTGACCCAGGTTCATCTCGGGGACGACCACCCGGTCGTAGCGGGCCAGGACGTCGCCGAGGTTCGCCGGCAGGGGGTTCAGGTGCCGCAGGTGGACCTGCGCCACGGCAAGTCCCCGTCGGCGCAGCGCCCGGCAAGCCGCCGTGATCGGCCCGTACGTCGAGCCCCAGCCGAGCACCAGCACCCGGGTGTCCGGGTCCGGGTCCTCCACCTCCAGGTCGGGCACCGGGATCGACGCGATGCGGGCCGCCCGGGTGCGGACCATGAGGTCGTGGTTGGCCGGGTCGTACGAGATGTCGCCGGTGCCGTCCGCCTTCTCCAGGCCGCCGATCCGGTGCGCCAACCCCGGGGTGCCCGGGACCGCCCACGGCCGGGCCATCGTCTGCGGGTCCCGCAGGTACGGCAGGAACCGGCCGTCCGGGCCGTTGGGTTCCCGGGCGAAGCTGACCCGGAGGTCGGGCAGCCGGGACACGTCGGGCAGCAGCCACGGCTCGGAGCCGTTCGCCACGTAGTTGTCCGACAGCAGGATGACGGGGGTGCGGTAGGTCAGCGCGATCCGGGCCGCCTCGATCGCCGCGGCGAAGCAGTCCGCCGGTGTCGCCGGGGCGATCACCGCCAGTGGCGCCTCGCCGTGGCGGCCGAACAGCGCGATGTCCAGGTCGGCCTGTTCGGTCTTGGTCGGCATCCCGGTCGACGGGCCGGCGCGCTGCACGTCGATGACGACCAGCGGCAACTCCAGCGCGACCGCCAGGGAGATCGTCTCACCCTTGAGCGCCACCCCCGGCCCCGAGGTGGTGGTCACCCCCAGCGCCCCGCCGTAGGAGGCGCCCAGAGCTGCGCCGATCGCCGCGATCTCGTCCTCGGCCTGCACGGTGGTGATGCCGAACCGCTTGTGCTTCGACAGCTCGTGCAGGATGTCCGAGGCGGGCGTGATCGGGTACGCGCCGAGGAACACCGGCAGCTCCGACCGGACGCCGGCCGCCACCAGGCCCAGCGCCAACGCCGCGTTGCCGGTGATGTTGCGGTACCGGCCGGGCGGCATCGGGGCCGGCGCGACCTCGTACCGGACGGTGAAGTCCTCGGTGGTCTCGCCGTAGTTCCAGCCGGCCCGGAAGGCGGTGACGTTCGCGACGGCCAACTCCGGGCGGGTGGCGAACTTGCGTTCCAGGAACCGCAGGGTCGACGCGAACGGACGGGCGTAGATCCAGCTCAGCAGGCCGAGCGCGAACATGTTCTTGGCCCGTTCGGCGTCCCGCTTCGACACCCCCGTGTCGGCGAGCGCGCCGATGGTCAGTGTGGTCAGCGGCACCGGATGGACCTCGTACCCGTCGAGCGAACCGTCCTCCAGCGGGTTGGCCCGGTAACCGACCTTCGTCAGTTGGCGTCCGGTGAACTCGTCGGTGTCGACGATGATCGCCGCGCCGCGCCGCAGGTCGGCAAGGTTCGCCCGGAGCGCGGCCGGGTTCATCGCGACCAGGACGTCGGGTGCGTCGCCGGGGGTGAGGGCGTCGGAGGCGGAGAAGTGGAGCTGGAAGCTCGACACGCCCGGCAGGGTGCCGGCGGGCGCCCGGATCTCGGCCGGGAAGTTGGGCAGCGTCGCGATGTCGTTGCCGAGTTGGGCGGTCTCCGAGGTGAACCGGTCCCCGGTGAGCTGCATCCCGTCGCCCGAGTCACCCGCGAAGCGGATGACCACCCGGTCGAGCTGCCGGACCGGAGCCTGTCCCGTCGCCGCGCCGGTCGTCGTCGTGTCGTGCACCATCGTCGTCATGGTCTCGCCTCCCGATCGTCAGACGCCGAAACTGGAGAGCACCTCGCGCAGCCGGGCGGCGAAGGCGCGGGGGTGGGTGGTCAGGCCGGCGTGCCCACCGGGGAAATCCGTGGTCGCCACCCCGAGGTGGGCCGCGAGGCGCTCGGCGGCGACGTAGCCCCACACGCCGTGCGAGTCCTGCCCGCCGGCCGGGACGACCCGGGTCGGCGAAGTCTTCATCGCGTCGAGATCGTCCATGTCGAGCCGGTAGTCCCGGAACGCGGGCAGGTCCCGGGCCAGGAAGAACTCGATGTTCGCGGTGCGCCGCTCGTCGGGTGGGGACATGGTCACCCCCGGCTCGGTCTCCAACCGGCGGAAGTCCACGCCGTTGAGCGCGCCCAGACGTAGCAGGGCCGGCAGGCCACCGGTGCCCCGGTGCAGCTCCTCCGCCTCGTCCAGACCGGCGTTGACCGTGCGGCACATGTCGTCGGCCAGCAGGTCGAGGATCGGCGGCTCGTGCGTGACCAGCACCCGGACCTGTTCCGGGTGCCGGGTGGCCAGGTGCAGCCCGGTGAGGCCGCCGATGCTCGAACCGAACACCGCCGCCGGCTCCGAGGTCACCTCGGCCAACAGCCGGTGCACGTCGTCGGCGTGGGTCTCCACGGGCACCGGACGGCCGTCGTCGGGGTCGATGACGCTGCGCGACAGGCCACGCCGGTCGTAGGTGACCACCGTGTACGCGTCGGCGAGCTGCTCGACCAGACCGGCCGCCCGGTCGGCGTCCCCGTCCCCGCCCTGGAGTATCAGCAGCACCGGCCCGGAACCACAGATCTGGTAGTACAGGTTGGCGTCCGGAACCCGAAGCGTGCGACCGATCTCACTCATACGCCCGATCGTCGCGGGCGGACCTAACGCGAACCTTGCGTGTGGCTGTAGCACCCCACCCGCCCGACGCGGGCCATCCTGCGGCGTGCCTGGGCGGCGGCGGCAACGTCCGATGCGCGGGCATGCCCACCGGCAGCGCACCCGGCGGTGGCGTGCCTGACCCCGGCGCCGCCGGGCGGCGGCGTGTCTAGGCGGTGGGGGCGAAGGTGGCGCGCAGCGCCGGTTCCAGCGACCGGCCGGTGGTGGGCGTGATGAACAGGTCGGCCAGCAGCAGGTCGGCGAGGTGGGTCGGGTTGAGGCCCGCCTCCCGGCGCGCGAGACCGTGCAGCAGGCCACCGCAGCCCAGCGAGGCGCGGACGACGGGGGCGGGCAGGCGGCCGACCCGACGGGGACGGCCGACCGCGTCGGCGATGCGGCCCATCATCGCCGCCCAGGTGAGATTCTCGTCGGCGACCGGGACGTCCCCGCCCCGGGCCTGTTCGAGCGCGTCGACGGCGACCTCGGCCACGCTGCGCGCCGAAGCGGCGGCCGTTCCACCGACGGGAACCGCCAGCGGTGCCCGGGACCGTGCCCACCGGTCGAGCGGACCGGCCCAGTTGGGCAGCCGGTCGCCGGTCCGGCCGAACACGAACGGCAACTCCAGCACGGTGACCGGCAGATCCGGGCCGGCGGCGGCCCGGCCCTCCCGGGCCTGTTCCCACCGACACCGAATGTACGAGTGGCGGGTCGTGAGACGCCACTGTGGATGCAACCGGTCGAAGTGGGTGTAGTAGGAGCCCATGACGACCCCCCGGGTGAGCCCCGCCTCGCGGGCGGCGGTGAACAGGCGCACCAGCGGGTCGACGAGTTCCCGACGCAGGAGCGGGTGGATCGGCCGGGGCAGCACCCGCTGCTCGTCCGCCCGGGTGGCGAGGACGACCCCGTCGTGGCCGGCGAGCAACGGCCGGAGGTCGTCGATCGCGGCGGACTCCAGATCGAGCAGGTGGTCGACGCCCGGCTGGGCGGTACGGGCCACCGTGGTGACCGTGTGGCCCCGCCCGCGCAGCACCCCGACCACATGGGTGCCGATCAGGCCACTGCCGCCCACCACGAGAATTCTCACGTCCCATCGTCCACTCCGGACGGGGCGGCTTGTCAAGCGGTGCACCGCCGCGAGGTGCTGTCAGGTGCCGAAACCGAACGGCACGTAGCGGTCACCGAGGACGTGCCGGAGGCCGTACGGCAGGATGCTCGCTATCGCGTGGGCAGGGTCGCCAGTTCGGCGAGGAGCCGTTCGGCGCGACGGGTGTGCAGGAACGCACCCCGCTCGGCGGACACCGCCCGTGCCTGCTCGGCGGCGGCGGTCACGACCTCGACCGGCTCACCCTGGGCCCGCAGGAGCCGGGCCCGCAGCAGGAGCAGCAGCCCTTCCGGATGGCGCTGACCGCAGGACTCCAGATAGAAGTCGGCCTGGTCGAGCGCCGTCGCGGCGGCGTCGACCGCCCCACCGGCGATGAGCATCTCGCCGAGCAGCCCGTGCCAGGCGGCGACGTCCGAGCGGGGCGGGTCGAGCAGGTGCGAGGCGATGAGCTGTCGCGCCCGGTCCGCGTTGCCGATCGGGTCCCGGCCGGTGACCGCCAGCGCCCAGTAGCGGGCCAGCCGCTGGTAGGTGCCGAGGAAGACGAAGGAGAACCCGGGATCGACCGCGATCCCCCGCCCGGAGGCGCGCAGCGCCAGCACCGGATCGCCGACGATCACCGCGATGCGGGTGGCGGCGCACGCCCACACCGTGACCATGTACGGGTCCTCGCCGGCCAGGTCTTCGAGCCCGTCGAGCAGGGCCCGCCCGTCCGCCACCGCACCGTGCAACGTGGTGACCTCGGCCAGCATCGCGGCCATCAGCAGCTGGAGGTCGTGCCGCACTGGGTCCCCGTCCCTGCGCGGGATGTCGAAGATCATGTCCCGGGACCGGTCGAGCCAGCGGATCGCCTCGCCGATCTCCCCGTAGTCCCACTGTTGCAGGCCCCAGGCGTGCAGACCGCAGGCGAGCACCCACGGATCGCCGGACTCCTCGCCCCGGCGCAGCAGCCGGCGGGCCAACGGGGCGCTGCGGTCGAGCTCGATCGCCTGGACCAGGGCGGCCCAGCGGGAGTAGAGGAAGCTGGCCGCCTCCCGTTCCAGGCCGAGGCCACAGGCCAGGTGTTCGGCCCGCTCCAGCAGGTCGGTCACCGAGAAGCCGTACATCGACCGCATCCCGAGGACCGCGGTGAGCTGGGCCAGCGCGGCCAGCTCCCACTCGGCGAGGCCCGCGCCGCGGGCCACCTGCACCGCCGCGCGCAGGTGTCGCTCGGCGACGTCGAGCGCCGACTTGCCCGCCGCGTGCCGGCCCGCGCGGATCAGCGCCCGGGCCGTCCGGGCCGGCTCGGCGAGCAGACCGGCGGACCACAGGTGGTGCGCGAGGCGCTCGGCCACCGTCTCGGCGTCCGGCCCGCCCCGTTCCAGCGCGTCCGCGATGCGCAGGTGCAGCTGCCCGACCTGTGCCGGTCGGGTCGTCGCGGCCACCGCCTCGCGCACCAGGTCGTGGGCGAACCTCAGCGAGAACGGATCGGCCGGCCGGCTCTCCAGCATGCCGAGCGCCTGCACCGGTTCCAACCGTTCGAGGCAGCCGTCGAGGTCGAGGCCGGCGGCGCGGGCGAGCAGTCCGAGTTCCACGTCCCGGCCGATCAACGCGGCGATCCGGAGCAGGTCGCGGGCGTCGGCGTCCAGCCCGGCCAACCGGTCGATGACCACGTCTCGTACGGTGGCCGGCACGCCGGCCCGCCCCCGGGGCCGGTCGTTGAGCAGGCGGGACAGCTCCCGGACGAAGAACGGGTTCCCGGCGGTGCGGGCGAGGATGCCGCGGGTCGCATCGGGGGTGGGCACGGCACCGGTCTCCCGGCGGATGAGTTCGGCCACCTCGGCTTCGTTGAGGTTGCCGAGGATGATCCGCTGGTGGCCGGGGAGCCGGCTGACCGTGGCGAGCATCCGGGACAGTGCGGAGCCAGGGGTGGGGGCGCGGTCGCGTAGCGCACCGATCAGCGTGGTGCGGTCGGGCAGGCGGGCCGCGAGGTGGCTGACCAGTTGGAGTGACGCACTGTCAGCCCATTGCAGGTCGTCGAGCACGAGCACCATCGGCCGCTGCGCCGAGGCCGCCGCGATGATCGCGACGACCTGCTCGAAGAGCCGGAACGGGAAGCCGTTGTCGGGCAGCACCGGCGCGGCGAGGACGTCCCGGCGCGGTTCCAGGAGGCTGCCCAGTTCCCGGCCGACCGAGGTGTGTCGTTGCCCGGCGGGCAGCCCGTCGAGGACGGCGCGGATGGCCTGCACCCACGGCCACATCGAGGGGGCGCCGCCGCCCTCGGGGCACTGCCCCCGGACGACGAACGCGCCGCGCTGCTCCGCCTCTGCGGTGGCCTCCCGGAGCAGCCGGGTCTTGCCGACCCCGGGCTCGCCCTGGACGACCACGAGCGCGGTGCCCCCGGCGAGGGCCGCCGTGGTCGCGTGGTGCAGTGCCGCAAGTTCGCCGGCCCGGCCGACCAGGCCGCCACCGGTCGGGGCCTGCGGCGGGGGTGCCACGGGCGGCACCGACCGCGTCGACGCCGGGCCGAACGCCCGGTGGTAGGCCTGCCCCAGGGCCGGGCCGGGGTCGACCCCCAGTTGCTCGGCGAGGTCGGTGCGGACGGCCCGGAACACGGCCAGTGCCTGCTCCTGCTGACCGGCGGCGGCCAACGCGGTGACCAGGCTCGCCTGCACCGGCTCGTGCAGAGGTGCCATCGTCGCCGCCAGGCGCAGGGGGGCCAGCACGTGGTGCGGCTGCCCCAGCGAGACGGCCAGATCGGCGGCGACGACGGCGGCGGCGAGGAACTCCCCGTCCAGCGCCGCGAAGAGGGCGACGGCACCCGGCCGGTGCACGTGCCCGTCACCGGCCGGCCCCCGCCACAACGCGAGCGCCCGCAGGTATGCGTCGAGGGCGGCCCCGCCCCGCCCTCCGACCCGGTGGGCGTCGGCGGCCACGACGTGCTCGCGGAAGGCGATCAGGTCGAGCATCTGCGCCGTGGCGGACAGCCGGTAGCCGGTCGGGTGCCGGTGCAGGTAGGAGCCGACCGCGCGGGGTGGTAGCTCGGGCTCCAGCAGGCGGCGCAGCGCACCGACATACTTGTGGATGACGTTGAGCGCGGTCGCGGGGGCGTCGTCTCCCCAGACGAGGTCGATCAGCTCGGTGGCGCTGACCGGCCCACCGGCGCGGGCCAGGAGCAGGGCGAGCAGGTAGGCCCGCTGGCGGGGGCCGGGGTCCAGCTCGACGCCGTCCCGCCAGGCCCGGAGCGGGCCGAGGATCTGCAGTCGCAGTGCGCCTGGCGACCGGATCCGGTGCTCGCCCCCGACGCCCTGTCCCGACATCAGCCCCGCCACACCTCGGTACCCCCGGCCGTCGACGACATCGACGGCCTTCAGCTTACGCGAAAGGCCGCAATGCCGACCGGAGAGCAGGGCGCGCCCGAGGCGGTGGCCGGCTGACCGGGCGTCACTCACCAACGCCAGCCGTCGCGCCCGTTGTCCGGCACGGACTCCACGCTCAGGTGCGCGTTCAGGCCGTGCCCGGTCAGGTAGGTCTGGACGAGTTGGCCCTGCACGACCGTGTTGTTGTAGATGCTCATCGAGGTGCTGTCCTGGTGGACGCACCAGAGCTGTCCCTCGCTGTGCGGGTCGTAGTCGTCGAGCACGACGTGGGCGCCGGGCCGGGGCAGGCCCCCGTCGGGGGTGGACGTCAGGTACTCGTCGCCGTGGAGCAGATAGAAGCACCGGTCGGCACCGCGCTGCCCGGCCGGCACCGGCTGCCACTCCCTGGTGCCGGTCGTGGTGGGCAGCAGTTGCACCGGCCGGCCCTCGACGCCGTCCGGGCCGGCCACCCCCAGCTCGGCCTCCGTGCCGGCGGGGGCGGTGACGGGCAGGATGTCCCGCCGCAGTTCGAGGTCCGTCGAGGAGGAGAGGAACCACCGTTGGTACGGCGAGTCGGTCGCGTCCCGGGCGGCCAGCAGGAAGTCGCCCGGCAGCGCGGTGAGCGCCTGGCCGGTCAGGTAGTTGAGCAGGGTGTACGTGCCGTCGCCGTTGCTCACCGGCCGCCACAGCTGGGCCAGCGACGGTGACCAGCCCAGTGCCGCGCGGGCGTCCGGGGCGGCGTCGGCCAGGCCCAGGTAGCGGTCGTCGGTCGAGTTGCCCTCCCGTACCCGTTGCAGGCGCAGGTGACCGGGGAACTCGTTGTCCCCTTCCAACCGCCACTGTTGCGCCCGCGACGGGTCGTACGCGGTGTCCACGACCAGCGGCCCGCCGTTAGGTTCGGCGTCGGCCACCCGGGTGGTGGCGGCGTTGCGCAGCAGGGCCTGGCCGGGCCTCGTCGGCGTGGACAGCGGCGGCACCTGCGCGGCGGCGCGCAGCTCGAAGCCGTAGGTCACCGGGTGGTGGTCGGAGTTGGTGATCGTCGTCTCCGTGTGGGCCTGGAAGAGCCGCGGCGCACCGTTGCCGAAGGCGGTGACGGCGTAGTCAAGCGTGCGTACCGGCCCGAGGGTCGGGTGGGTGTTGCCGTCCGGGGCCATCACGCCGTACTGGTTGGCCGGCAGGGCGTTGCGCAGATCCTGGGGCTCACGGTTGAAGTCACCGAGCACGATCCACTCGTACGGGCCGTTCGGGCCGGGGTTGTTCTGGATGTACGTGCGGATGTTCGCCAGCGTGGTCGGGATGTCGTTGCCGGCGCCGTTGCCCGACCAGCCGTGCACGGTGAAGAAGAACGTCTCACCGATCCGCACGCCGAGTGCCGGCCGGGCGCCCGCCTGACCGGGGACCAGGGCGATCTGGTCGGCCCGCTGGGCGGTGGCGATGGCCAGGTTGACCCGGTTCGGGCCCTGCGTCGAGGTGTCCGTGTTCAACCAGTACAGGTGACGGGTGGGTTCACCGAGCAGGGTGCCCAGGTAGTACTCGTACACTGGAGGGAAGACACCGTTGTTCTGGAACACGTTCTGGGTGTACTGGCCCCGCTCGTGCGCGCTGCCGGCCGGTGGCGACCCGGCCTCCTGGAGCGCCACCGCCAGCGCCCCCGCGCTGAGGAAACCCGTCACGGTCGCGTACTTGTTCTCGTAGGTGCCGCCCGCGCTGGAACCCGCGCCCTGCATGTTCCAGGTCACGACCGTCCGGCGGTTGCCGTCGCGTGGTTCGAGTTGGCCGACGTCGCGCAGGAACAGCGACGGCCACCGTTCGCCGGTGCGTACCGCGACACCCTGGCCGGCGTAGTTCACGGTCTCCCGGCCGGACCAGTCCTTGATCGCCGTACCGCCCTGGCTCAGCGGGGTGAACGCGCGCGGATTCGCCTGGTCGGACCCGAACTGGTAGATCGCCTCCGCATCGGCGCCGTCGCTGGAATACGGCTCGTAGGGCAGGTAGGGACCACCGGCGACGGACTGTTTGATCATCGTGTTGCGGTGGAAGACGTTCTGCGGGCCGGACGCGCCGGACCACTTGATCGCCTTCGCCGCCGCCGCCCACCAGATCGGGAACCAGGTGCCGTCCTCCAGTTCGCCGCCCTCGCCGCCGCAGTTGGCGGTGCAACTGCCGGACCGGTGCTCGTACGGGACGCGGACGGTGTTGCCCTCGAACAGGTTGTAGCGTTCCCAGCCGCCGTGCAGGTTGAGGTCGGAATCCAGGTCGTTGCCGAACGCCACGTTGCCGCTGGCCGACCACTGGAACGTGAAGTGCCGCAGGTTCCGGCTGGTGTTGTAGGCCCACAGCGAGTCCCAGACCCGGCTGCCGCGCAGGTAGCCGTTGCCGCCCTTGCCCTTGTTCCACGCCCCGTCGAACGTGTTGTGCTCGATCTGGAGGTTGCGGGCGACCTCGGTGACGATCGGGTGCGAGCCGGTCATCGACCCGGCCAACCCACGCGCCCAACTGTTCGCGGCCCACTTGAAGGCGATGCCGTGCATGGCGTACTCGGGGGCCAGGTTGCCGTAGTTGTGCACGGCGTCGGTCGGGCTCGGCTGGTAGACGCCACCGAGCAGCTTGGGCAGGCCGGACATCTCCTGGGAGAACGCGAAGTTCTCGAAGCCGACGCCCTCCACCGCACGCAGCGGGGTGATCTTGCTGGTGTAGACGTTGCCGGCGATCGGCGCGGAGCCGTCCGAGGTGGAGTCGACCGGCGCGTCGTACTCCAGCGGGCGGTCCAGGGTGACGGTCTTCGCCGACGTGTTCACGGCGGTCGCCCGGAACATCTGCTGGCGCATGTGCAGGTTCTCCCGGGTGCCCGGGTCGTCCGGCGCGAGCCCCTGCTGCTCGTAGAAGCGCAGGCTGTTGGCCACCCCGACCCAGACGTAGCCGCCGACCCGGAAGCCGTCCATCTTCGCCTTGGCGTCGAGCCGGATCACGTTCTGCCCGGCGCGGGCCGAGAACCCCGGGTCGGTGGAGGCCGATCCCAGTTTCTGGCCGGAGGCCCAGTGCTGGTTGATCGAGCCCTCGAACAGGTCCTTACGGTTGGCGGGGGCGGCGGACCACTCGTCGGCGTACCGTTCGGCGACCTCGCGGGTCTGCACCTTGAACAACGCCCGGCCCGGCCAGATCCAGCCCCCGGTGCCGGTGTCCGGTGCCGAGCCGAACGTCATGGTGTCCTGGTTCCACCGGCTGCCGTCGGCGGTCAGCGTGTCGTACCGGGTGTTGACGTCCGGCCGGAACACCACCCGGGTCCCGCCGCTGCCCGCGCCCTGGCCCCGCAGCACCAGGAAGTTCGCGTCGACGTAGATCTGCCGGGAGATGTCGATCCGCCCGGCCGGCAGCGCGATCAGCGAGAGCCGGCGGGCGTTGCCCGACGGCGAGCAGTTGGCCTTGATCCGGTCGATGGCCGACTGGAGGCCCACGCTGTCGTCCACCGAATCGTCCGCGCGGACCCCGAACTCACCGGCCAGCCGGGCCGGGTCGATCGTGCAGGCGCCGCCGGCCAGATCACCGTCGGTCGGCAACGACTGGCCGCCGAGATAGCCGACCCGGGACCAGTCGGGCATCCCGGCGACCCCGCCGATCCGGTTGCCGGCGGTCAGCTCGGCATCCCCCGCGACGCCCGCCACCAGCGACGCCGCCCCGCCTGTCGACGGCGGCACCCCCGCCGGCCGGGCCGCTGCCTGCGCCGACGACGGCGGGGGCACGGCGACCGTCGCGATGAGCAACAGCCCCAGCAGTACGCGGGCAGCGCGGACCATGAACGTCTCCCCTGTTCCGGGTGGGTCAGTACCGGTAGTAGTGCGCGTCCTTACGGCCACCGGAGGCGGTCGTGCCCTCGGCGGCGATGCCGATCCCGGTGACGCCGTTGTAGAACGTCTCGTACTTCCGGTTCGGGCCGATCACCAGGAAGGTGTCGGTGCTGGTGTTGAAGTGCCCGACGACCGAGATCAGGGTGGCCTCGCTGCCGGTCGGCACCGGCCCCCACCAGCAGTCGGCCCCCGGGTCGAGGACCGGGCCCAGCTGCACGGTCTGGTTGTTGAGGGTCAGGTATTCGAGGTGCACCCGGTAGTTGCCCCAGGGGCAGAGCTGCACCCACCCGTCGCGGATGGTGGAGGCCGAGGCGGGCGTCGTCGGTGCCACGACCAGCGCGACCGCGCCGACCGACGCGACGACCGTCGCCACCGCACGACGGAACTCGAAACGCTTCGATGTCATGCCAGGCAGGGTAGGTCGCCCCAGTGGACAGACAGTGAATCCCCGATTCAGTACGCCGCACCACCGGACCACCCGGCACAATCGGTGACGGAGAAGCCGAGAGTGGTCGTGGCGTCCCCCAGCTCACGACCGGGCCGTGTGCTGACCCCCTCCGGCCCGCGCCGAGGTCACCACTGCGAACCGGCGCGTCATCAGCCGAACACACCCGGTGATGTTCTTCGATAGTGTCGACACATGCCCCACAGTCGTGAAACAGCCCCTAGGCAACGATCGATCCCCGCAACGCACTCGCACCGGCCGCCCGGCAGGCACGGTGGCCGGCGGTGACGGGTCCAGAATCATCAGGGCCGTCCCGGTCGGCTCGGCCCGAGTGCACCGGCCGTGTCCACTGAGGTCGTCGCGGTACTGCGTCTCGCGCCACTGGCGCTGGGTTGGCCGGGCGTGTATCGGTTCGTCAGACGCGACGTCGACGGGATCATCGAGGTCTTCGACCGGACGGTGGGGCCGATCATCGACGCGAGCATCACCGGTGTGGGCCGACGACGGCAGATCTCGCGGATCCTGCTGGGCACCAGTGTCAAGGTGTGTCTGGCCATGTCCGGCTACGCGCAGGCCACGGGCATCGCCTTCCGGGCCGACCGGGCCGTGCTGGGAAGCTCCTTCACCCGGGTGTACGATGACCTGTTCGACAACTTCCGCGCCCCTGACCTGGACGAGCGGTTGACGGTCCTGTTCGACGGCGGTTCCTTCCAGCCACAGTCGGATGCCGAGACGATGCTGTTGGGGCTCTACCGCGCCATCGAGACGGTGCTGCGGCACGAGGATTCCGCACCGGTCCATGCGGCGCTTCGCCGGATGCACCGGTTCCAGATCCAGTCGCGGCAGCAGCGTGGGTCCGTCGTCTCGGGGCAGGCCCTGCGGCGCATCACCCGCGGCAAGGGCGGGCTCGGCACGACAGCGCTCTTCGGGCTGCTCCGGCCGGCGCTGCCACCGCTCGACCAGCGGCTACTCGTGGAACTCGGCGACGTCCTCCAGGTGTTGGACGACTACCACGATGTGGCGCTGGACCGCGCCACCGGCGTGACCACCGAGGTGACGCTGGGATCGATCACCCTGTTCGAGACCGGCCGACGAATCGGGCACCTACGCCGGGAGTTCCGCCACCGGTACCCCGGGGGCAGCCGTGACCGACTGTTCGGAATGCTGTTCATGATGCTGGCGGGTGGGCTGGTCCATCACCTGATCGACCGGCACCGGCAGCGAGCCGGCACCCTCGCCCGCCCGCGTCTCCCCGCAGCGGAACCCGACCCCACCGATCGCCGGCCCCACCGGTTGCTCTTCTGGCCGGCAGGGAACATCGGTCCCGTGGCGGAGAATCCCCATGCCGATGACAGCGGCTGACGCGCGGGTACAATTTAGCTTTTTGTCTTCACGTTCGGTGGGGGCGTGGTCGCGGCCGGTAGAGTGAACCGGAGAGAGCCGATCGCTCCCGGACGGTGGACCCGGGAGGCGAGCGGCCCGCGTGGTCATCGCGGCCGAGGAGCACGACGGCAGCGCGGGCAGGGGTGCCGGCGAGAGGCGGCAGGCGGTGAGGACAGCAGAGGGGATGCTGGCCGAGTCGGGCAGCGTACAGCCGGGTGTCCCGATACCCCCGGCACCACTGGGCTGGCCGGCCGCGCTCGTGCGGCGGTTCACCGTCGGCTCCCACCGGTCGTCCTTCGCCCACGCCCGTAACGTCACCCTGGGCTGGCTGGTGGCCGCCGCGCTCGCCGTGATCGCCGATCGTCTGCTGGTCGACCACGTTCTGGCGACCTGGACCGCTGTCGCGATGATCGGCTACACGCTCGCGCGTGCCGTCGCACTGGTGATCTTCGAACGGCGACAACAGGCCTTCGAACGGAGTTGGCTCGAGGCCCTGTCACAGCTGCTACGGCGACACCCCTTCGAGGTGGTCGCGCTCCGGGTACAGGTGACCGTCGAAGAAACCCGGTCCGCCGTCCGCACGGTGGATCTGACCGACCCCGCCGACGTGGCCTGGTTGCTTCACCAGCAGACCGACCTCGGTGCCGACGTCTCGCCGCAGGCGCGAATCGAGTTCGGCTACTGGGGCAGCGACGGTGCCGGTCGCGGCAGCGACAGCGTGCGGAGACGTCTGGCCGACCTGCAGATCCGCCCGGTGGACATACCCATCACCTGGGCGCGCATCCGGTTTCCGCAGGCCCGTTACGTCGCGGGCGTGGGCGACACCGGGTCGGGCGACCGGTGGCCCGGCCGGGTGGCGCACTGGTCCCTCAGCGGGCCGGTGCAACTCACCACGGCGCGGGCGACGTGATCCCCGCCCCACCCGACCGTCATCCGCGAACCGCCGGCTCCGCCTCCGGCGTTTCCACCGGCCCCGGTACCGGCCGCCCCAGACGGTCCTGGAGCAGCCCGTGCCGGAACTGGTAGAGCGGCCCCACCTGGCGCAGCACGCCGAGCTTGTGCGCGTCGGCAAGAAACGTCATCAGCCGTAGCGGCGTTCGGCCACGCCACGCCAGCCAGATCCGCGCCAACACGAGCTGAGCCCACGCGCTGGTGGCGTAGACCATCATCCCGAGGCCGGCAGCCCCGAGCAGCAGCCCCACCGAGGCGCCGAGGAGTCCCTCCATCACCGGGGTCAGGTGATAGATCAGCCCGTACTGTTCGGCCCCGACGATGCCCCCCATGAAGCCGCCGACCAACCCACCCGCCGTCGCCCCCAGGACGGTCCCGTACAGCACGGTGCTGCGGTCGCCGCGCAACACGTTGCCCGGACTGGCCGGTTCCTTCGTCTCGGTCGGCTCGGTGAACCGTCGCACCATTCCGAACACCAGGCCGAAGAACAGACCGATCAACACCCCGTATCCGGCGCTGAACAGCAGACCGACGATCAGACCGCCGACCAGCGCGCCCACCACACCGAAGCCGATGTCCCGAACCAGAAACTCCGGAGCCAGATCCGCGCGGCGGAGCATCCGAGGTACGAACCGACGCGGCCGCTTGTCCCGCAACCTTCCCAACGGAAGCGCGGCGAGGAAGCCCACCCCCAGGCCGAAGGCCGCTCCCAGGAAGGGCCGGCCGAACAACCCGAACATCACCCAACCCAGCAGACCGCACCCCAGCGTGCCCACCGTGACCCGTACGACCTGCGGGACCGGACGGGGCACCGCACGGGTGAGCTGCCACCAGGCGAGGTCACGAGTCCCCAGGGTCTGGAGATGCATGGCCAGGAAGACCAACGCCTGCTGGGCGACCGCAGGATCCCACCGACGGGAAACCCGGGCCGGATTCGGCACCCCACGGTACGGGCGGATACGGAACACCGTGGGAACGAACCGGTCCAGGAGATACTCCTCGACGTCGTGCTGCCGGGGAAACCGCTCCCTGTCGAGCAGCTCACCCGGCGACACGTCCTCAGCCTCGTAGACGGTACGTGCGAGCGCGAGCATCAGCGGATTGGTCAGGGTCCGTGCCAGGTCGTTCGACGGATGGGCGACCAGGTCGGCCAGGACCGGCTCCCACTCCTCCAACCGCGCGTCGGCGCTGGCGTCGAGCAGGAAGTTCGCCGCGGCCTGGGGTTCCAGCGGCCGAAGACGGACGACCAGCAGACCCGTGAGCAGGTTCTGTTCGTTGGCCGTCAGGAACTCCTCCGTACGGCAGGTCAACACGAAAGGCTGGTCGGACCAGTCGCTGTGTAGCGCCCGCAGCGCGACGGACCGCAGCGCCGGTGCCATCTCGTCCAGGCCGTCCAGGATCGGCAACACCAGGCGCTGGGTGACGATCTCACTGCCGGCGGTGGAGCCGAACCGCGCCTCGCTACCCAGGAACGGATAATCCTCCACCAGTCTCCGGACCATCCAGTTGTCGAGGTTCTCTGCCGGATCCCAGGAGGCGATCTGCAACAGCAGCGGAACTCGTTCGGCTGCTTCCTTCAGCAGGTCGAGGGCAAGAATGACGCACAGGCCCGTCTTACCCGAACCTGGTTCGCCGATGACCACCATGGCGCGGGGCTGCCCCACGAACTCGTCGATCAGCCGCGGCAGCTCCCCGGTGGACGGCAGCGGTGACTGGGCTTTCGGCCGTTCCGCCACCTCCCAGCGGACCGGCATCTGCCGCGTCTCCTGGAGCTGACGCCGACGAGACTCCTCGTCCCACTGCTTGCGCACCTCGATGGCGAGCACCCGCACGGCCTGGTCGACCTGCTCCGGGGTGCTCACGACGTCGCGTTCAGACCGGATTTCCTTGAACAACGGCAGTAGCGCGGCCGCCGTGGACAGGATCGTCAGCACCGTCAGCAGGGTGGAGCTACCGAACACTTTCCACGCGCCCGCGATGACGGCGCCCAACACCAGCCAGAGGAGTAGTGGATACGCCGCCCTACGCCGCCATATGTTCGCCATCGAACCCCGTCGACCTACCCTTCCCACCATGCTGAAACCGCACGCATCCGCACGCCTACGAAGCGTGCCATGACCATCGCAGGGCGTAAAGCGAGGCGATCGGTCCGGCCCGGCCGGAGGTTCCCGAACCGAACCGGCTGGCGGCAGCGTCGCGCACTTCCCCGGCCGCACCCCTACCCGAGACTGAGATCGTGCTGCTCCAGTGCGCTCTGAAGGATCCCGAGCGCTTTCGGCCCCACCCCGTGCAGTGCGGCCAACTCGGCGCGCGGCACACCCGCGAGGTCGCGCAACGTCGGGTAGCCGGCTGCGGTCAGCGCACGCGTTGCCGGCGCACCGATCGTCGGCAGGGTGTCGAGGGAGGCGTTCACGTCGCCGACCCTACGCACCCGCAGGCGCACCCGCAGCCACCGACGTGAACGTGTCACGAGGCCGGACGGCCACTACGGTCCCCGGCCGGACCGTTGCCCGGCCAGCAGACAGTGGACTCCCGGCCCGTCGGATCGGGTGTCATCCGGCCTGGTGGCGCTGGTGCCGGTCGGGTGCGGCTGGCACGGTCACCGCACTTCGGTGCTGCACCTCCGGCGGCTGCCTGGTCCAGCCGACGAAGCGGCGGTACAGGGGGCCGGCCGGTGCCCAGGGCATGTCCCCGGCCGCCCGGACGAAGCAGGCCCCGAGGTGGAGGGCCAACGACACCGGCGCGTCGGCGTACTCCGCGCGCAGTTCCTGCCGCCGGGTGGGGCACGGCCAGGGCCGGTCGCAGCCGCCGCAACTCCAGACCGGCGGCACCGGGCCGTGACTGGTCACTGCTCCTCCTCGGTCGGCCAGTGCCCACGGCTGATCGGAATCCGGTGTCGGACGTGGCAGGGCAGCTCGGCCCCGCACCGACAGACCCACCGCCATCGCCGCCAACACCAGACCGGTCGATGCCGGCGCGCGAGGGTCAGCGCCGTGGCCGACAGATACCCGTCGTACGGAACGCGCTGCTTCGACGAGATGGCATTCCCACCCGTTGCCGGGCGCGGTGGTACGCCGCGCGCGAGGTCCAACAACCGTCGCCGGGCGGCGTCCTGCTCCACTGCCTGGACGCGTTCTCCGACCCCGGAAACAACCGGCGACGACGGAAAGCACCGGCCAACAATTCGCCGCAGGAGTCCGCTGTTCACCGCCATGTGGCTGGCCCTCCGTCTTCAGGGCATGGAGGGCAGCACCCCACTGGTGTTCCTCGTTCCGTGCCCGGCTTCAGCGAGGTCCAGCCTCATGCTCCGCAGGCCACCGATCCAGAGGGTGAGC
Organism: Micromonospora sp. NPDC048894; assembly: GCF_040649765.1. Taxonomy (NCBI): domain Bacteria; kingdom Bacillati; phylum Actinomycetota; class Actinomycetes; order Micromonosporales; family Micromonosporaceae; genus Micromonospora; species Micromonospora sp. NPDC048894. Next base: position 100,951 of record NZ_JBEZFY010000018.1, on the reverse strand, counting down.
GTCCGCTAACCGGGTGTGCTGTCCGCTGATAGTCGCCGTCCCGGTGCGAACTCGGTGCACACATCGCGCAGTGTCACTGCCTCCGGCACTCCCGACTGCTCCACCTTCGCCAGCAGTTCCGCAGCACGCCACCAGTTCGACGGCACCACCCGTCCGGACGCCACCGCCTGCGCCCCCAGGGCAACCGCCTCGTCCGGCTGACCGGCGGCGACCAGGGCAAGACCGAGGTCGAGGCGGGCCGACGCGGACCGGCGGGGCCGCGCTCCCCCATCGCCGTACGGGTCCAGCTCGGCCAACACCGCCCGCGCCACCTGCTCGGCACCGGGGTCACCCGCCCACGCCAAAGTCGTGGCCGCGTACGCGGCAGCCTTGGCCGGGTCATAGCGATAGTGGTGCTCGGCCCGCTCAGGAACGGGCAGATTCGCCGTCAGCCGCTCCACCCGGTCCAACGCTCGGCGAGTCGCACCGACATCGCCGATCCGCGCCCAGGCGCGAGCCTCCTGAGCAGTCGCCTGAATGCGGGCGGAACTCCCCTTCGGAGCGACCCGCTGCGCTTGACGGGAGAGATCGAGTGCTCCCTGGTAGTCACCTTGAGTCAGCACATCCCAGGCCCGGGTTTCGAGGCACCACGCCTGGATCTCGCCGTGCTCAGCATGTTCGGCAAGGTCACGAGCGGCTCGCAGGTGGGCGACCGCAGCAGTCCGTTGCCGCAGGTCGATGTGAACCGTCGCCCGCAGCACCGCCAACCAGCCACCGGCAACCAACAACCGCCTCCGTTGCGCGAGCGTCACCCTCCCCTCCAACAACCGCCCGACGTAGGAGAGATGCCGCCGCACCAACGGCAGGAGACCCGTCGGTGTCATCGTCGGGTAGGCACTGGCGAGATCGTCAACGCCCTGCTCGATCCGGTCGAGCACGTCCGCGCTGACATCGCTGGCGGCGACTCTGGCCCTCAGCTCGCCGGCCTCGGCCGCATGGTCGGTCGGCGCATCCACCAACCGCGCGAGTGCACCTCCCGCGTCGAGAACCCGATCCAGGTGACAAGCCGTGTCGACTGTCGGAGCCTTGAGTCCCGTCTCCAACTCGTGCAGATGGCTCTTACTCCGATGAGCACGCTGCCCCAGGGAACGAAGCGACAGACCACGCTGCTCCCGAAACTCACGCAGAGCTACACCGAAGCGCGGGTCGGCAGACGAGACCATAGCGCCGCTCCAAGCTCACCGGGCCAGGCGACACCCGGTCGCCACCTCGTCGGACGGTACCCCGACCACCGGCCGGTTCGTTGTACCCGTCGTGCCCGAAGGGCGCAGCCCGCCGTACCACTGGAGGTCCGACCATGCACCGCCGCCTGGCCGCGCTACTCCCCGCGCTCGCCGCCTGCGGCACCGACTTCGGCCGGTGCGTCACGGTGGGCCTGGCCGACCCGCAGCGCGACGGCGCGAAGGTGCTCGCCCACTACCCCGAGGCGACACTGTGCGTGGAGCAGGGGTACGCCTCAGACCCGCTGACAGCGAGCTGAGCCACTGCCGTTGCACAGAAGGGCGTCACCGGCCTGCCGCCGGCACCTGCCTTCTCGCTGCCTCTCGACCGGTATTGATCGACAGAAACGACTCAAGGCCCCTCGATCGAGGGGCCTTGAGCTTTGCATATCGAGGGTGGGCGATGCTGGTATCGAACCAGCGACCTCTTCGGTGTGAACGAAGCGCTCTCCCACTGAGCTAATCGCCCTCAGCGCCGTTGACTCTACCCGATCGTGGGGCGGAGCCAAAAACCCGGGGTGCCCGTTCAGGTCGTGGCGAGGTAGCGGAGCAGTTGGGCGACCAAATCGATGCCGAGGCTGTACTTGAGCGAGAGCCAGAGCACCACGGCGACGAAGACCAGGCCGACGGAGCCGAGCAGGAACCGCACCGGCAGCGACCTGGTGGTGGCCCAGCGGGTCCAGGCGTGGACGTGGCGGCGGGTGAAGCCGAGCAGTCGGCGGGCCCAGTGGAACTCGACGGCCCAGATGGCGAGGCCGGCGATGACGATCAGCCAGCCGGGGCCGGGCAGCGGGATGAGGGCGATGCCGACGGTCACCACGAGCGCCCCGGCGACGGCGATGAATATCTTGAGGGCGACCCGGCCGGTGGGGTTGGCCCGGATCAGCTCAAGGGTGGTGCGCAGCCGCCAGCGCCAGCCGGTGGGACGGGCGGCCAGGGCGGTACGGCCCGACCGGCCCGCGCCGCCCCGGGCCCGACCGTTGGCGGCCGGTCGGGACCGGCCTCGGGCGGCGCGGGAGGCACCGGCGGTGCGACCGGTGTCGGAGGTCGTCCGACCGTCCCGGTCCGATGGTGTGATCGGCACCCTGTCACCCCGCCTTTTGGCTGCTCGGGCCCCTACTTTCGGCGACTCGGCCGTACTCACCGCATCCACTGAGGAACGTTTCGTGGCCATTTCACCCCCCAGTGTCGTCCTGGACCGTCACTTGCGCAGACCACTGGACGTTACCGGAGTAAGTCGACGACTGAACCACCCGACTTCGGACGGGCTCCCGACTGGGCAGAACCGGAAATCCTACAAGAATTCTCACATTCTCACGGCGATTCGGACCCCCTTCCCACCACTGGGTGAAGTCAGCGTATGGCGGAGCGTAGCCAGCAGTAGCACCTGAGTATGGGAAAAGCGGGACACGCGCGTTCCGCAGCGGTGCCGGGGGGAGAACGTCCATGAGTGTCATCCGACCGACGACCGTAGAGGTCGAGACGTCGCTAAGGCTCGTCGCGCCTGACGCCACCGCATTGCCGGTGCGTGCCAGCCTGCGTTACGACCCTGCTGACCCGTATGCGGTCCATGTCCTGTTCCACGCCGAATCGGCCGGGGGCGAGGCGGTGAGCTGGTCCTTCGCCCGCGAACTGCTGGTCACCGGCCTCGACGAGCCGGCCGGCATCGGCGACGTCCGGGTCTGGCCCTGGGCCACCCCGCGCGGCGACTTCGTCGCGCTGGCCCTGTCGTCGCCCGACGGTAACGCCCTGTTCGAGGTCCCGCGCAGCGTGCTGGTGCGCTTCCTGCGCCGGACCTACGTCGTCGTCCCGCGCGGCCGGGAGGCCGAGCACCTGGACGTCGACACGGCGGTGACCCGGCTGCTCGCCGGCCGCTGACCGACCCGTACCGGAGCCGCGCGGATCTGCCGAGTCCGCGCGGCTCCGGCCGTCCACTTCCAGTCCGCACCATTGCGACCCCCGCCGCCGGTACGCGACCTGGCCCGCCGGTACGCGGCCCGACCGCCGGCCCCCGGGCCCGGCCGGCCACCCGTCGGGTACGCCGGTCAGCCGTGGGTGGTGATGCCGCCGTCCACCGGGATCACCGCGCCGGTCAGGTACGCCCCGGCCCGCGACGACAGGTAGATCGCCGTGCCGGCCATGTCCTCGGGGCGGCCGATCCGACCGAGCGGCACCTGCTGGGCGATTGCCGCCCGCGACGCCGGGTCGTCCAGGGCGAAGGCCATCATCTTGCTGTCGAACGGGCCCGGGGCGATCGCGTTGACCGTGATCCGCTCAGCGGCGAGCTGGTGGGCCAGGCTGCGGGTGAGCATGTGCACGGCTGCTTTCGTCGCGGAGTACGCGTACACCTCCATGGCCGGCACCCGGAGGCCGTCGATGGAGCCGATGTTGATCACGCGGGCCGGGTCGTCGTCGTCGGCTGCCGCGCGCAGCAGCGGCAGCAGTGCGGTGGTGAGCCGGAAAACCGCCTTCACGTTGACCGACCAGAGCTTGTCGAACGCGGCGTCCGGGTACGACTCCAGCGGCGCACCCCAGGTCGCGCCCGCGTTGTTGACCAGCACGTCGAGCCGGTCGTACCGTTCGCCGACGGCGGTGGCGAGGGCCTCGGCGCCCGCGTCGTCGCTGAGATCGGCGGGGATCGCCGCGCAGCGCCCCTCGGCGGACAGTTCCTTGGCCACCGCCTCGCACACGTCTGCCTTGCGGGACGAGATGACCACGGTGGCCCCGGCCCGGACGAAGCCCCGGGCGATCATCAGCCCGATCCCCCGGGAGCCGCCGGTGACCAGGACCGTCTTGCCGTCGACCGAGAACAGATCCGTCATGAGCACCCCATCGCACGTCGCAGTCCTTACCGATCGGTAACGTAGCCCGGCCCCGGCGGGCGGACAACCCCGCGACGGTCGACCGGGCCACCCGGGAGCGCGACCGGGTCCCGTCGCCGGGATGCGACCCCGGCCGTCCCCGGTTACGGTCGAAGACGATGGTCCCTTCCGGTCAGCTCCCCCCGGCAACCCGTCCCGACCTGCCCAGCCCCGAGATCGACATCTTGGAGCTGGGCGACCTCACCCCCGGCGCCGGCCAACCCCGGCCGGTCCTGCTCGACAACGATCTGCTCATCCTGGTCACCGGTGGGCACGGCATCGTCGAGCTGGACTTCCACGCGCTGCCCTGCCGGCCCGGCACCCTGCTGCGGGCCACGCCCGGCCAGGTGTTGCGCTGTCCCGCGCGGCTCGACGCGATCGTGCTGCGCTGGCACGCCGACGCCCTGCACGGGCTGGACGTCGACCCCGCCGCGGTGCCGCACCACCACCAGCTGACCGGTGAGGACGAGGACGCCGTCATCAACGAGGTCTCCCAACTCGTGGTGGACCACCGGCGGCACCGGGACGACCCGGCCGCCCGCGCCCTGCTCCGGCACCAGCTCGCCGTCCTGCTCATCCGGCTGGCCCTGCTGCCCGGTGCCCGCGACTCCGAACGGGCACCCGACGACACCGATCCGCAGCGGACCGAGGCGGCCACGTTCCGCCGGTTCTGCCGGGAGGTGGAGGCGGGTTACCCGTACACCCGCCGGGTGGAGGACTATGCGGCCCGCCTGGGCTGCTCGGTGCGTACCCTGACCAGGGCCTGTCTGGCGGTGACCGGGCGCAGCGCCAAGCAGGTGGTCGACGAGCGGGTCGCGCTCCAGGCCCGCCGGCTGCTCGCCGCCACCGACGAGCCGGTGGCCCGGATCGGTCGCCAGCTCGGCTTCCCCGAGCCGACGAACTTCGGCCGGTTCTTCACCCGGGAGGTGGGGGTGAGCCCGGGTGCGTTCCGGGCCGCCCGGGGGCGGTCACCGCAGCGGATCGTCGCGCCACGTCGACCCGGCGACCCCTGCACCCCCGCCGGACGGGCATGATGGCAGGGTGCAGATCTCCGCGCGCGGCGACTATGCGGTTCGAGCGGCCCTGAGCCTGGCCACCGCCTACCCCTCCCTGCTCTCCACCCAGGCGATCGCCAGCGAGCAGGACATGCCGCGCAAGTTTCTCGAAGCGGTCCTGGCCGACCTGCGTCGGGCCGGCGTGGTCCGCGCGCAGCGCGGCGCCGAGGGCGGTTACACCCTGGCCCGACCGCCGCGCGAGGTCACCGTCGGGGCGATCCTGCGCGCCGTCGAGGGCCCGTTGGCCGGGGTACGCGGGCTGCGCCCCGAGGAGACCCGGTACGAGGGCTCGGCGGAGAACCTTCCCCGGCTCTGGGTGGCCGTCCGCGCCGCCGTCCGACAGGTGCTCGACGAGGTGAGCCTCGCCGAGGTGGTCAGCGGCCGGCTCCCGACGCACGTGCGGCGGCTGACCACCCTGCCCGACGCGTGGGAGCCGCGCTGAGTCACCGCGTCCGTCCAGCTCGGACCGGAGCAGGTTTCGGATTTGGTGGATGCGGGCATCTACCGGGTCGAGACGGCAACGACGACAGGAAACGCGAAGGGAGCGCCACGATGGGCCTGATGTTTCGTAAGCGCAAGAAGTACGGGCCGATCATCCTGAACTTCACCGAGAACGGCTTCTCGTCGTGGAGCATCAAGATCGGCCGCTGGTCCTGGAACTCCAAGGCCAAGGCGCACCGCGTCGACCTGCCGGGGCCGCTGTCCTGGAAGCAGGACAAATCCCGGGCGTGACGTCCTTCGTCGAACGGGGCACCGGTGGTTCACCGGTGTCCCGTTCGACGTCTGTGCCCCGGTAGGGCACCGGTCGGGTTCCGGATTCGCCGGGTCGGCCCCGCCCCTACGGAGCAGAATCGCCGCATGGCACGCGACGACGGGAGCTACGCGCGGGCACGCCGGCACACCCTGGCGGCCTGCGCCCTGCTGTTGGTCAGCTACTTCCTGATCCCGTTGGAGCCTGATCCGAACGGCCTGCGGCTGACCCTGCGCGCGGTGGGCACCCTGCTGTTGATCGCCGTGGTCACCTTTCTGGTGACCCGCCAGGTGGGCCGTCAACTCGGTGCCGGTGCCCCGGTCGGCGAGGACGAGGTCCGGTCGTTGAGCCGCCTGGTGGTGGCGCTGGTCGCCGGGCTGCTCGCCTTCGCGGTGGCCGACTACGTGGTGGCGGGCAGCGGGCCGGACCAGTTCTCCGGGCTGCACACCCGGCTGGACGCGCTCTACTTCGCCCTGACCACCCTCACCACCGTCGGCTACGGCGACGTACACGCCCAGGGGCAGCTCGCCAAGGCGATCGTCTGCGTGCAGATGGTGTTCAGCATCGGGGTGATCGCCACCGGGGCGTCCATCGTGGTCAGGCAGTTGACCGGGCGGCCGGGGCGGGGACCGCGCTGATCAGCACGTCCCCGCCGAGCCGCCCGTGCTCCGGGTCGCGGCTGACCGCACCGGTGTCGAGCAGCTCGGTGAGCGCGCGCCCGGCGTCCACCGCCCGGTACGCCGTCGCGGTCAGCGCGTGCCGCCGCAGCTCGGTCACCGTACGCGGGCCGTGCCGGGTCAACTCGGCGAGCAGTTCGCCGCACAACGGACCGGCCGCCGGTGGCCCGGCGACGTCGAGCAGCCCGCCGGCCGGGTCGCGGTAGCGGATCGCAGCGCCCCCGCCGGTCACCATGGACCCGTCGGCGGCCCCGGACCCGTCGGTGACCCTGGACTCGTCGCCCGCCCCGGGCCCGTGGGTGACCCTGGACCTGTCGGCGGCGCCGGACCCTTCGGCGGCCCAGAGGGCGTCCTTGAACGCCTCCAGGCTCCTGTCCAGCCCGGTGCCGAAGGCCACCCGGCTGGCCGGTGACCCGTCGACGGGCACCAGCTCGACCTCGGCGACCAGTGGAAACCCGGCGGCGGTCAGGGCCGGCCGCAGGGCGGTGGTCGTGGCGGCGGTGAGCAGCACCTCGGCCGGTCGGCCGGTGGTCGTGGCGGCCAGCAGCGCCCGGTCCGGCGGCACGCCGTCGACCAGGGTGAGCAGCGGTGCGCCCGCCGCGCCGGCCGCCTTGAGTGCCACCGGCAGCCGGGCCGGGTCGCCGGGCACCACGTGCACGGCCACGTCACCGGGCAGGCCGGCCTCGACGACGCCGAGCCGGGCGGGCAGTTCGGGGCCGCCGTCGGCGAGCACCAGCACGGTGAGCCGCCGGCCCCGGAGCCGGTCGGCGTGGCCGGCCACCACCCGCAGGGCCGCCTCGGCGCTGCCCGGATCACCGGCGTACGCCAGCGCGAGGGTGGCCCGCCGGGAGCGGTGCAGCGCCCCCGGCAGCCAGTGGTCGAGCTGGCGGACGAGCAGCTCCGGCAGGACGGCGTCGATCGACATGCTGTCGTTCTACCCTACGGCCGTTCAGACCGGGACGGAGATCCCCACCCCGCCCCGGGTCTGGCCGCCGTAGCGGGCCCGTTCGCGGTCGAGGTCGAGCCGGCCGATCCGCTTGCGGGCGGCGAGGGTGTCCTCGTCGAGCTGGTCGGCCGGGACGATCCAGACGATCTCGAACTCCAACCCGTCGGGGTCGCGGCCGTAGAGGCTCTTGGTGGTGCCGTGGTCGGAGGTGCCGACCAGGGCGTCGGCGGCGGCCAGCCGCTGCGCGGTCGCGGCCAGCTCGTCGAGGGTGTCCAGCTCCCAGGCCAGGTGGTAGAGGCCGACGGTGGCCCGGCCGGCCTGCGAGCGGCCGGCGTTCGCGCCGATCTCGAACAGGCCGAGGTCGTGGTCGTTGGTCGAGTCGGGGGCCTGGAGGAAGGCCGCGCCCCGGAACCCGTCCGGGGTCATCGGCACCGGGCGGAAGCCCAGCACGTCGCGGTAGAAGTCGATGCTGCGACGCAGGTCGGAGACGTAGAGCACGGCGTGGTTGAGGCGGTGGATTCCCATGCCGCCCACGGTAGCGCGTTTTGGTTGAGCGTTCAACTATTGCGGCTATGATGACGGTCATGACCCGCTGGCTGGACCACGACGAGCAGCAGACCTGGCGTGCCTTCCTGACCGCCTCCCGGGCGCTGAGCGACACCCTCGACCGCGAGCTGCAACGCGACGCCGGGATGCCGCACGCCTACTACGAGATCCTGGTCCGGCTCTCCGAGGTGCCCGACCGACAACTGCGGATGAGCGAGCTGGCCGACCTCACCGGCTCGTCACGCAGCCGACTCTCGCACGCCGTCGCCCGGTTGGAGACCGCCGGCTGGGTCCGCCGCGACGAGTGCCCCACCGACCGGCGCGGCCAGATCGCCGTCCTCACCGACGACGGTTTCGCGGCCCTCGCCGCCGCCGCGCCCGGCCACGTCGAGGGGGTACGCCGGCACCTGTTCGACGCGCTCAGCCCCGCCCAGGTGGACCAGCTGCGCCGGATCAGCGAGACGTTGGTCGCCCACCTGACCGGTTCTTGACCAAGTTGCCGACCGGCAAGGGTTGTACTAACGGTTGCCGGCCAAGCACGATGGGGCGTGTCTTCCGGCTTCGGTGAACTGACCCTCCAGGCGCAGCACCTGGTGTCCGCCGGCGACCTGGCCGGCGCCCAGCGTCTGCTGGCCGACGCGCTGACCGACGCGGACCCCCGTCCCGACCACGCCTCCCCCGAGCTGGCCGAGGCCGCCGGCCTCCAGGCCCGACTGCTGGTCACCCTCGGCGAACCACACTCGGCACGCGGCTGGGCCGCCTTCGCGTACGCGGCGTCGAGCCGGTTGTACGGCATCTCCGACCAGCGGACCATCTCCACGGCGGCCACCCTGGCGGCGGTGCTGCACCGGGTCGGCAGCGACGCCCGCGCCGCCCGGCTCTATTCCGAGGTGATCCTGGAGCTGACCGCCTGGGACGGCCCCGAGTCGCTGCGGGTGCTCGCCGCGCACGCCGACCTGGCCACCGTGGAGTACGCCCGGGGCCAGTGCGCCCAGGCCCGCGAACGCCTCCAGGACGCGTGGGAGCTGCACCGCGAGGTCTACGGCGACGGGCACGCCAGCGGGATCAAGATGCTCGCCCGGCTCGGTGCGATGCAACGCGACTGCGGCCGTTTCGACGAGGCGCACGACAACCTCGCTCTCGCCCGCGAGCTGGCCCGCCAGCACCTGGCCGCCGACGACCCGCTGGCCCGGCAGGTCGCCGCGCTGGCCCGGGCGGCTGCCGACCCGGATCACGTCTGCGACGACGAGCCCACCCCGGAACGCGACGCGCCGGTGGTGCCGGCCGCCCGTACCCCACCACCCGCCGAAGGGCCCCCCGACCTGTCGGCCTGGTCGGCCGGGGTGGTGCCCGCCGACGAGGCGTACCCGCCGACGGTGCCCGGCCAGCGGCTACCCCCCGACGACACCGGCTACCCGCAGGGCACCGGGCGGCCCACCGCTTTCGGTCACCCGGCGGGCTTCGACCCCCCCGACCAGCCGACCGGCGCCGGCTACCCCACCCGTGACGGCACCGGACACCCCGGCGGCACCGGCTATCCGGCCACGTCGGACCGTCCGGCGGCATCGGGTTATCCGACGACGCCTGGCTATCCGGCGGCATCCGGCCATCCCTCGACGTCCGACCATCCGGCGACATCGGAAACCTCGGCCGGGTCGGGCTATTCGGCAGGGTCGGGCTATTCGGCCGGGTCGGACCATTCGGCTGGCTCTGGCTATTCGGCCAGGTCAGGCTGGGGCGGGGACGACGGTCACTGGCCGCCCGAGTCGGCCACCACGACGGCCGGGTCCGGGGTGACCGGCGACCGGCGGGAATTCCCCTACGCCCCGCCGCCGGGCCACCCCGGGCAGGAGGCCGCCGGGGTACGCCGGGTCGTGCCGGCGGAGCCGCCGGTGGACCCGTCCCGACTGCTGCCCGTGCTGGTGCCGCGCCGGCACGCCCCGCCCCCACGCCGCCCGGGTGCCGTACCGCTGGTGGCGGTCGGGGTCGCGGTGGTGCTGCTGGGCGCGATCGCGGTGATCGCCGGGGTGTCCCAGGTGGGCAGTTCCGACGACCCGCCGCCCGTCGCACCGAGCGGGGCAACGCCGACCGCCGCGACGCCGAACGCCGTCCCACCCGCCTCACCGGGGACCCCACCAGGCAAGGTGACGCTGCGCGACCGACCCGACGGCATCACCCTGACCTGGACGTACCCGGCCGGGAGCGAGGGGCCGGTGATCCTCTCCGCCGCCAAGGCCGGGCAGGATCCCCGCCCGTTCCAGACCCTGCCGCCCGGCACCGACAACTTCGTCGTACACGGCCTGGACCGCACCACCAACTACTGCTTCACCGTCGCCGTGGTCTGGTCCACCGACGTCGTGGCCCGAGCCAAACGCATCTGCACCACCCGCCGCTAACCCCCTCCCCCCTCCCGCCTCCCCCCTCCCCGCCCCCGCCCCCGCCCCCGCCCCCGCCGGAGTTGATCAAGAGCTTTACGTCACCCCACCCTCGATCTTTGACGCAAACCTCTTGATCACCCAGGCAATCGGTTGGACGCGGCGGTGATCAAGAGGTTTGCGTCACCCACAACGAAAATCCTGACGCAAACCTCTTGATCAACTCGGGTGGGGGTGGGGGTGGGGGTGGGGGGGGTGGTTAGTCGGGGTCTGGGAGGGTCGGGAGGTGGAGCCGGACTGTCAGGCCGGGTTTCGCGTCGGTGAGGTCGACCGTGCCGCCACCCCGGCGGACCAGTTCCCGGACGATGGCCAGGCCGAGCCCGGCGCCGCCCGCGTCCCGGGCCCGGCCCTCGTCCAGCCGGGTGAACCGGCGGAACACCCGGTCCCGGTCCGCCACCGGGATGCCCGGCCCGTCGTCGGTCACCGTCACCAGGTGGTACGCCCCGTCCGTCGTCGACTCGACGGCCAGCACGACCCGGGTACGCGCGTGCCGGACGGCGTTGTCGACCAGGTTGCCCAGCACCCGGCGCAGTTCGTCGGGGACGCCAACCGTCCATACCGGCCCCGACGCCGCAGCGACGAGCACGACCGGCGGCCCGGACGGATCCCCGACACCCGGCGGGACGGTCGCGCTGCCCCCACCCGACAGCACCGATGAGCTGCCCCCACCCGACGGAACAGGCGGAACGCCGACACCAGCCGGAACGCACCGGCTGACCACATCCGACGGGACAGACGAAGGGCCGGCCCCGGGTGGGGTGGACGGGTCGTCCCCGTCCGGTGGCTCCGTCGCGGGGGAGGGCGGTGGGCCCGGCCAGCGGGCGGCGACCTCGGCGAGCAACCCGCCCAGCTCCACCGGCCCCGCCTCGCGGGCGTGACCGGCCCCCGGTGTCGGCTGCTCGTCGAGTCGGGCCAGCAGCAGCAGGTCGTCGACGAGCCGACCCAGCCGTTCGGTGTCGGCGAGCAGGTCGGTGGCGACGACCGGCCAGTCGGTGCGGTCGCCGAGGCGCTGGGCCACCTCCAGCTCGGTACGCATGTTCGTCAGCGGGCTGCGCAGCTCGTGTGCCGCGTCGGCGAGGAACGACCGTTGCCGGGCACGGGCCGCCTCCAGCCGGTCCAGCATGTCGTTGAGGGTGACCGCCAGCCGGTGGATCTCGTCCTGGGAGGCGGGCACCGGCAGCCGGTCGGCCGCGTCCCGGCCGGTGATCTCGGCTGCCCCGCTGCGCAGCGCCTCGACCGGCCGCAGGGTCGCCCCGACCACCCGCCAGGCGACCACCGCGAGCAGCCCCACCAGCAGCGGGAAGGCGACCAGCAGCACGGTCCGGGCGGCCTGGGTGGCGTGTCGGATGTCGACGGTGGAGCGGCCCACCAGGACGGTCAACGGTTCCCCCGCGGACTGGGCGGGCACCGCCACCACCCGCACCGGCCCCTCCCAGCCGAGGCGTTGGCCGGGCACCACGGTGCGTTGCCGGCCGGTGCCGGTGAGCTGGTCGGGACGGACCATCGGCACCAGCCGGTCGGCGTCGATGGAGGCGGCCCGGATCCGCCCGGCGGAGTCGACCACCTGTACCCGGAGCTGCCCGCCGGCCACCGGCAGCGGGTCGGGCAGGGCGTTCTCGCCGGCCAGCCGGGCGACCGCGTCGGCGGTGCGGAACGCCTCCTCGTCGACGGTGCGTTGCAGCGTCCAGCCGAGCGCGACCAGCAGCACCACCCCGCCGAGGGCCAGCCCCACGGAGAGGCCGGCCACGCCGAGCACCATCAGTCGGGCGCGCAGGCCGAGCACCGGCCAGCGGGGGCGTCTCACGAGGTCAACCGGTAGCCGGCACCCCGGACGGTCTCCAACCGGTCCCGGCCGATCTTGCGGCGGAGGTAGCCGACGTACACCTCGACCGCGTTGGGTGCGGTACGCAGACTGGCGTCCCAGACGTGGTCGAGCAGTTCGGTCTTGGAGATCACCTCGCCGGGGCGGCGGATCAGGTACTCCAGCAGTGCGAACTCCCGGGCGGTGAGCACCACCTCGGTGTCGGCGCGGGTGACCCGGCGGCGGGCCGGGTCCAGTCTCAGGTCCCCGACGGCGAGGACGGTCGGCCGTTCCGGGGCGCCCCGGCGCAGTAACGCCCGCAGCCGGGCCACCAGCACCACGTACGAGAAGGGTTTGGTCAGGTAGTCGTCGGCCCCGCAGTCCAACCCGTCGGCCTGGTCGTACTCGCCGTCCTTGGCGGAGAGCATCAGCACCGGCAGCCAACACTCGTCGGCGCGCAACCGGCGGACCACCTCGTAGCCGGACAGGCCGGGGAGCATCACGTCGAGGATCATGGCGTCGTATCCGCCGTGCCGGGCGGCGTCCAGCCCGGCCGGCCCGGTGCCCGCCGTGTCCACCACGAACCCCTCGGCGGTCAGGCCGCGCTGCAACGCCGCCGCCAGCCGCGTCTCGTCCTCCACCACCAGCACCCGCATCATCCCAGCGTGCCACCCCGACGCGACCGACCGGGACGCCGTCCTCAGCCGGCTCACAGCACCCGACGGGCAGGATGGTCCCAGGAGGTGCCCCATGTCCGTACTGAAGAACCGTTCCACCCTGCGGTGGCTGGTGCCACTGGCCGCCGCGGTCACCGTCGTGGGCGGAGGTGCCGCGATCGGCACGTTCGCCGCGAACGCCGAACCCGCGCTGCCGCCGCGCAGCGCCGCCCAGTTGCTCGTCGACCTGCAGACCGCCCGGTTGGACGGGCTCTCCGGCACGGTGGTGCAGCGCGCCGATCTCGGGCTGCCGAAACTGGTCGGCCTGGCCGGTGGGGATGCCGCGCTGCTCAGCGGCACGCACACCCTGCGGGTCTGGTATTCGGGTCCGGACCGGCAGCGGGTCGCGTTGCTCGACACCCTCGGTGAGCGGGACGTCATCCGTTCCGGCCGGGACGTGTGGACCTGGGACAGCAAGGCCAACACCGCGACCCACCGGACCCTGCCGGAGTCGACCGGGCGGGCGGCGGAGGGCGCGTTGCCGGTCACCCCGAAGGAGGCCGCCGAGCGGGCGCTGGCCGCCGTCGACCCGAGCACGCTGGTCACCACCGGCCGGTCGGCCACCGTCGCCGGTCGGGACGCGTACGAGCTGGTGCTGACCCCGCGTGACCAGGCGTCCCTGGTGCACCAGGTGCGGATCGCCATCGACGCGACCGAGCACGTGCCGCTGCGGTTCGAGGTGCTCGCCAACGGTGCCGACCAGCCGGCCTTCGAGATGGCCTTCACCCAGGTCGACTACCGCCGGCCGGACGCCGACCAGTTCACCTTCAACCCGCCGCCCGGGGTGAAGGTGACCGAGGCGACCGGCGACCTCCCGGGTCCGGAGGCCGGGTCGAAGGACGGGGCCGGGTCGAAGGACAGGGCCGGGTCAAAGGCCGACGCGCACCGGAAGGCCGGGGCCGCGGCGAAGCCCGGGGCGGGCGACGACACCGGTCTGCGTACGGTCGGGACCGGCTGGACCACCGTGCTGGTGGCGCGGACGGACGCGGCGGACGCGGCGCGCACCCCGGTCGGTGACGCGGCGAAGCCGGGACCGGCCGACGGACCCGGCGCGGCGCAGGCCCTCGACATGCTCAACGGGTTGCCGAAGGTCAGCGGGGACTGGGGCAGCGGCCGGCTGTTCGCCGGGAAGCTGTTCAGCGTGCTACTCACCGACGACGGGCGGGTGCTCGCCGGGGCGGTGACCCCGGAGCGGCTGTACCAGGCCGCGCGGGGCTGAATCCTGCACGCTACGACCCTCGGGGGTCCGGGCCGGCGCGAGCCGGTACGGGCCCCCGTCGGCGTGTGCCGGTACAGGCCCCCGTCGGCGTGTCCGACCCCGGCAGCGCCGACCTCGCCTGCCGGGAGGGTGGCAACACACCGGGTGGGACGCCCTGCGGTGTGCCACGGGAAGGTGGCGTCGGCCGGGGCAGGGTGAAGGCTTGGTGGAGTGCCGACGCAGGCGGTATCTTGAACAGTTCCCGAAATACAAAAAGGAATGGCACAAAGCCATTCCAGAAGCGATTTTAATCGACGAGGAGACGGCTTGTCAACGCACCCGGACGAGCTGCGGCAACCCGACGACGAGATCGGCCGCGAGCAGGAGTACGTCTCGATGCTCTACGGCCGGCTGGACGACCTGCGTGAGCAGGCCACCCGACGGCTCACCGACGAGCTGCGCACCGGCGGCGGCACCCTGCAGGACCGCTCGCAACGTGACAGCGCCGTGCGGATGTACGCCGACCAGGTAGAGCAGTTCTCGGCGGTCGAACAGGGGCTGGCCTTCGGTCGGCTCGACGGGGCCGACGGCAGCCGGCACTACGTCGGCCGGATCGGCATCTTCGACACCGACGGCGACTACGAACCGCTGCTGATGGACTGGCGCGCTCCCGCCGCCCGGCCGTTCTATCTCGCCACCGCCGCCAACCCGCAGGGTGTCCGGTTGCGGCGGCACCTGCGTACCCGGGAACGGAAGGTCACCGGCCTCAACGACGAGGTGCTCGACATCGAGACCGCCTCCCCCACCGGGCACGAGGAGCTGACCGGTGAGGCGTCCCTGCTCGCCGCGCTCAACGCCGGCCGGACCGGCCGGATGCGGGACATCGTCGAGACCATCCAGGTCGAGCAGGACCGCATCATCCGGGCCGACCTGCCCGGGGTGCTGGTCGTGCAGGGCGGCCCCGGCACCGGCAAGACGGCCGTCGCGCTGCACCGCGCCGCGTACCTGCTCTATACCCACCGCCAGCAGCTCTCCACCCGGGGCGTGCTGCTGGTCGGGCCGAACGCCACCTTCCTGCGCTACATCTCCCAGGTGCTGCCGGCCCTGGCCGAGACGGGGGTGCTGCTCAGCACCCCCGGCGACCTCTTCCCCGGGGTCAGCGCCCGCCGCGCCGAACCGGCCCGCACCGCCGCACTCAAGGGTCGGTCGGTGCTGGCCGAGGTGCTCGCCGCCGCCGTCCGGGACAGGCAGTGGGTGCCCGACGCGCCGCTGGAGATCGAGTTGCCCCAGCGGGAGGTGCTGCGGCTGGACCCGGAGACGGTACGCCTGGCCCGGGACCGGGTCCGGCGCACCGACCGCCCGCACAACCTGGCCCGTGCCCTGTTCGACATCGAGGTCGTACACGCCCTCGCCGAGCAGGTCGCCGAGCGGATCGGGGCCGATCCGCTCGGCGGGGACAACCTGCTGGAGGAGGCGGACCGCGCCGAGATCCGCCGGGAACTGCGCGAGGAACCGGAGGTCACCGCCGCGCTGGACCAGCTCTGGCCGGTGCTCACCCCGCAGCGGCTACTCGCCGACCTGTACGCCTCGCCGGAGCGGATCGCCGCCGCCGCGCCGATGCTCACCGACGACGAACGTGCCCTGCTGCACCGGCCGCCGGGCGACGGCTGGACGCCGGCCGACGTGCCGCTGCTGGACGAGGCCGCCGAACTGCTCGGCGAGGACGAGCGGGCCGCAACCGCCCGCCGGGAACGCATCCGCTCCTTCCAACGCGAGTACGCCGAGGGTGTGCTGGAGATCGCCCGGGGCTCCCGCTCGATCGACGTGGAGGACGAGGCCGAAGGCGGTGAGATCCTCGGTGTCACCGACCTGATCGACGCCGACCGGCTGCTGGAACGGCAGGAGGAGACCGACCGGCTGACCACCGCGCAGCGGGCCGCCGCCGACCGGAGCTGGGCGTTCGGGCACATCATCGTGGACGAGGCGCAGGAGTTGACCCCGATGGCCTGGCGGCTGCTGATGCGCCGCTGTCCGAGCCGGTCGATGACGATCGTGGGGGACGTGGCGCAGACCGGTGCGCTGGCCGGCACCCCGTCCTGGGCCGAGGCGTTGGAACCGTACGTGGCGCGGCGCTGGCGGCTGGAGGAGCTGACCGTCAGCTACCGCACCCCGGCGGAGGTCATGGCGGTCGCCGCCGAGGTGCTCGCCGGGATCGACCCGCAGCTGCGCCCACCCCGCTCGGTACGCCACAGCGGGGTGCCGCCGTGGGACCGGACCGTCGAGCCGGGCCGGCTCGGCGTGGAACTGGTCGAGGCGGCCCGTCGGGAGGCCGCCGGGCTGGACGGTGGCGGTGCGGATGCCCGCCCGGATGACCGGGAGGGGCGGCTCGGGGTGATCGTGCCGGTCGGGCGGGCCGACGAGCTGGCGGGTGTACTGCTGGCCGCGCTGCCCGAGGCGGCGGTCGGCGAGCAGCCCGAGCTGGAGAGCCGGGTGGTGCTGCTCACCGTCGGCCAGGCCAAGGGGTTGGAGTTCGACTCGGTGCTGGTGGTCGACCCGGACGGGATCGTCGCCGAGTCCCCCCGGGGCCGCAATGACCTCTATGTCGCGCTGACCCGCGCCACCCAACGCCTGGGGGTGCTCCGCCCGACCCCTTGACCCCCACCTCTCGAAGAGGGCCACCGCGTTCACCGGGCGACCGCCGTGGGGTCCGCCCGATCCCTCGACGCCCACCCTTCGATGCCCGACCCCTTCGACGCCCGACCCCGGCCCCGACGCACCGGGCCCGTGATCGGCAAGACCGTGCTGCAACATGGATGTAGTGGCCTCCCGGCGAGAGGAGACCACTACATCCATGTTCGAGCGTGATCATGGGGCGGGTGCCCCTCCAGCAGCGCGGTCAGTCGTCGGAGAAGTCGCCGATCTCGACGGCGCTGGCCGACTGGTCACTGACGGGGCCGCCGGTCGGAGTGCTCAGCCCGCCGGTGGTGGCGTCGCCGGTGGTCGTCGGTGCGACCGTGCCCGGGTGTCGTCCGGGCTGCCGGGCCACCCGCCGAACACTGGCCGGGCCGGCGGTGCCGCCGGTGGTGGTCACCGCCCCCTGGCCCCGGGTCGGGCCACCGTCGCGCAATACCTCCGGGTCGATCGGCACGTCGGCCACGTCGTCCGGGTCGTCCTCCTGGAGGGCTCTGGTCACGTCGACCCGGGGCACGGTCACCTCGTCGAGCGCCCCGGGGCCGTACACCCCGGCGGTGAGCCGCTCCTCGGCCTTACGGGTGGAGTTCCGCATCATGTCGTCGTCGCGCACGTCCATCACCTCGCAGAGTCTCGGCGGAACCCGCTGCGTGCCCGTGGCCCGCACGACCAAACACCGCATCCAGCCCCGGGGACCAGGTCAGCAGCAGGCGGTCGAGACAGCGACCGCACCCCGCCCCGCCCCCGGGCGGACCGCACCCGCCCCGACCACGCGTGGGCCGCACCCCGCTTCGGCCCGGGCGGACCGGAGCTGGGTCGGCGCGGCGTCGCCGCGTACCACGGTCGGGGCACCGGAGGGCTGGCCCGGCGGCGGCGGAATTTCGGCCGGAGCCGGTGTTACCTGCTCGCCGTCGGGGGGTAGACCCAGGGTGCCCCCGCCACAGCAGGCGAACCGTGCCGTGGCCGACCGCGGTAGCGGGGTGAGGGAGCGCAGGTACTCATCAAATCCTGAGGAGGACCAGATGAGCACGCAGGCTGCATCCACCAGGCCCATGAACCGGCCGATGGACACCGCCCAGCGCAACGCCATGATGAACGAGCAGACCCGGCAGATGCCGATGATGCACGACGGGCACCGGGAAGCGATGCCGTCTCCGGGTACGGAGACCAAGCAGTCGTTCCTGACGACCGAGTTCTGGGTGTACGCCGCCGCAGTCGCGGTCGTGGTGATCTCCGCCTTCTGGCGTGGTACCGCCACGAACGGCCTGAACATCAACAACCCGACGCAGGCGTGGTGGTTCCTGACCGCCCTGACCGGCGCCTACCTGGTGAGCCGGGGCCTGGCGAAGGCGGGTTCGGCACGGCGTTCCGGCGCGGAGCGCAAGGGTCGTCGCTGACCGTAGCTGACCCGAGCAGCGCGAGCTGCGCGGGACGATGGCCCCCGGGATTGCTCCCGGGGGCCATCGCTGCTCTGGGGGACCGCCGAGCAGGGTCCGGCCGTCCCGGTGTGTCCACACCGGACCAGGGACCCGCCCGGCGACGGCCCGTCCGCCGGACGTGACCTCAGTTCACTCGTCGCCGCCGAAGTCGCCGCCGTCGTCGTCGCCCTCGAAGGCGTCCTCGATCAGTTCACCGGCGACCAGGCCACCGGCGACACCGAGCGCCGCACCGGCCACCACGCCGCCCATCCCCGGGCCCCGGCCGTGGTGGCCGTGGCCGTGCATCGGGTAGCCGTGGGTGGGGGCACCGTATCCGGAGGAGGCGCGCAGGTTGCCGTACGTGGAGGTGGTCTCGCGCAGCCAGCCGTCGACGACCTGGACCCAGTCGACCCGGTCGACGTCGGTGTGGGAGACGGTGTAGCGGCCGAAGACGTCGTGCCCGGAGCTGAGGAAACCACCCCGCTTGTCGCACTCCAGCACCACCTCGACCCCGTGCGGGCCGGTCACGAAGGTCAGCTCCAGCTCGGTGATGGCCTGCGCGTACTGGGGTGCGGCGAAGAACTCGATCTCCTGGTAGAACGGCAACGTCTGCTGGGAGCCCCGGATGTGACCCCGCTCCAGGTCGGCGTGCTTGAACCGGAAACCGAGCTGCTGGAACGCGCCGAGGATGTGCTCGTGCACCGGCAGCGGGTGGACGTTGACCTGGTCGAGGTCGCTCTTGTCGACCGCGCGGGCGATCGCCAGCTCGGTACGCAGCCCCATGGTCATGCCGTGCAGACGCTGACCGTATACGTCGGTGATCGGGGTCTCCCACGGCACCGGCAGCTGGAACGGGAGGGCGAGCTGCTGCTTCGGCGCGAGCTGGAGCGGGCCGCTGACCACCATCCGGTGGAACTCCATGACGCCGGCGTACTCGCTGTCGCCGCCCTCGATCTCGACCCGGGTGACCAGGCCGATGACGACCTGCTCGATGTTGGCGGGGGCGTCCCCGCCGACCAGGTTCACGTTGCCGTCGAGGGTCAGGCCGGGCCGGGTGTTCGGGTTGGCCAGGACGGTGTCGACGCTGGGCCCACCGACCCCGAACGCGCTCAGCATCTTTTTGAAGACCATCGGAACTCCCGCTTCACGGTCGGCGCGTACTCCACCGTGGAGCACGCACGGTTACCCGCCGCACCCTAATTGCCAGGACTGTGAAGTGCCTGAAAGGACGCACCGGGGCGGGCCAGCAGCACCAGCATCACGCAGGCCACCACGAAGAAGACCGCCATGGCCGCCGCCATCGGCAGCAGGCTCGCGTACCCGAGGAGGCCGGTGAGGGGTGTGACCAGCGCGCCCGCGAGGAAACCCAGACCACCCTGGAGCGCGGCGGTGGTGCCGGCGGAACGCCGGCCGGCCTCCTGCGTCAGCGCGGTGCTGGCCGGCAGGGTCAGACCCATGCCGGCGACCACCACGGCGAGCAGCGTCCACGGCACGGCCAGCGGCCACCCGGCCTCCCGGTCGACCAGGGCGACGACGAGCAGCACGAGGGTGGCCACGGTGGACGCGGCGAGCCCGGCGGCCCGCAACCGGCCGGCTCCTACCCGCCTGACCAACACCCGGAACAGCAGCCCGGCGGCGGCCATGCCGGCGGCGTTGGTGGCGAAGATGAGGGTGTATCGGGACTCGTCCACCCGGTAGGCGGTCTGGAAGACGAACGCCGAGCCGCCGATGTAGGTGAAGAACCCGGCGATGGCCAGGCAGAGCACGATCAGGTTGGTGAGCACCGTCCGGTCGCGCAGCAGGCCGGCCATCCGCGCCAGCGCCGGGCGTGGGCCGCCGTCGTGCCGGCGGTGCGCGGGCAGCGTCTCCGGCAGGCCGACCAGCGCGGCCACCGCCATCGCCGCCCCCAGCCCGGTGAGGGCGACGAAGACGGTACGCCAGGTGCCGTGGTCGAGGATCACCCCGCCGACGGCCGGTGCCAGCACCGGGCCGAGGAACGTCACCGAGGCGATGCTGCCGAACCGGGCGGCGGCCTGGTCGCCCTGCCACGCGTCGGTCACCATCGCCCGGCCGAGCGCCACCCCGGTGCCGGCCGCGATCCCCTGCCCGAGCCGGGCGAGCACCAGCACCCCGGCGGTCGGGGCGGCGGCGCAGAGCAGCGACAGCAGCACGAAACTCACGGTGCTCACCAGGACGATGCCGCGCCGGCCCCGTACGTCGCTGACCGGGCCGAGCAGGAGCTGACCGGCGGCCACGCCGATGATGAACGCGGTCAGGGTCAGCTGCGCCATGGTGGCGCTGGTGTCCAGGGAGCGCCGCAGTTCGGGTAGGGCGGCGATGTACGCGTCGGTGGCGAACGGCCCGACCCCGGTCAGCAGCACCAGCGCGATCATGGAGGGCCTACCCGCCACCCGGCCGGGCCGGTACGACGTGGACGGCGTCTCGACCCGCGGAGGTGTCACCCATGGACCGTAGTCCCGTGACCGGGCGGGCGCAGGGTTGTGGTGTCGGGCCGCCATCAGGCGCGTCCGAGCCTATCCGGCGTCGTCGACGAGCAGGCCGCGCAGGACGCTGCGTACCGTCGTCGCGAAGAGGTCGCGGGGCGCGGACGGTGACGGGTCGGTGACGGCGGCGACCAGGTTCGGGTAGGCCGCCAGGTCGGTGCCGGCGAAGCCGACCGGCGGGGCGGCGGACTCCTGCCGGGCGAACAGCGACGTCACCCCGGTCATCATGGCGATCGCCTCGAACTTGGTGGTGGTCGCGGCCGGCACCGGCCGCAGGACGGCCAGGCAGTGGTCGAACCAGGCCAGGCTCTGCGGGCCGGGGGCGGTCGGCCGGGGCAGAACCTCCACCAGCCAGGGGTGCCGGCGGTAGAGGTCGAGTTGCCGCCGGGCGAGGCGCAGCATGGTGTCGAGCCAGTCGTCGCCGGCCTCCGGGTAGGGGCGCAACTCCCCCGCCGCCCGGTCGACCATCAGGTCGAGCAGGTCGTCGCGGGAGGACAGGTAGCGGTAGAGCGAGCCGGCGCCGGTGTGCAGCGCGGCGGCGACCGCCCGCATGGAGACCGCGCCGATGCCGTCGGCGTCGGCGGTCGCGATCGCGGCGGCGACGATCTCGTCCCGGGTGTGTGTCGGCGCGGGCCCGCGCTGCCCACGGGCCGGCCGGGACCAGATCGGGGTACGCGCTGGCTCGTCGGGTGAGGTCACCGCTACACTCTAAAACTGCAAACGGTGTTCGCAGTTTTGTTGGGGAGGACGACATGCAACAGCACTGGACCGAGCAACGGGTACCGGCGGCCGACGACGCCGAGATCGTGCTCCACTCCACCGGCAGCGGGCCGGGCATCATCGTGGTGCACGGCGGTGGCGTCACCATCGAGGTCTACCGCCGACTGGCGGTGCGGCTGGCCGACCGGTTCACCGTGCACCTCTACAACCGTCGCGGCCGGGCCGACGCGGCGGCCCGCGCCGAGCCCTACGACGGCGAGCAGGACGTCGACGACCTCGCCGCGCTGCTGACCGCCACCGGGGTCGGCAACGTGCTCGGCCACAGCGGCGGCGGCTTCGTGGCCCTGCGCGCCGCCGCCCGTGGACTGCCGATCGACCGCCTCGCTCTCTATGACCCGGCGGTCCAGGTCAACGGCCTGTTCCCCCTCGACTGGGTGCCCGCCGCCCGCGCGGCGGCACACGCGGGCGACATCGCCCGCGCCCTGGCGATCACCGGGGCCGGCCTCAACACCCAGTCGGCCACGTCGCGCCTGCCACTGGCCGTCCAGGTGGCCATCTGCCGGCTGTTCCTGCGTACGACGATCGGGCGCACCATGGGCGACCTGCTGCCGACCACCCTCGACGAGAGCGCGCTGATCCAGCAGCACGACAGCTCGCCGCAGCGGTGGGCCGGCATCACCGCCGAGGTGCTGCTGGCCTACGGCGGCAGTGGCCCGCCCTATTACCGGCCGATCAACGAGGCGCTGGCCGGGGCGCTACCGCACGCCCGCACGCTGGTGGTGCCGCGCGCCGGTCACGACGCCCTCAACCGGGCCCCGCAGCACCTGGTCGACGCGCTCGCCGACTTCTTCACCACCCCGGTCACCTCGCAGCGGGCCCGCTCCTGACCAGCCGGCGGACAGCAGGCGGGCCGGCCTCAGCCGGTCACGCCGACCCGCCCGCCCTCACCGACCGGTGAGCACCGGCGACGTGATCACCGACAACTCCAGCACGGCCGGCAACGCCGCCACACCCGGACCACCGGCCCGAACCCAGGCGACCAGATCAGCTACCACGGCACCGTCGGCGACAAGTCCGAACCAGACCGGCCGCGCCCCGTGGCGTCGCGCGGCCGGACTGGGCTGCACCACCATCACGTTGGACTGCGCGCACACGTCCAGGCACAGACTGGTCCGCACTCGATGATCCGGCTCCAGAGCCTCTCGCAGACCGTCGAGCTGCGCGTCGTGATCGACCGTCGGGTGCTTGGTCCGGCTGCCGCAGCAACAGTCCCGGCACACCGTCACCGTGCACCCCTCGGTCAAACCCGTTCCTCCCGTAGTGCCCCCTCACCACGGTAGCCGCACCTCCGCCTTCGACCTCGGCCCAGAACTCGTCCGCGACGATCCACGGGGTTGCGCACCCCTCGTCGGGCGGCTACTGGCCCGTACGTCCATCGATGCATTCGCGGAGCAGGTCCACGTGGCCACAGTGCCGCGCGTACTCCTCGACCATGTGGATCAGGATGTCGCGGACGCTGACCTGCTCGCCGTTGGCCATGCTGACCATCGCGCCGAGATCGGTCACCGAATCCAGCCACCTGTCAGCCATGGCGATCTGTTCTCGCCAGGTGGTGAACGCATCGTCCACGACGTTCGGGTCAGCCACCGCACCGTCGAAGTCCCGGTCGGGTTCCTCGGTGGACCAGTAGAGCGGCGGCGCGTTCAGGTTGCCCTGCAGGATCCGGTAGAACCAGTTGTGCTCCACGGCGGCCATGTGGCGGAGCAGGCCGAGCAGGCTCATCGTCGACGGCGGCACCGACCGGGAGGCCAACTGCTCCGGTGAGAGGTCTTCGCACTTCATGCCCAGCGTCAGGCGGTAATTGGACAGGTAGCCACGGATGGTTGCCAGTTCGCCCTCAGGGCTGACGGCGGACCTGGGGTCCGCTTCGGGTTCCGCCCACATGCCGTGGTAACCGACGTGCCGCTGACCGGTCATGCGTGCACCCTTCCCGATGGCTGCAATCCTGCCAAACCCGTTTCCGTGGGCGTCCGTGTTGTTGTCGACGCGCTCACCTCGGCAAGAGCGAGTCGCTGGTGGTGGCGTCTCCGCCCACGAGTGCGGTCACCGCGTCCAGAAGGCCGCCGGAAGGGCCTCGACGTCGGTCGCGGACCGTTCGAGCAGTGCCGCGATGGGCAGCAGGGCGGTCGCCGCAGCATCCCCGGCGTCGGCCAGGTGACGGATCACGTCCGCCTGCCGCCGGGCCCGCTGCGGCACGGCGGCGGCGAACCCACCCCGGTCGCCCCCGTAGCCGTACGCGTCGAGCAGCAGACGCAACCGGCGGGCCCGCTCGCGCAGGTCGCCGTCGGTCAACGGGCTGCCGTCGCGCGGTGATGCCAGCGGCACCCAGGTCAGCGCGGAGAACGCCAGGTCCCACTCCCGCGACGACGGGCCGGCGGTGTCCCAGTCGCAGAACCCGACCAGCCGGTCACCGTCCACCACCGCGTTGTAGGGGGACGCGTCCTGGTGCCCGACGACCAGCCCGGGGCCCATCGCGCGGCCGACGAACCAGCACTCGTCCGGCGGCGGCGTGAAACCGGCGGTCAGGTCGTGGACCCGGCGCAGCCACCGGCCGACCTGCACCAGCATCACGTCGGCCGACGCCCAGTCGGGCCAGGGCTCCCGGCCGCCGATCGTCTCCCCCGGCAGATAGCTGAGCATCTCGCGGCCCTGGTCGTCGAAGCCCAGCGCGCGGGGGGCGGCGTCGAACCCGGCGTCCTCCAGATGCCGCAGCACCGCGTGCACGGTGGTCGTCCACCGCGACGCCCGCTTGTGTACGACACCGTCGATCAACACGGCACCCGTGGTGTTGCCGCCGGGAAGCACCTCTTCACGCATCTGCCGGGTATACCGTGCGTCACGACGCCGACGACACCGAATTTCCTACGGCCGGACCCGACCACGGCCCGACTGTCCCACCCCTGTGGTCGAATCCCGGCATGCACATCGTCGTCTGCGGCGCACTCGTGGTGAACGACGCGGCTCTGCTGGTGCACCGCAGTCCGGCCCGCCTGGCGTACCCGGATCTGTGGGATCTGCCCGGGGGTCACGTCGAGGCGGGCGAGTCCGAACGCCAGGCCCTCGCCCGTGAGCTGCGCGAGGAGGTCGGCGTCGAGATCGTCGCGGAGTCCTGCTCCCGGCTGGGCGAGCTGCGGTCCGGCAGCGGCAAGGACGCCGTACACGTGGGTGTGTGGCACGTCGGAGCCTGGCTCGGCTCGCCCACCAACCGTGCGCCCGACGAGCATGACGACCTCGCCTGGGTCGGGCTCAGCGAGCTGGGCGGGCTTCCCCTCGTGCACAGCGGCCTACCGGCGCTGCTCCGCGCCCTGGACCGGCCGCCCGCCTCACGCCTGATCGAGGAGGTGGCGTGACGGCAGGTAGTCGATCTTCGTATCGGCGTAGACGCCGAGCGTGCCGTCGTCGAGGCACCTCAGGCCGACGCTGAGCCAGCGCACCTCGCCGTCGGCACCGAGCGCGTAGCCGACCGCGACGGCGAACTCCTCACCCCCGCAGGGGCAGGAGCAGGAGTCGTGACCCGTCTCGTCCCAGTAGTCGGCGCTGTCGCCGATGAAGGCGACCGTGCCGCAGGCGAGGCAGGTCCGCCGGGTCGCCTCCTCCTCGTCGATGTCGACGCGGAAGGCACGGCCGTCGCACCCGGCGCACCGGGACTCCACCACCGTGGCGACCGGGTAACCGCCCGCCGCGAAGTAGCGGAGGTAGTCGGCGAGGTCGTCGACGTTCTCCCCGCGCCACAACTCCCCGGACCTGTCGAGTGCCATCCCGGCATTCTGCCTGGTGCGGGCGGCGCGTCGGCGAGCGGATGAACCTCGTCCGACTCAAACCCAGGTGGTGGCCAGCCAGGTGGCGACGGCGGCGGTCACCAGCAGGACGATGTTGAGCCCGATCTGGCGGTTCTCGCCCCGGGACAGGTGCACCGCGATGCCGCCGACCTGGATCAGGACGAACCCGACGGCCGCCGCGACCGCGAGCCAGGGTGCGATCCCGGTCAGCGGCGGCAGGATCAGGCCGGCCGCGCCGAGCACCTCCAGCACCCCGATGGCCCGGACCAGTGGCATGGGTACGCGGTCGACCCAGCCCATCATCGGTTGCAACTGCTCCCGGCTCTGGGCGACCTTCTTGCCCCCGGCGTAGAGGTAGAAGACGGCCAGCAGGGCGGCGACGATCCAGTAGGCGAGTGTCATGACGGGCCCCTCCGACTCTGAGCGCGATGGTTACGGGAAGGAAGTAGCCACATCATGTGTCAGTATCGGAGGGCTTACAAAAGGCACACGGGTGTGCGTAAGGCACAGGGGGTGGTCATGTCGCAGTACGAACACACCTGCATGATCCGGGGCGACGGCGGCCGGACGATCCGGGCGATCCTGGACCGGATCTGCAACAAGTGGACGTTGCTGATCGTGGCGACGCTCGACGCGGGCGCACTGCGCTTCACCGAGCTGCACCAGCAGATCCCCGGCATCTCCCAGCGCATGTTGACGCTGACCCTGCGCCACCTGGAGCACGATGGTCTGGTGTCGCGGACGGCGTACGCGGAGGTCCCGCCCCGGGTGGAGTACGCGCTGACGCCGACCGGCAAGAGCCTCATCCCGCCCGCGCTGGCCCTCGCCGGCTGGGCCATCGAACACGTCCCCCACATCGAGGCGAGTCGGGCCCTCCGCCGGACCGGGACAGGATGACTCCGGACGTCAGGTCCACTTCGGCCATGCTGAAGTGGACCTGCCTTGCCCGGAGCGAGCTTCACCGGGCCCTGGACACCGCGAAGGCCGCCTACACCTCCGAGTTCTGTCCTCGTACCGGCGTCAGGTGCCGTTGGAGACGTAGATGCTGTAGCGGGTGGCGTCGGTGTCCGTGCCGTCCGCCTTGTGGCCGGTCACCGACAGGGTGTACGTCTCGAAGTTCTGCGCCGGCGTGTAGGTGATCGACGCCCTCCCCTGGCTGTCAGCCGCCACGTCGGTCGAGGGGCCGTCGTCGACCTGCCAGGAGAAGGACACGATTCCCGCAGTGCCGCCGCTGAACTCGAAGGTGCCGGGGACACCTGCACCGCCAGACCAGACGCCGTCCGGATACTGGGCGCTCACGACGTAGGGCGCATTGCCGACCGTGAAGTCGTAGTCCGTCACGGGCGAGAGTTCACCGCCCGCCGTCAGGCTCCGCACGTGCAGCGTGTTCGTACCGTTGCGTTCGAACGGCACCGCGACCCGCGTCGCCGTACCGTCGGCGCTCGCCGGCAGGATCTGCTCCGGACCGTCGTTGACGCGATAGTGGTACTCGGTCACCTCGCCGAACAGTTGGGTACTGAAATAGAAGTACCCGGTCCAGCCGATCCCCACACGTGACCAGTCGTAGGTGCTGTAGACAGAGACCTTGTTGTCCCGAACGCTGAACGGCGCGATCCGCAGGTCCGATTCGGTGCCGTCCGCGCCGACGCTCGTGACCCGCACGTCGTTGTAGCCCCACGACCCCGGCGTGTACGTGACCGTCGCGGTGCCGTCGGGACCGGCCGCGACGGTCGCCTCGTCGGCGCCGTTCAACGAGTAGCGGTAGGAGGCGACGTCCGGCAGCCCCGGATGGAAAGTGAACGTCACGGTCCGACCGACCGTGCCGTCGCCCTCCGGCGTCTGCGTGACCACGGGACCGGACCAGATGCCGAACGTGTAGGTGGTGGCGGGCGAGCGCGTACCGTCCGACAGCAGCGCCTGAACGACCACGGTGTTGTCGCCGGCGTGCGTCGGCGTGACCGTGATGAGAGCGTACGGATTGCCCCCGGTGGGCACGGTCTGCTCGGCGCCGCCGTTGAACCGGTAGACGAACCCGGTCAGGTTCGGCAGTTGGCTCTGCAACTCGACGCTCAGCGGCACGCCGACGCCGTCCCGGCGCGGCCAGCTGCTCAGCTCGTTGGCGTAGGCGGTCGGGCGGGTGTCGATGATGTTGAACTGATGGTCCGCTTCCATCGACGTGGAACCGTCCGCCCTCACCGACCTGACGACCATCGAGTGCCAGCCCGGCGTCGCCGTCCACGGCAGTACGGCGGTGTCGTCGTCGGCTGCCGGAATGGTCTTCCACTCGTCGTCGAGGTTGTACTCGTAGGCGACAACATCGTTGCTGTGCGGGGTGAACCGGAACGAGCCGACCTTGCCCGCGACCTGGTCGGTGTCGAGGTTGAACTCCGCCGACTCGATGCCGGGAGCGTCGGTGACCCAGACCTGCAGGGTCTCCTGCCCGATCAGCTTGTTGTCGGCGTAGCTCCGGACGGCCACGTCGATCAGGCCGGTGGTGGTGAACGTGACAGGGCCGGTGGCCCTGCCGTCGACCGCCGGGAGGCGGACCTCCGCACTGTCCTTGAGCTGGTACCCGAACGCGGTGGTCTCGGGCTTCGACGCGATGAACGTGATCGTGCTCGGCAGGCCGACGCCCTGCACGACGACATCGACGCGCGGTGCCGTCTCGGCGACCCGGAACCGGTAGTTCTTCTCGGGCCCCCGGTTACCCGCCGCGTCGACGGACGCGACATAGAGGTCGGTGATCAACCGTAGCTTGGGGGTGTACTTCAGGGTCGCCCTGCCGCCCGGGTGCCGGGCCGGAACCTGGCCGGAATACCCCATGGAGTCACGCCAGGTGAACGCCACCACGTCGCGGTCGCCAGCCCCGTCGAACCGGAACGTTCCCTCGATGCCGGTGCCACCGCCCGGGGAGTCACCCTCGGGATAGGTCCGCGACGACACCTTCGGCGGATCGGCCGGTGCGGTCAGGTCCATGACCAGGTAGCAGGTCCTGCTCCATGGGCCCTGGTCGTAGTAGTCGCTGGCCTGTGCCTGCCAGGCGAGGACCGTACCGTCGGCGTACTGGCTCAGGTCGGTGCCGTAGTAGTCGTGGAACTCACGACGCTGGTCGGGGTGGTCGACCGGCCAGATCGCGTACAGCACGGTCGGGTGGTCGCCCTCGTCCGCATCACTGGGGGTGGCTGAGAAGACCGTGTTCCGCGCCGCCGGTGACGGCTTGGCCAGCGTGCCGCACGGCCGGTCCGGGTACTTCAGTTTGAGGTCCGTGACCGTGGGCGGGTGGTTCACCGTCGCACTGAGCACCGGCTTGTCGAAGGTACGACCGGTCCACCCGACGCCTTCCTGATCGGCGGCGACCCGGAACTCCAGGGTGATGCTCTTTTCACCTCGGCTGAGCGCCGCGTTGAGCGTGGCAACCATGTCGAAGCCCAGGTAGCCGGGGCAATAGGCAGCACCGGCACCACGCTTGGCGGTCAACAGCTTCTCGATCTCGGCCGGCGGACGCAGCCAGGTGGTGTTGCTCTTGACCGGGCGGGTCCGCCACACCTCGATGGTTGCCGGGGCGGAGCAGTCGACGACCGTCTTCTCGTTCGTCCACAGGTATGAGCTGTGGACGACCGTGCCCTTCAGCGTGGCCAGGTCGTAGGTGAAGTAGGAGCGGTAGATGTGCGTCCGGTCGGCCTCGTCGCGGGAGGTGCCGACCGGCGGCGCCACCGCCGCATCGACGACCTTGGCGTCCGGATTCTGCGAGTCGAGATAGGCCCAACTCTTCAGCGTCACATCGAACGAGTCGGCGGCTGAGGCTGGAGAACCGGTGGTCACCGTGGCTGCCACAACCGCGAGAATCGTCAGCGGTATGGCCGCTCTGAGGCGTCTCATATGGACTTGTACCCTCCCCCGTGGCGGCGTCTCTGTCGACGCCGAGGGCGTCATCGTAGCGAGGGGAGCGCGATCCGTAGGGGCGGTTTTCGACGCCCTCTGAGGTGCGGGATCAGGCAGCTCAGGTGGTGGCCGGCCCCAATGACATAGCCGGCGGGTGTCGGGGGATGGCCGATCCCAGGACGACGAGTCCCCGGAGCGGCTCATGTCAAATTGTGCGGATCGTGATGAGGTCGTCGAGTCCTGCGAGATCGCTGGCGTTGCGGGTGTAGACGGCGGCGACATGGGCGTGTGCGGTCGCGGCGATGAGCAGATCCATCACTCTGGCGCGCGGCTGACGGCTGGTCTCGACGACGCGGGCAGCCAGTCGTGCGGACTGTCGGCGACCACGTCGACGATGGGCAGCGGATCAAATCGGCGCTGGATGGCACTCAACCGCGCCAACCGGAGTGCCCTCGCCTCGGCGGTCTTGGCGACCAGGACACCGAACTGGAGTTCGGCAAGGCTGGCGACGCTGATGGCCAGCTCACCCGGGATCGGTGTTGCGTCGTTGGCGATGAGGACGCTGATGTCGAGATGCCCCGACTCACCGTTCTGCCCGTGGGTCGGTGACGGCGCCGTCCAGGACATCCCGGTCGTCTGCCCACGCGGGGTCCGCAGGTTGGTCGAACACCCCGGCCAGGTCCTCCCACTCCCGCCAGGGCCGTGGGCTGACCGGGCCGAGCACGGCTGCCGGACGGCCGGCGACGGTGATCGTCAGACGTTCACCCGCCTGCGCACGACGCACCAGGTCGCTGACGTTCCGCCGCATCTCCCGCAACCCCACCTCGTGCATACGGCATGCGTAGCACATATGCCTCGCGTGTCTGGCGAACCTCGCTACGGACAGGGTGCACCGCGATGCCACGGCGGCGGAGGATCTTGGCGGCAAATGGCCCCCTGGAGGGCCGGAATCCTCCAAGATCCTCCTGAGGTCTGGCGTCAGTGGGAGGCGTCGGTGAAGTCGAACTCGCCGTCCTTGACGCCGCCGACGAAAGCAGCCCACTCATCAGCCGTGTAGACGATCGTCGCCGCGTCACGCGCCTTGCTGTGTCGCACGGCCACCCGACCCGAGCCGTCGAGCAAAGGCCCCGCTTCGACACAACTCCCGCCGTTGTCGTTGCTTTTCGTGCTGATGTGCCAGGCCACCGCCGGCAGACTCTCGCTCATGACAACCCCTCCACGACGCTTGCGATCAACTGACCCGACTCGCCGGTGCTCAGCGCAGCATCTCTCAGCCGATCGTATACGCGAACGAACTTCATTGATCTTGGCGCTTCCACGTAGAGTCGCCCGGCGAGGTTCTCCACATAGGCGACTGCCGGGTAGGGCTTCGGCAGAGTGAAGACCGTGAAGGCTCCGTCCATGCCCGCATGGAGAGCCTTTGCAGACGGCAACACCGAAATCTCCACGTTCCGTCGCACGGCCAGTTGGAGAAGATGTTCAAGCTGTGCGCGCATGGTCGAAGGTCCACCAACCAGCCGGCGTAGGACGCTCTCATCCAGCACCGCACCGACCTTCGTCTTTCCGTCGAGCACCTTCTGCCGCTCGATACGCAACTCCACCCACCGTGCAACCGTCGCGTCAGGAACACCGGGCTCCTCCGCGTTGCGGATCACCGCTTCGGCGTACTCGCGGGTCTGCATCAGACCGGGCAGCAGCATCGTGTTGTACGAGCCGATGTGCTCCGCGCGGCCCTCCAGCCACGGGTATTCGATGAAGGACGAGTCGACGACGTCGCCGTAGTCCTCGTCCCAGCGGTCGGTGCGCCACACGTCCTCGGCCAGCGCCAGCAGGCGGGCCCGCTCGGCGGCGTGGTGGAAGCCGTAGAGGTCGAGCAGTGCGACGACGTCGCCCTTGCGGATCGGCCAATCCGCCCGCTCGTATCGCCCGAGCGCGGACATGTCGCGTTGCAGGTGTTCGGAAACCAGTTTCAAGGTCATCCCGCGTTCTTCCCGGAGGGCGCGGAGTTGTTGGCCGAGCCACTGCGCGCGCAGGGTCCGTATGAACGGCTTGTGCGGCATGATCCACCTCTCGAAAAAGTTGACGAGGCCCGCGAAGGAACCATTGCTCCAGTTCCAGCCCACTGGAAATGTGGCCTTCGGGTGAGGGTGATCACCGGCCCCCGGGGACGCCCGGTGCAAGCGCAGTAACCGCGGCTGTGCCAACAGCCGAGAAGGTGACGAAAGCCGGCCTCGCGGGTGGCAGCCGCATACCGGATCTCGTCGGGTCTCAACATGAAGCCGAATTCCCGGCTCCGACCGACTTGCTGAATACCTATCACGGCGGCGCGGGTTCCCGCGACCCCGTACCCCCCAGGAGGCGACGAATGATCCGCGACGACGGCACGCTGCCGGCCCGGCTGCATCCGGTCCTGGTCCGCGACCACCAGTTTCCCGCCGCCGGCTTCGGCCGGCGCGGCCTCGACCCCCGGGAGGTACGCCGGTTCCTGCTCCGGGTCGCCCTGGAGCTCGCCAGCCTGCACCAGGAGGTCACCCGGCTGACCGGGGAGAACACCAGGCTCAAGCGGCTGCTGCGGGACCGCCGCAGCGCCCAGGCCAACCGTCCCCCGTGCTGAGTCACGACCCGACGACCGGTCCTCGCTACGTGCTGCACCTGCCCGTGACGGTCCCGACCGAGGATCAGGCGTTGCGGTTCGCGTACGCGCTGGCGCGGTCGTTGGCGTTGGTGCCGGGGGTCGACGTCGCCGGGGCCACCGTCTCCGCCGAGGACGCCCAGCACGTACGACGGTGGGTGTTCTGTGATCGGATCATGGCTGACCGGCGGCGCTGCCTGGCGCGGGCCGACCACGACGGGCCGTGCGACCCCGAACGGTGACCGAGGTCGGCGGGGACGCGACGGCGGTCAGTCGACCTCGACGACGACCAGCTCACCGACCTGTTCGCCGATCTGCTGGCGGCCGTCCGCCGGCAGCCCGGCGTCGGTGATCAACAGGTCGGCTTCGGCCAGTGGAGCGATGGTGGCGATGCCGATCGTCTCCCACTTGGTGTGGTCGGCCAGCACCACCAGGTGCCGGGCCGCCCCGATCAACCGCTTGTTGACCGCCGCCTCCAGCAGGTTGGGGGTGGTGAACCCGGTGCGCGGGCTCATCCCGTGCACGCCGAGAAAGAGCAGATCCACATTCAGGGTACGGATCGCCGCCTCGGCCACCGGCCCGGTCAGCGCGTCCGACGGGGTACGGATGCCGCCGGTCAGCACCACAGTCTGGTCGACGCGCGGGTTCTGGTAAAGCGCGTCGGCGACCGGGATCGAGTTGGTCACCACGGTCAGCCCGGGCACGTCGCCGAGCAGGGTGGCCAACGCGGCGGTGGTGGTGCCGGCGGACAGCGCGACGGCCATGCCGGGCTCGACCATCCGGGCGGCCCGGCCGGCGATGGCCCGTTTCTCATCCTGCTGACGGATCGACTTCGCGGCGAAGCCGGGTTCCTCGGCCGACCCGGGGCCGGCCAGGGTCGCCCCGCCGTGCACCTTGTCGACCAGCCCCCGCTCGGCCAACACCTCCAGGTCGCGGCGGATCGTCATGTCGGAGACGCCGAACCGGGCGACCAGGTGGCTGACCCGCACCCCGCCGCGCTGCCGGATCAGCTCCAGGATGGCGTTCTGCCGTTGCTGAGCGAGCATCGAACCTCCCAACCGCGCGGACGAGGGAACGGTACGCAGGTCAGGCCGCTGCGGCCGGGGGCGGTTCAACCGCTGGGACCGCCTCCGTCACCGCCTGATCCTCCCGGACCACGGCCACCTCCCCGGCGGGCACCCGCAGCGTCCCGCCGCAGGGCTGACCGGTGAGCAGGTCGGTGCCGGTCGCGTCGAGGGTCACCTCGGCGTCGGTGTGGTTGACCACGAACAGCCAGGACCGGTCGTCGGCCCGGCGGCGGACCACCTCGACGCCCGTCGGGGCGACGACCGGTGGGCGTACCCCGGCCTCGGTGAGCAGCCGGCCCACCAGGGCGTCGGTGGCCGCCTCGTCGAGCCGGGTGGCCAGGTACCAGGCCGTGCCGTCGCCGACCCGGTGCCGGGTCAGCGCGGGCACCCCGGGCAGCGGCCCGTCCTCGTATGACGCCACCACCTCGGCACCCTCCGGGTGCAGCCACTCGGTCCACACGTCGGCGGTGGACCCGTCGTCGAGGACGACCCGGTCGCCGGCCAACAGCGGGAAGAACTCCTCGGTACGCACCCCGAGCAGCTCCCGGAACGCCCCCGGGTAGCCGCCGAGCCGGATGTGGTCGTGCTCGTCGACGATCCCACTGAAGTAGGTCACCAGCGCCGTCCCGCCCCCGGCGACGTACCGGCGCAGCGCCACGGCATCGGCGTCGCGCACCAGGTAGAGGGTGGGGACGAGGACCAGCCGGTAGCCGGACAGGTCAGTCGACGGGTGCACCACGTCGGCGGTGACGCCGGCCCGCCACAGCGCGTCGTAGAGCGCCCGCACCCGGTCGGCGTAGGTGACGTCGACGCTGGGGTGGGAGTCCAGCTCGACGCCCCACCACGCCTCCCAGTCGAACAGGATCGCCACCTCGGCCTCGACCCGGCTGCCGCGTACCTCGGCCAGGGCCTTGAGGTCGGCGCCGAGCCGGCAGACCTCGTCGAAGACCTTGGTGTCGGGGCCGGCGTGCGGGACCAGTGCGGAGTGGAACTTCTCCGCGCCGGCCCGGGAGGCCCGCCACTGGAAGAACAGCACCCCGTCGGCGCCGCGCGCCACGTGGGTGAGGCTGTTGCGACGCAGCTGGCCGGGGGTCTTGGCGACGTTGCGGGGCTGCCAGTTGACCGCGCTGGTGGAGTGTTCCATCAGCAGCCAGGGGCCACCACCGGCGACGCTGCGGGTCTGGTCGGCGGCGAACGACAGGCCGAGGTGGGCGTACGGGTCGGTGGCCATGAGGTAGTGGTCGTTGGACACCAGGTCCACGTCGGACGTCCACGAGTGGTAGTCCATGTGCTTGGCCATGCCGATCATGAAATTGGTGGTGACCGGCTGGCGGACCCGCCGCTTGAGCACCTCCCGCTCGGCGCGGAGCTGGGCGCGCTGCTCGTCGGAGGAGAAGCGGAGGAAGTCGAGCTGCTGGGTGGGGTTGGCGATGGTCAGCGTCGCCCGGGGCGGGTTGATCTCGGCCCAGTCGTAGTAGTGCTGGCTCCAGAAGGTGGTGCCCCAGGCGTCGTTGAGCCGGTCGAGGTCGCCGTAGTGCTCCCGCAGCCACTCCCGGAACGCATCGGCGCTGACGTCGCAGTAGCAGTGCACGTTGTGGCAGCCCAGCTCGTTGGAGACGTGCCACATCACCACGGCGGGGTGCTCGGCGTACCGGTCGGCGACCGCCTCGACCAGGGCCAGCGAACGCTGGCGGAAGATCGGCGAGCTGGGGCAATAGGCCTGCCGCCCGCCGGGCCACCGCACGGTGCCGTCGACGCCACGCGGCAGCGTCTCGGGGTGCCGGTGGGCCAGCCACGGGGGCGGACTGGCGGTGGCGGTGGCCAGGTCGACGTGGATGCCGCCGGCGTGCAGGACGTCGAGGGCGCGGTCGAGCCAGTCGAACTCGTACCGCCCGGGGGACGGTTCGAGCAGGGCCCAGGAGAAGATTCCGACCGAGACGAGGTTGACGCCGGCCCGGCGCATGAGCGCGACGTCGTCGGCCCAGACCTGCTCGGGCCACTGCTCGGGGTTGTAGTCGGCGCCGAAGTAGATCCCGTCGCCCTGCCAGCTGCCGTGTTGCCGCATGAGAGCAGAGCGTGCCCCTAGCGGTCGATCAAGTCAACACTTTCCAACACGAGCGGATTTTCCAACGTTTACCTCCCAGGCCACCTGCCAACGCTCCGATACCGATCCGGAGCTGCCCTCTTGACAGGGCCGCACGGACGGGTAGCTTCAAGCGCCACCGGGAGTTTGTGTTGGCCAATGTTCATTCTCGGTGGATCTATGTTGGCATTCCCCACTCCCTCCCCCACCACTGACGGCCCTCGGGCGCAGCGCACCTCTTCATCCGCAGGAGGCACCATGTCCCGTCCCCGCACCGAAGCCGAGTACCTCTCCCGGCTCGTACCGTCCTCCGTCGCCGGCATCGGACGACGCTCCCTGCTCACCGGGGTCGGCGCGGGCGCGCTGCTCGGCACCGGGCTGCTCGCCGGCTGTGGCTCCGACTCCGGGTCGGGCAGCGACAGCAAGGAGGTGTCGCTCGGCTCCAACCAGTCCGACCCGCAGCCCAAGGGGGTCATCGCCAAGGTGATGGACGGGTTCAAGACCTCGTCCGGCATCACGGCCAGCATCAACACCGTCGACCACAACACCTACCAGGAGAACATCAACAACTACCTCCAGGGCAAGCCGGACGACGTGTTCATGTGGTTCGCCGGCTACCGGATGCGCTTCTTCGCCGCGAAGGGCCTGGCCGGCGACATCAGCGACCTGTGGGGCAAGCTCTCCGGCTACTCCGACGCGTTCAAGAAGGCGTCCACCGGGGACGACGGCAAGCAGTACTTCGTGCCGTCGTCGTACTACCCGTGGGCGATGTTCTACCGCAAGTCGGTCTGGAAGCAGCACGGCTACCAGGTGCCGACCACACTCGACCAGCTCACCGCCCTCAGCGCGCAGATGAAGCGGGACGGGCTCACCCCGATCGCCTTCGCCGACAAGGACGGCTGGCCGGCGATGGGCACCTTCGACATCCTCAACCTGCGCATCAACGGCTACCAGTTCCACATCGACCTGATGGCCGGCAAGGAGGCGTGGACCTCCGACAAGGTCAAGAAGGTCTTCGACACCTGGGCCGGGCTGCTGCCGCTGCACCAGCCGGACAGCCTGGGCCGCACCTGGCAGGAGGCCGCCCAGTCGTTGCAGCAGAAGAAGAGCGGCATGTACCTGCTCGGTCTCTTCGTCGCCCAGCAGTTCGGCAACGACGAGCAGGACGACATCGACTTCTTCACCTTCCCCGAGATCGACCCGGCCATCGGGGCCAAGGCGCTGGACGCGCCGATCGACGGCTACATGCTGGCCCGCAAGCCGAAGTCCGAGGCCAACGCCAAGAAACTGCTGGAGTTCGTCGGCTCCAAGGAGGCCGCCGACATCACGGTGAAGAACGACCCGACCACCCTCGTCGCCAACAGCGGCGCGGACACCAGCGGCTACACCGCCCTGCAGAAGAAGGCCGCCGAGCTGGTCGGCTCGGCCACCGAGATCGCCCAGTTCCTCGACCGCGACACCCGGCCGGACTTCGCCTCCACGGTGATCATCCCGGCGCTCCAGCAGTTCATCAAGAACCCCAAGGACATCGACGGGCTGGTCAACAGCATCGAGAACCAGAAAAAGTCGATCTTCACCAGCTGACGGCGAGAGGGGGAGGACCGTCGTGTCCGACCTGCCCCTGATCCAAGCGGATCACGCCGTACCGGCACCGACCCCGGCCACCCCCACCCGGGGTGGTCGTGGTCGGCGGCTACGGCTCCTGTCCCGCACCGACCGCGTGGTGATCACGCTGATGGTGCTCGTACCGCTGCTGCTGGTGGTCGCCCTGGTCTGGTTTCCCGCGCTGGCCACCGTGGCGCTCTCCGGCACCGACTGGGACGGCATCGGCCCGCTGAGCGAGATCGACTGGGTCGGTGGCCGGAACTACTCCGACGTGGTCAACATCTACCCGCCGTTCGTGCCGGCGATGCAGAACAACCTGCTCTGGCTGGCCGCGCTGTTCGTGGTCGCCACCCCGTTCGGGATGTTCCTCGCCGTGCTCCTCGACAAGGAGATCCGCGGCAGCCGGTTCTACCAGACCGCGCTCTACCTGCCGGTGGTGCTGTCGCTGGCGCTGATCGGTTTCGTCTGGCAGCTCATCTACTCCCGGGACCAGGGTCTGCTCAACGCCGTCCTGGGCAGCCAGACCGACTGGTACGGCGACCCGAACGTCAACATCTGGGCGGTGCTGGTCGCGGCCGGCTGGCGGCACGTCGGCTACATCATGCTGCTCTACCTGGCCGGGCTCAAGGGCGTCGACCCGTCACTGCGGGAGGCTGCCTCGGTCGACGGGGCGTCGGAGACCAGCACCTTCTTCCGGGTGATCTTCCCGGTGCTGCGGCCCATCAACATCATCGTGCTGGTGGTGACGGTGATCGAGTCGCTGCGCGCGTTCGACCTGGTCTGGGTGATCAACAAGGGGCGCAACGGCCTGGAGCTGATCTCCGCCCTGGTCACCCAGAACGTCGTCGGCGAGGCCAGCCGGATCGGCTTCGGCTCCGCCCTGGCGACGATCATGCTGGCCGTCTCGCTGGTCTTCATCACCGTCTACCTGGCCGTCGTCATGAGGGAGAACCGGCGATGAGCGCGTCGACCACGACCCGTCCGCCGACCTCGGAGCCGGCGTCCGAGGCCGCCCCGCGCCGTCGGCCGCTGCGCCCCGCCCGGGTGGCGCTGCACCTGTTCCTCGGCGCGGTCGCCGTCGGTTGGCTCTTCCCGATCCTCTGGGCGGTGCTGACCTCACTGCGCTCCTACGAGTACACCGCCGCCAACGGGTACGTCTCGTTCGGCGGCTGGACGCTCGACAACTACGTCACCGCCTGGCGGACCGCCGAGTTCGGCAAGCACTTCCTCAACTCGGTCTACATCACCGTCCCGGCGGTGCTGCTGACCCTGTTCCTCGCCTCGTGCGTGGCGTTCGTGATCGCCCGGTTCAGCTGGAAACTCAACATCGTCCTGCTCGGGCTGTTCACCGCCGCCAACCTGCTGCCCCAGCAGGCGTTGCTGATCCCGCTGTTCCGGATCTTCACCGAGGTGCCGCTGCCGGAGTTCATGAGCGACTCCGAGCTGCTCTACGACAGCTACTGGGGGCTGATCCTGGTCAACGTCGCCTTCCAGTGCGGCTTCTGCGTCTTCGTGCTCAGCAACTACATGAAGGCGCTGCCCCGCGACCTCTACGAGGCGGCCATGGTGGACGGGGCGAGCATCTGGCGGCAGTACTGGCAGGTGACCATGCCGCTGTGCCGGCCGGCGCTGGCGGCGCTGGCCACCCTGGAGGTGACCTGGATCTACAACGAGTTCTTCTGGGCCACCGTGCTGATGCGCACCGGCGACAAGTTCCCGGTCACCAGCTCGCTGAACAACCTGCGCGGCGAGTTCTTCACCGACAACAACCTGGTGTCGGCCGGCTCGGTGCTGGTCGCCATCCCCACCCTGGTGATCTTCTTCCTGTTGCAGAAGCAGTTCGTCAAGGGCCTGACCCTGGGCGCGTCCAAAGGCTGACCCGACCGTCCCGCCCCCACCGGCACTGGCCCGGCGCTGGGGTATCCGACTGCGCGGGGGGACATGGATTTACATGAGAGCGATATGCCTGTCAGGCATAAATATGACCGCCAGGCATATCGCTCTCACGCGAATGATGTCCCCCTGGCCGCCGCAACGACAGTGACGACGCCGCCGACGTGCCCGTACCGCCGACGTGCCCGGATCCGGAGATGAGCGCCATGACCCTTCCCACCGTGCTTCACCTGCGCCGGGGCCGCACCAGCCTGGTGCTCGACGCGCGCGGCCCGGGACTGCCCCGGATCGTGCACTGGGGGGCCGACCTCGGTCCGGTGCCCGCCGACGACCTGCCGGCCCTGGTCGACGCCACCGTGCCGCCGGTGGTGCCGAGCAGCTTCGACGCGCCGACCGTGCTGTCCCTGCTGCCCGAGGCGAGCGCCGGCTGGAGCGGCCGGCCCGGCCTCGCCGGCCACCGCGCCGGCCACGACTGGTCCACCGCATTCCGGCTCGACAGCCTCGACGTCGACGACCCGGGTGGGGCGGCGCGGGTGAGCGTGCGGGCGACGGACCCGGGCGTCGGGTTGACCCTGACCGTCGAGATCACCCTCGACCCGGTCGGGGTGCTGACCGTGCGGCACCGGCTGCGCAACGACGCCGACCAACCCTACGAGGTACGCGAGCTGACGCCGGTGCTGCCCGTGCCGCCGGTCGCCACCGAACTGCTCGACCTCACCGGGCGCTGGTGCCGCGAACGCGCACCGCAACGGCACACATGGTCGCAGGGCGCGTGGGTCCGCGAGGGGCGGCACGGCCGCACCGGGCACGACGCCACCCTGCTGCTGGTCGCCGGCACCGCCGGGTTCGGCTTCGGCCACGGCGAGGTGTGGGCGGTGCACACCGCGTGGAGCGGCGACCACGTGACCGTCGCCGAACGCCGCCCGACCGGGGAGTCCACCCTGGGCGGCGGGGAGCTGCTCGCCCCCGGCGAGATCGTCCTCGGCCCCGGCGACGAGTACGCCACCCCGCTGCTCTACGCGGTGCACTCCCCCGCCGGGCTGGACGGGCTCAGCGACCTGCTGCACACCCACCTGCGGGCCCGACCCGGCCACCCCCGCACGCCGCGCCCGGTCACCCTCAACGTCTGGGAGGCGGTCTACTTCGACCACGACCTGGACCGGTTGCGGACCCTCGCCGACCGGGCCGCCGAGGTGGGGGTCGAGCGGTTCGTCCTCGACGACGGCTGGTTCACCGGCCGCCGGCACGACCGGGCCGGCCTGGGCGACTGGCAGGTCGACGCCGACGTCTGGCCCGCCGGCCTGGGGCCGCTCATCGAGCATGTTCGCGGGCACGGCATGCAGTTCGGGCTCTGGGTCGAACCGGAGATGGTCAACCCCGACTCGGAGCTGTACCGCGCCCACCCCGACTGGGTGCTCGCCGCCCCCGGCCGGCTACCCCTGCCGTGGCGGCACCAGCAGGTGCTGGACCTGGCCAACCCGGCGGCGTACGCGCACCTGCTCGGTCGGCTCGACGCGCTGCTCACCGGGAACCCGGGGATCAGTTACCTCAAGTGGGACCACAACCGGGACCTCACCGAGGCCGGGCACGCCGGCCGGCCCGGGGTGCACGCGCAGACCCTGGCGGCCTACCGGCTCTTCGACGAGCTACGCGCCCGGCACCCGCACCTGGAGATCGAGAGCTGCTCGTCCGGCGGGGCCCGGGTCGACCTGGAGATCCTGCGGCGCACCGACCGGGTCTGGGCCAGCGACACCAACGACGCCCTGGAACGGCTGTCCATCCAACGCTGGACCGGCCTGCTGCTGCCCCCGGAACTGGTCGGCACACACATCGGCCCGGGGCGTTCGCACACCACCGGCCGGGTGCACACCCTGGGCTTCCGGGCGGTCACCGCGCTCTTCGGCCACCACGGCATCGAATGGGACATCGTCGCGATCGACGCCGAGGAGCGGGCCGAGCTGACCGCCTGGGTGGCCCTGCACAAGCGGCTCCGGCCGCTGCTGCACACCGGGCGGGTGGTGCGGTTCGATCATCCGGACCCGGCCGTACAGGCGCACGGCGTGGTCGCCCACGACCGCTCCCGCGCCGTGTACGCGGTGTCCCGGGTGGCCACCTCCGGCACGCAGACCCCCGGCCCGGTCCGCCTGCCCGGCCTCGACCCGACCCGCCGCTACGCCGTCCGCCCCGCCGATGGGGTGCCGCAGCCGGCGGCGATGCAGATCACCGAACCCCGCTGGCTGCCCGGCGTGACGCTGGGCGGCGCGGTGCTGGCGACGGTGGGTCTGCACCTGCCGGCCCTGCACCCGGAACAGGCCCTGCTGCTGGAGGTCGACGCGGTCGACTGACCGGCCGCCGGAGGCAGGGCGCCACCCCGGCGAGGACGGTGGTGGCCGGGCCCCAGGGGACCCGGCCACCGGTGCTGCGGAGGCGGTCAGCTCGCGGTGCAGGTCACCGTGGGGGCCGGGTTGCTGCCGGTCCAACTGCCGATGAAACCGAAGGCCGCGCTGGCCCCGGCACCGAGCCGGCCGTTGTAGTCGACGTTGCGCGCGGTCACCGTGCTGCCGCTGCTGCTCAGCGTCGCGTTCCAGGCCTGGCTGACGGTCTGGCCGTTGGCGTAGGTCCACTTCGTCGTCCAGCCGTTGATGGCCGCGCTGCCGGCGGTCACCTTGACCTCACCCTGGAACCCGCCCTGCCACGAACCGATGATCGTGTACGTCGCGGTGCAGCCACCGGTCGCCGGCGGGGTCGTGACCGGCGGGGTGGTGGGCGGCGGGCTGGTCGGCGGGGTCGTGGGCGGGGTGGTCGGCGGCGTGGTGGGCGGCGTCGTCGGGGTGGTGCCGGAGTAGACCGACGCCTCCTTCGCGGTCGACTTGATGCCGTTGACGCCGTTGAAGATCCGCTGCCCCCAGGTGGTCAGGGCGGCCGGGTTGAAGTTGGTGGTCATGTCGAGGTACTCCACGCCACCGCCGTTGCCGCTCCACGACCAGCCGAGGTAACCGATCCCGTTGGCCTGGGTGTACGACAGGATGGTGTCCTCGTCGGGGTTGCCGTCGGAGTGGTCGAAACCGAACTCGCCGACCACGATGGGCAGCTTGGCGGTGCGGAACCGGCCCAGGTAGTCGCTGATCTCGGCGGCGGTGTCGAAGACGCCGTACATGTGGATCGAGAAGACGGTGTTCTTCTGCGGGTCGGCGGCGAACACCCCGGCCGCGTTGTCGCGCATGGTGAACGACCAGTCCTGACCCCAGTTCGGGGCATCCACCATGATCGTGTGGGTGATGCCGCCGGCCCGCAGCCGCTTGATCGCGTTGGCGTTGTCGGTGGCCCAGGTGGCGTAGCCCTGGTTGCCGTACGGCTCGTTGCCGATGTTGACGATGACGTACCGCTCCTGGCCCTGCAGGGCGCTGGCGATGCTCAGCCAGTAGTCGACCGCCCGGTCCAGGGTGATCGCCCCGGCCTGCTCGCCGTAGCCGGTGGTGTCGTGCACCTCCAGCACGCAGATCAGCTTGTTGGCCTTGCAGAGCGAGATGACGTTGCTGACGTCGGCGGCGGTGTTCTTGGTCCAGCGGTCACCGCTGGCCAGCACCACCCGCACGGTGTTCGCACCGAGCGCCTTGATGTTGGCGAAGGAGGTGGTCTGCTGCGGGTACCAGGTGTGGGCGTGGTTGACACCACGCATGATGAACTCGTTGCCGTTCGCGTCGTAGAGCTTGCCACCGGAGACCGTGAAACCGGCTGCGGCCTGGGCCGGCTGACCGAAGGCGAACACGGCGGCGAGGACGGTGAGCAGGGCGACACCGGCGACGGAAAGTCGCTTCTTCATGGGTTTCCTCAGGAAGGGTCGACCCCGTTGCCCTGGCGGGGTGGCGATGCTGGTGGGTGGCGCTCGGCTGCAGCCCGACAGCCGCCGCCGGAACTCCCTGGCCGCGTGCGGATCAGCGTATGCCGATGGAGCCGGGAAGGCAACCGGTTAAGTTGCTGACGCGTTTCCCGCCGGGCCTGTGGCGACCCACACCGACCATGGGCCGCCACAGGGGGCAGTCATCCCCACCACAGGATGTGACACCACCAGCCTGAACCGGTTAAGTCGGACCCTAGACCCCCCTCCCGGGACCGTCAAGGGTCACCCGGTCGGGCGAGCCGGCCGCACCGGCGAGGTTGACCGGCGTCGCGCAGGGGTATCCGGTGACGATCGTCGCCCGGGAGGAGAAACCAGGATGGTCCGCGTCGGCTACACCCTGATGTGCGAACAGACCGGCCCCAAGCAGTTGGTCGACCACGCGGTACGGGCGGAGGCAGCCGGCTTCGACCAGCTGGTCATGTCCGACCACTACTACCCGTGGCTCGACGCGCAGGGCCACTCCCCGTACGCCTGGTCGGTGCTGGGCGCGGTCGCCCACGCCACCAGCCGGGCCGAGCTGATGTCCTTCGTGACCTGCCCGATCCGCCGCTACCACCCGGCGGTGGTGGCGCAGAAGGCCAGCACCATCGGGGTGCTCTCCGACGGGCGGTTCACCCTCGGCCTCGGCGCCGGGGAGAACCTCAACGAACACGTGGTCGGCGGCTGGCCGCACGTGCAGCAGCGGCACGAGATGTTCTCCGAGGCGCTCCAGATCATCCGTCCGCTACTCAACGGCGAGACGCTGACCTTCTCCGGCAACCACTTCGACGTCCCCGACGCCTACGTCTGGGACCGGCCAGGACGCCCCGTACCGATGGCCGTCGCCGCATCCGGACCGTCGTCTGCCGCCCTCGCCGCCGAGTACGCCGACGGCATCGTCGCCACCGAACCCGACTCCCGGATCATCCAGCTCTATGACGACGCGGG
Source organism: Micromonospora sp. NPDC048894 (assembly GCF_040649765.1). Classification (NCBI taxonomy): domain Bacteria; kingdom Bacillati; phylum Actinomycetota; class Actinomycetes; order Micromonosporales; family Micromonosporaceae; genus Micromonospora; species Micromonospora sp. NPDC048894. Next base: position 57,544 of record NZ_JBEZFY010000018.1, on the reverse strand, counting down.
CGGCGCCGGGCAGCCCCGCTACGGCCAGGTGGCCATCTGCTACGGCCCCGACGAGGCCGAGTGCCGCAAGATCGTGCACGACCAGTTCCGCTGGTTCGGCAACGGTTGGAAGGTCAACGCCGACCTGCCAGACCCGGATGCCTTCGCCGCCGCCACCCAGTTCGTCCGGGAGGAGGACGTCGCCGACGGTATCCCCTGCGGTCCGGACGTCGAACGGCACGTCGAGGCGTTCCGCGCCTTCGTCGACGCCGGTTTCACGCACGTGGCGATCGTGCAGGTCGGCGGGGACAGCCAGCCGATGTTCCTGGACTGGGCGCAGGAGAAGTTGCTGCCCCGACTGCGCGACCTGTGACCTCCGTGGCGGGTCGGGACGGGTCGCGTACCCGTCCCAATCCGCACCCGACCGGCGTCGGCCCCGGCGCGTTGCGGCGCGCCCTCGCCGCGCCGCGCCCGACGGCCGGCCTGGATCGGCACCCCGCCCACACTCCCGGCCCCGCCCACACGTCCTACCCTGTCACCGCGCCGGGCCCGGAGGTTGCCGGGCCCCGGGTGCGGGCGGCGTTGACAAGCGAGTTCCGTCTCGTCGACCGGCTCCGCACGCACACCCGGCGCTCCGCCGACCCGGTGGACCCCGACACACCCCCCGTGCTGCTGGTGCACGGGCTGGCCGTGTCGCACCGCTATCTCACCCCGCTGGCCGAGACGCTCGGCACCACCCACCCCGTGTACGCGCCGGACCTGCCCGGCTTCGGGCTGAGCGCCCACCCCGGCCACGCCTACGACCTGCGGCAGCACGTCGCCCACCTGCTGGCCTGGCTCGACGCGTACCGGATGCCGCCCGTCTGCCTGGTCGGGCACTCGTTCGGCGCGGAGGTCGCCGCCGCGCTCACCGTGGCCCGCCCCGGAGCGGTCCGGGCACTGGTGCTGGCCGGGCCGACCAGCGATCCGACCGCGCGGTCCCGCCGGGGGCTGGTCGGGCGGTGGCTGGTGGACACCCTGCGGGAGCCGCCCTGGCAGGTGCCGATCCTGTGCCGCGACGTCCTCGACGCCCGGCCGTGGCGGGTCGCCACCACCGTCTCGCACTCGGTACGCCACGCGGTGGAGGCGGACCTGGCCCGGATCACCGCGCCCACCCTCGTGCTCGCCGGGGAACGCGACCCGATCGTGCCGCCCCGGTGGCGTGCCCAGGTCACCCGGCTGGTGCCCGACGCCCGACTGGTCACCGTGCCCGATGCCGCCCACAACGTGCTCACCACCGCCCCCGGGCCGGTGGCCGGGGCAATCCGCGACCTGCTCGACCCGAACCCGGGAGGGTGAGCCATGCGCTTCGGTAACACACAGATCCGACCCCTCGGCGGCGGCTTCGGCTGCCTCCTGATGATTCTCTTTTCGGTGCTCGCCTCCATCGCCCTGACCGTCCTGGTCAACCTGCTCCTCTGACGATGGCGGAACCGGCTCGGGTGCCGCACCCCGACGTAGTGCCCCACCGCGCCGAACGACAGGAGGACCGCCGAGCGGCGGCTGCCGCACATGCGGCATGGTGGGTACCACTTGCCCGGAGTAGACATGCCTGCTTGTCATATTTATGCCCCAGCGGCATAAGGGCATGCCGAGGTGGTGGCTCCGCTCCCCCACCGGACAGGGTGCCGCGTCGCCGACCGGACAGAGTGCCCGCGTCGCCGACCGGGCGGGCCACCCAGCCGCAACGGCACCGGGACGAGCGCGGCCAGGGCGGTGACCAGCGCGGCTCGCCGCAAAGAACAGCACGGCTCGGTGCGATGAACAGCACGGCGGCGTGCAGCCGCCAGGCATCCGCGACGAGCCCGTCAGGCCGGATCGAGGTCCAGCTCGGCGACGACCGGGTAGTGGTCGGAGGCGTACTCGGTGTCGCCGCCGCGTACCACGTGGACGTCGCGCAACCGGGCGGCGAGCGCCGGGGTGCCGAGGAGGTAGTCCAGCCGCATGCCGGAGAACTCGACGCCACCGCCGTGCCGGGTCGGCGCGGTCAATCCGACCTCGGCCGGGCCGGCGACGTGGGTCGGATCGGCAGGCCCGCCGACGCGGGGCAGCTCAGGCGGCCCGGCGGCGTGGGTCCAGAGGTCGACCAGGCCGGCGGCGAGCAGCCGGGCCACCGCCCGGGTGTCCACGGTCCGCCCGTCGCGGCGCAGGTGCCGCCGCCGGTACGCCGCCGGCAGCCGGGCCACCCGGTCGGCGTGGTCGGTGCCCGGGTCCAGGGTGTTCAGGTCACCGGCGAGCAGCGCCAACTCCCCCGGCACGCGGCCTACCGCACGGGCGAGCCAGCCGGCCTCGATGCGCCGCCGCAGCCCGGTGTACGGGTCGAGGTGGGTGCCGAACACGGTGAGCGGGCCGGCGGTGGTGGCCAGCTCGACCCGCTGCGCCGCGTGGTGCAACGGCCGACGGACCGGCCCGGCGGAGCGGATGCGCCACGGCGGGCGGACCAGCACCGCCACCGGCTGACCGAAGCAGCTGCGGGCCAGGTGGGGGCGCATCCCCACCCGGTCGGCGAACCCGGCCAGCACCTCCGGCCGGTCGAAGCCGCGCAGCTCCTGCACGGCCAGCACGTCGGGGGCCTGCGCGGTGACGACCCGGCACACCAGGTCCCGCCGGTCGGGGCCGGCCCGGTCCCGACCGCCGGTCCTGATGTTCCAGGTCATCATCCGCAGCACGGTGGCCGGCTCACCCGGGACGGCCGGCCTTGGCCAGCTCGTCGTCCAGCTCGTCGACCTGTTCCGACTCGATCTCGGGCCGGTTGCCCTCGTAGACGTCGGCGTTGGGTCGGATCACCCAGTAGAGCAGGCCGATCCACAGGCCGCTGAGGATGAGCGCGCCCATGAAGTCGGTCGGGTGGTGCATGCCCCGGTACATCCGGGAGACCGCCACCCCGACCGGCATGATCACGGCCATCGCCACGAAGAGCCACCGCCACCAGCGGTCGGTACGGACGAACACGATGATCGCGATGACCAGCCAGAGGCAGGTGGTCGCGGCGATGTGCCCGGACGGGAAGGACGAGGTGGGCATCTGCCCGTCGAGGTTCTCCACCGCCGGGCGGGGCCGGTCCACCACCCGGGCCGAGGCGAGGAACAGGCTCAGCTCGCCGAAGAGCGCCAGCACCACGAAGAGCACCGGCCGCCACCGCTTCCAGATGGCCAGCACCAGCGGGCAGAAGACCAGCGAGACGATCAGGATGGCGTGGGTGTCGCCGAACTTGCTCCACCACCAGCTCAGCTCGGTGAGGAAGTCGGTGTGCCGGGCGGCGAACCAGCGCGGGACGTCGGTGTCCAGGGTCTCGAAGATGGTGCCCTTGGCGTGGTAACTGACGTAGCTGCCGAAGGCGTAGAGCGCGCCGAAGACGATCACCCAGCCGACCAGCAGCTCGGCTACGGCGGAGCGCGGGTGCTCCAGCACGTGCTCCTCGGCCGGGGCGGGGGTGATCTTGTCACCGGCCTCCGGTTCCAGCCCCTCGCTCAGCGGCGGCACCGGCCGGCCACGCTCGCGCCGCCACACCCGGAAGGCGTACGCGGTGACACCGAGCCAGGCCGCGCCGAGCAGCCAGCCGCCGATCACGTCGGAGACGAAGTGCACGCCGAGCGCGATCCGGGTCAACCCGATCAGCGCCACCAGCACGGCGACGATGGCGATCGCCGGCTTACGCCAACGGGGCGCCATGGCGGGCAGGAAGACCAGCAGCAACGCCCCGTACGCGACGAACGAGCCGAGCGCGTGCCCGCTGGGGAAGCTGTTGCCGGGTGCGCTGGCCACCGGGACGTCGACCACCGGGCGGAGCCGGCCGACCAAGGCCTTGAGCGACGGGTCGAGGATCAGCCCGCCCACCCCGGTCACGATCAGGTAGACCGCCAGCCGGGACTGGCGACGGATCAGCAGGGTGACCACGGCGATCGTGACCAGCCAGATCAGCACCGGTCGGCCACCCAGGTCGGTGACCGCCTGGAGCACGGTGACCAACGCGTGGTGCGGCGCGACGAGCCCGTTGAACCATTCGGCCGCCTCGTGGTCGGCGTGGTACATCGGGCTCCACTTGAACCGGACGAGCATCAGCAGCAGCCCGAAGGCCACGCCCGCGCCGGCCACGGCCAGCAGGCCGGCGACGCTCCGTTCGGCGAAATGGCCGAGCGGCCGTCGGGCCGTCGTGTCCTTGACCGCGGTCACCCCGCACCTCCCTGCGTCAACGTGGCGAGGCGCGCTGTACCCGATTCTGCCGTCCCGTACACGCCCGTCCGGTGTGGCGGGCTCAGAGTGCGGTCATGTCACCGGTGTCGAGCAGTTCCTCCCGCTCGGCCTCGGGCTCCCACAGGTCCGGCTGGGCCGGCTCCGGAGCGCCGATCCGCATCGCCTCCAACTGGGCGGCGAACGACAACCCGCCGAACAGCGCCATGCCGGTGAGGTTGGCCCACAGCAGCAACGCCATCATCCCGGTCAACGCCCCGTACGTCTGGCCGAAGCCGCCGCTGAACTTGACGTACGCGGCGAGCAGCAGGCTGGCCAGCCACCACAGGGCGGTGGCGATGCCGGCGCCGAAGTAGAGCCAGGACAGGCCGGGCTGCTTGCGTCGGGGCGCGTGCCGGAAGATCACCGCCACCGCGACCACGGTCAGCACGAGGCTCAGCGGCCAGCGCACCACCTCCCAGAGGCCGGCGGCGAGATCACCCCACTCGTAGTGGCGCTGCACCGACTCGCCCATCGCCCCGCCGCCGACCAGGATCAGGAACCCGGCCAGCGCGGGCAGGCCGGCGACCACGGCGAGCACCGCCGCGCGCAGGTACTTCCACAGCGCGGGGCGGTCCCGTTCGACGCCGTAGATCCGGTTGGCGCCGCGCTCGATCTGGGCCATGGTGGTGGTCAGCGCCACCAGGCCGGTGATCAGGCCGAGGGTCAACGCCAACTCGCCGGTGCTCTCGGTGCGGTCCCCGTCGCCGAGGAGATCCTGCACCACCTGCTCGCTCTGCCCGGGGGTCAGCGCCAGCACGGTGTCGGCGACCACCCGGCCGCCCTCCTCGACACCCAGGTCGCTGATCAGGCCGGTGAGCGCGATCAGGAACGGGACCACGGCGAGGCAGAGTTGCAGGGCGAACGCGCGGGAGTGGCTGAACCCGTCGCCGTAGCGGAACCGGATGAACGCGTCCCGCAGCAGTTGCCAGCCACCGAGCCGGCGCAGCGTACGCCAGGCGTCGTCGGCGGAGAGTGCGTCCGACGCCATCAACCGGGTCTCGGGGACGAGCTTGGTGCTACTCACGGCGGGCTTCCTCGATCAGCTTCTCGCCGCGCTGCGCCGCCGCGTCGGCGTCGTACGCCAGATCCGGGTCCTGGGCCGGGCGCGGCACGCAGAGCCAGAGCGACCCGGGTCTGATCTCGGCGGTCAGGGTCCGCCCCGGTGCGATCAGGTCGCCGTCGAGCTGCCGGGGCTGGGCCCGGTTGCTGGTGATGACGACCTTGCGGGCCCGCTGGACCTCCATCTGCGGGACGCTGCCCTGCCGGCGGACCAGTGCCCAGCCCATGGTGAGCCAGTGCCGCAGCGTACGCGGGGTGAGCACGGCGACGTCGAGCCAGCCGTCGTCGGGCTCGGCCTCGGTGAGCAGGCGCACCCCACCCTGGAGCCGCCCGACGTTGGCGATCAGCACGGAGCGGGCCCGGCGACGCATCGGCGGCCGGTCGTCGATGCGGATGGTGACCCGCATCGGCCGGTCCCGCAGGTGTTTCGCGGCCCCCACCACGTACGCGGGCCAGCCGATCCGGGCCTTGGTGGTCTCGGAGGTGTCCGCCAGCATCTGCGCGTCGAAGCCCATCCCGGCCATCACCGCGAAGCATCGGTCGTCGACGACGCCGACGTCGAGCCGGCGTCGTCCGCGCTCGACGGCCACCTGGAGGCCGGCGGCCAGGTCGTTGGAGAGCCCGAGGTTGGCGGCGAGCAGGTTGCCGGTGCCCTGGGGCAGCACGGCGAGTTCGACGTCGGTGCCGGCGAGCGCGGTGACGCAGGCCATCACGGTGCCGTCGCCGCCGCAGGCGAAGACCAGCTCGGCCCCGGCGGCGACGGCCTGCTCGGTCTGGCCCCGGCCGGGGTCCTCGGCGGTGGTCTCGTACCAGGTCGGGGCCGGCCAACCGGCGGCGGCGAGCGCCTCCTCCACGGTCGCGCGGAACTCGTCGAGATCAGTCACCTTCGTCGGGTTGACCACCACCGCCGAGCGCGGGGCGCGGTCGCCGTCGGTCACCGTACGCTTCTGCTCTGCACCGTCCACGGCGTCAGTGTGCAGCACCCCGGCCGGGTCAGCGACCCGACGACGACCGACGTTGCATTGACCGCAAACAGGTTTGATCCGGGTTGGGACCTACTCGACCGGTCAGGCCGCCGTCCGCAGCGCCAACTCGACCCGTCGGCGCAGGTCGTCGAGGTCCACGCCCGCCTCGGTCAGCACCACCGCCCCCAGGCCGCCACCCTCGCGGAGCACGCCGAGCAGCAGGTGTTCGGTGCCGATGTGCCGGTGCCGCAGCCGGAGCGCCTCGCGTAGCGCCAACTCCAGCGCCTTGCGGGAACGGGGCGAGAAGGGCCCGCCGACCGGCCGGCGCAGCGGCCACCGTCGACGTGGGGCCGGGGCCGCCTCGCGCAGGGCGTCCGGGCCGAAGTTGTCCTCGATCCGGGCGACGATGGCCGCGAGGTCGATGCCGATCTCGCGCAGCGCGGCCGCGTCCGCCTCGCCGAGCCCGAGCCCGCCATCACCGACGTGCCGCCGGATCCGGGCGCGAAGGTCGTCGGCGTCGACGCCGGCGGAGGTGAGCACCCGGCTGGCGAGCGCATCGGTGTCGGCCAGGACGGCGAGCAGCAGGTGTTCGGTGCCGACGGGACGTCGCCCGTCGCGCTGGGCCTGTTCGACCGCGCTCCGGACGACGGCGCGGGCCCGATCGGTGAACCGCTCGAACATCATTCCTCCCAGGTTCCTCGGACCGCCGGTCGCCCGGCGTGCTTCTTGTGGACCGCCTGCCGGCTCACCTCGAGCGCGTCGGCGATCTCCTGCCAGGACCAGCCCTGCCGTCGGGCGTTGTCCACCTGGACCACCTCCAGCCGTTCGAGGAGCCGACGCAGGGCGAGCACCGCGCGCAGGCCGACCCGGGGGTCGGTGCTGCCGGCGGCTGCCGCGAGTTCCGTTGCCCGACTCATGCTGTCAACTTACGTTGACAATTCGGCCCTGTCAACCATAGTTGACGCACCCGACCTGCGCCGACACGACGCCGGACACCCCGGTCCAGGCCCGCGACGGTGCTACCGTCCGCTGGTGTTCCGTCGCCGCACCACCGACCAGCCCATCGAGGCGGCCCGCCGGCTGCCCGTCGGCCGGATCGAGTGGGAGATCGCCGGCGGCACCGTGGCCGGTCACCGCTACTCGGCCAACTTCGACGTCCTGCACGTCGACCCGGAACTACCGTTCGCGGTGGTCGTCGACGGCATGGGCGAGGGCGAGGGCAGCCGGGTCGCCGGCAGCACCGCGCGGGACACGCTGCGCGAACTGGTCCACGCCGGCTGGCCGGCCGTCGGCCCCCGCGAGCTGCGCGCCGCCGTCACCGAGGCCCAGATCCGGGTACGCCGGGCCGGCGCCGCCGTCGACGAGCTGGCCGGCTGCACGCTGACCGCGCTGCTCGCCGCGCCCGACGGCGAACTGGCCTGGATCGTCCAGCTCGGCGACTCCCGGGCCTACCGGCTGCGCGACGGGCTGCTGGAACTGGTGACCGTGGACCACACGATGGCCTGGCTCGGGGTGCTGCACGGCTGGTGGCCGGCGAACTCCCGGGAGGCGTCCCGCGCCCGCTACCAACTGCTGCGTTACCTCGGCCACCCCGACCGGCCCGACCCGGACCTGCTCGGGGTGCCGCTGCGCCCCGGCGACACCTGGCTGCTCTGCACCGACGGGGTCAGCGACCAGCTCGACTACCACCGGCTACGCGAACTGCTCGCCGAGCCGGACCCGACCCGGGCGGTACGCGCCCTGCTCGCCGCGAGCCTGGCCGAGGGCGGCAGCGACAACGCCACCGCCGTCGTGCTGCGCGTACACCCGGGGACCGGACCGACCCGTCCGGCTGATCGGGCTCCACCGCCCCCCCGGCGCGACTAGCGTCGGTGGGGACGGCGCGGGGCGTAGGTGCGGGCGCCCGGGAGGTGAACCGGATGACCGGGTCCACGGGCGGGCCGGTGGTGGTCGGTGTCGGGCCGGCGCCGACGGACCTCACGACGGTCCGGCTGGCCGCCCGGGAGGCCGCCGCGCACGGCCGGGACCTGGCCCTGCTGCACGCCTTCGACTGGGAGGCCGCGTTGGCCGGCCCGTCGGTCGCCGGCAGCCGCGACGCCGCCGAGGAACTGGTCGCCCGGGCCGCCACGGCCGCGAACGATGTCGAACCAGGGCTGCCGGTCAGTGGGGAGATCGTCGAGGGGGCACCGGTCGAGGCCCTGATCCGCCGTTCCGGGACGGCGTTCCTCGTGGCCATCGGGGACGGCGGGATGGCCGGCCGCGGCGGCTGCGTACCCGCCGACGCGCCCGCCGTGCAGCTCGCCGCCCGTGCCGGCTGCCCGGTGCTGGTGGTCCGCCGCGACCCACCGCCCCCGGGCCCGGTGCTGGTCGGCGTGGACGGCTCGCCCAGCTCCCGGGCCGCGCTCGCCTTCGCCTTCGGCTGTGCCGCCCGCCGCCGGGCCCGGGTCATCGCGGTACGGGTGATCGAGCCGGGACGACCCGACGACGGCGACGACGTGCTCGGCACGCTGGTCGGCCAGGCCCGCCGGCACCATCCGGACGTGCCGGCGGAGTGCCACACCGTACGCGGCGATCCGGGGACCGTCCTGGTGGAGCAGTCCCGGTCGGTGCAGGTGGCGCTGGTCGGCGCCCGGGGCGACCAGCCGGGGCGGGGGATGCTCGGCGAGGTGAGCCAGACCCTGCTCTACCACGCGCCCGCGCCGGTCATCGTCGTCCGTGGGTTGGTTTCCGCCGGGGCGGGCGGGGCATGACGACCCGGCGAGGGCGGGACCAACGGCCCTGACCGGTGACCGGGCAATCACGAAGACTGGGTCTGCCCGGGGCGAATCGGCGCTTCCGGGTGCAGAACTCCCCGACCCGCGAGAGGCTTTGGCAGCATGGACACCGCTCTCGACCTGCACAGCCCCCTGACCGACGACGAGCTGCGCCGGCTGGACGCCTACTGGCGGGCGGCGAACTACCTCACCGTCGGGCAGATCTACCTGCTCGACAACCCGCTGCTGCGCGAGCCGCTCGCCCCCGAGCACGTCAAGCCCCGGCTGCTCGGCCACTGGGGCACCAGCCCCGGCCTGAACCTGCTCTACGCCCACCTCAACCGGGTCATCGTCAACCGGGACCTGTCGGCGATCTTCGTCACCGGCCCCGGCCACGGCGGCCCGGCGCTGGTCGCCAACACCTGGCTGGAGGGCACCTACAGCGAGCTGTACCACTCGGTGAGCCGTGACGAGACCGGCATGCAGCGGCTGTTCCGCCAGTTCTCCTTCCCCGGCGGCATCCCGAGCCACGTCGCACCGGAGGTGCCGGGCTCGATCCACGAGGGCGGCGAGCTGGGGTACGCCCTGAGCCACGCCTACGGCGCCGCCTTCGACAACCCGGACCTGCTGGTGGCCTGCGTCATCGGCGACGGTGAGGCGGAGACCGGCCCGTTGGCGGGCAGCTGGCAGTCCAGCGTCTTCCTCAACCCGGCCCGCGACGGCGCGGTGCTGCCCATCCTGCACCTCAACGGCTACAAGATCGCCAACCCGACGGTCATGGACCGGATCCCCACCGAGGACCTGCTCAACCAGATGCGCGGCCACGGCTACCAGCCGTACCTGGTCGCCGGGGACGACCCGACGCAGGTGCACCAGCTCCTCGCGGCCACCCTGGACCGGGCCTGCGACGAGATCGCCGAGATCCAGCGGGTGGCCCGCTCCGGCGGCCACGTCGAGCGCCCCCGCTGGCCGATGATCATCCTGCGGACCCCGAAGGGCTGGACCGGCCCGGCCCAGGTCGACGGCAAGCAGGTCGAGGGGACCTTCCGCGCCCACCAGGTGCCCATCGCCGAGGTGCGCGACAACCCGGAGCACCGGGCCGAGCTGGAGCGCTGGCTGCGCAGCTACCGTCCGGAGGAGCTCTTCGACGCCACCGGCGCCCCGGTCGCCGAGCTGACCGCGCTGCCGCCCAAGGGCGAGCACCGGATGAGCGCCAACCCGGTCACCAACGGCGGGCGGGTGCTGCGGGACCTGACCCTGCCGGACTTCCGCGACTACGCCGTCGACGTCAAGCAGCCGGGTGAGCCGGTGGTCGGCGCGGCCGGGGTGCTCGGCACCTGGGTCCGCGACGTGATCACCGCCAACCCGCAGACCTTCCGGCTGTTCGGCCCGGACGAGGTCGCCTCCAACCGGCTCGGTGCCGCGTTCGAGGTCACCGACCGGGCCTTCGACGGCCGGATCGAGGCCACCGACGACCACCTCTCCCCCGACGGCCGGGTGATGGAGGTGCTCTCCGAGCACCTCTGCGAGGGCTGGTTGGAGGGTTACCTGCTGACCGGCCGGCACGGCATCTTCACCAGCTACGAGGCGTTCATCCACATCGTCGACTCGATGGTCAACCAGCACGCCAAGTGGTTGAAGGTGACCCGGGGCATCCCCTGGCGGGAGCCGATCGCCTCGCTGAACTACCTGCTGTCCAGCCACGTGTGGCGACAGGACCACAACGGTTTCTCGCACCAGGACCCGGGCTTCATCGACCACGTGGTCAACAAGAAGGCCGAGGTCGTCCGGGTCTATCTGCCGCCGGACGGCAACACCCTGCTCTCCACCATGGACCACTGCCTGCGCAGCCGGCACTACATCAACGTGGTGGTGGCCGGCAAGCAGCCCGCCCCGAACTGGCTGACCATGGACGAGGCGGTCCAGCACTGCCGGCGCGGCCTGGGCATCTGGGACTGGGCCAGCACCGACGACGGTCAGGAGCCGGACGTGGTGCTCGCCTGCGCCGGTGACGTGCCGACCCTGGAGACCCTCGCCGCCGCCGACCTGCTCCACCAGCACCTGCCCGAGCTGAAGGTGCGGGTCGTCAACGTGGTCGACCTGATGCGGCTCCAGCCGTCGTCGGAGCACCCGCACGGCCTGCCGGACAACGAGTTCGACACCATCTTCACCCGCGACAAGCCGATCATCTTCGCCTACCACGGCTACCCGTGGCTGATCCACCGGCTCACCTACCGCCGGGCCAACCACGACAACCTGCACGTGCGCGGCTACAAGGAGGAGGGCACCACCACCACGCCGTTCGACATGGTGATGCTCAACGACCTGGACCGCTTCCACCTGGTCATCGACGTCATCGACCGGGTGCCCGGCCTGGCCGCCCGCGCCGCCCACCTGCGGCAGGAGATGGTCGACACCCGGCAGGCCTGCCGCGACCACACCCGCCGCCACGGTGAGGACGACCCCCGGGTCGCCGAGTGGCGCTGGATCCGGGAGACCCAGCCGCAGCAGCTCGACGGGCAGTGACACCTCCGGGGTCCGTGGTGGGCCGGTCACCGGCCGGCCCACCACGCCCCACCAGCCAGGAAAGGACGAGACGATGAACTCCGACGAGATCCTGGTCGGCTACGACGGTTCCGCCGACGCGGGCGTCGCCGTGGACTGGGCGCTGGCCGAGGCGCGGCGCAGCGGACGCCCGGTCCGGCTGGCGTACGTCTTCGAGTGGATGACCGTCGCCGGCTGGGTCGGCCCGGGGGTGGCCCCCGGGGTCTGGCCGGACGACGACGCCCGACGGCAGGTCGAGGAACTGGTGCACAAGGCCGCCGCGGACGCCACCGCCGCCTGGCCCGGCGTCACCGTGCACGGCGAGGTCTTCGACGGCCCGCCCGCGCTGGTGCTGGAGGAACGCTCCGCCGAGGCCGGGCTGCTGGTGCTCGGCAGCCGGGGCCACGGCGGCTTCACCGGTCTGCTCGCCGGCTCCACGGCGGTGTCGGTGGCCGCCCACGCGCACTGCCCCGTGGTGGTGGTGCGGGAGGCGCAGGCCAAGGTCGACGGGCCGGTGGTGGTCGGCTACGACGGCTCCGATCAGGCCGTCACCGCGCTCGGGTTCGCCGTGGAACGGGCCGCGCAACGCGACGCCCCGCTGCGGGTGCTGCGGGCCTTCGAACCGCCGGACGACCGCTGGCGGCCCTCCGACCCGGACGCCGAGGCCCGGCTCGCGGCGGACCGGGCCGAGATCGACCAGGCCCTCGCCGGGTGGCGGGAGACCTTCCCGCAGGTGCCGGTCACGGTGGAGATCGCACCGGCCCGGCCGGCCGCCGCGCTCGTCGAGGCGAGCCGGGACGCACAGCTCGTGGTGGTCGGCAGCCGGGGACGGGGCGGGCTGCGCGGGATGCTGCTCGGCTCGGTCGGCCAGCAGCTCATCCAGCACGCGCACTGCCCGGTAGCGGTCGTCCGCGAACGCTGACCACCCCGACCGGGGCGGCTTTGCGTGATCAACTTGCGGGCCGATGTCGCGGTGTCCCGAACGACCTGACACCGCGACATCGGCGGCCGAGGGCCGCGAGGGCGTGGCGGCGTTCCGCGAGCGGCGGGACGCCGCCTGGGTACCGACGGTTTGAGCCGGCGAGTGGATCAGGACCCTGGGGTGGGCGGGGCGGGATCGAGGGAAAGGTAGTCCTCCTCTTCCCCGGCCAGGTGCAGGCGCAGCACGGCGTCCAGTCCGTAGAGGCTGGCGAGCAGGTCGGGCACCTGGTCGGGGCGCAACCGCCCGTCGGCCCGGGCCAGGTGACCGCCGATCCGGTCCACCAGCCCGTGGATCTCCACGTGTTCCCGACTCATCGTGGCCGTCGCCTCGTCGCCGCCCAGCGGGCCGGCCAACGCCGGATAGAGCTGCCGCTCCTCGGCGTCGGCGTGCGGCAGCACCTCGTCGGTCAGCCGCCGGTGCGTGTCGCGCAGCGCCGGCAGGCACCCCTCGGCGGTCGGCCGGGTCGCCACCAGGTCGGCGGTGTCACGTACCCGGGCGAGCACGTCGCGTACGCCGGCATGCTGGCCGGCGTACCGGTCGAGCAGGGCGCGGGTGGTCGGCGGCACGTCCCGACGGCGCAGCCCACCACGCAACGCCCGCAACGCGTTGAGGATGACCAGCACGTCGATGCCCTCCTGGAGGAAGGCGCCCGCCACCGGCGGCAGCCGACCGGCGGCGGCGACCAGCATCGCGAGCACCGCCAACCCCATCCCGACGGCGGCGCTCTGCACCGCGATCCGGCGGGCGTGGCGGGCGATCTCGACGGCGTCGGCGAGCCGGTCCAGCCGGTCCACGGTGATCACCGCGTCGGCGACGTCCGCCGACGCGGTCGCCCCGGTCGCCCCCATCGCCACCCCGACGTGCGCCGCCGCCAACGCGGGCGCGTCGTTCACCCCGTCACCCACCATCACGGTGACCGCCCGCCGCGACTCCCGCCGGACCCGGTCCACCTTCTCCTGCGGCGAACAGCGGGCCAGCACCTCGTCCACCCCCACCAGCCGGGCCACCTGCTCGGCGGTACGCGGCCGGTCCCCGGTGAGCAGCAGCAACCGGGACAACCCGGCCTCCCGCAGCCGGCGTACCGTCCGGCGGGCATCGGGACGGACCGGGTCCGCCAGCAGGATCGCGCCGAGCGGGCCCTGGTCGCCGCTCACCCACACCGTCGACCAGCCGGCCAACTCGGCCCGGTCCCGGGCCAGCTCCGCCCAGCCGGGCAGGTCACCACCGAGCTGCCCGACCCGCACCAGCCGGCCGTCGACCCGGCCGCTCACCCCGCGCCCCGGCTCCTCGGTCACCTCCGTCGGCGTGGCCAACGCCAGCCCCCGCTGGCGGGCCTGCCGCACCAGCGCCACGGCCAGCACGTGCGGGGAGAGCTGCTCCACCGACGCGGCCAGCCGCAGCACCTCGTCCCGGTCGCCGCCGGGAGCGACCACCGTCTCCGCCGCCCAGGGCCGGCCCGCCGTCAGCGTGCCCGTCTTGTCGAGCAGCAGGGTACGGGCCCGGCCGAGCAGCTCCAGCGAACCACCGTCGCGCACCAGGACACCCCGCCGGGCCACCCGCGACAACCCGGAGACGATCGCGATCGGGGTGGCCAGCAGCAGCGGACACGGCGTCGCCACCACCAGCACCGCGACCGCCCGGACGAACTCCCCCGACCACACCCCGGCCACCGCGGCCAGCACCAGGGTGAACGGGACGAACGCCGCCGCGTACCGGTCGGCGAGCCGTACCGTCGGGGCCCGGTGGGCGGTCGCCTCCCGCGCCAGCCGGACGATCCCCGCGTAGGTGCTGCCCGCCGCGTCCCGGGTGGCCCGCAGACCCACGGCGGCACCGGCGTTGACGACCCCGCTGGGCACCTGTTCCCCGGCGGCCCGGCCCACCAGTTGCGACTCCCCGGTCACCACCGACTCGTCCAGCATCGCCGGGGCCGTCAACACACCGTCCACCGGCACCACGTCCCCCGGCCCGACCAGCAGCTGGTCACCCACCGCGACCCGGTCCAGTCCGATCACCTCGACGCCCCCGTCGGGGGTACGCCGCCGTGCCCGCCGGGGTGCCCGCTCCAGCAGGGCACGCAGGTCGCGGGTCGCCCGCCCCTGCGCGTACGCCTCCAGTGCCCGCCCCGTCGCCACCATCACCGCGATCACCGCACCGGCCAGGTACTCCCCGACGAGCAGCGCACCGGCCAACGCCAGCACCGCGATCACGTCCACCCCGAACCGCCGCCGCCACAGCTGACGCAGCACCGCCCAGACCGCCGGCACCAACGCCACCAGGGTCGACGCCGCCCAGACCACGTCGGCCGTTCCCCGCCGACCGGCCGCCCACAGGACCGCCCCGACCAGCACCGCCCCGGCGAGCAGGGTCAGCGGCGTCCACTCACGCCAACGCGCCCGACGCCGGCCGACCGGTCGCCCCGGAACGCACTCCCGCTGTTCCGTGCCCACCTGCGGATCGTCCCAACGGCACCGCGTCAGTGGCGCCGAACGGGAAAACGACAGGCCGAAGTGCCCGTCCGGGTGGGACCTGCCGCCGTGTCCGTACCGGGGCGGACGGGGCAGGATGGGACGGTATCCCCGCCCGTGGACCGACCGGGTGGGGCACGATGGGAGAAACGGAAAGGTCGTGCCGATGAGCCACCAGACGCCCGCGACGGACCGCCCGCTGACCACCGCGCTCGCGGAGGCAGCCGCGACGGCCGGCCACGCCCCGTCGGTGCACAACACCCAGCCGTGGCGCTGGCGGGTCCTGCCGGACGCCCTGGAACTGCGGGTGGTCCGGGACCGGCAGCTCACCGCCGCCGACCCGGAGGGCCGCCTGCTGGCGCTCAGCTGCGGCGCGGCCCTGCACCACGCCCGGGTGGCGTTGGCGGCCGAAGGCTGGACGGCGGTGGTCGAGCGGCTGCCCGACCCGCAGCAACCGGACCTGCTGGCCCGGTTGACCGGCCTGACCCCTGCCGGGGCCGACCCGGACGCGATGCGGCTGGTGCAGTGCATGCAGGTCCGGCACACCGACCGCCGGCCGGTCAGCGACGAGCCGGTGCCCGCCGAGGTGGTCGACGACATCACCCGCGCGGCGGACGACGAGGGCGCCCGGTTGCAGATCCTCGACGCCGACCAGGTGATGGAGCTGGCCGCCACCGCCTCGCACGCCGGCACCGTGGAGGCGGAGGACCCGCAGACGCGCGAGGAGTTGCAGTACTGGACCCACCGGGCCGACACCGGCACCGGACTGCCGCCGGAGGTGCTGCCGCAGGACCAGCCGCAGACCACCGTCCCGGCCCGCGACTTCGGCAGCCCCGGCAACCTCCCGGTGGGGCCGGGGCACGACAAGGCCGCCGTCTACGGGCTGCTCTACGGCGACGAGGACGAACCGGACAGCTGGCTGGAGGCCGGTGAGGCACTCTCCGCACTGTGGCTGACCGCCACCCGGCACGGGGTGTCGGTGGTGCCGCTGTCCGGCGTGGTCGAGGTGCCCGGCACCCGGCAGAAGCTGCGGCAACTGCTCAGTGGGCTCGGCTACCCGTACCTGGTGCTGCGGATCGGGCTCGCGGACCCGGCGCACGCCGGCCCGCCGCACACCCCGCGGCTGCCGGCCGCGCAGGTGGTCGACACCTCCGCGGTACGCGACCAGCGGTCCTGACGATCTCGTGCCGGGCGGTCACCGGGCGCTAAACTCGCCCGCGTGGCCGCCAGCACCCCTGCTTCCCGCAATGACCATCCGGTCCCCTCGTTGGGGCTGAGCCCGTTGTCCCGGGTCCGCCTCGACGAGCTGCTCCAGGAGATGCTCGACCGGGTCGGCGACGTGGTGACCAGCCGGGAGCGGCTGCGGGCGCTGCTCGACGCGGTGGTCGGCATCGGCACCGACCTCGACCTGCGCAGCACCCTGCGACGGATCGTGCAGGCGGCCTGCGAGCTGGTCGGTGCGCGTTACGGCGCGCTCGGCGTGATCGGTCCCGACCGGCTGTTGCACGACTTCATCACCCACGGCATCGACGCCGAGCTGCACGCGAAGATCGGTGACCTGCCGCACGGGCGGGGGGTGCTCGGCCTGCTCATCGACGAGCCCCGCCCGGTCCGCATGCCCGACATCACCCAGCACCCCCAGTCGTACGGCTTCCCGCCGAACCACCCGCCGATGCACAGCTTCCTCGGCGTGCCGGTGCGCATCCGCGACCAGGTCTTCGGCAACCTCTACCTGGCCGAGAAGCAGGGCGCGGCGGAGTTCACCGAGGACGACGAGGAGATCGTCGTGGCGTTGGCCGCCGCCGCCGGGGTGGCCATCGAGAACGCCCGGCTCTACGCGCTGGCCCACCGTCGGGAACGCTGGCTGGCCGCGACCGCCGAGATCACCTCGGTGCTGCTCGGCGAGGTACGCCGGACCGACGCGTTGACCCTGGTGGCCCGCCGGGCCCGGGAGGTCGCCGAGGCGGAGCTGGCGCTGGTGCTGCTCTACGACGACGACGCCGGGCAGTTCACCGTCGAGGTGGTCGACTCCGCCGACGGTGACGCCGACGGGCTGGTCGGCGCGCTGCTGCCGGCCAGCGAGACCAGCTTCGCCGGCTCGGTCACCGAGCGTCGCCGGGAACTGCTCGACAACCTGGCCGAGGCGGCACCCTGGCCGGTGCCGGTGGTCGCCGGCCCGGCGGTGGTCTCCCCGCTCGCCGCCGCCGACACCCTGCACGGGGTGCTGGTGGTGGCCCACCGGCCCGACGCCGGCCGGGCCGCCGACGCCGACGTCACCCTGCTGGCCAGCTTCGCCGGCCAGGCCGCCCTGGCCATGGAACGGGCCCGGGGCCAGGAGGAACGGGAACTGCTGGTGGTCCTGGAGGACCGCGAACGCATCGCCCGGGACCTGCACGACGTGGTGATCCAGCGGCTGTTCGCCACCGGCCTGCAACTGCAGAGCGGCGCGATGCACGCCCGCCCCGACGTCGCCAAGCGGATCAACGCGGCCGTCGACGACCTCGACGCCACCATCCGGGACATCCGCCGCACCATCTTCGAGCTGCGTACCCCGATGAGCGCGGCGCTGCGTACCGAGATCCGGGAGGCGGTCGACGTGGCCGCCGGGTCGCTCGGCTTCCGCCCCGCCGTCGAGTTGGACGGGCCCATCGACAGCGCCGTGCCGGAACCGGTCCGCCCCGACCTCACCGCCGTGCTCCGTGAGGCGCTGTCCAACGCGGTACGCCACGCCGAGGCCAACCGGGTCGCCGTCGCCGTCCGGGTCGACGCCGGCCGGGTCACCGTGACGGTCACCGACGACGGGGTGGGCTGTGACCCGGCCGCCGCGCGGGGTGGCCTGGTCAACCTGCGCGAACGCGCCGAACGGCACGGCGGCGAGTTCGAGGTACGCCGGATCGAGCCGCACGGCACCCAGCTCTACTGGTCGGTCCCGCTGCGCGACTGACCCCCGGGCGGCCGGGGTCGGTGGGTCAGAGGCGTTGGCCGAGCAGGCGGGTGGCGAGCACGGCGGCCTGGGTGCGGCGCTCCAGGCCCAGCTTGGCCAGCACACTGGAGACGTAGTTCTTCACGGTCTTCTCGGCGAGGAACATCTTGCCGGCGATCTCCCGGTTGGTCAGCCCCTCGGCGACGTACTCCAGGATGCGGCGTTCCTGCTCGGTGAGGCTCTTCAGCTCGCGCGGCTGCTCGACGCCGCTGCGGATGCGCTCCAGCACCCGGGTGGTGATCGCCGGGTCGAGCAGCGACTGCCCGGCCGCGACCCGACGGACCGCGTCCACCAGGTCGGTGCCCCGGATCTGCTTGAGGACGTAACCCGCCGCACCCGCCATGATCGCGGCGAACAACGCCTCGTCGTCCTCGTACGAGGTGAGGATCAGTCCCTTGATCGACGAGTCGACCGCCCGGACGTCCCGGCACACGTCGATGCCGTTGCCGTCGGGCAGCCGGGCGTCGAGGATCGCCACGTCGGGGCGGAGGGCGGGAATCCGCCGGGACGCCTCCTGGGCGGAGCCGGACTCGCCGACCACTTCGATGTCGCCGCTGCTCTGCAACAGGTCGGCCAGGCCACGGCGGACGACTTCGTGGTCGTCGAGGAGGAACACCCGGATCATCCCTCGTTTCTACCCGCCCGGACGCGCTCGTGCACGGGCCGAAGGTCCCTAACCTGGCACGTCGCACCATCCTCCCTCGCGTGTCACGCCGACTGGGCCGGCCTGGCGGGTCGGGCACGGGGCGCTCCGCCAGTGGGAAGGGCGGCCCGGTGGGTCGGGACGTCCGGCCCTGCCCGGCCCACCTGCCGGTGACGGACCGTGGAGGGGAACCACCACCGGGAACCGGGGGCGGCGTCGGCCGGCCGGGGGCGACACGTTCCCCGCTCGGGGTGGAGCGGCACGAACCGCCACGGAAGGAGCACGACCATGGGCACCGGGTACACCGAGACGCAACTGCGGGCCGCCGTCGCGGACGCCGTCCGCGCGCCCTCCCTGCACAACACCCAGCCGTGGCGGTTCCGACTGCGCGACGGCGGAATCGAGGTGTCGGTCGACCAGACCCGCCGGCTGCCGGCCACCGACCCGAGCGGTTGGGGCACCCGGATCTCCGGCGGGGCGGCCCTGTTCAACCTGCGGTTGTCCCTGGCCGTGGCGGGCACCCCGGCGACCGTACGGCTGCGACCGTACCCGGCCGACCCGGACGTGCTGGCCCGACTGGTCCCGGAACTGCCGCGCCGCCCCACCCCGACCGAGCAGAGCCTCTACGCGGCCATCGGCCGCCGGTTCAGCAACCGGGCGCCGTTCTGGCCCGACCCGGTGCCCGCCGACGCCCGCTGGCGGCTCGGCGAGGCGGCCCGCGCCGAACAGTGCTGGCTGGAACTGGTGATCGGGGTGGGCCCCGTCAACGCCTTCGCCGAGGTCGCCCGCAGCGCCCACCGGGTACTCGAACGCGACCCCGCCTACCGGGCCGAACGCGCCGACTGGGTCCGCACCGAGCCCGCCCCCGACGGGGTGCCGGCCCGCGCCGGTGGTCCGCAGACCGAGCCGCAGGACCTGCTGCCGTCGCGGGGCTTCGGCGGCCTCGACCGGGCCCCCGGCCGCGACTTCGAACCGGAACCGCTGGTGGCGGTGCTCGGCGCGGCCGGCAACACGGTCGTCGACCAGGTGCTCGCCGGGCAGGCGTTGCAGCGGGTGCTGCTGACCGCGACCGACGCGGGGCTCGCGGTGTCGCTGCTGTCGCAGCCGATCGAGGTGTCGGGGGCGCGGGAGGCACTACGGCTGTCGCTGGGACGTTTCGGCACGCCGCAGATGGTGATGCGGATCGGGTACGGCCAGCCGGGGGTGGCGACACCGAGGCGGAGCGTGGACGAGGTGTTGGACGTGGCGGTGGCACCCGGCTGAACCCCCGCCGCCCGGCCTGTACCACGCTCGACTTGCGCGGTCCGGGTCATCCGGGGCGGTGCGCGGTGAGCAGGGCGGCTTCCCGGGCCGGGTCGAGGCCGACGGTCGCCCGCGCCGGCCGCCCCGCGCGGGGCGGGACCGACCCCACCCGGCCCAGCCAGCGCCAGGTGTCACCGACCGTCTCGGCCACCGGACGGCAGGTCAGCCCCGCCGCGTACGCCTTCTCGACGCCACGCTCCTGCAACCAGCGGTACTCGTGGCCCGGCGGAATCCAGATCGGCAGGTCGTTCCACGGTTCGATCCCGGCGGCGAGGAGCACCTCGGGGTCGGTCCACCGCAGTCGGGCGCCGGCCCCGGTCGTCGCCACCGCCTCGGTGAGCAGTTCGCCCATGGTGGTGTGCCCCGGGCGGCTGATCACGTTGAACGCGCCGCCCACGCCCTCGGCGGCCCGGTCGAGCGTGAAGGCCGCCAGGTCCCGGACGTCGACGTACTGCACCGGCAGGTCGGCCGGGCCGGGTGCGAGGACGTCACCGCCCCGGGCCACCCGGCGCAGCCACCACGGCAGCCGCCCGATGTCCTCCCCCGGCCCGAGGATCAGCCCGGCCCGCACCAGCAGGGCGCGTTCCCCGAACACCTCGGTCGCGGCCAGTTCCCCACCGGCCTTGCACCGGGCGTAGTCGTCGTCGCCGGTGTCGTCGGCCGCCGACGCCACCACCGCCGATTCCTCACCGACCCCGGGGCGCACAGGCGGGGCGTAGACGGAGCCGCTGGAGACGTAGGCGTAGTGCCCGGCGCAGCGCAGCAGCGTGGCGGCGTCGCGTACCGCGCGGGGTGCGCCGTCCCAGGTGTCGACCACCACGTCCCACCCGCCGCCGGCCAGTTCGGCCAGCCCGCCCGGCGCGGTCCGATCACCCCGCAACCGGTGTACGCCCCGCGGGGTGCCACCGTGTATCCCCCGGTTGAACACCGTCACCGTCCAGCCCCGGCGTACCCCTTCGGTCACGATGGCGGACCCGACGAACCCGGTGCCGCCCAGCATCAGCAGTCTCATCCGTCCCACCCTGCCGGTCGGGGGCACCGATGCGGCACCCTGTTCACCGGCAGCGGATCTGCCGTCGGCAGAACCCGGGCCAGCGCACTGCTCGACTTCCCCCGCCGGTCCGTCGTCGACCGACATACGGGTCGGTTCCGTCCACGTCACGCGCGGCCCGGTGCACCCGGTGTGGGTGGGCAGGGGCGGTGGCGTGTCGACTGGCGTCACGACGGTGCAAGTGCGGTGGCGGCGGGCTCGTCCCCGCTGACCGAGTGGCGAGGGCATCCCGCCGGTCACCGGGCCATCCGGCCGGTCGGACCGGTGAGCGGCTGAAAATGGTCCACGGGACGGGCAACTCCTCGGGCTCCGTTATGCCTGTCAGGCATATTTATGACGCACAGGCATATAGCTTTCCGCGCAACAGTGATGCAGGGGACGCCGCACCCAGCACAGGCATAAGGGCAGCCCGGCAGCCCGCCAGCCCGCCAGCCCGGCGAAGAATGTCCGAATCTGGCGGTCCGGAAAGCGGACGGAGGTGACGGCCGTGAGCCGCCTGACGGAATCCCGGCCGGCCCGGATGCGTTACACCCGGTGGACGGCCGCAGCGGCAGCCCCGCCACCGGGCCCGATGCAGCCACCTCCGGCAGAATGACCCACCACCGCGACGCGGAATGACCGACCACTGCCGGTCGTTACACCCGGTGCACGACCGCACCCACCCGGCCCGGCCACCCGCCGGGAATGACCCCGGGACCCCGGTCGTTGTATCTGACTCCGGCCCGTGCGGCCACCGCGTCAGCGGCAGGCCCCGACCGGAACCCCTCGGACTTTCCCCCATGAGCGCCCCGACGTGGTGCCCGCATCCCCAGCCGCCTGTCCCCACGGGCGCCCGGTGGGTGTCAACCCCCCGAAGGAGCTTCCCCATGACCACGATCCTGCGTAAGAGTGTCCTCGGTATCGCCGGTCTCGCCTTCGCCGGTGGCCTCGCCGCCGGCCCGCTGCACCTCGGCGACACCCCCACCATCGACACCAGCCCCGTCGCCGTCGTCCAGGCCGACAAGCCGGCCGTGGACAAGGGCAAGCTGATCCCGCACGGTGTGCAGGGCGAGCAGTCCCGCATCGACCTGAACGACGAGCAAACCGGCAACGTCAAGGCGATAATCGCCGCGACGAAGAAGGCCGGCATGGACGAACGCGCCGCCGTGGTCTCCATCGCCACCGCCCTACAGGAGTCGAAGCTGGAGAACCTCGGCCACCTCGGCGACCGCAACGACCACGACTCCCAGGGCCTGTTCCAGCAGCGCCCGTCCTCCGGCTGGGGCACGGTGGAGCAGATCACCGACCCCGAGTACGCCACCCTGGCGTTCCTCAAGGGCCTCAAGCAGGTCGACGGCTGGCACGACATGCCCCTGACCAAGGCCGCCCAGACCGTCCAGGTGTCGGCGTACCCCGACCACTACGCCCAGTGGGAAACCCAGGCCGCCGACCTCGTCGCCCAGCACTGGAACAGCTGACCCGCACCCGAACAGCTGACCAACGCGAAAGCCCCGGCTCAGTGGAGCCGGGGCTTTCGTGATTCTCTGGTGGGCGATACTGGGTTTGAACCAGTGACCTCTTCCGTGTCAAGGAAGCGCGCTCCCACTGCGCCAATCGCCCGTGGTCGAGAGCGGACGACGGGATTCGAACCCGCGACCCTCACCTTGGCAAGGTGATGCGCTACCAGCTGCGCTACGTCCGCGTGCCGCCCGGTTTCCCCGGCGACGGGGTGAACTCTACCCGATGGCAAGATCGCCCGCCCCGCCGACCCCGCCCCGGCATGCCGCACGCTCCGGCCATGTCACCCGACGCCACCCCGCGTCCCGCGGGTGTCCTGCGCCGACGGCCCCTACTGCGGGGCCGGTGGACCGGCGAGCCGTTCCCGCACCTGGGCGGCGTCGGGGTGACCGAGCCGGTCGAGCACCTCGAGGGCGTGCCGCCAGGCGACCCGGGCGACGTCGGGCTCGGCGGCGGCCTGCCGGCTGTCGCCGAGGTGCATCAGCGTGACGGCCTCGAAGTACCGCTCGCCGGCCTCCCGCCACAGCGCGAGCGCGTGCCGGTAGCAGTCGATGGCCTCACGGTGCCGGCCGAGGTGGTGGTGCGCGTAGCCGAGGCTGTCCCAGGCGTGCGCCTCCCAGTACCGGTTCCCGGTCTGTTGCTGCTGCGCCAGGGCCCGCCCGCAGTAGTCCAGGGCGCGGGCATGGTCACCGAGTTGGATGTGGTACCAGCCGATGTTGTTGAGCGCGTTGGCCTGCCCCTGCGCGTGCCCGGCGGCCTCGAAGAGCCGGTGCGCCCGCTGCGCGTGTTCGAGTGCCCGCCGGTGGTCGCCCTGCCGTTCCGCGAGGATGCCGAGGTTCAGCTCGGTCCGGCCGCCGCCGACCCGGTCACCGAGCTCGGCGTACAGGTGCCGGGAGCGTTCCAGGTGGTCGTGGGCCTCGTCGTACGCGCCGAGGCGCAGGCAGGCGACGGCCCGGTTGCGGTGGGCGCGGGCCTGACCGTCGCGGTCGACCGCTGCGGTGGCGGCCCGTAGCGCCACCTCCTGGACGCGGGACTGGTCGGGCCAGGCCCCCACCCGGTCGAGATAGGTGTTGACGCTCCACGCCAACTGCCAGGCGTGGGTCGGCCAGCCGTGTTCGGCCGCCAGATCGATCGCGGCGAGCAGCGCCCGGTGTTCGGCGGCGAGCCACGCCCATGCCTCGTCCCGGTCGGCCGGCTCGACCACCGTCGCCCCGGGTAGCGCCGCCGGCAGGTCGATGTCGTCGCGATGCCGGTGCAGCAGCCGAGCTGCCGCGTAGGCGGTGTGCAGGTAGTGGTCGAGCAGCCGGCCGAGCGCCGCCCGGCGCAGACCGGCGGAGTCGGTCTGCAGGGCCGACTCGACCGCGTACGCCCGGAGCAGGTCGTGCAGGGTGTACCGGCCGGGGGTGTGCTCGGTGAGCAGGTTCGCCCGGGTCAGCACCGCCAGTGGCCGGCGTACCTCGGCCGTCGACAGGGCGGCGAGGCTGGCGGCTGCCGCCACCGACACGTCGGGGCCGGGGTGCGTCCCGAGCGCCCGGAACAGGCCGGCCGCCACCGGGTCCAGACCCCGGTACGACCAGGACAGCACCGCCCGCACGTCACTGCCGGCCTCGCCGCCGCTGAACGCGTCCAGGGCGCCCCGGGTGGCGGTCAGCTCGGCGGCGAGTCGGGCGAGCGGGAAGTCCGGGTGGGTGGCGGCCCGCGCAGCCACGATGGCCAGCGCCAACGGCAGGCCGGCCGCTGCGGCGACGATCCGGTCCACCGCCTGCGGCTCGGCCGCGACCCGCACCGCACCCAGCCGCCGGGACAGCAACTCGCGTCCCTGCGCCGGGGACAGCAGGTCCAGCAACAGTGGACGGGCGCCCTCGGCCGTGACCAGCCCCGGCAGCTGGTTACGGCTGGTCACCAGGACCAGGCAGCCCGGGGAGCTGGGCAACAGCGGACGCACCTGGTCGGCGTCACGGGCATTGTCCAGCAGCACCAGCATCCGCCGGTCGGCGAGCAGGCTGCGGTACAGCGCGGCCTGCGACGCCAGCCCCACCGGGATGCGCTCCGGGGGCACCGCGAGCGCCTCCAGGAACCCGGCCACCGCCTCCGCCGGGGCCAGTGCGGGCGCGTCGGGGTCGTACCCGCGCAGGTTGACGTAGAGCTGCCCGTCGGGGAAACGGTCGGTGACCTGGTGCGCCCAGTGCACGGCGAGGGTCGTCTTGCCCACCCCGGCCGTGCCGCAGATGGTCGAGATGGGCACGGTGCCCGGCGGGCCGGCCGGCTCGGCGAGCAGCGCGGTCAGGGTGGCCAGCGCCGCGGACCGACCCGCGAAGTGCCGGACCGTCGCGGGGAGCTGCCGGGGGACGAACTCCGGGGTCCGCCCGCCCGGTTGCGGTGGCGGGGTCCCGGCGGGTGCCGGTCGGTCCCGGTCGGTGGGGGCGACGGCCCGCCGGCCGTCGGCCCGTGCCGCGTCCGCCGCGCCCCGCAACCGCCAGTAGGCCGTCTCCCACCTGGCCGGGTCGGTCAGGTCGGCGGGCAACCGGGTGCCGGCCTGTTCGGCGTACGCGACGCAGGCGCCCAGGTAGCCGGTGACGAAGTCCCAGTCGGGCAACGACTTGGCGTTGAGCTTGTCGCTGAGGGTGGAGCGGGCCAGTGGCCTGCCCCGCCGGGCGGCGACCGCCACCAGGGTGTTCAATGACGGCCCGCCGGCGAGCTGGCGTAGCCGTCGCAACTCCTCGGCGAACGCGAGCAGCGCCTCCCGACCGGTCTCCCCCACACCACACCCACCCGGCGTCGCGACGTCCCTTGGCAGAGTCGGAGCAAGGATAGACATCGCATCGACGCTGAGCGCTGACCTCCCACGAGCCGGGAGGCCGCCCGGACCGGGTGTCGGCTTCCCCGGCATCCGGCGGGGTGCGGTACGTCCCGGCCGGCGGCAGGGCCGGCGGGGAAAAGCAGTAGGACCACCTTCCGGACGCGGAAGGTGGTCCTACTGACCGTGTGGGCGATACTGGGTTTGAACCAGTGACCTCTTCCGTGTCAAGGAAGCGCGCTCCCACTGCGCCAATCGCCCGTGCTTGTTACCGAGGTGGGGACGGGATTTGAACCCGCGTACACGGCTTTGCAGGCCGTTGCCTCGCCTCTCGGCCACCCCACCGAGGTTGCCCCCGTCGTGCGTGGCGGCAGCTCCGAGCGGACGACGGGATTCGAACCCGCGACCCTCACCTTGGCAAGGTGATGCGCTACCAGCTGCGCTACGTCCGCTTGTCTCCGGGACACACCCGGTGACGGATGGAAACTCTAGCCGAGCGGTCGGACCGATGCCAAATCGGGTCGACGGACGGCGCGTCCGGGGCGGTGGGGTGAGCGCCACCACCACCTCCAGAGCGTCCTAGGAAAGTCGACTGGTGGCGGTGCCCCGATCTGTCGCACCGTCACCGAACAGGTCGGGAAGCCATCCGACGCGCCGGAGGGACGCTGTCCGGCTTCCGACTGCCACCTGCCCGATCGGTCGGGTCGGTAACTCCCTGTGGTCGTGTCGATGGGTTACCGTAGCGGCGTGACGAGACGTGCCGCCGCCGATGTCCGCCTGGATTCCCTGCTGCGCACAGCCTGCGACGTGATCGTCGAGCGTGGACTCGCCAACACCCGCACCGCCGACGTGGCCGCCGCCGCCGGGGTCAGCCAGGCCTTGGTCTTCTACCACTTCGCCACCAAGGAACGGCTGCTCGCCCAGGCCTTCGCGTACGCCGTCGAGCAGGAACTGTCCCGACTGGACGCGGTGCTGCGCTCCGCCACCCCGCCGCTGACCAAGCTCCGGCGCATCCTGCGCCTCTACACCCCCACCGGCCGCCCCTGGGCGATGTGGATCGACGGCTGGGCGGAGTCGCTGCGTACCCCCGAGTTGGAAAAGGTCTGCCGCCGGCTGGACCTGCGCTGGCGGCAGGACCTGGCGGCGGTGATCTCGGCCGGGGTGACCGACGGCACCTTCCAGTGCGCCGACCCGGCCGGGGCCGCCTGGCGGATCAACGCGGTGATGGACGGGCTCGCCGTCCAGCTCGCCGTGCACGAGCGGGTGATCTCCCGGCGACAGTTCGGTGAGTGGATCCGGCTGGTCACCGCCCGGGAGCTGGGCCTCGAGCCCGCCCAACTCGTCTGATCCGCGCACCGCGCGCCATTGCCCCCACCCGATCCGCCTGGTATCCACGAATGCGCATGCGTAACCACGCCTGCGCCGGGCCGGCGTCGCGCCGGTCCCCGCTCCCACAAGGAGGTTCCGTGCCCAGACCGGAGTGGACACCCCGAACGAGCCGGCACCGACGCCGGCTCGTTCCCGTACTGGCGACCGCCGCCGTGGTCGCCGCCCTGCTGCCCGGCGGAGGCACCGCCACGGCCGCACCGGGCGACACCGCGGCCCCGGCCCCGGGCCGCTCCGGCTCGTTCGCCGACGACCGCCACCAGGGCGCCGACGTCGACAACCGCACCGGTACGGCCGCACCCGACGCCCGCCAGCGCAGCCTGGCCCGGGCCACCGGCGTCCCGGTGCGGTGGAACCGGCTCGGCACCCCGCACGCCCTCGGCCCGGCCCGGCTCGCCACCGGCCTGCCCGCCGACCCGGAGGCCGCCGCCCGGCGTTACCTCACCCAGCAGCGGGACCTGTTCGGGCTGGACGCCGACGCGGTCGCCGCCCTCGACCGCCTCCTGGTCCGCCCGGTCGGCGACGGCGCGGTGGTCACCCTGCGGCAGCGCTTCGGCGACCTGCCCGCCGGCCACGACGGCCTGGTCACCGTGGCGGTCGCCGACGGCACCGTGCTCTCGGTCAGCTCCTCGCTGTCCCGGGACACCTCCGCCCCCGCCCCGGCCACCCGCACCGCCGCGCAGGCGTACGACGCCGCGCTCGCCGACGCCGGCCTGGACGCCGCCGGGGTGGCCAGCCACCAGGTGCGGCCGGTCGCCGTGCCCACCCCGCTCGACGGCAACCGGACCGCCTACGAGGTGACCCTGATCGGCCGCGACAGCGACCACCCGGCGGCCTTCACCACCTACGTCGACGCGATCAGCGCAAAGGTGCTGCTCCGCGAGGACCTCGTCGACTTCGACTCCGACAACCCGAGCTGGGCGGTCTACCCGGCCACCCCGCCGCAGGACCTCGCCCCCGGGCAGGACCCCCGGGTCCGCTGGTGCGCCAGCCCCGCACCCGACTGTGTCGCCGCCTTCCGCGACCCGGCGAGCGGGCAGCCCTGGGACGTCGACCTGGCCACCGGAGCCCCCACCGGCACCACCCGGGGCAACTCCGCCAACACGGTGGTCTCCTGGGGCGCCGGCAGCCCGCTGGTCAACGCACCCGCCCGCCCGGACCGGCGCTACGAGTACCCGTTCACCGACCAGTGGCACCAGTCCCGCTGCAACCCGGCGGCGTTCACCTCCGCCCAGCGCAACGACGCCGACGCGGCCACCGCCAACCTGTTCGCCATGCACAACCGGATGCACGACTGGGCCTGGCACCTCGGCTTCACCGAGTCCACCTGGAACCTCCAGGCGGTCAACGTCAGCGGTGCCGGCCTGGGCGGTGACGCCGAGCAGGGGCGGGCCCAGCAGGGCGCGCTGAGCGGCAACCGCAACAACGCCAACCAGTCCACCCCGCGCGACGGGCTGCCGCCCACCACCAACATGTACCTGTGGCAGCCGCAGGCCGGTGGGCCGTACCCGCCGTGCGTGGACGGCGACTACGACATGACGGTGATCGGCCACGAGTACACCCACGCCATCACCAACCGGATGATCGCCGGCCCGGACAGCGGGATCAGCGGGCACCAGGGCGGGGCGATGGGTGAGTCGTGGAGTGACCTGCTCGCCGCCGAGTACCTCTACGAGCACGGTCTGCGCGCCCCCGGTGAGACGCCCTTCGTCACCGGCGGCTACGTCACCGGCAACCTGGTCAGCGGCATCCGCAACTACGACCTTAGCCGCAGCCCGCTCAACTACTCCGACGTCGGCTACAACACCGCCGGACCGGCGGTACACGCCGACGGGGAGATCTGGGGCGCGACCAACTTCCGCATCCGCGCCGCCCTGGTCAAGAAGTACGGCCTGGGCACCCCGCAGCGGCAGCTCGACTGCGCCCAGGGCCGGGTGGCCGCCGAGAACTGCCCCGGCAACCGGCGCTGGGTGCAGCTGGTCTTCGACTCGTTCCTGCTCCAGGCGGCCAGCCAGGTCAGCATGCTCGACATGCGGGACAACCTGCTCACCGCCGACCGGCTGCGCTTCGGCGGGGCCAACCAGGAGCTGATCTGGGCCGAGTTCGCCCGTTCCGGGATGGGCCGCGACGCCGCCACCGTCGGCGCCGCCGACACCGACCCGACGCCGAGCTTCGCCAGCCCGACCGGCGGCAACGCCACGCTGACCCTGCGCCCCCGGGGCGACAGCACCGACGCGCCGATCCGGCTCTACGTCGGCGACTACGAGGCGCGGGCCACCCCGGTCGCCGACACCGACCCGGCCACCCCGCTGCCGGCCACCTTCGAGGCCGTCGCCGGGACGTACCAGGTGCTGGCGGTCGCCCCCGGGTTCGGCCACCAGCGGTTGGAGGTGGTCGCCAAGGCCGGCCAGCAGGGGTACGTCGACCTGCGGCTGAGCCGAAACCTGGCGTCCACCACGTCCGGGGCGACGATCACCGGCGACGGGGTGAACCTGGACCGGATCGGCGACGACACCGAGGCCACCAACTGGGCGTCGTTGACCGGGGTCGCCGGTAAGGGGGTCACCGTCACACTGCCCGGCGGCACGCCGCAGCCGGTGCAGCGGGTCAACGTCAGCGCCATGCTCCGCCCGGCGATCACCGGCGACGCCGACCCCGGCGCGCAGAACGCCCTGAGCGCGCTGCGGTCGTTCGCGGTGTCGACCTGCGACGCGAGCACCACCGACTGTGCCGACCCGGCCCGCTGGACCCGGGTCTACACCAGCGCCGACGACGCGTTCCCCGGCGGGAAGTACCGGGCCTACAGCCGGGACATCATCCTGCGGTCGTTCCGGGTGCCGACCACCGTCGCCACCCACGTACGGCTGGAGGTGCTGGCCAGCCAGTGCACCGGCGGCCCGGCGTACGCCGGTGAGCAGGACGACGACCCGGCCACCCAGACCGACTGCGCCACCGCTAGCCCGGCGCGCGACCAGGTACGCGTCGCCGAGTTCCAGGTGTTCGGGAAGTGAAACCCGCCGGGGCCGGGTGGTGGCGCCACCCGGCCCCGGCGGCCCCCGATCACCGTCGGACGGTGGTCCACCGGACCGGTCGACGGACCGGGCGGGCATCGCCCTCCACCCCGTCGGCGGCGGTCCGGGTCAGCTGCCGCAGCCGCATCAGCAGGCCGACGCCGAGGAAGAGCAGCAGCCCACCGAGCAGGAAGGCCGCCTGCACCAGACCGAAACCGCCGCTCTGGTTGGCCGAACGGTTCGCCGCGGGCGGTGGCGGCACCTCGGCGAGCGCCTCCTCGGTCGGCTCGGTCTCCTCCGCGGTCGGCTCCAGCACCTCCTCGGTCGGCTCCGGCGACGCGGTGGTCGGCTCGGGTGCCGCCGTGGTGGGCGCAGGTGCCGTGCCGACGACCTGCCGGGTGGCGCTCTGCCGGGCGAGCAGCCGCAGGTTCGGGTCGTACGCCTCGGCGGCCAGGGTGATCCGGCCCCGGGTGACGTCCTCGGCGAAGGCCACCCGGTAGGTGGCGGTGACCGTGCGGTCCGGGCAGAGGGTGCCCGGGTCGAGTTGCCGGTCGGTCAGCCGGGCCACCGCCCCCTCGGCCCGGATGTCGAGCGGGAACGAGCCGGTCTCCTCGATCCGGTCCATCTTGACCTGGTCCAGTCGTAGCCCCTGCACCGAGAGCACCATCGACCAGCGGACCTTCACACATCCGCCGTTGCCCTTGCGGGACACCACCGCCGAGACCGTTCGTACCTGGTCACCGGCGGTGAACTCGTCGGGCAGGCCGCTCAGCTCGGTGGCGAAGCGGTCCGCCGCCGATGCCGGTGCCGGCCCGGCGAGCCCTGTCCCCGTGAGGCAGGCCAGCACCGCCCCGACCCGTAGCGCGTTCCGCCACACCATCACCACCGCCTCGTCCTCCCGTCGGTCTTGTCCACTCGCCACGCTATGAGCAGGATGGGGAAGCCGGTAGACGGGCGTGTTCGCGCCGAGCGGCAAGTGCGGGTCGGGTTAACACCGACAGTGGTGAACCGGTCACCCGCACCCCACGACACGCCGAAAATGGGTGTGGGGAGCACCATCGGCCGGCGGTGAGGGTGCGCCGGGCCGGCCGACGTGCGGCTGACATCCTGGGCGGGTGTCCGAACTCTCCGCCGCCTTCGTCCGGCTGCACGCCCGGCTCGCCCCGGTCGCCTTCGTACCCGAGGTGCTGTTGCACCAGGCCGACGAGCCGATCGGCCTGTGGGAGCTGACCGAGGGCGAGTTCCGCAGCGCCCAGCCGCCGCCGTTCTGGGCCTTCGCCTGGGCCGGTGGGCAGGGGTTGGCCCGGTACGTCACCGACCACCCGGAGGTGGTCGCCGGCCGCCGGGTGCTCGACCTCGCCTCCGGCTCCGGCCTGGTCGCCATCGCCGCCGCGCGGGCCGGCGCGGCGACCGTGCGGGCGGTGGAGATCGACGAGCGGGCCGTCGCCGCCGTCGCCCTCAACGCCGCCGCCAACGGGGTACGCGTCGACGCCGAACTGGCCGACGTCCTCGACGGCAACGCCGGGGACGCGCAGGTGCTGCTCGCCGGGGACGTCTTCTACAGCGAGGCGATGGCCCGTCGGGTGCTGCGCTTCCTGCTGCGGGCCGCCCGCTCCGGCGCCCGGGTGCTGGTCGGCGACCCGGGCCGGGCGTTCCTGCCCCGGGAACGTTTCCACGAGCTGGCCGGCTACGACGTGCCGGTGCCGGAGGCGCTGGAGAGCGTACGGGTGAAGCACACCACGGTGTGGGAGCTGGATCCCGCCCCGCCGGGGGCCGCCCGCTAGCGTGACCGGGTGCTGTTCCGGGGGTGGGAGGGGGCCGTCGACGGGCCCTGGCCGGACGTGGCCACGGTCGTCGACCGGGTCGGCGGCAGCCATCTGGTGGTGACCCGGCACGCGCTGGTCCGGCAGGTGCTCGCCGACGCGGTGACCTGGCGACCCGACAACGCCCTGGACGCGGTGACGCCGATCCCGGTGGCCGCGCTGCGGGTGCTCACCGCGCACCGGTTCCGGTTGCCGCCGACGCTGGCGAACAACGCCGGCCCCAGCCACCCGGAGATCCGGGCGATCGTCGCCGAGGCGCTGCACCCGGACCGGGTGGCCGCCCAACGGCCGTGGTTGACGGCCCTGGTACGGGACCGGGTGGTCGGGATCGCCGCCGACCTGGCCGCCGGTCGGCCGGTCGACCTGCACGCCCGGCTCGCCGCCGACCTGCCCCTGCTGGCACTGGCCCGGCTGGTCGAGCTGCCGGACGCCCCGGTGGGCGCGGTGAAGGACTTCGCGCGGGCGGCCCTGGAGCTGTTCTGGGCCCCGCTGGACGTCGACCGGCAGCAGACCCTCGCCGTCGAGGTGGGCCGCTTCCACGCCGTACTACGGGAGTTCGCCGCCGTCGGTGGCGGGTTGGCGGCCCGGCTGCGTGCCGCCGGGCACTCCCCCGACGTGGTGGTGGGGGCGCTGTTCTTCCTGCTGGTCGCCGGGCAGGAGACCACCAGCCAGTTCCTGACCCTGCTGCTGCACCGGCTCACCGGCGAACCCGGGGTGCGCGCCGGGTTGCGGGCCGGCACCGTCGCGGTCGCCGACGTGGTGGAGGAGGGCCTGCGGCTGGAGCCGCCGATCGTCACCTGGCGACGGGTGGCCGCGACGGACACCACGCTGGGCGGCACACCGGTGCCGGCGGGCAGCTCGATGCTGCTGTGGCTGGCCCGCGCCGGCCGCGACCCGGAGGTGGTGGCCGAGCCGGCCGGGTTCCGTCCCGGGCAGCGCGGGTCACGCCGGCACCTGGCCTTCGGGGCGGGGGCGCACCGCTGCGTCGGCGCGCAGCTGGCCCGGCTGGAAGCGGCGGTGGTGGTCGCCGAGGCCGCACCGCTGCTGGACGCGGTGACGGTGGTCCGTCCACCGTGGTGCCCGGACAACCTCACCTTCCGGATGCCCGACGCCTTCGTGGTCCGCCGCGCCCACACCCGCCCGACCTGAGCCCCGCCCGGGCCCGCCGCCGGTGCAGGTACGCCGGCCCCGCTGTACGGGTGAACGGGGCAGGTACGCCCGGCCCCGCTGTACGGATTCGCCGACCCTGCTGTGCGGATGAGCAGTCACGGCCTCCCGCCCCACCCGACCCGCCTCGGCCCGGCTCCCGCTCCACGCAGCAGCTCCGCCCGGGGCGGCCCCGACCTGGAACATCTCCGGGGTGGAGCACCTCCGGTCCAAGACACCTCCGGCCCGGACCGACCCCCGCCCGGCACGGATTCGCCGGCACGGATTCGCCGGCACCGGTGTCCCAGTCGGCCCCTTTCGAGCTGATGACGTCCACGCATCATCCTGCCGACCTGCCCAAACAGGCGTAACCGTCACTCACCACAACGGGTTGAACCCACGTGACGCCCAGCGCCACACCAACCCGGGAGGTCAGCGTGCACCCCACCCCAACCCCCCACCACTCCCCCACCCCACCCAAACCCCCGCCCTCCTGGGTTGATCAAGAAGTTTTGGTCAAAACGGAGATCAACGGTGACGCAAAGCTCTTGATCACCGGGGCGAGGCGGGTGGGGTGGGTGGGGTGGGTGGGGTGGGTGGGGTGGGTGGGGTGGGGTGGGCAAGGCGCGTGGAGGGGTGGGGTCAGGTGAGGTGGGCGGCGGTCCGCGGAGACCTGCCGGCGTCGCTGGTGGTGTTCCTGGTGGCGTTGCCGCTGTGTGTGGGGATCGCGGTCGCCTCCGGCGTACCGGTCGAGCTCGGACTGGTCACGGGGGTGGTGGGTGGGCTGGTGGTGGGGGTGATGCCGGGCAGCAGTCTCCAGGTGAGCGGACCGGCCGCCGGGCTGACCGTCCTCGTCGCCGAGGCCGTGGACCGGTACGGGCTGGCCGGCCTCGGCACCATCGTGCTGGTCGCCGGCCTGCTCCAGATCGGGTTGGGGCTGCTACGACTCGGCCGGTGGTTCCGGGCCATCTCGGTGGCCGTGGTGCACGGCATGCTCACCGGTATCGGCCTGCTGCTGATCGCCGGTCAGCTCCACGTCCTGGCCGGCGCCGACACCCCACCGACCGGCCTCGCCGGCTTCACCGGGTTGCCCCACCTGGTCGGGGACCTCACCGGCTCCGGCACGGCACAGGTGTCGCTCGCCGTCGGAGTGGCCACGATCGTGGTCATGCTGCTCTGGGACACCCTGCCCGGCCGGCCGGGCCTGGTCCCCGGGGCGCTGGTCGCCGTCGTCGCGGTCGCCGGGGTGAGCGCCGTCCTGCGGCTACCGGTCGCCACCATCGAGGTGGAGGGCCTGCTCGCGGCGATCCAACCGTCGTTCGGGCACTGGACGGCCCTCACCGACCCGGGGCTGCTCGCCACCGTCGTCACGTTCACCCTGGTCGCCTCGGCGGAGAGCCTGTTCAGCGCGGCGGCCGTCGACCGGCTGCACCAGGGGCCGCGCACCGACTTCGACCGGGAACTCGTCGCCCAGGGCACCGGCAACACCGTCTGCGGCCTGCTCGGCGCGTTGCCGATGACCGCCGTCATCGTACGCAGCTCCGCCAACGTCCGGGCCGGGGCGCGGACCAAGGCGTCCCGGGTGCTGCACGGGGTGTGGCTGCTGCTCTTCGTCGCCGCCGTGCCCGGCCTGGTGGGGCTGATTCCGATGCCCGCGCTCGCCGCCGTGCTCGTGCACGCCGGATGCAAGCTGCTGCCGTGGCGGGCCCTGCCCGAGCTGTGGCGGGAGCACCGGGGCGAAGCTGTGGTGCTGGTGGTGACCGCCGTCGCGATCCTCGGCACCGACCTGTTCACCGGCGTGCTCGTCGGCCTCGGCCTGGCCGTGGTCAAGACCGCCTGGGAGACGTCCCACGTCCGGGTCACCGTGCACGACGACGTCGACCCGGTGCACGTGACGATCAGCGGCAACGCCACCTTCCTGCGGCTGCCCACCATCCTGACCACCCTCGACGGGCTGCCCGACGACCGGCGGGTACGGCTGGACCTCGGCGGCCTGCGGCACGTCGACCACGCCTGCCGTACCGCCCTGGATTCCTGGGTCGAGGCGCAGAACCGCGACGCCGCCGTCAGCGTGCAGGTCGTCGCCCCACGGCCGGCGCAGGACGACCAGCCCCGGCCCGTCCCCGCCACCGAGTGAGGGCACCGGCGGCGGACCGCTCAGCCGGCGTCCTCGGCCCAGGTGCGCCAGTCGTCGAGCACCCCGTACAGGTCGGGGGTGAGCCAACCCGGGGCGGACCGGCGGAACACCCCCGGGTCCATCGACCCGGCACCGGTCGGTAGCGCGCCGAGCAGGTTCGGCACCAACTCGGTCAGGTTCGCCCAGTGCACCAGTTGCGGCTCCGCCGGCCAGGCACCGATCACCACCCCGGCGGGCACGGCCCGACGCTCCAACGCCTCCAGGGTGAGCGCGGTGTGGTTGAGGGTGCCGAGCCCGGCCCGGGCCACCACCACCGCCGGAGCGCCCAGCGACACCGCCAGGTCGGCGACCGTCCACGCCTCGCCCGACGGGCGCAGCCCCATCGGCACCAGCAGCCCACCGGCTCCCTCGACGAGCACCAGGTCGTGCTTGTCGACCTCCGCGCGGATCGCATCGACGGCCGTGTACAGCTCCAGCGGCTCCAACTCGGCGACCCGGGCCGCCGCCAGCGGGGCGAGCGGGTCCGGGTAACTCGACAGGGTGCGACCGGTCAGCGGGGCGGCCAGCCGGGTCACCGAGTCGATGTCGCCGGGCTCGCCGGTGGCCGTACCCGTCTGGCCCGGCTTGACCACCGCGACCCGCAGGCCGGCGGCCTGCGCGGCAGCGGTGATCGCCGCCGTCACCACCGTCTTGCCGACCTCGGTGTCGGTCCCGGTGACCAGCACCGCACCCTTCCACCCGCTCACGGCAGAATCTCGGTTCGCGACTGCGGGGCTCGCAAACCCGGCTCACTCCTCGCACTCACGGGAACCACCTCAGCTCGCGACTGCGGGGCTCGCAAACCCGGCTCACTCCTCGCGCTCACGGGCACCACCTCAGCTCGCGACTGCGGGGCGCACTCCACGATGGCCTCCAGGGCGTGTTCGAAGTCAGCTCGGGTGACCCCGGCCGAGAGGGTCAGGCGCAACCGGGAGCGGTGGTCCGGGGTGGACGGCGGGCGGAAGCAGCCGACGGCGACGCCCCGGTCCCGGCAGTCGGCCGCCCAGGCGGTGGCGGCCTCCGGGCCGGGGGCGGTCACCGAGACCACCGCGCCGTCGGGGGCGGACACGGTCAGCCCGGCCGCGCCGAGGCGGCGTACCGCGTGCCGGGCCCGGTCGGCCAGCTCGGCCCGCAGGTCGTCGGCGGCCCGGGCCACCGCCACGGCGGCCCGCACCCCGGCGGCGACCGACGGCGGCGGCGCGGTGTCGAAGATGAAGGTACGCCCGGTCTCCACCAGGTGCCGGACGAACTCGGCCGGACCGGCGACCACCCCACCGGCCCCACCGAGCGCCTTGGACAGGGTCGCGGTGACCACCACGTCCGACGCACCGGCGAGCCCGGCGGCGGCCACCGCGCCGGCCCCGGCCGGACCGGTGACACCGAGCGCGTGCGCGTCGTCGACCAGCAGCAACGCACCGTGCTGCCGGGCCACGGCGTGCAACGCGGCCAGCGGGGCGAGGTCACCGTCGACGGAGAAGACCGACTCGGTGACCACCACCGCCGGGCGGCCCGGCGCGGCGGCGAGTGCGGCGGCCACGGCGTCGACGTCGACGTGCGCGGTGACCACCGTCTCCGCGCCGGAGATCCGGCAGCCGTCGATCAGCGAGGCATGGTTGTGGGCGTCCGAGACGAGCAGGGTACGCGGCTGGACCAGGCCCCGGACGGCGGCGAGGTTGGCCAGGTATCCGGAGGAGAAGACGAGTGCCCGGTCGACGCCGAGCCAGTCGGCCAGGTCGTCCTCCAACGCGTGGTGCACGTCGGTGGACCCACGCACCAGCCGGGAACCGGTGGCGCCCAGCCCGTACCCGGCGAGGGCCCGGCCGGCGGCGGCGACCACCTCCGGGTGGGTGGCCAGCCCCAGGTAGTCGTTGCCGGCCAGGTCGATCACCCGGTCGCCGGCGGCGCGGGGGCGCAGGGTGCGGGTGAGTCCCGCCTTCGCCCGCAGTGCGGCGCGGCGGTCCAGGGCCGCCAGCCAGTCCGCCACCGGTCATCGCCTCCGTCCGCCGTTCGACCCGCTCCGCCCGGCCCGTACCGCCCGGCGTGCCGTCCCGCCCGACGCCTGTTGCCGGACGACCGACCCCGCCCGGCTCGTACCGCCGGGCGGGTGGGCGGCGCTGTCGCCGCCGGGCGAAATTACCATCCGCCGGGCCGGCACCGGCGTGGCGGCGGGCCCGCCGCACCGACGTGCGGGGGTGGGGACGGAGCCGGTCGAGGGGGTCGGCGGGGCCGGGACCGGGGCGGCCGGCGGGCAGCGGCTCGGGGTCGGCGGAGCCCGGTCCGGGGCAGCGGCTCGGGGTCGGCGGGGCCCGGTCCGGGGCAGCGGCTCGGGGTCGGCGGGGCCCGGTCCGGGGCGGTGGGTGGGCGGCGGCTCGGGCGTTTCCCGGCCCGGGGCGGCCTTGTAGGGTACGACCCATGCCAGAGATCCTCGACCAGGCCCGGACCCAGGTGCTGGGCGACGGCGTCGGCCTCGACCAGGCTGGTGTCCTCGCGGTGTTGACCCTGCCCGACGAGCACGTCCCCGCCGCCCTCCAGCTCGCCCACGAGGTGCGGATGCGGTGGTGCGGCCCGGAGGTCGAGGTCGAGGGGATCGTCTCGCTCAAGACCGGCGGCTGCCCGGAGGACTGCCATTTCTGTTCGCAGTCCGGCCTGTTCACCTCCCCCGTGCGCTCGGTCTGGCTGGACATCCCGTCGCTGGTGGAGGCGGCGAAGCAGACGGCCGCGACCGGGGCGAGCGAGTTCTGCATCGTGGCCGCCGTACGCGGGCCGGACGACCGGTTGATGAAGCAGATGCGCGAGGGGGTCGCCGCGATCCGCGCGGAGGTCGACATCCAGGTCGCCGCGTCGCTGGGCATGCTCAGCCAGGAGCAGGTCGACGACCTGGTCGAGATGGGCGTGCACCGCTACAACCACAACCTGGAGACCTGCCGTTCCTACTTCCCGAACGTGGTCACCACGCATTCCTGGGAGGAGCGCTGGGAGACCCTGCGGATGGTCCGCGAATCCGGCATGGAGGTTTGCTGCGGTGGCATCCTCGGCCTCGGCGAGACCGTGGAGCAGCGCGCCGAGTTCGCCGCGCAGCTGGCCGAGCTGGACCCGCACGAGGTGCCGCTGAACTTCCTCAACCCGCGTCCGGGCACCCCGCTCGGCGACCGGCCGGTGGTGGAGGGCAAGGACGCGCTGCGGGCCATCGCCGCGTTCCGGCTGGCCATGCCGCGCACCATCCTGCGGTACGCGGGCGGCCGGGAGATCACCCTCGGTGACCTGGGCACCCGCGACGGCCTGCTGGGCGGGATCAACGCGGTGATCGTCGGCAACTACCTGACCACGCTGGGTCGGCCGGCGACCGACGACCTGAAGCTGCTCGACGACCTGAAGATGCCGGTCAAGGCCCTCTCCGCCACCCTGTGAGGTGATGATGACCGACGCGGGTGACCCGACCACCGACGGCCGTACGGCGGAGTCCGCCGTGCTGACGTCGGACGCGACCTGGTGCGACCGCTGTGGTGCGGACGCCACGGCGGGCCCGCACCCGGGGTGCGCGACGGCCCGGGTGCTGGAACCGCCCCGCTACTGCGGGCACTGTCGACGGCGGATGAAGGTGCAGGTGCTGCCGGTCGGCTGGTCGGCGGTCTGCGTCGAGCACGGCGAGCGGCGGGGCTGAGGCGTGCTGCGCGGGCGGGCGGTCACGCTGCGGCCGGTGACGGAGGCGGACGTGCCCGCCCTGGCCACGATCCGGGCCACCCCGGAGGTACGCCGCTGGTGGCGCGGCGGTGACGACCTGGCCGCGTCGGTGCGGGCCGACCTGGCCGACGACACGGTGACGGTCTACGTCGTCGAGCACGCGGGCCGGCTGGTCGGGGCGATCCAGTGGTACGCCGAGACCGACCCGGACTACCGGCACGCCAGCCTGGACGTCTTCCTCGATCCGGCGGTACGCGGCAACGGGCTGGGCGGGGACGCGGTCCGCACCCTGGTCCGGCACCTGGTCGACGAGTACGGCCACCACCGGTTCACCATCGATCCGGCGGCGGCGAACACGGCGGCGATCCGGGCGTACGCGAAGGTGGGGTTCCGCCCGGTGGGCGTGATGCGGCGGTACGAGCGGGGCGCGGACGGGCACTGGCACGACGCGCTGCTGATGGACCTGCTCGCGGAGGAGCTGGCCGACTGAAACCGGGCGGGGCGTGCCCGGCACCCTCAGGTGCCGGACACGCCCCGGTCGTTGCGCGGGCGCAGGTGCGCCTAGCGCTGGAGGGTGAGGACACCCGGCCGCCACGGCAGCAGGTTGTAGTCGGTGTTCGCGTTGGGGTCCTTGCCCTGGTAGAGCAGTTGCAGGTTGCAGGCGTCGATGGTCTTGGTCTGGTCGGGGTTGGTGCGGACCAGGTCACCGTGGCTGATGTCGTTGGTCCACGTGGCGCCGCTGTTGGCCTTGCCGGCGAAGGGGTTGCTCTCGCTGGCCGCCTGCGGGGTCCACGAGCCGCCCAGGCTGTTGGACGTGAACGACCGGAAGTAGCGCCCCTGGCTCCCGATCGCCTCGACGATCATCAGGTACTGGTTCTGGCCCTGCACCTTGTAGACCTCGACGCCCTCGAACAGGTTGTTGGTCGAGTCCGTCATGATCGTCGTGTAGCTCGAACCGAAGCTGCCCGGAAAGTTCCCCAGCGGCATGCTCGACCGGTAGATCTTGCCGTTGTCACCGGCGAAGAACAGGTACATGTTCTGGTCGTCACCGATGAGGGTCTGGTCGATCACACCGTACGGGGCGTCCGGGAGGGTGGCGGTGGACAGCGTCTGCGCCGAGGACCAGCCGTTGGCGTTGGTCGGGTCGCTCGACGTCTTGTAGCTGAACGAGGTCGGCCCCCACTGGTACGCCAGCACCCAGATGTTCTTCGGGGCGAAGTAGAGCAGCGTGGGCGCCACGGTGCCCTGGCTCATGCCGTTCTGGCTGGCCGAGGCCATGTCGGACCAGTTGGTGAACGTGCCGAAGTTCATCGAGCTGTACTGGCCGCTGCTGTTGACGTACGAGCCGTAGACCAGGTGCTTGCCGTTGTAGACGACGTTGGTGAAGTCCTTGAGCGAGACCCAGCCGTTCTTCGGGCTGGTCAGCGCGCCGGTCGACGACCACCGGTAGGTCGACGGGAGCGCGCAGCCACCACCCGGGGGCGGCGTGGTGGTCGGCGGCGGCGTGGTCGGCGGCGCGGTGGTGGGCGGGTTGCTGCCACCGAAGTCGGTGCGCCACTGCTGGTTGGTCTGCCCGTGGCAGTCGTACAGCTGGACCTGTTGGCCGTTGCCGGTGCCCCAGACGTCCAGGCAGCGGCCGGACTGCACGCCGCTGATGGTGCCGTTGGAGTTGATGTTCCACTGCTGGTTGGCCCCGCTGTTGCAGTCCCAGATGATGATCCCGGTGCCGTTGGCGGTGGCCGCGCCGTTCGCGTCCAGGCACTTGGTGCCGTAGACCCGCAGCTGCTTGTTGCTGGTGTACGTCCACTGCTGGTTGGACTGGCTGTTGCAGTCGTAGAGCTGCACCCGGGTGCCGTTGGTCTGGGTGGAGTTCGGCACGTCGATGCACCGGTTCGACGCCACGCCGACGATCCGTCCGGCGCCGCCGCTCGGCGGCGGGGTCGTGGTGGGCGGGGGCGTGGTGGGCGGGCCCGTGGTCGGCCCGGAGGTCGGGGGCGCCGCGTTGAGCGCGTTGAGGACCGAGTTGTACGCGGCCTTCTTGTTGCCGCCGCCGTCGAACAGCAACGGGTTCTCGTTGGAGCGCCAGGAGTCGCTGTCGCGCACGCCCCACACGGTGATGCCGATGCAGCGCGGCACGTTCAGGCACGCCTGGGTCAGCCCGGCGTACTGGGTGGTGGAGGAGTTCGTGACGTCGACCTCGGTCAGCGCCACGTCCACCCCGAGGGCGGCGAAGCTGGACAGCGTGGTCTGGAAGTTGCTCGGCAGCGAGCTGCCGCCGGTGAAGTGGGTCTGCAGACCGACGCAGTCGATCGGCACGCCCCGGGACTTGAAGTCCTGGATCATGCGGTAGACGCCCTGCGTCTTGCCGTACGACCAGTTCTCGATGTTGTAGTCGTTGTAGCAGAGCTTCACCGACGGGTCGGCGGCCCGCGCGGTGCGGAACGCCACCTCGATCCAGTCGTTGCCGGTGCCCTGGAGGTTCGACGACCGGCGGCTGCCGTCCTCGTTGAACGCCTCGTTGACCACGTCCCACGCGGCGAGCTTGCCCTTGTAGTGGCCCATCACGCCGTTGATGTGGTCGATCATCGCCTGGCGCAGCGTGCTGCCGCTCAGGTTCTTCATCCAGTCCGGCTGCTGCGCGTGCCAGGCCAGGGTGTGCCCACGGACCTTCAGGCCACGCTGGGTCGCCCAGTTGTAGATCTGGTCACCGGAGTTGAAGTTGAACTGGCCGCGCTGGGGCTGCGTCGCGTCCGGCTTCATCTCGTTCTCGGCCGTGATCATGTTGAATTCGCGGCCGGCGATCGTGCTGTACGTCGAGTCGCCGAGCCGGCCGGCCGCGATAGCCGTGCCGAAGTACCGGCCCGACTGCGCGGCGGCCGCGCCCAGCGTGGTCGCGGCGGCGTTCGCCGACGGCATCATCACCGCGACTGCTGCCACCGTCACGACGCTGACCGCGCCGGCGAGCAGCGCCCGGACGGCGGGTGGTCGCCGTCGCCGGCTCCCGCCGTGGTGAACGGATGGGCTTGTTGCCATCGTGGCCTCCTTGCTGGCCAACAGCCGGGCCGTCGGGACGGGACGGCCGGACGTATCGGTTGTCACATCTAGTGCCGTCGATGTTTCCATCATGTGCCGGCCGGAACAAAGATGTTTCGGAAAAGTATCGGAATATTTTTGGCCGCGCCCGGCCCGACGAGACGTGGCCGGTCACCCAGGGTGCGGTGCCGGCCACGTCACGTCGATGATCAGGAGACCGTGCAGGCCGCCCCGTTGAGGGTGAAGGTGGTCGGCTTCGGGTTGCTGCCGGTGTGGGTGCCGTTGAACCCGATGCTGGTGGACGCGCCCGGGGCCAACGCCCCGTTGTAGCTCATGCTGGTCGCCGTCACCGCCGCCCCCGTCTGGGCGAACGTCGCCGACCAGCCCTGGCTGACCTTCTGACCGCTGGTCGGGAAGGTGAAGGCCAGGCTCCAACCGTTGAGCGCGGTCGTACCGGTGTTGGTGATGCTGATGCTGGCGGTGAAGCCGTTGGTCCAGTCGGTGGTGGTGTAACCGACCTTGCACGACGAGGCGGGCGTGGTCGGGGTCGGGGTGGGCGTCGGGGTGGAGGTCGGCGTCGGGGTCGGCGTCGAGGTGCCCGGCAGGGTCTGCACGGTGAGCGTCTTCGACGGGGTGGACGGGTTGCCGGCGGCGTCCACCGCCACCACGTAGAACCCGTACGACGTGTCCGGCGTCAGTCCGGTCACCTGCTGGGTGGTGCCGGGGCCCGTGCTGACGACGAGATGGGCCGGCCAGGACGTCTTGTAGACCCGGTAGCCGGTGACCCCGACGTTGTCGGTGGACGGCGTCCAGCTCAGGGTGACCCCGTTCGCGCCGATGTTCGACGCGGTCGGGGTGCCGGGCGGGGTCGGACCGCTGGTGTCCGAACCGGTGCCCGCCGGGGTGGCCACCGCGAGCGCCGACGACCACAACGAGCTGTTGCCGGCACCGTCGCGGGCCAGGACCGAGAACCGGTAGTTGCTGGCGGGCGAGAGCGTGGTCAGGGTCAGGCTGTTGGTGGTGGTGCGGAAGGAGGAGCGCACGTCGCTGCCGACCGGCTCCATGGCGACGTCGTAGCCGGCCACGCCGCTGCCACCGGTGTCGGTGGACGCGGGCCAGGTCAGCGTCAGGCCGGTGGGCGTGATCGCGGAGGCGACGGGGGTGCCGGGGACGGTGGGCGGGGTGGTGTCGGTCGGCGTCGAGGTCGGCTCGTCACCCCAGACCCGGGTGGTCCCGGCGTACAGCGGCACCTTCGGGTTCGGGCCGGCGGTGGCCTGGTACGACGGGTCGTTGGTCGGATCCCAGGTACCACCCTCCGGTACGCCGATCTTGAACTGCACCTCCATCCGGTGCTGCGACTGCCCGGCCGGGGCGATCGTGTAGCCGGTGCAGTCCACCTCGACGTACCAGATGTCGCCGGAGAGCTGCTTGGCGGTCGACGGCGACGGGCACCCCTGGGTGTAGCCGGGGGTGACCTGCACGGCGGTGCTGCCCTCGGGCCGGAAGTAGTAACGGAACTTCCCGTTGGTCAGCGCCCGCGCCGGGAACGCCGACTTGTTGTAGACGACCGCCTTGAGCCCGGTCGCCCGGGGCTCGGCCTGCATCACCGTGGTCTCCACGGTCAGCTCGGCGATGTCCGGGGTCTCCGCGGTGGGGAAGTTGGCGAGCGGGGTGCCGCCGTACTCGGAGGAGAGCCGGGCCAGCGCGGAGGTGAAACCGGCGTTGTAGTCGGTGGCCACCTCGTTCATCACGTAGTCCGACCGGCTGTCGGAGTAGGCGTCGTTGGCCGCCGACGGGCCGCCGACCAGCGCGCCGTAGAGCACGTGCCGGGTCTCGACCGGCACCGTCTGGCTGTCCCACCAGGAACCGTGGGCGGTGCGGTGGTGCGGGTTCTTCGGCGCGTTGGCGCCGAAGCCGATCATGTAGCTGGACTTGCGCGGGTTGTCGCCGAGCGCGTAGTTGACCTGCCGGACGGCGAAGTCGTGGAACCGGGCCTTGCGGGTGGCGTCGGTGGTCTTGTCGCTGTAGACCAGCGCCGCGAAGCTGGTGTTCGCCGCGTACCGCAGCGCGCCCCAGGAGTCGAGGACGGCCATCCCGCCCGGCGAGTAGGGCACCTTCTGGCCGTTGACGCCGACCGTCCAGTAATCGAGCCACCGGTTGGCGTCGTCGACGTACTTCTGCTTGCCGGTCAGGTTGGCCAGCAGCACGTACGCCCCGAACTGCTTGTTGTCCCAGGCGAGGGTCCACTTGTAGGACCGGGTGGTGGACTGCGGCTCGGTGCCGAGCTTGTCGTACTCGCTCTCGGCCTTGGCCAGGTAGGTCGCGTCGCCGGTGGCCCGGTGCAGCCAGATCGCCCCCCAGACCAG
Organism: Micromonospora sp. NPDC048894; assembly: GCF_040649765.1. Lineage (NCBI taxonomy): Bacteria > Bacillati > Actinomycetota > Actinomycetes > Micromonosporales > Micromonosporaceae > Micromonospora > Micromonospora sp. NPDC048894. The sequence goes on along the minus strand of NZ_JBEZFY010000018.1, from coordinate 13,630 downwards.
TTCGTCGGTGTAGCCGCTCCACGACTTGTAGAAGCTCGTCGCGTCGGTGATGCACTCGTGGTAGCTCTTACGCACCGTGTCGGCGAACGTGTAGAGCTGCTTGGCATGGGTGAGCAGCTTGTCGGCGTAGGCGGCGTCGGTGGGCCGGAACACCATCGACGACGCGGCCATCGCCGCCGCCGTCTCCCCCGCCAGGTCCGCACCCCCACAGCTCGCATCGATCTTGTACGCGGGCCGCGCCATCGGCAGCACCTCGGCCGGACCCCACCACTTGTGGTCGTCGTCGCCCTTGCCGACCTGCCCGTAGAGCACGTTGGCCGAGGGGTGCGCCTTGATGAAGTAGTCGTTGACGAAGCGCAGGTTGTTCAACAGCGGGGTGAGCTGCCCTGAGGCGACGTACCCGTCGCGGTACTCGACCGCACCCCAGGCGAGCATGGTGGCGCTGAACGCCATCGGAAAGCCGAACTTCACGTGGTCACCGGCGTCGTACCAGCCGCCGGTGAGGTCCACCCCGACGTCCGCCCCGTCGGTCAGCGCGGAGTCGCCCCGCCAGGAGACCCGGTTCCAGGACGGCTTCTTGCCGGACTGCTGCGCCTCGTAGAACAGCAACGACTTCTGCAGCGCCTCGGGGTAGTTGAACATGCCGGTGCCGGCGGCCTCGGCAGCCGTGGTGCGCTCGGCAGCCGCGCGCTCGGCAGCGGCGGGAGCGGCCCCGGCGGCAGCGGCGCGCTCGGCCCCAGCGGGAGCGGCGCCGGCGGTGAGCGGGAGGGCGCTGACGGCGAGGGCCAGCCCGCTGGTCAGGGCGACACCGGTGGCGAACAGGCGGCGGAGCCGAGGTCGGCCCCCGCCCGACCGGCCCGGCCGGTTCGGGTGCTGCATGGCGAAACTCCTGTCGGTGGTGCCTCCGGCGGCGCCCACCGGACGCGGGGACGGGGGCGTCGCGGGTGGTGAGCGCCGCCGGAGGCGGGTGGTGGTGAGAGAACCGAAGGAGTCGCGGGAGCGCTCCCATGGATGTGCGCCAATGTAATCGTTCGGTCATCGGTTTGTGAAGGGGCCAACCCCCACGACACCCGGAAGAGCCCGCGGAAAACACGCAGGGCGCGGAGGGACGGGGCGGGGGTGCGGAGTTGGGGGCGGGGGATGTTCGTACCGGGGCTGGGCGTCGACGTGACTAGCCTGGATCGATGTCGATGATCGAACAGGTGTCGTTGGGGGTGACCGACGACCGTCGCGCCGGCCGGTTCTGGGCCGAGGCGCTGGGTTACGTCCGTCGCCCACCCCGCTACCCGGCAGACGAGTGGATCGTCCTGGAGCCGCCGCCGGGTACCACGGGGGTGGCGCTGGCCATGGACGTCAGCGAGAGCCCGGTGGCGGAGTTTCCCCGTATCCACCTCGACCTGCACGCGGGTGACCGGGACCTCGACGACGAGGTGGACCGGCTGCTCGGGCTGGGTGCCGACCGGGTCGACTGGCCGCACTATCCTGCCGTACCGGAACCCGGCCAGCTACCGTACGTCGTGCTCGCCGACACCGAGGGGAACCGGTTCTGCGTCTCGGGGCACCGCCGGGCGGGCACCTTCTTCGGCTGATCCGGGGCATCGCGCCGGACATGGGCAGGGCCCCCGCACCGGGGGCCCTGCCTGTGCACCGTCCCCCGCATCGGAGTTCGGCCTTGCACCGGGAGGAATGCCCCCCGCCCGGTGCCGTACGGGTCGTCTCGATGGTCGGTGGGGTCAGCAGATCCCACCGTTCGTGCTGGTCGGCCGGGTGCCGCCCACGCTCGTGCTGGGGCGCGGGATTCCGCCGGTGACCGGGACGCCGGTCGCTGGAACGCCGGCCAGCGGGACGCCGGTCGCCGGTACGCCGGCCAGCGGGACGGTGACGGTGAGCACGGTGCCGTCCCGCTCGACCGTCGCGGGCCGGCCCAGCCGGGCCAGTGTCCGCACCATCGGCGTGTTTTCGGCCTGGGTGTGCAGGACCAGCGCCGCGTAGCCGGCCCGCTCGCCGTGGGTCAGCAGCCGACGCAGCAGCGCGGTGCCCAGACCACGTCGCTGCCAGTCGTCGCGGACCAGCAGCGCCACCTCCGCCTCGTCGCCCTCGGCGAGCAGGTTGGCCAGCGCGACGACCGACTCCGCCGCCCCGTCGGAGCCGGTCGTCGTGGCCACCAGGGTCAGCCCCCGGGCTGGTTCCAGCAGGCGGCGCAGCCGGGTCGGCGAGGGCAGCGCCGCGCCGCTCAGATACCGCCGTTGCCGGCTCCGCGCCGAGCACCCCTCGTGCAGCTCCAGCACCCCGGCCAGGTCGTCGGCGGTCGCTGGCCGGAGGGACAGTTCCGCCCCGTCGGGCAGCACCAGGGTCACCCGGTCGGCTTCCCGCCGGGCCACCGCCGCCGCCAACTCCACCAGCGCCTGCGCCCGCGCGTATTCCGCCGGGGTGAAGCTGGGTGCCTGCCGGCGCAGTTCGTAGGAGCCGCCGGTCGGGTCGGTCAGCAGCATGGTCGTGGTGCCCACCGCGTCGTGCCCGGTGGCGGACGTCGGTCGCCAGGTCACCTCGTCCGCGCCGAGGGTGGCCCGGAGCACCTCACCGGCCTGTTCCGGGTCGCCGACCAACCGGGTGGCCAGGCCGAGCACCCGGGTCGGCTGGTCGGCCAGGCCACGCGCCTCGCTGCGCGCCACCCAGCAGTTGCGACCCCGGCCCCGCTCGACGGCGGCGATCAGGTCCGCCTCGTCGAGCGCGTCCGGCGCGTCGACGAGGAAGTCGTCCACCGCACCGACCTCGGTGGTGTGCACCTGCACGGTGAGGATGTTGACTCCTCGCAGCGCGAGACTCGCGGTGAGGACCGACAGGTAACCCGGCCGGTCGTCCACGGTCGCCCTGACTCGCCACAGCGCCATGCCCACTCCCTTCCCCACCACGAAGCCTGCCCGGGGCCTGTTGCCGTGGCGTTGCCCGGTGGTGTCGCACCGGCAACCGTTCGCCCAGGTCAGGTGACGGTGGTCACCGACCGCGGGCCGACCAGGTCGAGCCGGTCCCCGAGGATCACCGCGCTGGCCCGGACCAACTGGGCGAGCCGGTCGACCTCGGTGGCGTGGAACCCGGCGGCGGTCAACGGCTCGGTGTGGTCCCGGGCCACCACCAGCACCAGCCCGGCCCGGCCGAACGGCGCGATCGCGTAGTGCGTGCCGTCGGCCATGGTCAGGGTGCGGGCCCGCAGCGGGGTCACCTCGGGCAGCCGGGGCGGCTCCGGGGCACGCCAGCTGGCGTGCCCGACGGTGGCCGTCCCCGCGCCGGCCCGCGAGGCCCAGTCCAGCGGTACGACGGCCGCCACCGCCCAGTCTGCGGCGAGCAGCCCCGGTACCGCGTCGACCAGGGTGGCCACCCCGTCGGTGGGGTTCGCCGCCACCTGGGCGAGTAGTTCGGCGTCCTGACCGGTGGTGGTCGGTGCCCCGATCGCCCGCCACACCCCGTCGACGCGCACCCCGGGGATGGCGGCGAGACCGGCGAGCAGGCCCTCGACCCGGGCGGCACCCGGCCAGACCACGGTGAAGTCGTCGACCGCGCGGCCACCGAGCCGCTCCAGCACCACGACCTGGACGATGTCGGCACCGGAGACGCCGAGCGTACGGGCCACCTGGCCGAGTGTCCCGGGGCGGTCCGGCAGGGTCACCCGAACTCTCAGCAACATGTCAGTCCCTCCGCTCGGCGGGCCGGCCACACAGGGCCGGCAGGCTGTTGCCAGCCTGCCGGTTGACCATTTCGCCCCTGTTGCCGTGGCATGTCCCCGGCGGAAAATGGCTGACCTTGACAACCCGGCTGACCTGCCCTCAACTATTCGGATGACCGAGCCGGCCGTCGACGCGTCCCCCGGCAGCCGGCCCGGGCCGCCGTACGCCGCGCCACCGGGGCTGGACCTCGACCGGTTGCACGGCTGGCTGGTCGCGCACCGGCCGGAGCTGGTGGCCGACGGGCCGCTGCGGGCCACCCTGATCACCGGCGGCAAGTCCAACCTGACCTACCTGCTGCACTGCGGCGGACGCGAGGTGGTGCTGCGCCGCCCCCCGCTGGGGCACGTGCTGGCCACCGCGCACGACATGGCCCGCGAGCACCGGGTGATCGCCGCGCTCGCACCGACCGCCGTGCCGGTGCCCGAGGCGCTGCTGCTCTGCGCCGACCCGGCGGTGATCGGCGCACCGTTCTATCTGATGCAGCGGGTGCCGGGCGAGGTGCTGCGCACCCGGGCGCAGACCGATCCGCTCACCGACGGCCAGCGCCGCGACCTGGCCTGGGCGATGATGGACACCCTCGCCGCGCTGCACACCGTCGACCCGGCCGAGGTGGGGCTGGCCGACTTCGGTCGTCCCGAGGGCTACCTGGGCCGGCAGGTGCGGCGCTGGGCCGGCCAGCTCGACCGGTCCCGCAGCCGGGAGTTGCCCGGGGTGGACGAGTTACGCGACGCGCTGGCCGCCTCGGTGCCCGAGGGCGTCAACGCCGGTCGGATCGTGCACGGCGACTACCGGCTGGACAATCTGCTCACCGCGGTCGACCCGGTGTCGGTGCGGGCGGTGCTGGACTGGGAGATGGCCACCCTGGGTGACCCGCTGGCCGACCTGGGGCTGCTGCTGACGTACTGGGACGTGCTCGGCGACAGTGATCTCGCCGAGGGCAACCCGGTCGCCGACGGGCTCGGCCCGCGCGCGGGTTTCCCCACCGGCGGCGAGCTGATCGACCGGTACGCCGGGCGCAGCGACGTCGACGTGGGGCCGCTGCACTGGCACCTGGCCCTCGGCTGTTTCAAGCTCGCGGTGATCTGCGAGGGCATCCACTACCGGCACACCCTGGGGCAGACCCTCGGCGGTGGGTTCGACCGGATCGGCGAGATGGTGCCGCCGCTGGTCGAGCACGGTCTGCGCGCGGTCGGGGGGAACTGATGGACTTCGGGTACGACGAGCGCACCGTCGAGCTGCGGGAGCGGCTCGGCGCGTTCCTGGACGAGTGCGTCCTGCCGGCCGAGCCGGTGCACGCCGCACAGGTCGCGGCGGCGGGTGACCCGTGGGCCCGGCCCCCGGTGCTCGACGAGCTGAAGGCCGAGGCCCGCCGTCGCGGCCTGTGGAACCTCTTCCTGCCCGATCCGCGCTACGGCGCCGGGCTGACCAACCTGCAGTACGCCCCGCTCGCCGAGCTGACCGGGCGCAGCCCGCACCTGGCCCCCGAGGCGGTCAACTGCGCCGCCCCGGACACCGGCAACATGGAGCTGCTGGCCGAGTTCGGCTCCGAGGCGCACCGCGACAGGTGGCTCGCCCCGCTGCTGGCCGGCGAGATCCGTTCGGCGTTCTGCATGACCGAGCCGGAGGTGGCCTCGTCCGACGCCACCAACATCGCCACCCGGATCGTCCGGGACGGCGACCACTACGTGGTCAACGGGCGCAAGTGGTGGTCGTCCGGGGCGATGGACCCCCGGTGTGGGTTGTTCATCGTGATGGGCAAGACCGACCCCACCGCCGACCGGCACCGTCAGCAGAGCATGGTGCTGGTGCCCCGGGACACCCCGGGGGTGCACGTCCGGCGGGGCATGACGGTCTTCGGTTACTCCGACGCCCCGCACGGCGGGCACGCGGAGATCGACTTCGTCGACGTCCGGGTGCCGGCGGAGAACCTGGTCGGTGGCGAGGGGGCCGGGTTCGCCATCGCCCAGGCCCGGCTCGGTCCGGGCCGCATCCACCACTGCATGCGGCTGGTCGGGATGGCCGAGCGGGCCCTGGAGCTGCTCTGCCGGCGGGCCAACGAGCGGATCGCGTTCGGCCGGCCGCTGGCCGAGCAGGGGGTGGTCCGGGAGTGGATCGCCGAGTCCCGGGTGCGGATCGAGCAGGCCCGGCTGCTGGTGCTCAAGACCGCCTGGCTGATGGACACCGTCGGCAACCGGGGCGCACACACCGAGATCCAGGCCATCAAGATCGCCACGCCGGCGATGGCCGAGTGGGTGATCGACAAGGCGATCCAGGGGTACGGCGGCGCCGGGGTCAGCCAGGACACCCCGCTCGCCGGGCTCTGGGCCCAGGCCCGCACCCTGCGGCTCGCCGACGGCCCCGACGAGGTGCACCGCTCGTCCCTGGCCAAGCGGGAGCTGCGCCGCTGGTCCTGAGCCTGCGCCTGCGCCGCCGGCCGTCGGCCCGGATCGGGAGCGGGCCACCAGCCGCACAGCGCGGCTGCCCGTGCCGCACGGCGGGTGCCGCCTGCGGCGAACCGTGCCATCGCCGGTCAGGCACGGCCCCGGGGTGGAGGCCGGAACTGTCGAAGCGCTTCAGGTGGAGGCACGCTGGATGAGCTCGGTGTCCAGCAGGATGTGCGGGGTGGGGATCTCGTCACCCCGGATGCGGGCCACCAGCAGCCGGGCCATCTGCCGGCCCATCTCCTCCACCGGCTGGAAGACCGTGGTCAGCGGCGGGTCGGCCTGCTGGGCGACCGGGGAGTCGTCGAAACCGATGATCGCGACGTCCTCGGGCACCCGGCGACCCGACTCACGCAGGGTCCGCAGCGCGCCGAACGCCATCAGGTCGGAGGCGACGAAGACCGCGTCCAACTCGGGGCAGGCGTCCAGCAGCCGGCGCATGCACGCCGCGCCGCTGCCCTCGCTGAAGTCCCCGTAGGCGATCATGCGCGGGTCGAGCCCGCCGATGGTGGACTCCACCGCCTCCCGGTAGCCCACCAGGCGGGCCAGGCCGGCGCCCATGTCCTGCGGGCCGGCGATGGTGGCGATCCGGCGTCGGCCCCGCCGGGCCAGGTGCTGCACCGCGTTGCGGGCCCCACCGACATTGTCGACGTCGACGAACCAGGACGGCCGTGCCCCGGGGCGCAGCATCCGAGCCGGCCGACCGCCGAGCACGGTGGGCAGGTCGCGCTCCTCCAGCAGGGTGGGCAGCGGGTCGGAGTCGTGCAGCGACAGCAGCAGCACCCCGTCGACGTGCTGGTTGGTCAGGTGGTTCTCGACCCGTTCCCGTTCGATCGGGGACTGCACCATGGCGAGCCAGAGTTGCAGCGGCGTCTCCAGCAGGCCGGAGCTGACGCCCCGGACGATGCCGGCGAAGAACGGTTCGGTGAAGACCCGCTCCCCCGACTCGGAGACCACCAGGGCCACCGAGTCGGTGCGCTGGGTGACCAGTGCCCGTGCCGCCCGGTTCGGGACGTACCCCAGCTCGGCGATGGCCTGTTGGACGGCGGCCCGGGCCTCCGGGCTGACCTGGGGTGAACCGTTGACCACCCGGGAGACCGTGCCCCGCCCGACACCCGCGCGGGCGGCGACCGCGTCGAGGGTCGGGCGCCCGAGTGACCGGGTGCGTTGCGTTGTCATCGTCTCTCCTCCGACGTCGGACGGTCCCCGCCGTCCGCCCCCGGGGGCGGGCGGCGCGGCGGGGCCGTCCGGAATGCTGGCTGGCCTCTGCCTATTGTGCGGCCAGACCGTTGCGTCGGATCACCTCGGCGTACCACCTGGCGCTGGACTTGGGGATACGGGCCTGGGTGTCGTAGTCGATCCAGACCATCCCGAAGCGCTTGGTGTAACCCCAGGCCCACTCGAAATTATCCATCAGCGACCACGCGAAGTAGCCCCGCAGGGGCACTCCCGCGCCGATCGCCTCGTGGGATGCCCGCAGGTGTGCGTCGAAGTAGGCCAACCGGTCGACGTCGTCGACCCGACCGTCCTGCACGGTGTCGACGAACGCCGAGCCGTTCTCGGTGACGTAGAGCGGCAGGTCGGTGTACTCCTCGTGGACCCGCCGCAGCGTCTCCACGAGGCCCGGGGCGTCGATCTCCCAGTCCATGTCGGTGACCGGGACACCCCGGGTGACGAACCGGACGTCCTCGCTGCCCGGCCAGCAGGACGGTGCCCGCCAGTACTTCTCCGGCTCCTCACCGGCGACCGGGGCGGCCACCACGTGCCGGCTGTAGTAGTTGACGCCGACCAGGTCCAACGGGGTGGAGATGATCTCCAGATCGCCGTCCCGGACGTGTCCGAAGTCGGTCACCTCGGCCAGGTCGGCGGTCAGGTCCGCCGGGTACGACCCGCGCAGCAGCGGGTCGAGGAAGAACCGGTTGGCCAACCCGTCGATCCGGCGGGCGGCGTCGACGTCGGCGGGCGCGTCGCTGGCCGGGGTCACCGGGTAGAGGTTGACCGTGACGCCGAGCTGGGCCTGCGGCAGCTTGGCCCGCAGGGCCTGCACGGCGAGCCCGTGACCGAGCATGAGGTGGTGCCCGGCCCGGACCGAGTCCGCCCCGTCGGAACGCCCGGGGGCGTGCGCCCCGGAGCCGTAGCCGAGGAACGCCGAGCACCACGGCTCGTTGAGGGTGGTCCAGTACGTCACCCGGTCACCGACGGCGTCCGCGACCAGGGACGCGTAGTCGGCGAACCGACCGGCGGTGTCCCGGGCCGGCCAGCCGCCCGCGTCCTCCAGCGGCTGGGGCAGGTCCCAGTGGTAGAGGGTGAGCCACGGCTCGATGCCGTTGGCCAGCAGCTCGTCGATCAGCCGCCGGTAGAAGTCCAGACCCTGCTGGTTGGCGCCGCCGGTGCCGCCGGGCTGCACCCGCGGCCAGGAGACCGAGAACCGGTACGACTTGAGGCCCAGCTCGGCCATCATCCGGACGTCGTCGGGCATCCGGTGGTAATGGTCGCAGGCCACGTCCCCGGTGTGCCCGGAAACCACCCGCCCTTCGGTGTGACTGAACGTGTCCCAGATCGACGGGGTCCGGCCGCCCTCGGCGGCGGCCCCCTCGATCTGGTACGCGGCGGTCGCCGCGCCCCACAGGAAGCCGGGCGGGAAGGTCAGTTCCGGCCCCTGGTCGAGTACGCCGACAGCGGGCGGGTGGGTCGGGTTGCTCACGACTTGACGGCGCCTTCCATGATGCCGCCGATGATCTGGCGGCCGAACACGATGAACACGATCACCAGGGGCACGGTGCCGATGGCGGTCGCGGCGAACACCTGCGAGTAGTCGGTGTAGTAGGCGTAGGACAGGAACGCCAGCGACACCTGCAGGGTCGGGTTCTCGGGGGTGAGCACGGCGTACGGCCAGAGGTAGGAGTTCCAGGTCTCCATGAAGGTGAGCAGGCCGAGCACGGCGGCGGCGGGGCGCAGCGCCGGCAGCACGATGTTCCAGAAGATCCGGAAGGTGCTGGCGCCGTCGACCCGGCCGGCCTCGATCAGCTCGTCGGAGATGGCCTGGATGGCGTACTGCCGCATCATGAACACGCCGAATGCGCTGACCAGGAAGGGCACGGTCACCGCGTAGAGGGTGTCGTACCAGCCGAGGTCCTGGATCATGCCCCAGAGCGGGATCAGGCCGAGCTGGGTCGGGATCATCATGGTCACGATGATCGTCAGCAGCAGGGCGTTGCGGCCCCGGAACCGCAGCTTGGCGAAGGCGAACCCGGCCAGCGACCCGGTGATCACCACCGAGACGGTGACCACGGCGGAGACGATCACCGAGTTGAGCAGGCCGGTGAGGAAGTTCGCCGCGTCGTTGTCGAGCACCCGGCCGAAGTTCGCGCCGAACTCGCCGGCCGGGGTGAACGGCGGCGGCACGTCGTTGATCTGGTCGAGGCTACGGGTGGCGATGACCACCATGTAGTAGAAGGGGTACACCGAGAAGAGCACCGCGACGACGAGCGCGATGTAGAGCAGCGGACTGGTGCGCCAGAGGCGCTGGGATGCCTTGTTCACGGCGCGGTCCTCACTTCACCGAACGGCGGACGAGCAGGAAGTTCACCAGCGAGACCAGGGCGATCATGACGAACATGGCCCAGGCCACCGCTGCGCCGTAGCCGGCGGAGCTGAGGTTCTCGATGCCGAGTTCGTACATGTACATCGCCAGGGTCTGGAACTCGCGCTGGTCGCCACCGATGATGTTGCCGTTGCCGAAGACCAGCGGCTCGGTGAAGAGCTGGAGCCCACCGATGGTGGACAGGGTGACCACGAAGACGAAGGTGGGGGTCAGCATCGGCAGGGTGATCCGCCAGAACTGCTTCCACTGGTTGGCGCCGTCGATCGCGGCGGCCTCGTAGAGGTCCTTCGGGATGGCCTGCATGCCGGCCAGCAGGATCAGCGTGTTGTAGCCGGTCCACCGCCAGTTGACCATGGAGGCGATGGCCGTCCAGGAGCTCCACTTCTGGGCGTCCCAGTCGACCGCGTCGACGCCGACCAGGCTGAGCACCCAGTTGATCAGACCGAAGTCGCGCTGGAAGAGCATCCCGAAGACGATCGCCACCGCGGCGACGGAGACCACGTTGGGCATGAAGATGGCCATCCGGAACAGCGTCCGGGCCCGCAGGAAGGTGCGGTTGAGCATGGTGGCCAGGAAGAGTGCCAGGAGCAACTGCGGGATCGTCGACAGGATGAAGATGCCGAACGTGTTGATCGTGGCGTTCCAGAAGTATTCGTCGGTGAACAGCCGGGTGTAGTTGTCGAACCCGATGAAGCTGTGGTCACCGATGAGGTCCCAGTCGTGCAGCGACATCCACGCGGTCCGCAGCATCGGGTAGAACCCGAAGATGCCGAAGATCACGAAGAACGGCGCGATGTAGAGGTAGGGCGAGAGCTTCAGGTCGAGGCGGTTCAGGGTGATCGCCCGGCTGCGCCGCCGGGGAGGTGTGGGGGGTGGTGCGCTGGGCGACGGCGGCGCCGTCGTGGCCGAGAGGCTCATGCGGGGTCCTTTCCCGGCTCCGGCGGGGCCGGTGAGGCGGGCGGTACGTGGAACGGGACGCCATTGGTGGCGCCCGGGACATGCCCGGACGCCACCGCCGGTGGTGGTGCAGTGATCAGAAGGCGCCCTGGGTCTTGGCGTCCTTGAGGAACTGCTCCCAGGCCTTGTCCTTGGGGGACTGCCCGTTCTCGTACGAGCGCAGGGCCGGCTCGAACGCGTTCTCCTTGATCGCCTGGTGCTTCGGGCCGAGGTGCAGCGGCTGGATCTTCTCGACGCTCTCACCGAAGATCTTGCCGGTCGGGGCACCGCTGAAGTACTCGTTGGTGTAGCTGGTGAAGTCCGGGTTCTTCAGCGCCTCGAGGTTGGTCGGCAGCGGGCCCTTGAGCTTGAACGCCTCGACCTGGCTCTTGGCGTTGGTCAGGTACTCGGCGAGCTTCGCCGCCTCCTTCGGGAACTTGCTCTGGGCCGGCACGGCCAGCCACGAGCCGCCCCAGTTGCCCGCGCCGCCGGGAACCGGCGCCACGTCCCACTTGCCCTTGTTCTCCGGGCCGGAGTTGTCGGCGACGATACCGAGCATCCACGACGGGCAGAAGGTGGCCGCGAAGGTGCCCTGCTTGAAGCCGGCCGACCACTCGGGCGACCAGGTGGCGCTCTTCGAGGAGATCTTCGCGTCGGCCATCGCGACCGAGGTCTCCCAGGCGGTCTTCACGGCCGCGCTCTTGTCGGCGACGACGTTGTCTTCCTTGTCGTAGAAGAGGTCACCGCCCTGCTGCACCATGACCGCGCTGGCCGCGGTGGTGACCGAGTCGATCAGGCCCTTGTTGGTGGCCGCGCGGTACTTCTTGCCGGTCTCGATGAAGGCGTTCCAGTCCGGCCAGAGCGCGGCCACCTGGTCCCGCTCGGTCGGCAGCTTGGCCGCGGCGAACAGGTCCTTGCGGTAGCAGACCGCGAGGCTGCCGACGTCGGTGGGCAGGCCGATCAGCCGCCCGTCCGCCGCCTTGCCCAGCTCCCACTTCCACGGCAGGTATTCCTTGCTGTGGTCGGCAATCAGCGGCGCCAGGTCGGCCCAGTTGGCCGGGTTGGTCTTGAACTCGTTGAGGATGCCCTCTTCGAGCGCGGTGACGTCCGCGGCGCCCTTACCGGTGGCGAGCGCCCGGACCACCTTCGGCCGGTACTCGTTGAGCTGCGCGGTCTTGCGCAGCTCGACCTTGATGCCGGTGTCCTTCTCGTACTGCTTGATGATCTCGTCGTATCCGAACTCGCCGAAGGTGTCGACGACCAGCTTGCTGGGCTTGCCGCCGGATTCCTTGGCCTCATCGTCCTTGCCGCAGGCCGCGAGACCGCCGATGGCGGTGACCGCGGCCAGGGCGGCGACCGCGAAACGGTTACGCCGCGTGGTGACGCTCATCCTGACCCCTTTTCGATGGTGAGGCTGGGTTGGTGTGGTGGGGGTGCCGTTGCATGTCCCGGGCCGGTCCGACGTCTGCCGCCGGTCCGTCGGAGGTGGCCGCGGGTGATCCGCACCACGCCCTTGGGAACGCTCCCATGAGATTGCCGGGAGGTGTCGGGGGTGTCAATAGACCGTTGGGAGCGTTCCCAGATCGTTACCAGGTATCGCGTTTATGCCCCTCCACCACCGGGACGCAGGTCGCCGGACGTGGCGCAGCGGGCTGGTCGCCCCGACCCGCTCGGGCGACGACGGGGCCGGCCGGAAGAGCAGCCACCGGGGGCCCGCACCGGCCGCCCGATCGGTGTGCCGACCCGGCGCGGACACCTTCGGCGGCAAGAGCCGAGGGTGGCCGGCAGCCGCCCGCCCCACCGCATAGGCTGCCCGCATGATCTGCCGAGCGTGCCGGCAGCGCAGGCACGACGACTGCCCCGGCCGGACGTGGTGCGACTGCCAGCACCGTACCCCCGCGCCCACCCCCGTGGTCACCGGTCCGGCCGGCGAATGAGCGACGAGATCCCGATCCGGCGGATCTGGCCCGCGCCGGCCACCGGTCCGCTGGACGACGCCGCGCTGACCGCGCTCTACGCCCGCGCCGACACCCCCCGGCTCCGGGTCAACTTCGTCGCCAGCGCCGACGGCGCGGTCACCCTGGACGGTTACTCCGCCGGGCTGTCCGGCGCCCCGGACAAGCGGGTCTTCGGTCTGCTCCGGATGCTCTGCGACGGGCTGCTGGTGGCTGCCGGCACGCTGCGGCACGAGGGCTACCGGGCGATCCGGCTGAGTGCGCCACGGCGGGCCTGGCGACGCGCGCAGGGCCTGGCCGAGTACCCCACGCTGGCGGTCGTCTCCGGGTCGCTGCGGCTCGACCCGGCGCAGGCCGCCTTCGCCGACGCCCCGGTGCGCCCGGTGGTGCTGACCACCGAGACGGCCGTCGCACCGCCCGGCCTCACCGACGCCGTCGACCTGGTGCGGGTCGGCCGGGACACCGTCGATCTCGCCGCCGGCCTGGCCGCGCTGCGTCGACGCGGACTGGGGCAACTGCTCTGCGAGGGTGGTCCGCACCTGTTCGGCGCGCTCACCGCGGCCGACCTCGTCGACGAACTCTGCCTGACCGTCGCCCCGCTGTTGGCCGGGGCCGGCCCGGGGCGGATCACCGCCGGACCGCACAGCCCGCCCCGACCGCTGCCGCTGCGGCACACGCTGGCCGCCGGGGACGGCGTGCTCATGCTGCGCTACGCCCGCGACCCGGCGGACACGCCGTCCGCCGGGGCCGCACCCGCCGGCTGAGGCCGGCACCCTGCGGCGGTCCGCCGGGCGCGCGCCGCCCGACACCACAGGCAGCCGGGGGTACGCCGCCGAGTCCGGCCCGGGTGCGACGGCCCGGCCGGTCGACCGGCGGGGCGGGACCCGCACGACACGGGGCGCACCGGCAGCGGGGCACCGGCTACCGGGTGTACGACGTGGCCGAGTGGCGGGCGGCGCAGGTGGTGGCGCT
>NZ_JBEZFY010000017.1:120136-162639 GCF_040649765.1 Micromonospora sp. NPDC048894 | reverse complement strand
CGTCTACGCCCCGCCTGTGCGCCCCGGGGTCGGTGAGGAATCGGCGCGCTCCCTCCCTCCCTCCCTCCCTCCCTCCCTCCCGGTCGCCCCGGTGATCAAGAAGTTTGCGTCACCTGGAGGGCGGATCATGACGTAAACCTCTTGATCAACTGCGTGGGAGGTCGGGGTGTCCGGCCGGGGTGGTAGGAATGGCGGGTGGAGGTGCGGGAGCGGGTAGAGCAGGATCGGGTGGCGGTGCGGGAGCGGGCCGAGGGGGTGCTGCGCCGGCTGGCCGGTGCGCACGCCCGGCTGCGTGAGGACCAGTGGCGGGCCATCGAGGCGCTGGTGGTGGACCAGCGGCGGGTGCTCTGCGTGCAGCGCACCGGGTGGGGCAAGTCGGCGGTCTACTTCGTGGCCACCGCACTGCTGCGTGAGCGTGGCGAGCACGGCCCGACGGTCATCGTGTCGCCGCTGCTGGCGCTGATGCGCAACCAGGTGGAGGCGGCGGCCCGCGCCGGCATCCGGGCCCGCACCATCAACTCGGCCAACCTCGACGAGTGGGACGAGATCACCGCCGAGATCCACGCCGGGGCGGTCGACGTGCTGCTGATCAGCCCCGAGCGGCTCAACAACCCCGACTTCCGGGACACCGTCCTGCCGAGGCTGGCCGCCACCACCGGTCTGCTGGTGGTCGACGAGGCGCACTGCGTCTCCGACTGGGGGCACGACTTCCGGCCCGACTACCGCCGGCTGCGTACCTTCCTGGGCAACCTGCCCGAGCGGACCCCGGTGCTCGCCACCACCGCCACCGCCAACGAGCGGGTGACCCGGGACGTCGCCGAGCAACTCGGCACCGAACCCACCGCACCCCCCGCCGACCGCCACGCCCCCCGCGCCGAACTCTCCGCCGACCGCGCCGTGTCGCCCGCCGCACCTCGCGCCGACGGGAGTGCACTGACCGCCGATCCTGCCGCGTCGCCCGCCGATCCTGCCGCGTCGCCCGCCGACGCCGGTGGCCGGCGGGCCGACGTGCTGGTGCTGCGGGGCACCCTGGACCGGGAGTCGCTGCGGCTGGGCGTGCTCGACCTGCCCAGCCCGGCGCACCGGCTGGCCTGGCTCGCCGACCACCTGGACGCGCTGCCCGGCTCCGGGATCATCTACACGCTGACCGTCGCGGCGGCCACCGAGACCGCCGAGTTCCTGCGCGGGCGCGGCTGGTCGGTGGCTTCCTACACCGGTCAGGCCGACGACGCCGACCGTCGCGCCGCCGAACAGGACCTGCTCGACAACAAGATCAAGGCGCTGGTGGCGACCAGCGCGCTCGGGATGGGGTTCGACAAGCCCGATCTCGGTTTCGTGGTGCACCTCGGTGCGCCGCCCTCGCCGATCGCCTACTACCAGCAGGTCGGCCGCGCCGGTCGCGCCGTCGAACACGCCGAGGTGCTGCTGCTGCCCGGTGTCGAGGACGCCGCCATCTGGCGCTACTTCGCCTCGCTCGCCTTCCCGCCCGAGGATCAGGTGCGCACCGTGCTGGCCGCCCTGCACACCGACCGGCCGCTCTCCACCCAGGCCCTGGAACCCATCGTCGACCTGCGCCGGACCCGCCTGGAGTTGATGCTCAAGGTGCTCGACGTCGACGGCGCGGTCCGCCGGGTCCGTGGTGGCTGGCTCGCCACCGGCGAGCCCTGGACCTATGACGAGGCCCGGTTGCGCCGCGTCGCCGAGGCCCGCACCGCCGAGCAGCAGGCCATGCGCGAGTACGCCAGCACGCCCGGCTGCCGGATGCGATACCTGCGGGACTGCCTGGACGACAGCGGTGCCGGCGACTGCGGCCGGTGTGACCGCTGTGCCGCGCCGCTGTTCACCGCCGACGTGTCCGGTCCCGCGTTGACCGCCGCGCAGACCTTCCTCGGCCGCCCCGGGGTGCAGATCGCCCCCAAGAAGCTCTGGCCGACCGGCCTCGACGCGGTCGGCGTACCACTGAAGGGGCGGATTGCCCCGGCGGAGCAGGCGTTGCCCGGTCGGGCGGTGGGGCGGCTGTCCGACCTGGGCTGGGGTGGCCGGCTGCGCGCACTGGTCGGCCCGGACACGGCCGACGGCCCGGTCCCCGACGACGTGGCGGCGGCCGTGGTGGAGGTGCTGAAGGCGTGGGCCCACGGCGACGACCCGTGGCCGCGCCGCCCGGCCGGCGTGGTCGCGGTCGGCTCCCGCAGCCACCCGACCCTGGTCGCCTCGCTCGCCGAGCGGATCGCCACGGTCGGCCGGCTGCCGCTGCTCGGCCTGGTCACCCCCACCGGCCCGGCCGGGGCCGGCGGGCCGCGCGGCAACAGCGCCCAGCGGGTACGCGCCCTGCACGACGCCTTCACCGTCACCGACGAGGTGGCCGGCGCATTGGCCGGGCTGGACGGCCCGGTGCTGCTCGTCGACGACCTGGTCGACTCCGGCTGGACGATGACGATGGCCGCCCGGCTGCTGCGCCGCGCCGGTGCCCCCGACGTCCTCCCGCTGGCCCTCGCCGTCGCCGGCTGATCCGACCGGGCCGATGCCGGTGGCGGGCGGCCTCGGCAGGCGGCCGACAACGGGCTGAGCCAGCTCGGGTCGCCACGCCGACCAGCGGGCCCAGCCGACCAGCGGGCCCACCGGAGATGGTTCCCCGGCCGGCCGTAGTGCGACCGCCGCCACGGTGCCCGGCCGTCGCCCCGGTGCCGAGGGCCTCGACGGTACGGTGGGTGGATGGCCGACCAGCGATCCGTCACCCGGCCCGCCGGCCCGGCAGGTAGCGGCGGCCCGGCCACTGACCGGGGCACCCCGCAGCCGGTGGACCGGCAGGACCGGGGTACCCCCGACGCGGAACCGGGGGACCGGCCGGGACGTGGCGACGCGGAGCCCGGCGGATGGGTGCTGTCCGCCGGGGGGACCTCGGCCGGGGACGAGGCGTCGGCGGTCGGACCGGACCGGGCCACCCTGCGGTTGGCACTGGTGGTGGGTGGCCTGGTGCTGGCCGTCCTGCTCGGCTTCGGCCTCGGCCGGGCCAACGGGCGGCCCACCGACCGTACGACGGCGACCGCCGCCACCGCCGCCGGTGACCACACCCATGCTCCGGGCACCGGGGCGCACCAGCACGACGGCACCGCCGGGCAGTCGGGCGGCGACGCGGCCACCGGCCTGTCGGTCACCTCCGGCGGCTACACGCTCACCCCGTCGGGTGGGGAGTTCGTCGCCGGGCGGGCGGGCGAACTGCGGTTCCAGATCCGGGACGCCCAGCGACGGCCGGTCACCCGGTTCGCGATCGTGCACGACAAGCCGATGCACCTGGTCGTGGTCCGCCGTGACCTCACCGGCTTCCAGCACCTGCACCCGACGATGGCCGCCGACGGCACCTGGTCGATCCCGCTGACCCTGCCGGAGCCGGGCGTCTGGCGGGCGTACACGGACTTCACCGCGCTCGCCGACGACGGCCAGCAGACCCCGGCCACGCTGGGCGTGGACCTGGTCGCTCCGGGGGACTACACGCCCCGCCCGCTGCCGGCCCCGGCCACCCGGGCGACCGTGGCCGGGTTCACCGTCGACTACGAGGGCACGGCGCAGGTGGGTGCCGCCGTACCGCTGCGGTTCCGGGTCCGGGACGGGGCGGGACAGCCGGCGACCCTGGAGCGCTACCTCGGTGCGTACGGGCACCTGGTCGCCCTGCGTGAAGGGGACCTGGGCTACCTGCACGTGCACCCGGGACCCGGGCCGGCCACCGACACGGTGACGTTCTGGCTGACCGCGCCCGGCCCCGGCAGTTACCGGATGTACCTGGACTTCCAGGTGGCGGGCGTGGTGCGGACCGCCGAGTTCACCCTCACGGTCCGCTGACCCCCGGCAACCTCCACCCGGCCCGGCGAGGCGCTGCCGTCCCTGCCTGGTCAGCCGGCGAGGCGCTGCCGTCCCTGCTTGGCCAGCCGGCGAGGCGCTGCCGTCCCTGCGTGGTCAGCCGGCGAGGCGCTGCCGTCCCTGCCTGGTCAGCCGGCGAGGCGCTGCCGTCCCTGCCTGGTCAGCCGGCGAGGCGCTGCCGTCCCTGCTTGGCCAGCCGGCGAGGCGCTGCCGTCCCTGCGTGGTTACTCGGCGAGGCGCTGCCGTCGCCGCGTGCTCGGCCGGCTCAGCCGGAGCGGCCGCCCGGCCCGATGAAGGGTCCCAGCCGAAGGGCCTCAGCCGGCGAGGGGCAGCCGGAGGAGTCAGCCGGCCCGGCGGATCGGGCGGCGGGCGAGGTAGCGGAGCAGGTCGCGGATGTGGTGCTTCTCCTCGGCGGGCACCGTCGGATCGGCCAGCCGGTCGAGGATCACCCGGACGTCCGCCTCCACCGGGCCGTCGTCGGCGCGGCGGCGGGGGACGGGTCCCGCGTCGGGCAGGCCGAGGGCCCGGAAGGCCGCCGCCACCGGCAGGTCGAGGGCGGCGCAGAAACCGCGCACCTTGGCCAGCTCGGGATAGTCCTGCCAGTCACCGGCGAGCCAGCGGAAAACGGTGGATCGACCGACCCCGGTGTGGGCAGCGAGGTCGCTCACCGTCCAACCCCGCTCGTCACGGGCGTCGTCGATGGCCCGTCGCACGAACCGTGCGAACGCCATCTGGGGTGATACCTCTGTCGAACCCATGCCGGTGAGATCGTCCCTTCCGGTGGGAGTCGGGTGTCCGGTGCGCCCTTCGAGGGTAGTACGGCGGGACGTCGTGACAATTGCCCGACCGTCCGTCCCTTCCGCGCCGACGGCGTCGCCGCACCCGGGGCAGCTGGCGGGCGGGTGCGGACTGCCGCAGTTGTCACCAACCCAGGACGGTCGGTGGGGCCCCCGACCCGTCCCGTACGCCGAGGAGGAGCAGCTATGGCCGAGCCCGACCGTCCGGTGCCGCACCGCCCGGGTGCGGTCAGCCTCTTCTTCGTCGCCAAGGCGGGGGTGTTCGCCCTGGGCTTCTGGAGCTGGCTGCTGGTGCTGGTGTTGACCGGTGACGGGGCGACCGGCGGGCACGTGCTGGCCGCCGCCGGTGCCGTCACCACCACGCTGGTGGGGGTGGTGCTCGGCGTGCGGCTGGCCCTGCAACGCAGCGCCGCCGCCCGGCACGCCGAACTCAAGCGGCTCCTGGTCGACATCTCGTGGAACGCCTTCGCCGCCGCCGGCAACGCCGAGTCGGCCGGCACGGTGGTGCCGTTCCCCACCACGTCCGTCGAGGGCGAGCGTGGGGAGCGTGATCGGGTCCCTACGGTCTTCGCCCGGGGGCCGGGGGAGCGGCCCGGCGGGCGACGTCGCTGAGCCTGGTCACGCCCCGCCGACGGGTGCGGGCCGGTCGTCCAACAGGATCGACAGGCGCGGGGTGACCTGCCACTGGTCGACCAGCTGCTGATACTCGGCCCGCTGCGGCCCGGTGTCGGTGCCGGACCCGGTGCGGCGGGCGCGGATCAGCAGGTTGCGGGGGGTGTGCCGGGAGTCGACGAACTCGACCACCTCGGCCCGGTAGCCGTGCACCCGCAGCAGCCCGGCGCGTAGCGCGTCGGTGAGCACGTCGGCGAAGCGTTCCCGCAGGATGCCCTGCCGGGTCAGCAGCTCGTACGGGGCCGGCGTCGGCCGGGAACGCAGCTGTGCCGCCAGGTCGTGGTGGCAGCACGGCGCGGCGAGGATCCACCGGGCGTCCCAGCGCACCGCCCGGGCCAGCGCCTCGTCGGTGGCGGTGTCGCAGGCGTGCAGCGCGAGCACCAGGTCGGGGGCGGGTTCCACCACCGCGTCGGCGATGGTACCGGCCACGAAGGAGACCCGGTCGGCCCAACCGAGGCGGGCGGCCAGTTCGCTGTTGCGCTGCCGTTGATCTTCCCGGACGTCCACCCCGACCAGTTCCACGTCCAGCCCGCGACCGGTGAGGTACCGGTAGGCGGCGAAGGTCAGGTAGGCGTTGCCGCAGCCCAGGTCGACCACCCGCAGCCGGCCGGTGAGATCGTCGGGCAGGGTGGCGGCCAGCGCGCGGAGGAAGGCGTCGACCTGCCGCCGTTTGGCCGCGTTGCCGCCGATCGTCGCGAAGATCGGGTCCCCCGGATCGAGCAGGTAGTCCTTCACCCGGTCGTGGCCCTCCGGCCCGGCCGCCGGTCGGTCGGCGGTGGCCCGGTGCACCTGGGCTTCGCCGGACTTGGTCACCCGCAGTTGGAGGGTCGCCCCGGCGGTCTCCACGTGCCAGTTGCCGAACGGCTCGGCGAGCAGCGCGTCGACCGCCGCGTCGGCCTCCGCGCCCGGCGACACGTTCCGGGTGTACGGCCGGACGCCGTCGGACGTGGAGATCTGCAACCGGGGGCCGGTCTTGAGGGCCACCGGGCGTAGTTCGGCCCGGACCAGGGAGGGGCGCTGCCCACGGCGTCGACCGGCGGCGACGGCGCGGGTCAGGGCGGGGTCGAGCAGCAACGCCCGGACCTCGGTGAGGGCGGCGTCCAAGGGTTCCGGCATCGCTCCATCATCCTTCCCGGCCGATCGGTCCCGCGAGCGGGCGGACGCGGGGTGACCCGAACCGCCGTGGTGACCGGGCGGACACGCGACATCCCCCGGGCCGTCCGTACGGGCCGGGGGATGTCGGTGGTGCCAGTCAGTCGGCGGTGGCCTCGGCCGGCGTGTCCGTGCCGGAACCGCCACCACGGCGACGCCGCCGACGACGGGGCCGGGTCGACTCGCCCTCGCCGGCCGGCCCGGAGGCTGCGACTGCCGGCTCGGAGGCTGCGGCGGCCGGCTCGCCCGCCGTACCCGTCGGGGTGTCGGTGGACTCCCCACCGGTCACGGTGGTCGGCTCGCCCACGACGACCTCGCCGGCCCGGCGGCGACGCCGGTGGCGCGGGGTACGGGGGCCTTCGTCGGTGGACTCCACGGGCGTCTCGGTGGCGCCCGGCGCATCGGTGTCGGGGCGGCCCCGTCGGCCCTCGCCGCGACCGCCGGTGGCGCCCCGACCGCCGCTGTCACCGCGGCCTCGGCCCTCGCCGCGTCGGGAGCCCCGGCCGCCGCCGCTCTCACCCCGGCGGGAACGGCCACCGAGGTCCTCCTCGACCTCGGCGGAGAGCCCGGCCCGGGTCCGCTCGGCGGTCGGCAGGGTGCCGGTCATCTCGGCGGAGATGTCCAGGTCGGTGTAGAGGTGCGGGGAGGTGTGGTAGGTCTCCGGCGGCTCCGGCATGTCCAGGCCGAGCGTCTTGTCGATGATCCGCCACCGGGGCATGTCGTCCCAGTCGACGAAGGTGACCGCGACGCCGGTCGCCCCGGCCCGACCGGTACGACCGATCCGGTGGGTGTAAGTGTCCTGGTCTTCGGGGCAGTCGTAGTTGATGACGTGGGTGACGCCGCTGACGTCGATGCCCCGGGCGGCCACGTCGGTGGCGACCAGCGTGTCGATCTTGCCGGCCCGGAACGCGCGCAGCGCCCGTTCCCGCGCGCCCTGGCCCAGGTCGCCGTGCACCGCGGCCACCGCGAAGCCGCGGAAGTCGAGATCCTCGGCGACCCGGTCGGCGGCCCGCTTGGTGCGGGTGAAGATCATGGTGAGCCCGCGCCCCTCGGCCTGGAGGATCCGCGCCACGATCTCGATCTTGTTCATCGAGTGGGTGCGGTACGCCAGCTGCTGGGTCTGCGGCGACGGGCCGGTCTCGGCGGTGTGCCCGGCGTGGATCGTCACCGGCCGGCGCAGGAACCGCCGGGAGAGGGTGACGATCGGGTCCGGCATGGTGGCCGAGAAGAGCATGGTCTGCCGGTCGTCCGGCAGCATCGCCAGGATCTTCTCGACATCGTCGAGGAAGCCCAGGTCGAGCATCCGGTCGGCCTCGTCGAGCACGAGCGCGCGGACCCGGTCGAGCCGCAGGTGCTTCTGCTTCTGCAGGTCCATCAGCCGGCCGGGGGTGCCGACCAGGATCTCCACGCCCTTGCGCAGCGCGTCGATCTGCGGCTCGTAGGCCACGCCGCCGTAGATCGGCAGCACCCGCACGCCCCGGGTCCGCCCGGCGGCGGCGAGGTCCTTGGCGACCTGGATGCCCAGCTCGCGGGTGGGTACGACGACCAGCGCCTGGGGCACGCCGTCGCTGCCCTCGGCCGGCGCCAGGACCCGCTCCAGCAGCGGTACGCCGAAGCCGAGGGTCTTGCCGGTGCCGGTCGGGGCCTGGCCGATCATGTCGGTGCCGCGCAGCGCGATCGGGATGGCGTACTCCTGGATCGCGAAGGCGCGGGTGATGCCCGCCGCGGCCAGGGCCTCGACGGTCTCGGGCCGCGCGCCGAGCGCGGCGAACGTGGGGGCCTCCGGGCGGACCGGGGCGGTGGGGACCAGTTCCTGGCCCTCCAGTTGGTCGAGAATCTGTTCGCTCATCTGGATCTGGGGGTGCCCTCTCGTGGTGCGCCCCGTTTTGTCCTCAGGGCGCGTTCGGTGTGACGCGGGCCACGCGATCGGCGGCGGAGAATCGCCGCGCCGGACCGGGCCGCACGCGCGCCGTGGGCAGGACTTCGATCAGATCGGCGCCCACGGCAACTACCTCATCCTACCCGAGCAGGTCGGCACACGCTCCTGACCTGGACCCACGGCTTTTCGCCGGGGGTGGGAATTGTGACCTGAGTCACCGTTAATGTCGTCGGTGACGCCGACGGCACAGGGGTGGGCCAGCGCGGCGACCGGATTCGACACGGTCGGTGACCCGCCGCCCACCGGGCCCGGCCTGCGACGGGATCACCCGCCGCAGGGGCCGGACCGGTTCAGCGGACGGTGAACCCGACCGAACGGGGAGACGCCTCGGCGATCTCGACGTAGGCGACCTTGCCGACCGGCACGATGACCCGTCGACCCTTCTCGTCGGTCAGGGACAGCGTCCCCTCGACCTTGGCGAAGGCGTCGGTCACGATCTGCTCGATCTCGGCCGGCGACTGCGCGCTCTCCAGTACCAGCTCGCGCGGCGCGTACTGCACGCCGATCTTGACCTCCACTGTGCCTCCTCAGGTGGGCGAGATAGCCGCCGGTCCGAAGGCTATCCGATCTCGGGGCGGGATGTTCAGGCTGACTCACCCTGGAGCGGGAAGCTCGCGATGCCCCGCCAGGACAACGCCGCGACCAGCGCCTCGGCCTCGGCCTTCGGCACCTGCCGGCCACCGGCCAGCCAGAACTGGGCCGCCGTCTCCGCCGCACCGACCAGGCCGGAGGCGAGCAGCTCGGCGTGCGACCGGCTGACCCCGGTGTCGGAGATGATGGTGTCGGTGATCGCCGCGATGCAGCCCTGCTCCACCCGCTCCACCCGCTGCCGGACCGCCGGATCGTTGCGCAGGTCCGACTCGAACACGAGCCGGAACGCCTCGCTCTCGTGGTCGACGAAGTCGAAGTAGGCCCGCACCGACGCGCCGACCCGCTCCTTGTTGTCGTTGGTGCCCCGCATCGCATCGTGCACCTTGGCGACGATGGCGTCACAGTGCGTGTCGAGCAGCGCCAGGTAGAGATCCATCTTTCCGGGGAAGTGCTGATACAGCACCGGCTTGGAAACCCCGGCCCGCTCGGCGATGTCGTCCATCGCCGCGGCGTGGTACCCCTGGGCTACGAACACCTCCTGAGCCGCCGCGAGTAGCTGCTTACGGCGTGCTGAGCGGGGCAGCCGGGTGGGCCGGCCGGTAGTCTGCGCACCGTTCCCCACAGCGGTCATGGGAACCTCCGAGTTTCGTCATCCAGCCGGCACTTTTACCCCGTACCGGTCAGGGCACTCACCCCGGCCCCGGAATTGGCCCGCCGCTGTAACTTATCGCCACTGTCACCACACGGTAGCCTCAGCGGGGGCGACCAAGGAGCGCGCGGTGAGTGAATCAGGGCAACCCGGTGCCGCCACCCCGGGAGAGCATGACGACGGTACGGGTCAGCAGGACGACCTGGCCCGTTCCGTCAACGGTTGGGCACCTGCGACCGGGTGGTCCGGCGGAACCGACGCCCCGGGTTACCGGGAGTCGGCCTCACCGTGGAACCGGACCGATCCCACCGCCGGCTGGGGTGGTCAGCCGTCCCGGCACGGTGACCTGCCTGCGCCGTTCCCCGTTCCCCCGGCCGGCGACGAGGTCCCCCGCAACGGGCGGGCCCACCGCAATGGTCACGACTCGGCACCGGAATTCCCGGCCCCGCTGCGTCGCCCGGTGAGCGCCCCGCCCGGCGGGCCGGGGCACCCCGCCGACGACCCCGGATTCACCGACGGTGACCGACTGGTCGTGCCGGCCCAGCGGCCGGCGTCCCCGGCTGAGCCACCGCACGATCCCGAGTCCGCCCGGCACTCCTCGGACGATCCCGCCGCGCCCCGGCGCGGCCACTGGCCCGACAGTGGCCTGCCCACCTCCGCCCCGCCGGCCGTGCAGGTCCCGCCGGTCGGCACCGCCGCCTCCGGGTTCGAGGTGCCCCCCGGTTTCCACGCCCCCGAGCGGGGCGAGGCCGGGCCGCTGCCGACCGACGCCCCCCGCGACTGGAGCAACCGGCTGCCCGCCGAGGGCGGCCCGCGCGGGGCCGGCCGGTTCGCCCCCACCGAGCCCACCGCCGGCACCGAGCCGCCCGGTGCCGATCCGTACGGCACCGAGCCGCGTGGTGCCGGGCAGTACAGCGGGGAGCAGTCCGCTGCGGGGCGTCGGCCCGCCCCCGGACCGGACGAGCCCGACTGGTCCGGCCCGAGCTGGAACCGGCCCAGCTGGGGCGGCAGCTGGGCACCCGCCTGGTCACGGGACGAGGAGCCGCCCGCCGGCCGCCCGACCCGCGCCGAACGGACGGCCGAGTGGTCGGCCGAGCCCGCCCGCCCCTACGAGCCGGTCCGTGCCGAACCCGCCCGCCCCTACCAGCCGGTGCGCGCCGAGCCCGCCCGGCCGTACGAGCCGGTGCGCTCGGAGGTGCCCCGCCCGTACGAGCTGACCCGCTCCGAGCCGGTCACCCCACCGGCGCTGCCGGAGCCCGCGCCGCCGGTGGTCGCCCGGCCCGGCCGGGACCAGCCGCCCGTCGCGCCGGTCGTCGACCGGGTCGCCCCGGGCCGCCCCGGCACCGACCACCCCGAGCCCGACTGGTCCGACCGCACCGGTCACGACCGCGACCGGCCCGAGCGGGACTGGTCCGGGCGTACCGGCCGGTCCGAGCGGGACCTCCCGACCCGCACCGACCGGCCCGAGGGCGGCTTCTCCGGCCGGTCCGAGCGGGACTTCCCGGACCAGGTGGACCGCAGCGGTCGAGCGGAGCGCTCCGAGCGGGACTGGACCGCCCCCGTGAAGCGGGACTGGACCGACCGCCCCGAGCAGGACCGGTCCGGCCGGGACTGGACCGACCGGTCCGGGCGGGACTGGCCGGAGCCCGTCGAGCGGCCCGACCGCGGCCGGCCGGCCGGCGAGTCCGCCACCGAGGGGTCGCCCACGCCGGACCGACCGGCCGAGCGACGCCCCTGGGCGGTGGGCCCGCCCGCCGACGCGCCACCCGTACCCCCCGAGACGTTCACCGGCCCACCCCCGGCGGCCCCCGAGGCGTTCGCCGGCCTGCCCCGCGACGAGCCGGCCGGTCTGTCGCCCGCCGCGCGGGCCGAGCCGCCCGCCGTGCCGGCCCTGCCGGGGCCCGAACCGGTCGGGCCGGTGGCCGCCTCCGGCCCGGAACGGGGCACCGGACTGCCGCCCGCCGTCCGGGCCGACCAGCCGTTCCGACTCCCCCGCGACGAGCCGGCCGCCCGTCCCGTCGGCCGCGCCGACCAGCCGTTCCGACTCCGGTCGGTGCCGACCGAGCCGGCCACCCCCACCGATCTTCCCGGCCACCCGCCGGAGCCTCCCGTCTCCGCCGTCGGTGCCCCCGCCACGAGCGGGCCACACCGCCTGGACCGGATTCCCCCCGCGCCCGTCCCGACGAGCGCTCCCCCCTACGCGGCCCGCCGATCCGCCCCTGACCCGCTGACCGCCACCGAGCCGGTGGTGGACGAACGGCAGCCGGACCGGGGCACGGCGGTGCTGCCGCAGCGCGTCCCCGCCGAACCGGACGTGCCCGTCGTGCCGGAGCCGCCAGCCGTGGAGCCCCCCGCAGAGACCCCGGAGCTCGCCCGAATCGCCACCCACCTGCGTCGTGACGACGAGTCCGCCCCGCTGCGGGAACGCCCCGAGGGCTTCGACGTCAACGCGATCCTGGACGCCGTACGGGAGGTGGCCGGGGTGCGGGACGCGGCGCTGCGTCGTACCCCCGCCGGGGCGCACAGCCTGCGCCTCGACCTGTCCGACGGGGCGGACCCGGCGGAGGTGAGCCGACTGGTGGCCCGCCTGCTCCAGGAACGGATGGGCCTCGCCGCCGCGCCGCAGAACCTGTCCGGTGAACCCAGCGCCCCGGTGCCGCCGCCGCTGCGTCGGCGTACCGGTGAGCCGCGTCCGGCTGCCGGCGAGCGCCCGGGTGACGCCCGGGGCCGTGACGAGTTCGGCCCGGCCGACCGGCGGGATCCGAACCGGGGCGGTGCCCCGACCGGCCGGGCCCGCGCCGTCGAGCCACCCGCCGCGTCGCCGGTGGTCTCCCCATCCGCTGCGGCACCGCCCGTCGTCGCGTCGTCCCCGGTCGAGGAGCGCCCGGTCGGTGACCCCGCCCGACCGGCGGGTGAGCCGACGGCCCGGTCGACCGCCGCGGCCCGTGCCGACGGGGTGTCCCGCGCCGACGGTCCGGCCTGGGACGGCGAGGAGCACCCCGCCGAGGAGTCGCCGACCGCGTCCGGGGTGCCCCGGCGACGTCGGCAGCCCGTCCACCGGGGTCGGGCCAGTGTGGAGGAGGCACCCCCGGGGGCGCTGCTGGTGCCGACCGGCAGCCCGGCGACGCTCAACGCGTCGTACTCCGGTGGGCAGATGACCACGACGGAGACCGCGCCGTCGCGACCGCTGGACACCGGCGGTGTGCCGGGGCCCCGGGTGGTGATCGACCACGTCCAGGTGAGCACCTTCGGCCTGGACGCCAACGTCGAGGTACGCCTGCTCACCGCCGGTGAGCCGGCCGCCGGTCACGCCACCGGGCCGGCCGTGGACGGGTACGTGCTGCGGCTGTGCGCGGTGGCCGCCGCGGCGGCCGTGGACGAGTTGCTGCGCCACGCCGAGCGCACCGCCGAGCGGGGACGTTGCTTCGTCGAGCACGCCGCCGTGGTGCCGTTCGGCAACTGCGAGGTGGCGACCGTGGTGGTGCTGCTGGTCTGCGACGGCTGGGTGGAGCAGTTGGCGGGGTCGGCGCTGGTCGCCGGTGATCCGCGTCAGGCGGTGGTCCGGGCGACCCTGGCGGCGGTCAACCGACGCCTCGAAGCGTTGCTCGCCTGACCTGGCACGTTGTCGGCGAGGGGTCGGGGCGGTAACACTGCCGGTATGAAGCGCGCCGCCCTCTGGCCCGAGGAGCACCTGCCCCCGCACCGGCTGCCCCCACCGTGGCCCGGCCGGGCGGTACGCCTCGACGGCACGGTCACCTACGTCCGGGACACCCCGGCCACCGGGCCGGACGCGGAACCGGCGCTGTACGTGCACGGGCTGGGTGGTTCGTCGCAGAACTGGACGGACCTCGCCGGCCTGCTCGCCGGCCGCCTCGACGGGCAGGCGATCGACCTGCCCGGTTTCGGGCGCAGCGAGCCGGGGCTGCGCTACACCATCCCGGCGTTCGCCGACCGGGTGGTGCGCTGGATCGAGCACTCCGGCCGGGGCCCGGTGCACCTGTTCGGCAACTCGTTGGGCGGGGCGGTCTCGGTGTACGTCGCCGGTCGCCGGCCGGACCTGGTGCGGACCCTGACGCTGATCTCGCCGGCCCTGCCGTTCCTGAACTTCGGGCGTTCGTTGCAGGGGCGGATGCTGCCGCTGCTGGCCATCCCGCGGGGGGAGCGGTTGGCTGCGTGGCGGCTCGCCCAGCTCGCCCCGGAGGTGATGGCCCGGCAGGCGATGGAGGCGTGCGTGGCCGACCTGAGCCGGATCAGCGACCAGCGCCGGCAGGAGGCGCTGGAGGAGATCCGGGTCCGCTACGAGGCGACGCACTACGCCGCCGCGTACGTCCGGACGTTCCGGGGGCTGGTGGCCAGCTTCCTGCGGTCGTACCTGCCGGGGCCGGGGTCGCTGTGGCGGATCGCCGCCGCGATCGAGGCGCCCACCCTGGTGGTGGGGGGCATGAAGGACCGGCTGGTGGACGTCAGGGTGGCCCCGCAGACCGCCCGGATCATCCCGGACAGCCGGTTGATGATGCTGGCCGGCGTCGGGCACGTGGCCCAGTTGGAGGTGCCGCGTACGGTGGCTCGCGCCGTGCTTCACCTGCTCGCGGAGACGACGGGGTCCCCGCCGCCCGCCCGGCCCGGCAGGCCACCGGCCGGCGGTGCGGACCCGACGTCTGCCGGGGACGCGGCGCCGACGACCGGCGGTGGGGCGGACGTGCCGTCGGCCGGTGCGGGTGCCGCGCTTGAGTTCGGCGGGGGCGACGCGCCGGAGTCCGGTGGTGACGTGGCGTGGCGGCCCGGGGTGGCATCCTGACCCGGATGACTGCCCTCCTGCGCCACGGCCTGCGATGGGCCCGTGGCATCCGCCGCCCCGGGACGGTCCTGCGCCGTCCGTCCGTCTTCACCGGCCGGTCGCGTCCGGCGCTGTCGGCGACCGTGCTGCTGTTGGTGGTGGTCTCCGGCGGGCTGGCGGTGACCACGGGTGCGGGGTCGGGCACCGGTCGGTTGGTCGCCCGGCCGGTGGTGCCACCCGGCGGGTCGGCCGCGACCGGTAACGCGTCGGACGCCGTGGGGTCGGCCGGCGACTTCGGGCGGGCCGGGCCCGCCGACGGTGCGGGTCCGCAGGGTGCGGCCGGGCCGGTGCCGCCGGTCGCGGTGCCGTCGGCGGAGCAGGCCGGCGTGGGTGGCCCGACCACGGCCGTGCCGCCGTTGGCGTTGTCCGGGCCGGTCCCGGCGACGGGCCGGGGCACCTTCGCCTACGACGACCGGGCCGGGGCGACGCTGGGCCGGTCCGGTGTGCTGCGGCGGTACCGGGTGGCCGTGGAGGTCGGCTCCGGTGAGGACGTCCGGGACTTCTCCGACCAGGTGCAGGCGGCGCTGGCCGGGCCGGGTAGCTGGGTGGACGGCGGGCGGTTGCGGCTGCGCCGGGTGCCGGGGGACGCGCCGTACGACTTCACGGTCCAGTTGGCGACCCGGAACACGGCGGGTCGGTTGTGCCGGGCCGGTGGGGTGGACATCCGGGTCGGTGGGGTGCCGTTCACGTCGTGCCGCGCGCCGGGGAAGGTGATCGTCAACCTGGACCGGTGGCGGACGTCGGTGCCGCACTTCGTCCGGGCCGGGGTGCCGTTGGCGCTCTACCGGACGTACGTGGTGAACCACGAGGTGGGGCACGAGTTGGGGCACCGCCACGAGGGGTGCCCGGGGGTGGGCCGGCCGGCGCCGGTGATGCAGCAGCAGTCGTTGTTCCTGCGGGGGTGCACGGCGAACCCGTGGCCGTACCTGGGTGGGCGTCGGTACGCCGGCCCGGCGCGCTGAACCCGCCGGGGCGGGTCGTCCGGTGTATGTGAAACATCCTCTCGTAAGAAGTGGCAATAACGCTGATATGCCCGATTAGTCTGCCATGCTGGACGGGTGACCACCCCGACCGACTCCGCCGGGCGTCCGGAGCCGCCGGCCGCCGGCCCACCCGACCCACGCCCATGCGACCGCACCGCGTCGCAGCCCGCCGACCAGCGCCACCGCGACCCGCACACCGAGCCGCACCACGGCGGGCCGAGCCACGGCGGGCGAAGCCACGGCGGGCCGAGCCGCGGCGGGCCGAGCCACCCCACGGAGGGGCGGCGAGGGTCGTACCGCAGTCGTCGGTTGCGGCGTCGGCGTCGCCGGGCCGTGCTGCTCGGCCTGGTCCTGCTTGGCGCGGGCGGGTTCGTCGGCCTCTACCCGGACGACCCCCCGGGAGACCCCGCGCCGGTCGCCGGGCGGCTGGCCGACGGGACGGGCGGTGGACGACCGACCGGTGGACCCGACGGCGGGCAACCCCCCACCGGCTACCCGCGCAGCGGACCCGGGCGCTTCACCGTCGCAGACGGCCGCTCCGAGGTGTACGGCTCCGACGGTCCGCTGCACCGCTACCGGATCGAGGTGGAACAGGGCACCGGTCAGGACGTGGACGCGTTCGCCGCCGCCGTGGACGCCACCCTGGGTGACCCGAACAGCTGGATCCGCTCCGGCGAACTACGGTTCCAGCGGGTGCCGGAGGTGGCCGCCGCCGACTTCACCATCTATCTCGCCACCCCGGCCACCTCCGAGCGGATCTGCGCGGAAGGTGGGCTGGACACCGAGGGCTACACCTCCTGCCGGCTGCCCGGTCGGGTGGTCATCAACCTGGCCCGCTGGATGGACGCCGTGCCGGACTACGGGGCGCCGCTGTCGGTCTACCGGACGTACGTGGTCAACCACGAGGTGGGGCACGAACTCGGCGAGGAACACCAGGCCTGCCCCGGGGTCGGCGAGCCGGCCCCGGTGATGCAGCAGCAGACGTACGGGCTGGACGGCTGCGTGGCCAACGCCTGGCCGTACGTCGACGGCTCCCGCTACTCGGGCGAGCTGATCCCCGGCGCCTGAGTTATTCCCCTCCCGTATGTCGGACGGGGTGTCACTGCTCATGGCCGAGGGGTGGTCGGCCGAGCGACAATGGCTCGGTTCGCCATCAGCCGATCACCGGGGAGTCCACCGTGTCGTTGCCCCCGCTCGTCGAACCCGCCGCCGAGCTGACCGTTGACGAGATCCGTCGTTACTCCCGTCACCTGATCATCCCCGATGTGGGGGTCGAGGGGCAGAAGCGGCTGAAGAACGCCCGGGTGCTCTGTGTGGGTGCCGGTGGTCTCGGCTCGCCGGCCCTGATGTACCTGGCCGCCGCCGGGGTCGGGACACTCGGCATCATCGACTTCGACACCGTCGACGAGTCCAACCTCCAGCGCCAGATCATCCACGGCGTCTCCGACATCGGCCGGTCCAAGGCCGAGTCCGCCGCCGCGTCGATCCGCGAGATCAACCCGCTGGTCCAGGTGGAGATCCACAACACCGCCCTCGACCGGGAGAACGTCCGGGACATCTTCGCCCGGTACGACCTGATCGTCGACGGCACCGACAACTTCGCCACCCGCTACATGGTCAACGACGCGGCGGTGCTGCTCGGCAAGCCGTACGTCTGGGGGTCGATCTACCGGTTCGACGGTCAGGCGTCGGTCTTCTGGGCCGAGCACGGCCCCTGCTACCGCTGCCTCTACCCGGAGCCCCCGCCGCCCGGCATGGTGCCGTCCTGCGCCGAGGGCGGCGTGCTCGGCGTGCTCTGCGCGTCGATCGGCTCGATCCAGGTCAACGAGGCGATCAAGCTGCTCGCCGGGATCGGCGAGCCGCTGGTCGGCCGGCTGATGGTCTACGACGCGCTGGAGATGGAATACCGCAAGATCAAGATCCGCAAGGACCCGAACTGCGTGCTCTGCGGCGAGAACCCCACGGTCACCGACCTGCTGGAGGACTACGAGGACTTCTGCGGCGCGGTCTCCGAGGCGGCCCAGGAGGCGATCGTCGACTCGACCATCACCGCCACCGAGCTCAAGGAGTGGCAGGACGCCGGCAAGGACATCTTCCTGGTCGACGTCCGGGAGCCCGCCGAGTACGAGATCGTCCGGATTCCCGGCTCCACCCTGATCCCCAAGGGCGAGATCATCTCCGGTGAGGCGCTGGCGAAGCTCCCGCAGGACAAGCAGGTCGTGCTGCACTGCAAGTCCGGGGTCCGCTCGGCCGAGGCGCTCGCCGCGCTGAAGGCGGCCGGGTTCCGCGACGCGGTGCACGTCCAGGGCGGGGTGCTCTCCTGGATCAAGCAGATCGATCCCTCGCTGCCCGCGTACTGACCGGTGACCGGGGCCGGGGGCGGCGACGAACCGCCCCCGGCCCCGACCGATTCCCCGAGGCGGGATCGCGTCCGCGCCGGTAGCGTCTGCGCCGTGGTGGACTTGGATGCGGCGATAGGTTTCGTCGTGGCGCACGGTGACGCGGTGGACCGCGCCCGGCTGTCCCGGCTGCGCACCGGTGCGCCCGTGCCCCCCGACCTGCTCGACGCGGCCGAGGTCGGGCAGACCGTGGACGGCGGCTGGCCGGCGGTGCTCGGCGGTGAGGTCCCGTCCATCGACGCCACCTGTTTCCGCCTGGCCGAACTGGACGATCTCGGCGCGCTCGGCCGGCCCGCCGCCCGGCACGCCCTGGACTGGCTGGCCGCCCGGCAACTGCCCGACGGCGGCTGGGACGAGGACCCGCGGCTGGCCGGCAGCGCCCCCGAGTGGGCCACCCCGGGCGACCCGGAGGCCCGGCTCTACCTCTCGGCCAACGCCGCGTTCTGGCTCAGCGTCGCCGGTCGGGACGCCCGTGCCGCAGGCCCGCTGGACAACCGCGTCGGCGGCGCGTACGCCGGGGTGGTGCAGGCGGCGGCGCAGGCCCTGGCCGGGCAGCTCGCCCCGGACGGCAGTTGGCCGTCCTTCCTCGCCGCCGGCTGGCTGAGCGCGGCGGTGCTGCACCGCCAGCAGCTCTACTACGAGTCGGCCCGGATCCAGGCGGTGCTGGCCGAACGGATGCCGCAGCTGTCCCCGGCGGACACCGCCGCGCTGGCCGCCACCCTGCGCCGGGTGGAGGTGGGCGAGGAGCAGTGGGTGCTGGTGTCGGCCCGCAGGCGGCTCGCCGAGACCCAGCGCAGCGACGGCGGCTGGGACAGCGACGACGGCCACCAGTTCGACGTGCACACCACGCTGACCGCGATCCGTGCCTGCCGGCCGATCGGGCCGGTCCTGCCGCCGGGCTCACCGGTCGCCCCGCCGGGCTCACCGGTGGTGCGCCGGGCCCGCGTGGTCCCGCCGACCGACGACGAGCCCGGCACCTGGTGACCCCGGGCCCGCAGCGCCCGGCTGCGGGCGACCGCCCCCGGGCGTAGCCGGGCCGGGGCGGTCCGCTCAGCGCAGGTGACCGTCGCCGGTCACCACGTACTTGGTGGAGGTCAGCTCGGGCAGCCCCATCGGCCCCCGGGCGTGCAGCTTCTGGGTGGAGATGCCGATCTCCGCACCGAAGCCGAACTCGCCGCCGTCGGTGAACCGGGTGGAGGCGTTGACCATCACCGCCGCCGCGTCGACCCGGGCCACGAACTCCCGGGCGGCGGCCTGCGAGTCGGTGACGATCGCCTCGGTATGCCCGGTGCCGTAGCGGCGGATGTGCGCGACCGCCGCGTCGAGCGAGTCGACCACGGCGACGGAGATGTCCGCGCTGAGGTATTCGGTGGCGAAGTCCTCGTCGGTGGCCGGCACCACGGCGGGGGAGTGGGCGACGACCTCGGGGGAGCCGTGCACGGTCACCCCGGCCTCGGCGAACGCGGCCAGCACGACCGGCAGGAACGCGTCGGCGACGTCGGCGTGCACCAGCAGCGACTCGGCCGTGTTGCAGGTGCTCAGCCGCTGGGTCTTGGCGTTCAGGGCGATCGCCACCGCCTTGGCCTGGTCGGCGGCGGCGTCCACGTAGACGTGGCAGTTACCCACCCCGGTCTCGATCACCGGCACCGTCGACTCCTCGACCACGGTGCGGATCAGCGACGCGCCACCGCGCGGGATCAGCACGTCGACCAGGCCCCGGGCCCGCATCAGCTCCTTGACCGACTCCCGGGAGCCGGCGTCGAGCAACTGCACCGCGTCGGCCGGCAGCCCCGCCCCGGCGACCGCGTCACGCAGCACCGCCACCAACGCCGCGTTGGAGTGCGCGGCCGAGGACGACCCGCGCAGCAGCGCCGCGTTGCCGGACTTCAGGCAGATGCCGGCCGCGTCCACCGTCACGTTCGGCCGGGCCTCGTAGATGATGCCGACCACCCCGAACGGCACCCGCACCTGCCGCAGCTCCAGCCCGTTGGGCAGGGTCGAACCCCGGACCACCTCGCCCACCGGGTCGGGCAGTGCGGCCATCTCGCGCAGCGCGTCGGCGATGCCGGCCACCCGACCCGCGTCGAGGGCGAGCCGGTCCAGCACGGCCGCGCTCAGCCCCGCCTCCCGCCCGGCCGCCAGGTCCGCCGCGTTCGCGGTGAGGATCTCCGGCGTACGCGCCACCAGCGCGTCGGCCATCGCGTGCAGCGCGCCATCCTTGACCGTACGGGTGGCCACGGCGAGGGCCTCCGCCGCGTCCCGGGCCCGCCGGGCCTGCTCGACGACGCTCATTGCGTACTCCTTCGGATCTTCCGGAGGCGCCCGTGCGGGACGCCTGACGTCACAGCAGCACCAGGTCGTCGCGGTGGACGACCTCACGTTCGTACGCCGGGCCGAGCGCCGCGGCGAGTTCCCCGGTGGACCGGCCGAGCAGGCCGGGCAGCTCCACCGCGTCGTAGTTGACCAGTCCCCGGGCCACCGACGCCCCGTCGACGTCCACCAGGTCCACCGGGTCGCCTGCGGTGAAGGTGCCGTCCACGGCGGTGATCCCGGCCGGCAGCAGCGACTTGCGCCGGCCCACCACGGCCTGCACCGCGCCCGGGTCGAGGTGCAGCCGCCCCCGGGGTGCGGTGGCGTGCGCCAGCCAGAACAGCCGGGCCGCCGGGCGTCGCCGGGCCGGGTGGAAGAACGTGCCCACCGGTTGCCCGGCCAGCGCGTCGCCGGCCAGCGGGGCGGCGGTCAGCACCACCGGGATGCCGAAGCCGGTGGCGATCCGGGCCGCTTCCACCTTGGTGACCATGCCGCCGGTGCCGACCCCGGCCCGGCCGGTCCCGCCGATGTCGACGCCGGCCAGGTCGGCCTCGCCGCGTACCTCGGTGATCCGGGTGCTGCCGGGGCGGGTCGGGTCGCCGGTCCACAACGCGTCGACGTCGGAGAGCAGCACCAGCAGGTCGGCGTCGACCAGGGCGGCGACCAGGGCGGCCAGCCGGTCGTTGTCGCCGAACCGGATCTCCTGGGTGGCGACCGTGTCGTTCTCGTTGACGATCGGCACCGCCCGCAGGTCGAGCAGCTTGCGCAGGGTCCGGTACGCGTTGCGGTAGTGCGCCCGCCGGGTCACGTCGTCGACGGTGAGCAGGACCTGCCCGACGGTGAGCCGGTGCCTGGCGAAACCGGCCGCGTACCGGCCGATCAGCAGGCCCTGGCCGACGCTGGCGGCGGCCTGCTGGGTGGCCAGGTCACGCGGGCGGCGGGGCAGCCCGAGCGGGGCGAGCCCGGCGGCGATCGCCCCGGAGGAGACCAGCACCACCTCGCGGCCGGCGGCGGCGAGCGCGGCGAGGGCGTCCACCAGGGTGTCCACCCGGGTCTCGTCCAGGCCGCCGGTGGCGGTGGTCAGCGAGGACGAACCGATCTTGACGACGATCCGCCGGGCCTGGGTGACTGCTTCACGCACCCGCCCATTCTGCGTGGTCGGTCCCGACGGACCCCGCCGCGTTCCCATATCCTGGCCGGTCGTGACGCCTGAGGAGTACGTGGAGGCGGTGCTCGCGCTGGTCGAGCGGATACCGCCGGGCCGGGTGATGTCCTACGGGGCGATCGCCGACGCGCTGGCCGAGCGGTCCGGGCGGGCCTCGGCCCGGCTGGTCGGCTCGATCATGGCCCGGCACGGCGGCGGGGTGCCCTGGCACCGGGTGGTGAACGCGGCGGGTCGGCTGCCACCCGGGCACGAGGTGCGGGCGCGGGCCCTGCTGCGCGCCGAGGGCTGCCCGTTGCGGGGTGCCGGGGTGGATCTGGATGCCGCCAAATGGTGGCCGGATGAGGGGCGGTGACCAGGCGGTAACGTGAGTAGCATTCGGCCGCATGGACGTGCCACCGGCCGAGCCCGGCTCCCCACCCGCCGGCCTGCCCGCGCCGGTCCCCGGGGTGTCCGCGTCGGCCGCCGGCCTGCCCGCGTCGGCCAGCGGGGTGTCCGCGTCGGCCGCCGGGGTATCTGCGTCGGCCGGCGGCCTGCCCGCGCCAGCTGCCGGGGTGTCCGAGTCGGCCGGCGGGTCGGCCCGGTCGGCCGGTGCCGACGGGGTCGGGTTGCCGCGTCGGGTGCATGCCGGCTACGCGCTCGGTTCGTTGGCCACCGGGGCGTTCGGCACGGTGCCCGGGTTGCTGCTGCTGCCCTACCTGACCGACACGCTCGGGGTGGCCGCCGGGCTGGCCGCCCTGCTGGTGCTGTTGCCCAAGGCATGGGACGTGCTGGTCAACCCGGTCGCCGGGCGCATCTCCGACCGGACCCGCTCCCGGTGGGGGCCACGCCGGCCGTGGCTGCTCGGTGCCGGGATCGCCCTGGCGGTGCTCTTCGCCGCCATCTTCGCCGCGCCCTTCGGCGTCGGGCCGGCCGCCGGGGCGTACGTGGCCGTCGCGTTCCTCGCCACCGCCACCGCGTTCGCCTTCTTCCAGGTCCCGTACGTGGCGATGCCCGCCGAGCTGACCGACGACGCGGCGGAGCGTACCCGGCTGATGGGCTGGCGGGTCGCGGTGCTGGCGCTGGCCATCCTGATCTCCGGGGCGGTGGCCCCGATGGTGGTGACCGCCGGTGGCGAGGGGGTGGCCGGGCACCGCTGGATGGGGGTGTTCGTCGCCGCGCTGATCGCGCTCGGCGCGCTCGGCGCGTTCCTCGGCACCCGGTCGGCGGCGACCGGCACGGTGACCGCCACCGAGCCGACGCTTCGCGCCCAACTCGCGGTGGTCGCCGCGGACCGGCCGTTCCGGGCGCTGCTGCTCTGCTTCGTGATCCAGTCCGCCGGGGTGGCGACCATCCTGGCCGGGGTCAGCTACTTCGCGGCCCAGATCCTGCGGGACCCGACCACCGG
Source organism: Micromonospora sp. NPDC048894 (assembly GCF_040649765.1). NCBI lineage: Bacteria > Bacillati > Actinomycetota > Actinomycetes > Micromonosporales > Micromonosporaceae > Micromonospora > Micromonospora sp. NPDC048894. Next base: position 139,906 of record NZ_JBEZFY010000017.1, on the reverse strand, counting down.
GCCCACCGTGCTGTTCGCCTGCTTCGTCGGGCCGGCGTTGCTGGTGATGCCGCTGTGGACCCGGCTCGGCACGCGCCTGGGCAAGAAGACCGCGCTGGTCGCCGCCTCGCTGCTGCTGGCCGCCGGTGCGGCGACGCTCGTGGCCGCGCCGGTGCTGCCCGCCGCCGCCGTCTACGCGGTGGTCGCGCTCCTCGGCGTCGGGTACGCCGGGCAGCAGGTCTTCGCGCTGGCGCTGCTGCCCGACTGTGTGGCCGCCTCGACCGCGCGCACCGGTCGCCGACAGGCTGGCGTCTTCACCGGCCTGTGGACCGCTGGAGAGACCTTCGGTCTGGCCCTCGGCCCCGGCCTCTACGGCCTGGTCCTGGCCTTCTCCGGCTACGTCTCCTCAGCCACCGGCACCGCCGCCCCCCAGACCCCCACCGCCCGCTTGGGCGTCCTCCTGGGCTTCACCCTCGTCCCGGCCCTCCTCATCGCCCCCGCCACCCTCCTCCTCCGCCCCCACCCCTACCACCTCCCCCCACCTCCCGCCCCCACCCACCTCGTCGATCATGGAGTTGTGGCGGGGGCGAAAGCCGCGAAAACCTACGGAAAGGCCACCACAAGTCCATGATCGACAAGAACGGGGTGCCTGCCGAGCGGGTGCTGGACGAGATTCGGCAGCTCAGGGCGGGGGATCGGCCGGTGCACGGGGGGCGGTTGTTCGCCTACGTGTACGACCCGGGCGTCGGCGGGCTCGACGCGTTGGGGGCGGCGGCCCACGCGGAGAGCGCCCACGTCAACGGGCTCGATCCGACCGCCTTTCCGTCCCTGCTGGCGATGGAGAACTGGCTCGTCGGGGCAGCCGGCGGGCTGCTCGGCGGCGGACCGGGCAGCGCCGCGCCGGACGTGGTCGGCAGCGTCACCAGCGGCGGGACCGAGTCGCTGATCCTGGCCGTCAAGGCCGCCCGGGACGCCCACCCGGAGCTGACCGCACCCCGGATCGTGGTGCCGGCCAGCGGGCACGCCGCCTTCGCCAAGGCCGCCCACCTGCTCCGGGTCACCCTGGACACGGTTCCCGTCGACCCGGTCACCCTGCGCCCGTCGGTCGCCGACGTGGCCACCGCGATCCGCCCGGAGACGGTGCTGGTGGCCTGCTCCGCCCCGTCGTACGCGCACGGGGTGATCGACCCGGTGGCCGGGATCGCGCAGGTGGCGGCGGCGGCCGGGGTGCGTTGCCACGTGGACGCCTGCTTCGGCGGCTGGACCCTGCCCTACCTGCGTCGCCTCGGCGTGCCGGTGCCACCGTTCGACTTCACCGTCGACGGGGTCACCTCGATCTCCGTCGACCTGCACAAGTACGCGTACGCCCCGAAGGGGGTGTCGGTGCTGCTGCACCGGGACGCGACGCTGCGCTCCCCGCAGTTCTTCGCGTACGCCGGCTGGCCCGGCTACACCATGGTCAACCCGGTGCTCGCCTCCACCCGCTCGGGTGGCCCGATCGCCGCCGCGTACGCCACCCTGCGGCACCTCGGCGACGACGGCTACCTGCGGTTGGCCGCAACCACCCGGGACGCGGTCGACACCCTGGCCGCCGCCGTACGCGGGGTCGACGGGTTGCGGCTGATGGCCGAACCGGAGTCCACCGTGGTCTGCTTCACCAGCACCGACCCGGCGCTCGACCTGTTCATCCTGGTCGACGAGCTGACCGCCCGGGGCTGGCACACCCAACCCCAGCTGCGGTACGCCGACCTGCCCGCCAGCGTGCACCTCACGGTGACCGCCTCGGTGGCCCCCCGGGTGGCCGAGTTCGGCCCGGACCTGGCCGCCGCGGTGGCCGCCGCCCGCCAGGCCGGGCCGGTCGAGCTGCCGGCCGAACTGGTCGCCCTGGCCGGATCGCTGACCCCGCAGACGCTCACCCCGGAACTGATCGGGGGGCTCGCCGCCGGCCTCGGGCTGGGTGCCGGACCGCCGGACCGGATGGCGATGGTGAACACCCTGCTCGACGCCGCCCCCGCCGCGTTGCGCGAATGCCTGCTGGTGGAGTTCGTCGGCCTGCTGCAACGCCCCACCTGGTGACGGTCCGGGGGCTGCCTCCGCAGCCCCCGGAACGCCCCGAGCCCGTCTGATCCACTTCGGGCCCTGCCCACTTCGGGCCCTGCCCACTTCGGGCCCTGCCCACTTCGGGCCCTGCCCATGCGCGGGCCCTGCCCACTTCGGGCCCTGCCCATGCGCGGGCCCTGCCTGCTTGGGGCCCTGCCCCGGGGTGGGCTGCCCCGGGGGTGGCCCGGCCAGGCACGACGACCGCGCCCGGCCGGCTGGTCACCGGTAGGGCAGCGGGGTGACGTTGTCGTACTCGACCACCTCCGCGACGACCCGGTTCTCGGCGTCCAACGCCTGCGCGGTCAGCTCGGCCGTGCCCGCGCCGAGCGGATCGTCGGCCGCCACCCGTAGGCCCAGGACCAGCCGGAACTCGGCCCCCGGGGCCAGCGCGCCCAGCTCGCAGCGCACCGGCCCGCCGGTCGTCGCCGGGGCGGTCCGGCAGGCGGCCCAGCCGTCGCCGTCCGGGCGCAGCGCCACCGGCAGGTCGAACCGGAGCGCCACGGACCGGGCCGGCCCGGTGCCGGTGTTGCGGACCCGCACCGTCGTGTATCCGGCCCGGGAGCCGTCCGGTGCGACGCCGAGCACCAGGTCGGTGGCGGTGACCACGAGATTCACCTCGTGCGGGTTGGGCGGGAAACCGGTCGGCCCGGAGACCTGGCGGAAGGACCCGCCGTCCCAGCGGTAACCGCGCCACTGCCGCTGCGACCACTCGCCGGCCCAACCGCCACCCGGGTAGATGTCCCCGACCTGCACCCGGACCACCCCGTCACCGCGCACCTGCATCCCGATCAGCCACTGGGGCCGCTCCCGGGCGCTGACGACCACCCGCCCGACGGTGACGATCCGGCCGGCGGCGTCCCGGTCGAAGGCCACCACCTGCTGCCAACCGTGGGTGCCGAAGACACACTGCACCAACGCCACCGTCTCCTGCGCCCCGTCGGCATCGACGTCACCGTGGTCCACGGCGAGTAGGGCGTTCTGCCCCTCGTGGCCGTCCGCGGTCAACCGGACGCCCTCGGTGCGGCACTGCGCCCCGGCCGGCCACCCCGGCAGCGTAACCGTGGTGGCCAGCAGTTCGTTGCGGCCGATCCGGCCGTCGGGTGGCGTCGTCGGGGCCGCACCGGTCGGCGTGGGGCTGCCGGTCGGGGTCACCGGTCCACCCGGCGTCGGCGTACCGGTCGGTTCGGGTGCGGGCAGCACCGGGCCGGGCCGGGGCTCCGGACGGTGCAGTGCGACGTACCCCAGGGTCGGTCCGGTGAACAACGCCAGCACCGCCGCGACCAGCGCGGCCCACCGGCGCCGGCGACGCGACCGCACGGTCCGCCGGACCGCGGCCGGGCCGGGCACCACCACCTCCGCCAGCACGGTACGGCGGTAGCGGGCGAACTCCACGTTCGGATCGAGGATCTCCGGGTCAGGCATCTCGCACCTCCCCGGTGCTCTCGCGCAGTTGGGTGGCCAGGGCGGCCCGGCCCCGGTGCAGCCAGGACTTGACCGTTCCCTCGGCGACCCGCTCCTGGGCGGCGATCTCACTCACCGACATGTCAGCCAGATAGTGCAGGACGACCGCCCGGCGCTGCTTCGGTGGCAGCTGCGCCAACGCGACGTCGACCGCGACCCGGTCCGGTGTCGGTCCGGCCACGTGGGTCTCCCGTTGCCGGGACAACCACGCCTGGGCGGTCCGCAGCCGCCGCCACCGGTGGTGGCCCAGGTTCCAGGCGACCTTGCGGACCCACGCCAGCGGGTCGTCGTAGCCGGACACCCGGTCCCACCGCGCGTACGCCCGACAGAACGCCTCCTGCACCAGGTCCTGCGCCTGGCCGAGGTCGCCGGTGTAGGCGGTGAGCTGGACGACCAGCCCACGGAAATGGGCATGGTAGAACCCGTCGAAGCTCAGTTGCGGGGCTGCGGGCCGGGGGTCCGGTGGTGGATCACCGACCCGCGCGCTTCTCGTCACCGTCACTCGTCCTCCCCGTGGTCGCCCGACGGCCCGCACCCCGGGACACGGCCCGCCGTCACACGGGTAAGAGCCCGCTGCCTGCGCACAGGGTTGCGTCCGTCGGCTGTGGTTGACTGTCCGTTGGGAGACAGCGCAGCGGCCACGGCGACGTAACGGTCGTCGACCGGCCGGACGAGGAGGCGGTCGTGCAGTTGCCGGCAGTGCTCGGCGAGCCGATCCGGTTCGTCCTCAACTGGGGTCGCCGCTACTCGCTCTGGGTGTTCAACTTCGGCCTGGCCTGCTGCGCGATCGAGTTCATCGCCACCAGCATGGGCCGGCACGACTTCATCCGGCTCGGCGTCATCCCGTTCGCCCACGGGCCCCGGCAGGCCGACCTGATGGTGGTCTCCGGCACGGTCACCGACAAGATGGCCCCGGCGATCAAGCGGCTGTACGACCAGATGCCCGAGCCGAAATACGTCATCTCCTTCGGCGCCTGCTCCAACTGCGGCGGCCCGTACTGGGACTCGTACTCGGTGACCAAGGGGGTCGACCAGCTCATCCCGGTCGACGTCTACGTGCCCGGCTGCCCGCCCCGGCCCGAGGCGCTGCTGCACGGCATCCTCCGCCTCCAGGAGAAGATCGCCGCCGAGCAGTCCGGCATCGGCGGCGTCGACCGCACCGACCCCCTCGCCCCCCTGGCCGACGTCACCCCCTCCGACGGAACCCCCCCACGCCCAGCCGACTCCCTGACCGCCCCCCTGATCCACCCCCCCACCCCCTCAGCCCCCTGACCCCCCGCTGCCCCCGCCCCCGCTGCCCCCTCCGCCTCGCGCTCCCTCCGTCTCGCCCCGGTGATCAAGAGCTTTACGCCATCTCCACCCGGATTCTTGACGCGAACCTCTTGATCACCGACCCGTACCCGTCCGGACGCACGGGCCGCGCCCCAGCCGTCACTTTCTCCGGGATCCCTGCCCGTTGGGGCGTGCGGGCTCGCGCCCAGCCGCCGCTTTCTCCGGTGATCAAGAGGTTTGCGTCAGCATCCCGGCCGGAATTGACGCGAACCTCTTGATCACCGGGGCGAGGGTGAGGCGGGGGGAGAGCGGGGTGGGGGGAGAGCGGGGTGGGGGGAGAGTGGGGCAGGGGGGTGAGGGGGTGGTGGGTGGGGGTTAGCGTGCGGGGCATGAACGACTCTGGGGACCGGCGGTCCGCCTTCATCGTCGACGTGTTGACCGAGGAGTTCGGCGCGTCGATGGCACTCGATCCGGCGGCATTCCGCCGCAAGTTCCGCAAGATGGCTGCGTCACCGTTCGCCTTCTACCGGGGCAGCGCCGCACTGTTCTACGCCGACCAGCGCGGGGACTTCGCCGACGACGCGTTCCTCGACAAGGAGACCAGCCGGGTGTGGATCCACGGCGACCTGCACGCCGAGAACTTCGGCACCTACATGAACGGTTCCGGGCACCTGGTGTTCAACGTCAACGACTTCGACGAGGCGTACGTCGGGCCGTTCTCCTGGGACCTCAAGCGGCTCGCCGCCAGCGTGGCGTTGCTCGGCTACGCCAAGGCCCTGTCCGACCAGGCGATCGGTGAGCTGGTCACCGGGTTCGCCCGGTCGTACCTGACCGAGTTGCGGGCCATCGCCGCCGGTGGGGACGACGCGATCGGGTCGATCACCCTGGACAACGCCGACGGGGTGTTGCGCCGGGTGCTCCAGGAGGCCCGCCTGAACACCCGGGTCGACCTGCTGGCCGCGCAGACCACCGTCGACAACTACGAGCGGCGGTTCTCCCTCGGCGACGGGGTCTACGAGATCGACGGGGAGACCCGGGAGCGGGTGTGCGCCGCGTTCACCGGCTACCTCGCCACGCTGCCCGAGGCGACGGCCCGGCTGCGTCCGGTCGCCACCCAGATCAAGGACGTGGTGCTACGCAAGGGCGTGGGCATCGGCTCGGCCGGGCTGCCGTCGTACAACCTGCTGCTGGAGGGGCACACCGAGGCCCTGGAGAACGACGTGGTCATCTACATGAAGCAGGCGCAGGTGCCGGCGGTGGCCCGGTACGTCGACGACGAGCGGGTCCGGGGCTACTTCCGGCACCAGGGTCACCGGACGGCCGAGTCGCAACGGGCGTTGCAGGCGCACGCCGACCCGTGGTTGGGCTTCACCGAGCTGGACGGGGCCGGTCAGCTCGTCGCCGAGGTCTCCCCCTACGCCGCCGACCTGGACTGGTCGGACGTCAACGAGCCCGAGGAACTGGCCGGGGTGCTCGCCGACCTGGGTCGGGCGGTGGCCCGGATGCACTCGGTCGCCGACGACGAGTCCAGCCACGACCTGGTCGACTACTCCACCGAGGAGGCGATCGTCGCGGCGATCGGCGACGACACCGACGGCTTCGTCGGGCACCTGGTCGAGTTCTCCCACGCGTACGGCGTCCGGGCCCGTACCGACCACCAGCTCTTCGTCGACCTGTTCCGCAACGGCCGGCTGCCCGGCATCTGAGCCGGCCGGTCGGGGTTCACCTGTCGAACTCCAGCACCACCTTGATGTCCTCGTCGGCGTGGGCGTACGCCTGGGCGTACGCCGACACCGGCACCCGGCGGGTGATCAGCGAGTTCAGCCACGACTGGTCGGCCCGGGCGAGCGCCTGCGCGGCCAGTTCCCAGTGCCGCCGGTTGGCGTTGACCGAGCCGAACACCACGTTGTTCTCCAGCACCAGCTCCCGGTTGAGGGCCCCGGCGTCGAAGTCGATGGTCCGGCCCCCGCTGGACACCCCGGTGAGGCAGACGATCCCGGTGGGGCCGACCTTGCACATGGCGTCCAGCACCACCGTCGGAGCTCCGGTGCACTCGACCACCACGTCCGGCTCGACGTCCAACTCGTTCACCGACTCCGTGTGGTAGGTCGCTCCGAGCGCCCGGACCAGGTCCGGTTTCGGGCCGGTGGTGCTGCGGTCCAGCACGTGCACCGACAGCCCCCGCTGGACGGCCAGCAGAGCCGCCAGCAGCCCGATCGGCCCGGCACCGGTGATCAGCGCGGTCTGCGGTTCCCACCTGGCCCGGGTGCCGATCCGCCCGATGTGGTCCCACGCTTTCGCCACCACGCTGGTCGGTTCCAGCAGCATGCCCACCGGAGCGAGGACCGGGTCCAGCCCGATGGCGAACTTGGGTTGCACCCGCCACCGGTCCCGGGCGAAGCCGGGCAGCGCCTTGATCCCGTGCTCGGTGTACCGGCCGTTGCGGCACATGTCCCACTCGTCGACGGCGCAGTTGGGGCAGGGCACCGGATCGGGGTGGCGGACGATGCCGGCCACGAGGTCACCGGGTTGCAGGGTGCCGGACGGGTCTTCCAGCACCCGGCCGAGCGACTCGTGGCCGAGCACCAGCTCCCGTTGGCCGGGTGGGGCCTCGCCGTAGTGCCCGGCGATGATCTCCTGGTCGGTGCCGCAGATGCCGACGGCGAGCGCCTCGACCAGGATGACCCCCTCCTCGGCTGCCGGCTCCGGCCAGTCCTGTACCAGCCGCAGCGAGTCACGGACCTTGGGAGTCACCGTCACAGCGCGCACGGCCCCATCTTTCCCCGCCCCGTCCCGCCCCGCCCGGCAAAGCGCCAGATGCCCGCCCCGCCCCTGCCCGGCACAGCCCCGGACGCCCGCCCCGCCCCGCCCGGCACAGCGCCGGACGCCTGCCCCCGCCCGGCACAGCGCCGGACGCCCGCCCCTGCCCGGCACAGCGCCGAACGCCCGCTCGCACAGCGCCGGACGGACCGTCCGGGTCGCTCCGCGACACGGCGGAAGGCTGTCCGTTCACCTCATCCAGGTGTCCGCCGGGCGCGTACGACCGGGCGGGCGGACCCGGGGCCGGGGCGGCGGCCATAGGATCAACCGCATGACTCCGGAAGAGGTCGGTCGGCGGGTGGTCGCGCTGCTCACGCCGGTCGAGGCGACCGCGTCGGTGTCCGGCGGGCAGGCCCACGCCCGGGCCACCGTCGACGTACCCCCGGCGGCCTGGGCGGACACCCTCCGCGCGGTCCGCGACGACGCCGAGCTGGCCTGCGACTTCTTCGACTGGCTCTCCGCCGTGGACGAGCTGGCCGGCGGCTTCGACATCGTGGCCCACCTGTGGTCGACCCGGCACCGCCACGGCGTGCTGCTGCGGACCCGGGTGCCACGGCAGACGCCGACGGTGGGATCGGTGGTCGACGTCTTCCCGGGCGCGGCCTGGCACGAGCGGGAGACCCACGAGATGTTCGGTGTCGATTTCGCCGGCCACCGGGGGCTGGCCCCGCTGCTGCTGCCTCCCGAGTTCGAGGGGCATCCGCTGCGTAAGGAGTTCGTGCTCGCCTCCCGGGTGGCGAAACCGTGGCCGGGTGCGAAGGAACCGGGTGAGTCCGAGGCCGGTGGCGGTCGCCGGGCGGTCCGTCCACCCGGGGTGCCCGCCCCGGGGGAGTGGGGTGTGGTGCCCGCCCCGGCCGGTCCGGTGACGGTGGGCGACGGGCCGCGCGGCGGCGCCCCGGCCCGCCCGCCCAGGGACCGTCCGGCCCGGCCCACTGCGGGGGGCCGTCCGCCGCGTACCCCCGCCTCCGGCGCGACCGGCGATGCCCCGCCGGCCACCGGACGCCTGGCCCCCGACGGCCCGGCCGGCGACGGCCCGGCGCGCGGTGACCAGGGTGGCGACGAGCAGGGTACGGACTGATGCCGACCTGGTTGGAGCTGGTGATCCGGATCGGCGGGGTGCTGGTCGCGTTCCTCACCCTGCCCCTGATCGTCGGCCAGGCCGAGCACAAGGTGATGGCGCACATGCAGGGCCGGCTCGGTCCGATGTACGCCGGTGGCTTCCACGGGTGGGCGCAGCTCGTCGCCGACGGGATCAAGTTCGTCCAGAAGGAGGACATCACCCCCCGCGAGGCGGACCGGGCGGTGTTCCGGCTCGCGCCGGTGGTGGCCCTGGTGCCCTACCTGCTGGTGTTGCTGGTGATCCCGCTCGGCCCGGACGACCTGGTCGGGCAGCCGCTGGACATCGGCCTGTTCTTCGTCCTGGCGGTGGTCGGCGTCGGCGTGGTGGCGGTGCTGATGTCGGCGTGGGCGTCGGCCAACAAGTACAGCCTGCTCGGCGGGCTGCGCGGGGCGGCCCAGCTGCTCGGCTACGAGCTGCCGCTGGTGCTGGCCGCCGCCTCGGTGGCGATGGCGGCGGGGACGCTGAGCCTCGGCGGGATCGTCGAGGCGTGGCAGCCGTGGTGGCTGCTCTGGCAGGCCCCCGCGATGATCGTGTTCTTCGTGGCCGGGCTGGCCGAGATCCGGCGCCCCCCGTTCGACATGCCGGTTGCCGACTCCGAGCTGGTGTTCGGCTACATGACCGAGTACACCGGGCTGCGGTTCGCGTTCTTCCTGCTCGCCGAGTACGTCGGGATCGTGGTGATCGCCGCGCTGACCACCGTGCTGTTCCTCGGTGGTTGGCAGGGCCCGTTCGCCGACGCCCAGCTCGGGTGGCTGTGGACCCTGCTGAAGGTCTTCGCCGTCTCGTTCGTGATCATCTGGCTGCGGGTGTCGTTCCCCCGGCTGCGGGAGGACCAGCTCCAGCGGCTGTGCTGGCTGGTCCTGGTGCCGGCGGCGCTGGCCCAGCTGGTCCTCACCACCGCCGTACGGCTCACGCTGAACTGAGCGCCGGCCCGGAGGGGCCCCGGGACACTCCCCGGGGCCCCTCCGGCACGCTCACGGCGCGGCGTAGAGCAGACGGTTCGGGGAGCCGACCCCCGGGTTGACCACCTTGCCGGTGGTGGCGGCGGTGATCAGCGCGCTCTTGGCGGTGGCGAGGGTCGCCGACGGGTTGGTCTGCCGGTAGCGGGCCAGCCAACCGGTGACGTGCGGGGCCGCCATCGAGGTGCCGGACCAGCCGCTGGCCACTGCGGTGTTCGAGGCGATGCCGGCGGAGGTGATGTCCACCCCCGGGGCGAAGATGGTGACGCAGGTCCCGTAGCTGGAGAACGAGGCCCGGTTGTCGTTGATGTCGGTCGCCGCGACGGTGATGCCCCGGCTGGACCGGGGGCCGTTGGTGCAGGCGTCGGTGTTGAAGTTGTTGGCGATGAAGACCGGGTACACACCGTGGTCGATCAGGTTCTCGATCGAGGTGTTCGCCGACGTGCCGTAGCCCTGGAGGCTGAAGTTCGCCACCGAGACGGCCGCGTGGTTGGTGGCCAGCCAGTCGACGCCCTCGATCAGGTCGGTGCTCCACCCGGAGTTGTCGCACTGGAGGACCCGGACCGCGCGCAGCGTCACCGACTTGGCGACCCCGTAGGTGGTGCCGCCGATGGTGCCGGCGACGTGCGTGCCGTGGCCGTGGCAGTCGTTGGTGCCGTTGCCGTCGCCGACCGCGTCGTAGACCCCGGCGGCCCGGGTGCCGAAGTCGACGTGGGTGGCCCGGATGCCGGAGTCGACGATGTAGGCGGTCACCCCGGAACCGGTCGAGGTGTAGCCGAAGCTGTTGCTCAGCGGCAGGTTGCGCTGGTCGATGCGGTCCAGCCCCCACGACGGCGGGTTGCTCTGCACCGCCTGGACGGACACGCCGCCGGCCTGGGCCCGCCCGGTCCGGGCCGTCGTCGGGCCGGTCCGGTCCGGGGTGGTGCTGGTCAGCCCGCCCTGGATGCGGGTGTCCCGCTCGACGTACTGCACGGCCGGGTCGTTGCGGACGGCGGCGAGGGCGGCCGGCGGCAGCACGGCCGCGTACCCGTCGAGGACCTGGGTGTAGCGGTTGAGCACGGTGCCGCCGGCCCGCTCGGCGACGGCGGCCGACTGGGTGGTGCGGGCGAGGCGGGCGGTGCGCTCGCCGCTGACCGGCTTGTCGGAGAGGACGACGATGTACCGGTCCGGTGCGGCTTCCGTGCTGCCGGCCAGCAGCGGCGCGGGTGCGGTCCGCCCCGGGCCGGGGGTGGCCGGGGCCGCGACGGCGGCGTTGGTGGTGGTGGCGAGCGCGCCGGCGAGAACACCGGCGAGTACGCCCAGACGTGCGGTCCTGCTACCCAGCTTGCGCAAGGTTCGTTCCTCCTCAAGAGGGGAGTCCGTAGTGGACAGGCGGCCCGCCGACGGGAGTCGCATCGACGGACGTCCCATAGTCGAACAGGTCATATTGACCACCGTGTTAACTCTTGGGCACCGAAGGTGAATGTGCGACAGCTCTCAGTGGCGGGACCGAACGTCGTTCCCGTCGGTGTCGAAGTCCTTGCGGCGGTGCCAGGCGCTGGTCTACGCCACGTCTGTCCGGGCTTTTGTGTTCGAGCCGGATCGCCTCGGTTGTCCGACCGTGGACCTCGGGGTGGTTCGCGCTTCGATGACCAGTCCCGCTGGCTGTACGAAGATCGATCGGCGCGTGACGGCGTCCCCTCTGGCGTTGAGCTGGTAGCCCTCCAGTCAGACCCACCCGTCGTAGGTGGGCCAGTCGAGCACGCGGATGACTCGGAACGCGATTGGGTTGATGAACTGGACACTGGCCGACCGGTTCACATGGAGCAGGTCACCGGATCGGGGGGTGTGCGACGCCATTGGGCCGTGTGTGGTCATCGGCCCTCGCCCGGCCAGTGCCCCCGGTTGATCGGCACCCGGTGTCGGATTCTGCACGGCAGTTCGCGTCCGCAGCGGCAGACGATCCGCTTCCGGTCGCTGGACCATGCGGGCCGGTGCCTGCGTCGCAGCGTCAGTGCGACGGCGGCCAGGTACTCGTGGTAGGTGACGTGCCTGGGCATGTCGTGCTCCTTGCGGAGGGTCAGCATGACCAGATCACTCTAAGTGTTGTATTGACGTAAACACAACACTGCGACAGCATGAGGTCACCTAGCGTGCGCCTGTGAGCAGCGAGAGCGACTTCAATCCGGATGTCGCTACCTGGAAACAACTGGCGGATCGGCTGCGACAAGCCATTCGTTCCGGCCAACTCGCCCCTGGTCAGCGAGTCCCCACCGAGCTGAGCCTCACCCAGGAGTTCCAGCTCAGCCGACTCACGGTCCGCCGCGCGCTCCAGCAGTTGCGAAGCGAGGGCCTGATCGTGGTCGTACAGAGTCGCGGAACCTTCGTCCGGGGAGAACAGGATCGCGTCGAAGTGACCCTGAGTAAAGGCGATCGGGTTCAGTCGCGGATGCCCGATCCCGAGGAGCGGCGCAGGCTCACCCTCCACGAAGGTGAGCCCGTCATCCTGGTGACCAGGGCGGATGGCGCGGTGGAGGGGTACGGGGCGCACCGCGTGACCATCGTGGTCGGATAAACCCGCGCCCCCACCCATAGGCCGGGCGGGGGCGCGTGTGGTCGGTGGCGGCTCAGCCGATCGGGGTGTGTTCCGGCGGCACCTGCTCGGCCGGCAGCGGGGGCGGCGGGGGAGTGCCGTCGCCGAACGGCCGGCCGCCGAGCGCCTCCCGCCCGTGCGGGCTGAGCCAGTTGACCAGGTCCGGGCCCAGCGGCACCACCCCGGTCGGGTTGATGTCGCGGTGCACCTCGTAGTAGTGCCGCTTGATGTGGTCGAAGTCGATGGTGTCGCCGAAGCCGGGGGTGGTGAACAGGTCCCGGGCGTACGCCCACAGCACCGGCATCTCGCTGAGCTTCTGCCGGTTGCACTTGAAGTGGCCGTGATAGACCGGGTCGAAGCGGACCAGCGTGGTGAACAGCCGCACGTCGGCCTCGGTGATGGTGTCCCCGACCAGGTAGCGCTGGTCGGCGAGCCGGTCGCTGAGCCAGTCCAGCCGGTCGAACAACCGTCGGTACGCCTTGTCGTACGCCTCCTGCGAGCCGGCGAAGCCGCACCGGTACACCCCGTTGTTGACGTCGGCGAAGACGACCTTGTTGACCTCGTCGATCTCGGCCCGTAGGTGCTCCGGGTAGAGCTGCGGGGCGCCCTCGCGGTGGTGTGCCGTCCACTCGGTGGACAGGTCCAGGGTCATCTGCGCGTAGTCGTTGGTGACCACCTGCCCGGTCGGCACGTCGACGATCGCCGGCACGGTGATCCCCCGGTCGTACCCGGGGTACCGGGCGAAGAACGCATCGGCGAGCCGTTCGATGCCGAGCACCGGGTCCCGCCCGCCCGGGTCCAGGTCGAACGTCCAGCTCCGGGCGTCGTGGGTGGGCCCGGCCACCGCCATGGGCAGCGCCTCCTCCAGCCCGAGCAGCCGCCGTACGATGATCATGCGGTTGGCCCACGGGCAGGCCCGGCTGACCACCAGCCGGTAGCGTCCCGACTCGACCGGGTAGCCGTCCCGCCCGTCGACGGTGATCCGGGTGGCGATGTAGCGCTGGTCCCGGGTGAACTCGCCGCCTGGCTCGACGTACTTGCCGCCGCTCTGGGTCGCCGTCGTGCCGTTGCTCTCCGCCATGGTGTCGCCCTTCGTCCGCTTCGGCTCCCATCATGGCGGTTCTTCCGCCCGGGGGCAGCACAACGGCGTCCGGGTCGGTCCGCCTAGGCTGCCCGCATGATCGACGTTGCGGCGGTGGCCCGACGGTTCGTGGCCGACGTGTGGAACGCCGGCCACGAGGAGTCGGCGCACGAGTTGGTGGCGCAGGAGTGCCCGGGGCTGGGTGGCACCGGCCCGGCGGCGGTGCTGGCCTGGCACCGGGACCGCCGGGCCGCCTTCCCCGACCTGCGCTACAAACTGGTGGACGTGGTGGCGGCCGGGGACCGGGTGGCGCTGCGCTGGCGGGCCGCCGGCACCCAGGCGGGACAGTTCGGCCCGGTGCCGCCGACCGGGCAGGTGGTCAGCTATTCCGGGGCGACGTTCCTGCGGTTCGACGCCGCCGGGCGGATCGTCGACGTGTGGAGCGTCAACGAGCTGTTCCAACTGTTGCAACAGTTGGGTGTGGAGATGCTGCCGCCGCTCACCGACGCCGGGGCGTGATCCGGTCGACCGACAGGTTCACCGGGAACGGCTCACCGGTGTCGACGAACTTCGTCCACCGCCCGGTCTCCAGGTAGACCTCGTTCACCGCGTCGATCTTGTAGGTGTGCACGACCAGGCCGTCGTCCTCCACCTCGATCCGCCAGTAGAACGGGATGCCGGCCTGTGCGTAGAGCGTCGGCTTGAGCACCCGGTCGATGGAGCGGGTGCTGGGGGAGACGATCTCGACGGCCAGCACCACCTCGTGCGCCTCGTAGCGGGACGGCTCGCGGGCGGCGGCGGTGGACGTGGTCACCAGCACGTCGGGGATGAAGGAGCGGGTCCGGTTGATCCGCACCTCCACGGCCTGGGTCACGTCGTAGTCGTCGGGACACTCCTCTTCGAGCGCGACCATCAGGCGGCCGGCGATGGTCTGGTGGATGCGGGTGGGGGAGGGGGGGGCACGATCAGCACTCCATCGAGAAGTTCGCGGCGGCGGCCGTCCTCGGGCAGTGCGTCCAGATCGTCGGTCGTCCAGCTGCCCTCCGGCGGATGGTCGCTCTGCAACGCGGCGGTCATCGGTCGGTCCTTCCCGGTGCGTCGTTCTCCCCGCCCGTCACGGTAGCGCCGGCAAACGCCGGGTGGTGGTCGCGCGCGCCGTGGCCACAGGGCAGGATGACCCCATGAGTGAGCGCAGCGGGCGAGCCAGCCGGCTCAGTGCGGCGGCATCTCACGGTGTCGGTGAGCGCAGCGGGGCGACGCCGTGAGCGAGCGCGGCGGCGTCCCCGGCGAGGGGCTGGTGAAGGGGCTGGCGGTCACGTTGAAGACGATGACCCGCCGGTCGACCACCCAGCAGTATCCGGACGTCGCCCCCGAGCTGCCGCCCCGCTCCCGGGGCGTGATCGCGTTGCTGACCGAGAACTGCACGGTCTGCATGCTCTGCGCCCGGGAGTGCCCCGACTGGTGCATCTACATCGACTCGCACAAGGAGGAGGTGGCGGTGGCCGGCGCGGCCCGCCCCCGCCAGCGCAACGTCCTCGACAAGTTCGACATCGACTTCTCACTCTGCATGTACTGCGGCATCTGCATCGAGGTCTGCCCGTTCGACGCCCTCTACTGGTCGCCGGAGTTCGAGTACGCCGAGTACGACATCAAGGATCTGCTGCACGACAAGGATCACCTCGGCCAATGGATGGCCACGGTGCCGCCGCCGCCCGCGCACGACCCGCACGGCGAGCCGGCCAAGGAGGAGACCACCGCCGCGCGCAAGGCCGCCGCCCCGACCAGCTCCGCCGCCCGCCCCACCGTGGTACGCCCCGAGCCCGGCCCCGCCGACGGAGGTGCCCCCCGGTGACCGGTGCGGACGTGCTGCTGCTCGCCCTCGGCGCGGTGGCGGTCGGGTCGGGTGTGCTGGTGGTCGCCACGAAGCACCTGGTCCGGGCCGGCCTCTATCTGGTGCTCTGCCTGGGCGCGCTGGCCGGCGACTACCTGGTGCTCACCGCCGAACTGGTCGCCTGGGTGCAGGTGCTGATCTACGTGGGCGCGGTCGTGGTGCTGCTGCTGTTCGCGGTGATGTTGACCCGGGCGCCGATCGGGGCCTCCGACGACCTGGACCGGCCGGGCTGGCCGGCCGCGCTGATCGGGGCAGGCACCGGGCTGGGCCTGACGGCGCTGCTGGTCGACGCGTTCCGTTGGTCGACGGTGGAGCTGCCGGCGGCGGGCACCGCCGAGGGCATCGGCGAGCAGGTGTTCCGCTCCTGGGTGCTGCCGTTCGAGGTGCTGTCGGTGCTGCTGCTGGCCGCCCTGGTCGGCGCGGTCATCCTGTCCCGCCCGGACATCGGCCGCCGCCCCGACGCCGCCGCGTCGTCGTCGCGAACCGAGGCCATCCGGTGAGCGCGAGGAGTGAGCCGGGTTTGCGAGCCCCGCAGTCGCGAGCTGAGGTGGTCCGGTGAGCGCGAGGAGTGAGCCGGGTTTGCGAGCCCCGCAGCCGCGAGCTGAGGCCACCCGGTGAGGCCGGTCATCCCGTACGTCACGGCCGCCCTGCTGTTCGGCTTGGGCGTCTTTGGCGTGCTGCGGCGACGCAACGCGGTGCTGGTGCTGATGGCGGTGGAGTTGATGCTCAACGCGGTCAATTTGATCCTGGTCACCGCCGACACCACAGTGCGGGCGGTGCTGCCGCACTCCGGGCAGGTCTTCGCACTGTTCGTGATCGTGTTGGCCGCCGCCGAGATCGGCGTCGGGCTGGCCATCGTGCTTCAGCTCTACCGGCTGCGGGCCAGCGTCACCGTCGACGACGTGCCGCTGACCGAACCGGCTGTCGACCGGGCCGGGTCGGCCGGCGCACGGGCCGGGTCGGCCAGCGACGTCGCGGCCGGGTCGGCCGGCGCGCGGGCGGAGGCCGGGCGGTGACGGGGGTGCTCGGGGCGGCGCTGCCGGTCGTACCCCTGGTTGCCGGGTTGCTCGGGTTGCTGCTGCCGCCGGCACCGCAGAGGGCGACCACCGGGGAGAGCGCGGCCCGGCGGGCGGCGATCGGCCTCGGGGTGGCCGGTGCGGCCGGTGCGTTGCTGGTCGCGGTGCTGCTGCTGGTGCGGGTCGGCGACCCGGTGGAGACCAGCACCAGCTGGATCGACCTCGGCGGGCTGCGGGTCACCCTCGGGGTGCGGCTGGACGGCGTCGCCGCGCTGGTCGCGGTCGCGGTGACGGCGGTGGCGTTGGCGGTGCAGGTCTATTCGGTGGCCTACCTGCGGCGCGGCCCGCACGACGACGTCGAGGTGGACCACCGCTATCCGCCCTACGCGGCGCAGATCAGCCTGTTCACCGCCGCGATGCTGCTGGTGGTGGTCAGTGGGGACCTGATCCTGCTGCTGGTCGGCTGGGAGGTGATGGGCCTCTGCTCCTATCTGCTGATCGCCCACGACCGTCGGCTGCCCGAGGCGCCCGCCGCCGCGATGAAGGCGTTCCTGGTCACCCGGGTGGGTGACGTCGGGTTCCTGCTCGGCATCGCCCTGCTCGGCGTCTCGGCGGGCAGTTTCCGGATCGCCGACGTGCTCGCCCACGACCACTCCACCGGCACGTTGACCGCCGCCTGCCTGCTGCTGCTCGCCGGGGTGGCCGGCAAGAGCGCCCAGTTCCCGCTGCACACCTGGCTGCCGGACGCGATGGCCGGCCCGACGCCGATCTCCGCGCTGATCCACGCCGCGACCATGGTCGCCGCCGGGGTGTACGCGGTGACCCGGCTCTACCCGCTGTTCACCCGGGCCCCGGTGACGTTGGCGGTGCTCGGGGTGCTGGCCTCGGTCACCCTGCTGCTCGGCGCGCTCGCGGCCACCGCCCAGGACGACCTGAAACGGGTGCTCGCCTGGTCGACGGTCTCCCAGCTCGGCTACATGACCGGCGCGCTCGCCGTCGGTGCCCCGGCCGCCGCGCTGTTCCACCTGCTCACCCACGCCGCGTTCAAGGCGCTGCTGTTCCTCGCCGCCGGTGCGGTGATCCACGCCGTCGGCACCACCCTGCTGTCCCGGATGGGTGGGCTGCGGCGCAGCATGCCGGTCACCTTCTGGTGCACCTTGATCGGCCTCGGCGCGCTGGCCGGGGTGCCACCGCTGTCCGGTTTCTGGAGCAAGGACGGCGTCCTCGCCGCCGCCGAGGCCGCCGCGCTCGACGGCACCGGTCCCGCCCCGGCCTGGGTCGGTTGGCTGGTCTGGCTGGCCGGGCTGCTCGGGGTGCTGCTCACCGCCGCGTACGCGACCCGGCTGCTGCTGCGCGCCTTCTTCGGCGAGGCCCGGCTACCGCTGCTGCACCCGCACGACCCGCCGGCGCTGATGCGTTGGCCGGTGCTGCTGCTGGCCGTACCGGCGGCGCTGCTCGGGCTGGCGGCGTTCTGGCCGCCGTTCACCGACCGGTTGCGGGGCACCGACGCCGACGTGGAGCTGGTCCACCTCGCCCCGGCGGTGCTGCTGCCGCTCGCGTTGCTGGTGGTCGGGGCGGGGCTGGCCTGGGCCGGCTGGCGGCGGGACCCGGCCGCCGATCCGGCCCGCGCGCTGGGTCCGCTGCGGCCGGTGTTCGCCCGCGCCTTCCGCCTCGACGACCTGCAACACACCCTCGTGGTACGCCCCACGACGACGCTCGCCCGGGTGACGCGTACCGGTGACGAGGTCGGAGTGGACGGCCTGGTGGAGGGGGTCGGCCGGGGCACCTCCACGCTCGGTGCCGGGCTGGCCGCGCTGCACCGGGCGGCCCTGCCCCGCGCGACGGCGGCGGTGCTGGCCGGCGCCCTGCTGATCGGCCTGGCCGCCGCCCTGATCGGAGTCTCCTCATGAGCGCGAGGAGTGCAGTGCAGCGGAGCCCCGCAGTCGCGAGTGCGAGGAGTCGGCGGTGAGCCTGGGACAGGTGCTGTTGGTTGCGCTGCTGGTGCTGCCGGCGGTGGGGGCGGCGCTGGTGGCCGTGCTCCCCGGGGAGCGGGCGGCCCGGCTGCTGGGTACGGCGGTCGCCGGCCTGGCCCTGGTCGGGGCGGTGCTGCTGGTGCTCGGCGACCACGGCTGGTTCGGCTACGGCCCGGCCCCCGCCGTGCAGCCCTGGCACGAGGTCGACCTGCCCTGGGTGCCCGGTCTCGACCTGCGTTTCCACCTCGGGGTCGACGGCATCTCCTGGCCGCTGGTGGTGCTCACCGCCCTGCTCACCCTGCTCTGCTGCGGCTACACCGTGCGCCGGGTGCCCGAGGGTCGGGGGAGCGGCCGGGCGCTGGTGGCGTTGCTGCTGGTGGTCGAGGTGGGCATCCTGGGCACCTTCCTCGCCCTCGACCTGGTGCTGTTCTTCGTTTTCTTCGAGGTCGTCCTGCTGCCGATGTACGCGATCATCGCCGGCTGGGGCGGCACCGGCGATGATCTGCCAGCACGGGACGCGGCCCGGGCGGCGGCCCGCAAGTTCGCCCTCTACACGCTCTTCGGCTCGGTGCTGCTGCTGGTCGGCGTGTTCGTCGTGGTGGCCGCCGCCGGGACCGCCGACATCGTCGCGCTGACCGGCGGGGTGGGGCTGTCCCGGGGCACCCAGTTGACCGCGTTCGCCCTACTCGGGTTGGCGTTCGCGGTGAAGGCCCCACTCTGGCCGCTGCACTCCTGGCTGCCCGACGCGCACACCCAGGCACCCACCGTCGGTAGCGTCATCCTCGCCGGGGTGCTGCTCAAGATGGGCACGTACGGCCTGATCCGGGTTGCCGTCGGGGTGGCCCCGGAGGGTGCCCGCTGGGCCGCGCCGATCCTCGGGGTGTTGGCCGTCGCGGCGATCCTCGTCGGCTCCCTGGTCTGTCTGGCCCAGGAGGACCTGAAGCGGCTGATCGCCTATTCCAGCGTGGGGCACATGGGGTTCGTGCTGCTCGGGGTGGCGACGCTGACCGCCACCGGCATCCAGGCGGCGCTGATCGGCAACGTGGCGCACGGGGTGATCACCGGGCTGCTGTTCTTCCTCGCCGGGGCGGTCAAGGACCGGTCCCACACCGGGGCGCTCGCCGAGTTGTCCGGGCTGCGGGAGACCGCACCCCGGCTGGCCGGTCTGCTCGGCTTCGCGGCGGTCGCCTCGCTCGGCCTGCCCGGGTTGGCGGGTTTCTGGGGTGAGGCGTTCGCGGTGGTCGCGGCCGTCGAGCGGGGCGGGCCGCTGTGGACCACGCTGGCGGTGCTGGCGGCGGTCGGCGGGGCGCTCACCGCCGCGTACTTCCTGCGGTTGCTGCGTCGGGTCACCCACGGTCGGCCGAGCCCGGTGGTGGGCCGGTTCACCCCTGCCCTGGCCGGGGTGGAGCTGACCGCCTGGGTTCCGCTGGTCCTGCTCGCCCTCGCCGTCGGCCTGGCACCCACCCTGGTGCTCGGCTATGCGAGCGGCCCGGTGGACGCCCTGGTGGCGGTGCTCCGGTGAGCGC
>NZ_JBEZFY010000017.1:0-120040 GCF_040649765.1 Micromonospora sp. NPDC048894 | reverse complement strand
GCGCGAGGAGTGCAGCGCAGCGGAGCCCCGCAGTCGCGAGCGGAAGGCGGGTGCGGTGAGCGCGAGGAGTGCAGCGCAGCGGAGCCCCGCAGTCGCGAGCGGAAGGCGGGTGCGGTGAGCGCGAGGAGTGCAGCGCAGCGGAGCCCCGCAGTCGCGAACGGAGGTGAGCACCGGTGAGTCTCGTGCAGAGCGTCGACAACGTGGCGTTGCTGCCGGCGTACCTGGCGGCCGGCACCGCCGTACTCGTGCTGCTGGCGGATCTGCTGGTCGGCCGGGCCGGCGCGACGGTGGCCGTGGCCTGCGCGGGCGTCGTCGCCACCGGGGTCGGTGCGGTGGTGGTGGGCGCCGGCACCCGGCGGACCTTCTGTGCGGGTGCCGACTGCTCGTGGGTGTTCGACGGCCGGGCGGCCCTGGTCGCCGGGGTGTTCGCCCTGCTCACCCTGGGGGTGCTCGGGCTGTCCGGGCCGCTGCTGCGCGGCGGCCCGACGCCGGTCGGGGAGTACTGCTTCCTGCTGGCCTGCTCGATGACCGGTGGCGTGGTGCTCGGCGCGGCCGGTGACCTGATCACCCTGATCGTCGCCCTGGAGACCCTGACCCTGCCGTTGTACGTGCTGGTCGGCCTGCGTCGGGGCAGCCTGGCCAGCGCGGAGGCGGCGGTCACCTTCTTCGTGGTGAGCGTGGTGGCCACGACGGTCACCCTGCTCGGCGCGGCCCTGCTCTATGCGGCGACCGGCGGCCTGCACCTGGGCCGGCTCGGCGGGTTGCTGGCCGACGCGCCCGACCTGCCGTTGATTCCGGCGGCGGTGGCGTTGCTGGTGCTCGGGCTGGCCTTCAAGGTCGCCGCGGTGCCGTTCCACGCCTGGGCCCCGGCCACCTACGACGGAGCGCCGCTGCCGGTGGCCGCCTACCTGTCCACCGCGTCGAAGCTGGGTGGGGTGGTGGCCCTGCTGGCGGTGGTGCAGCGGGCGCTGCCGGCCGAGGTGACCGGCCCGGTGCTGGCCCTGCTGGCGGTGTTCACCATGACCGTGGGCAACCTGGTGGCGCTGCGCCAGCGGCGTGCCGTCCGGCTGCTCGCCTGGTCGTCGGTGGCCCAGGCTGGTTACATCCTGGCCCCGCTGGGGGTGTTGGCGCTGGCCGCCGGCCGGGTCGACGACGTCCGGGCCGGGGCGTACGCCGCCGTGGTGGCGTACGCGGTCTTCTTCGTGGTGGTGGAGCTGGCGGCGTTCGCGGCGCTGGTGGCGTTGCGGCCAGCGGGTGCGGACGGCGGCACGCTGGCGGACCTGCGTGGGGTGGCCCGGCGGCGGCCCTGGGCGGGGGCGGCCTTTGCGCTGGCCCTGGTCGGGTTGGCCGGCCTGCCTCCCGGGCTGGCGGGGCTGTTCGCCAAGGTGACCGTGGTCCGGGCGTTGCTGGACGGCGGGGCCGGTTGGCTGGCCCTGGTGGTGGCGCTGAACGCGGTCATCGGCCTGGCCTACTACCTGCGGATCGCCGCGACTCTCTACGCCGACCCGACCCCACTGCCGACCGCCCCGACGCACCCCGGGGAGTCGGCCGCCCTGACGCCTTCCGGGGAGTCGGCCGTCACGCCCCCCGCCGGGCCGGCCGTCGCACCCGGGGTGGGGTCCGGTCGGGTGGCCTGGCCGGTCACCGTGGCGCTGACCGGGGCGACCGCGCTGGCCGTGGTGATCGGCTTCGCCCCGCAGTGGGTGCTGGACCTCGCGTCCCGCTGAGCAGCCGCCGAAGCTCCTGACCCGGGCGCCTCGGGATGCCCCCTGAGCTGGTGTCCCGGGTCGTCCCCGGTGTCCGGTCCGTTCAGCGGGTTCCCAGCTTCTGTCAGTCAACTGCCAGTCATGAGCTGGATGGTTGACGGGTACCGGTGACGTTGTACCGGTCAGCGGGTCCCGCGCGACCCGCGCACCGAAGGAGCGATCGTGCATCACAACCGTCTGAAGACCGCAGCGCTGCTGGGCCTGCTGACCTCGCTGATCCTCGCGGTCGGCTACTGGTTCGGTGGGAGCGGTGGCCTCGTCGTCGCCGTCGTCGTCTCGTTGCTGATGAACGGCGTGACCTACTTCTTCTCCGACAAGCTGGCATTGCGCTCGATGAAGGCGCAACCGGTCACCGAGGCCCAGTTCCCCGAGTTGTACCGGATGGTCCGGGAGCTGGCCACCGAGGCCGGGCAGCCGATGCCCCGGCTGTACGTGAGCCCCACCTCGCAGCCCAACGCGTTCGCGACCGGTCGTAACCCGGCCAACGCGGCGGTCTGCGTCACCCACGGGATCACCGAGATCCTCGACTACCGCGAGCTGCGCGGGGTGATCGGCCACGAGCTGTCCCACGTCTACAACCGGGACATCCTGATCTCCAGCGTGGCGGCCGGGCTGGCCGGCATCATCACCATGCTGGCGAACCTGGCGTTCTTCATCCCGCTGGGTGGGAGCAACGACGAGGACGGCCCGAACCCGGCGGTGCTGCTGCTCACCATCATTCTCGGCCCGATCGCGGCCACCGTGATCCAGTTGGCGATCAGCCGGAGCCGGGAGTTCCAGGCGGACGCGTCGGGTGCGCAGCTCACCCGGGACCCGTTGGCCCTGGCCAGCGCCCTCCGCAAGATCCACCTGGGGACTCAGGCCCGGCCGCTGCCCGCCCAGGGGCAGCTCACCAGCACCGCCCACCTGATGATCGACAACCCGTTCAAGCGGGGTGGCGGCATCGCCGCGCTCTTCTCCACCCACCCCCGGATGGAGGAGCGGGTGGCCCGGCTGGAGCAGATTGCCCGCAACTCCGGCCCCGTGCAGTTCCAGCGCTGACCCGCACCGACCCCGCGCCCGCGTCCACGTCCCGGACGCGGGCGCGGTCGTCTGCGCGGTACCTCCGCCGGGACCACGGGCGCGGTGGTCCCGTCAGCGGGCCGGCGCGTTGCCTCCCGCCGGGAGCAGGGCCGCCGGAGGGCGTCAGTGCGGGGAAACGGTCGGTTGCGGGCCGGCGTCGGCCGGCAGCCGGTCGGGGCGGGTCAGCAGCACCACGACCAGCAGCAGCACCCCGGCCAGCAGGTACGCCACGGCCGGCCCGAACAACGCGGCGGCCGACCCGAGCAGGAAGATCCCGCAGCCGGCGACGACGATGTTGGCGGCCACGATGGTCGCCTCCACCTGCCCCATCCGTTCCACCGGTGCCAGCCGGGCAAAGGTGGCCTGCGCGCCGATCAGCCAACCGCCACCCGCGCCGATCAACGCGTTGGCGCAGGCCAGCGCCCACACCGGGGCATGCGTGGCGACCAGCAGGGCGGCCAGCAGCAGCGCCCCGGCCAGGGCGGCGGCCACGGTGACCTGCCCGGTCAGCCGGCCCAGCCAGGTGCCCCGCCCCAGCACCAGCACGAAGACCGCGCCGCCCAACGCCGACGAGGCCAGCACCACGGGCCGCCAGGCCCCGTCGGCGAGGTCCGGGGTGAGGGTCTCGGGCAGCGCGCCGGAGACGACCGTGGCGAGGGTGAGCAGGGCGACGCCGCGCAGCACCGGGTGCCCGGCGATGGTCCGGATGCCGGCGGTGGCCGGTGGGCGTGGCCCGCGCCGCCGCTGCTGCCCGGTCGGCAGCCCGGCCAGCACCACCGCCGCGAGCAGGAACGAGACCAGGTCGATCAGGAGCGCCACCCGGGGGCCGAGGGCCACGGTGATGCTGGCCCCGGCCAGCAGCCCCACCACCTGGCCGACCTGGTTGGCGAAGGCGGACAGGCCGAACAGCGGCAGCCGCAGCGGGGCGTCCACCGACTCGGCGGCGACCGCCACGTTGACGCTGGAGTAGGCGGCCCGGACCGCGCCGAGCAGACCCGCCGCGATGATCGCCGGCACCGGCCGGGGCGACACGAGCGGCACCGCGATCAGCACCGCGCCGGCCAGCGAGAGCCAGACCAGCAGGGTACGGCGGGCCGGCACGTCCAGCCAGCCGCTGAACACCGTGGCGACCAGCAGGGCGGGGAGGGCTCGGGCGGCGTACACGGCGGCGGGCCCGAGGACCGACTGCGTCTGGTCGTACGCGAGCAGCAGCAGCGCGGCCAGCCCCACGAAGTCGCCCAGCTCGGAGATGCCCCGGGCGGTGACCAGACGGGAAGCCACCGGGTGGCGGAACAGCGCCAGGTAACCGGGTGTCGGCGAGAGCCGCTCGTCGGCGTCGGTCATCAGGTCGTCAGGTTCGCTTCCTCGACCCCGTTCTGCCGGTGACGGCTGCTTTCCCGGAGCACCCGGGTCGGCTGGTGGCGCTGGCCGTCGCGGCCGGCCGGGCCGGATCGGCGCTGGCTGTCGCGGGGCGCCGGGCCGGGCCGGCGGTGCTCGATCGTGGTGCCGACCATCGGACCTCCTACGGCGTCGGGGGCGATTCAGCGGTGTATGTATCTGGGTCGATCAGCAAGTTACCCTCTCGCCGCCACCGGGTCAGCGGCCCGGGGTGTGAGTGAATCGACCATTCCCGGAGCGACCTGCGGCGTTAGGGTCTACAGGGTTCTGAGTCGTTACCTGATCGTCTCCTGGGAGGTGCCACCGTGGCCGCACTGCGCCAGTACCTGGGCGTCTGGCGGATTCCCGGGGCGCCGCTGCTGCTGCTCCTCGGTGTCGTCGGTCGCCTCGGCATCGGGATGACGCCGCTGGCGTTGCTGCTGGTCGTGGAGCAGGTCACCGGCCGGTACTCCCTCGCCGCCGTGGCCGGCGGCATCTACGCGCTGTCCGGTGCCGCACTCAGCCCGGTCGCCGGCCGGATCGCCGACCGGGTCGGCCCCACCCCGGTGCTGCTGGTCACCGCCGTTGCCCACCCGCTGGCCCTGTTCGGGCTGCTCGGAGCGAGCCGCGCCGACAACGCCGACCTGCGCCTGATCTACCTGGCCGCCGGTCTGGCCGGGGCCACCTACCCGCCGCTGACCGCCGCCATCCGGGGTGCCTGGAACGACCTGACCGCCCCGGCGAGCGGCCGGTACCAGCTGCGCAACACCGCGCTGGCCGCCGAGACGTCGCTGTTCGAGGTCGTCTTCGTGCTCGGTCCGCTGCTGGTGGCCGGGTTCGTCCTGCTGGCCGACGCCGCCGCCGCACTGCTCGGCGCGGCCGTGGTGACCCTGGTCGGCACCGCCGGGGTGGCGCTGGGCCGGGTGATGCGCGGCTGGCGGCCCCACTCGCGTGAGCACCATGCCCGGGGGCTCGGCCCGCTGCGGGTGGGTGGCTTCCCGGCGCTGCTGGTCTGCGTGGCGAGCCTCGGCATCGCCTTCGGCGCGGCCGGGGTGATCGTGCCGGCGTTCGCCGGCAACCAGCCCACCGACGACCCGGAGAGCCTGGCCGGCCTGCTGCTCGCCGTCTGGGGGGTGGGCAGCGCCGCAGGCGGTTTCTGGTTCGGGGTACGCCGCCCGGCGGCCAACATGACCCGCCAGTTCGCCTGGCTGCTCGCGGCGGTGGCCGGCACCCTGGCGATCTTCGCGGTGATGCCCGGCCCGGTATCCCTCGGCATCGCCCTGGTGATCGGCGGGGCCACCATCGCCCCCGCGTTGACCCTGGAGAACACCCTGGTCGGGCGGATCACCCCGACGGGCATGCTCAACGAGGCGTACACCTGGGTGGTGACCATGTCGGTGGCGGCGAGCGCGGCCGGCGGCGCGGTGGCCGGCCTGATCGTCGACCACGCCGCCGGGGTGCCCTGGGCGTTCCTCTTCGCCGCCGGGGCGGTCGGCGTCGGGGCCGCCGTCGCGGCCCTGCCCGGCGGCCCGATCGCCCGCGCCGAGGCCGCCGCCACCCGCGCCGAACACCCCGTCACCGTCTGACCATCTCGCGCGCCCCTCGGGTGTACGCGGCCCCGCCGTCTTCCGGGGTTTGTGCGGCGGGCGGCCGTCCCCGTGGGGGACGACCGCCCGGTCGGGTGGAGCCCGGCTAGCGGGTCAGCGGTAGTTGGTGAACTGGAGGGCCACCCCGAAGTCCTCGCCCTTGAGCAGCGTGATGACGGCCTGGAGGTCGTCCTTCTTCTTGCCGGTCACCCGGAGCTGGTCGCCCTGGATCTGCGCCTGGACGCCCTTCGGGCCCTCGTCGCGGATCTTCTTGCTGATCGCCTTGGCCTTGTCCGACTCGATGCCCTGGATCACCTTGGCGTCGATCTTGAAAATCTTGCCCGAGGAACGCGGGTCACCGGCGTCCAGGGACTTCAACGAGATGTTCCGCTTGACCAGCTTCTCCTTGAAAACGTCGAGCGCGGCGGCGACCCGCTCCTCGGTCTCCGCCTGGAGGCTGATCGCCTCCTCTCCCGACCAGGAGATCTCGGCGCCGGTGCCACGGAAGTCGAACCGCTGGGCAAGCTCCTTCTCCGTCTGGCGGAGGGCGTTGTCGACCTCCTGCCGGTCGACCTTGCTCACGATGTCGAACGACGGGTTCGCTGCCATGCTGATGCTCCTGCTTGTCCGGCGGTCTGTCAGGGTCGTCGCGGTGCTGACCAGCCCCACGACCCTCTGACGGTACCCGGTTGCCATCCCCCCGGGGGCGACCGCTATCCTTGCTCCGCTGCCGCGTTGCGACGCGGTGGTGTGCCCTGGCGGGTTGCCCGAGCGGCCAATGGGAGCGGACTGTAAATCCGTCGCGAAAGCTACAGAGGTTCGAATCCTCTACCCGCCACCAGGTGCACAGAGGAGCCCCTTACCTGATGAAACACAGGTGAGGGGCTTCTCTCGTCGATCCCACTGAGTCTCACTCAGTGCCGTTGGATCTCCCTCGTCACGGCAAATACGCGGCAGAGTTCGGTCAAGATCCTTCCTGGTCCTCGATCCTGAGCGCGTTCTCGATCCGCCTCTTGGCGGCCTCCTGCTGACCGTCGATGCACTTCGCGTAGACCTTCATCAGGACGTGCACACTGTGCCTGGCCCACTCGGCGACCTGCGGAGCGAGAACCCCGGGCTGCCGTCCGAGTCGTGTAGTAGAAGCTCGCCAGGGAGAGGGCGCTGACCGAAGCGCAGGTCGCCTCGCCGCTCGTTCGCCGGCCACACGACCTACGTCACGTGGCGGCCTCGCTCTGGCCGAACACCGGCGTCCTGCCGAGCGAGGCTGCCCGGAGCCTGTGCCACGGCGCCGCCGTCCTGCTCCCGGTCTACGCCAACTGTATCGACGGGGGAGACGACATCATGAATGGCAAGATCAGCGATGCGCTCGCATATGTGCCGGCGGTTCGAACCGGCAGAGGTGGGAGTCGGGATAAATAGAGAGGGGCGGTGGACCGTCGATCGGGAGCGGCTTGACCAGGCGGGGACACTCGTAATCATGTGGCGACCATGTGTAGCTTGCTCGGCGTCGAGGGTTTCAGCTCAGGCGGGCGGTACACGGTGAAGGTGCATTCTGCCTGCGATCGGGAGGTGGCAACGGCGGGCACCCGAAGCCTTGCACCAGTACGGCGATATCGAGACCGCGCCATGTGGTTGACGCTTATCCCGCTGCTCCTAGCGCTGGTACTCGCGGGCTGCAACCCGGAGGGGGAGGGTAAGGGCAAGGTCAAATACAAGCCTGCGCTGCTGCCGGTGGCCCTGACAGTCGGTCCGGATGGCGTTGCGGTTGAGGGCGAGACGAGCATCGTCACCCCGATCGGCGAGTTCTCGATCGGAGCGGAGTACTCCCTCCCACCTCGAGACGGAAGCACGATCTACGTCTTGCTTCGGGACCGCAAGAAGGGTGCCACCGGGTTCGACAGTGTGTTCAAGGTTCAGACCGGACGCGACCAGCTCACCGTGGTCGTGAACGGAACCACCACCATCCAGGTCAACGATGGCCAAGTCTTGATCGACGTCACCGGTGGCGCTGTCAAGAGGATCCAGTTCAAGCGAGTGGATCAAGCGAAAGTGAAGGAAGGTGGGGACTCGTACTGGTCCAGCGTTGGCGTGAAGTGGAGCCAGGGCTGGGACTCCTCCCTCTACAAGCCCTTCGTGCTCACCCGCTGGGCATACGACGACTCGACAATCGACAAGTGGTACGGCCTGGGGTTTGTCTGGTTCCTGCTGCGCTTGGCGCTCACCCTCGTGCTGCTGCTCGTAGATTTGGTGCTGAGTTCGATCTTCTTGCTGGCGCAGATCGCCTATTTGATCTTCGGCTCGACTGGACGGAACGTTGTATGGGGGGTTGTCATCCTGCTGGCGGTCATCGGGGTGATCCGCGGGTTCCTCTACTACTGATCTGGACGTTCTGCGCGTGGGTGGATTGTGGATGGCTAGCACCTCAGTCTCGTATCCGTCCCCTCCGACCGGTCGACTGGGCCGACCGTGTCATACACGTGTCGCTTTTCGATCATGTTCGCCAGGGAGCGAGGCCCGATCCAGCGGGTGCCTGTCGGGCGGCAAACCGGGTGCACGCGGCCAGCGTGGCGTCGTCGGACGCCTTGGCGCGCGGCCACCGTCTGCCGTGCGGATCGCCGGCCTCCGCCGCCCGGACCCGCCGGATGATCTCGGCTGGCCCTTCCACAGCGATGAGCGCGAGAACTGCCGGCCAATCTGCCAGGGCGAAGTGGTCCACGATGCGGCTGGCCCCGTCACTGAGTAAGACAGCACCCCTGACTCCCGAGACGGGCAGACTCCCGGTCAGCGCTTCCGCCGCCACCCCCGGGTCGTCGGCAGCGACCCAGAAGCCGCCGGGCTGGTTGCGGTGGGCGCGGAGGGCTTCGATGTACTCGCGGAGCGCCCGGTCGTGTTCGACGGTTCCGTTCGGGGCGGCGTCCATCGCGGCACGGTAGCGGCTACCGACGGCATCGACCCGGCCATCGGTGATCACTTCGGGGGCGTCCCCGGCGTGGTCGAGGACCAGCACGGAGTCGGCGAGCGCGAGGTAATCGGCGCGGTCGTCGTCGATCCGAAAGATGGTGACGGTTGCTGACGGACTGCTCGGATCACTGATGTCGCAGGTGTCCCGGTGCGCGTCGGCAACCTCCACGATCGCCTGGCCGAGGATGGCGGTGAGATCCTGGCCGTCGTCGGCCGCCAGTTGGCCGAGCAGCGCCCCGCCGAGCCGGCGGGTGTACCAGGCGACGCCGTGGAGACAGGTAGATGTGGTGCCGGACAGGCCGGCACCGTCGAGCAGGACGACGGCATTCGGTACGGCACCGGTGAAGTCTTCGTTGGGCTGGTCGGGCTTGGCCGGGCGGGTTGCCATGACGACCTGCATCAGCGTCCTCCACGCGGTTCAGAGCCGACGATCCGATTCAGCGGGGAGCGTCGGTGGCCGGCTTCGACTCGGTGACCATCAGGACGGGCGGGCCATCCGCACCACCCGGGTACGAGGATTGCTGATCGATGTGAAGTGTGGGTTATCCGATTTCGGTGGAACGTTTCCGGGTCAGGGTGACTCCGGCGAGGACCAGGGCGATGCCGGCCACGATTGCGGTCGTGACGGCTTCGCGGAGGAAGGCCCAACCGAGAAGCACCGCGACGACGGGCAGCAGGTAGGTGACCACCGAAGCGGCGGTCGGCCCCTCGTCGTCGATGATGCGGTAGTTCAGGACGTAGGCGGCCCCGGTGCCGAGCACCCCGAGGACGAGCAGGCTCGCCACCGCGTCGAGCCGCCACACCGGCGACTCCAGTCCGGCGAACGGCAGCGCCGGGACCAGCAGAACGGCAGCCGCGCCGAGCTGAGCCGCCGACAGCATGAGCGGCGGTATTCCGCGCCCGGTCAGGAACCGGCCCATGTAGACGTAGCCGAGCCCGTAGCTGGCGGCTGCGGCGAGGCAGGCGAGGCCGCCCCAACTGGCGATCTCGCTCGCGGACTCCCACGGCGAGAAGATGACCACGACCCCGAGGAACCCGAGGGCGAAGCCGGCGGCCTTCTTGACGGTGACGGCCCGGTCGACGCCGACGAGGAATGCCAGCAGCAGCGTCCACAGCGGCGTGGTCGCGTTCAGCACCCCCGCCACGTTGGAGCCGATCGTCTCCTCCGCGACGCTGAACAACAGGTACGGCACGGCGTTGGCGACCATGGCGGCCACGAACAGGTGACCCCAGAGTCGCTTGTGCCTTGGAAAGCGGAGTCCCCGGGACAGCGCGATCGGGGTCAGGACCAGGAAGCCGAGCAGGAGCCGGGCGAACACGATCTGCACCGGGTTGAAGCCGCGCAACGCGAGCTTGATCCAGAGAAAGCCGGAACCCCACAGCAGCGCGAGACCGGCCACCCGGGCGATACCTGCCCGAGTGACCCGCCGGTGGTCAGTCCTCAACGGGCATGTCGTAGTCCAGGCCGTTCACGTCGGCGCGCATGACGAACCGGGTCACCTCGAAGGCTCGTCCGTCACCATCAAGGCTGGTGTGCAGCAACTCGATCACGGGCACACCCGGTGGCATCGAGAGTCCCTTCACCTCTTCGGGCGTCGGCATGCGGGCACTCACCTCCTCGCGGATACGCGCGATCGGGTAACCGAGATCCTCGAACCGCTGGTAGATGCTGCCTCGGCCGAGCTTCTTCTCACTCGCCAGCGGTGATCCCTCGACCACCGCTGTCGGGATGTAGGTCACCCCGACCTGCATGGGCTCGTCGTCGGCGAAGTACCAGTTCTCTCGCCGGATGACCTCCTGGCCGGTGTCGAGCCCCAGCCGTTGGGCGACTTCGGCGGGCGGCTGGACGGTGGTCACCGACCGGCACTCCGTGTGCGGGATGCGTCCCTGCCGCTCCACCTCGATGCGGAACGGCGAAAGTCCCGTCTCGTTCCGCGCCCGGCGGGAGTACCGGTCACGACCCATCCTCATCAGCGGACGCCGCAGGCGTACGAACACGCCTCGGCCGTGTTGGGCCTGGGCAAGGCCCTCGGCCTGCAAGATGCCCAACGCCTCTCGGGCGGTGTTGCGGGCCGTGGCGTATCTGGCGGCCAGATCGCGTTCGGAAGGTAGTTGGTCGCCGTCGCCGAGGTCACCGCGCATTATCGCGGCCCGTAGCTCCTCGGCGATGCGGCGGCTCGGAGGCTGCCGCTCCTGCTGGTCACTCATCGGATCACCACTCCTCAAGGTGGTACCCAGGCTAGCGCAACTGGCTCAAGCCAGCTATTGACAGCCTGCCACCCTTCATCGAAGCTGGCTTAAGCCAGTTGCCGCCAATGTCGGTCCTGTCGTGAGCCGGTCTTGGACTCAGGCCGTTCGGAGGGCCAGGCCATGCCGCTGGCAGCCAAGCAACCCGGGGTCCTCGCCCCGGTTACCTGTGGAGGTGTGATGTCCGGCACTCATCGTCGATGCGATTGGTTCTCGTCCTGGCGGTCTCGAAGGCGTTCACCGTCACGACCTGTCCGCCGCAACGCCCCGCCGGGCCCGTCCACTGCACCTCCGCTCGCCACGCCATGGTGGTCGGTCGAGGTGACCCGCGAACTGCCCACCCTGCGGTGTGCCCCGCTGCTGACGGTGGGCCAGGCACGTCGGGGTAACGGTGGGCGGTGGCGGCGATGACCCGTACCGGTAAGCCGACCACCACCCACCCGCCGTGGTGTACCCCCGAGCGGTGCGGTTTCCTGGTTCCGCCGGTGATGCCGCACATGGCCCGCCGGCATCGTGGCCCGATGCTGCGGGTCGGTGAGAGTCGGGCGAGTGGCCTCGTCGTCACGTACCTCATCAGCGCGGAAGTCCCGGGTGCGCCGCTCGTCGGGGTGCACGCGACCTGCCGGGCCGGCAACGCCTGGGCCGAGTTGTCCCTGCCTCAGGCCGCCGAGCTGGCGGACCAGTTGCGCGACCTGCTGACCCAGGCCGCCGACCGGGGCGATCCGGGCCGGGGCGACGGTGGCCCGCCGGGGGCCGATCGGGTCGCCGGTCCGGGCGGCGGTCCGGGGGCCGGCGATGAGTGAGGGTGGTCGGCCGGTCGTCTGTCCGGTGTGGTGCCGGGGGTGCGGGCCGAACGACCCGATGCACCGGGGGTTCCTCGCCACCGTGGGGCGGGAGCGGACCGGCTGGGTGAGCCTGCAACTGCTCGTCGACCGGTTCATCCGGCGCGAACCGTCGATCAAGCTGGACGCGACCCGGTACGGCGGCACCCAGGCGGTGCTGCTGTCGAGCGGGCAGGTGGACCGGCTCATCGAGGAGTTGACCCAGGCGCGGCGGCTGATGCGGGCACCGGTCGGCCCGCCGGGGCAGGCGGGGGAGCGGCGGTGAACGGCGGTGGCCCGCAGCGCCCCGGGGCGGCGGCGTCGGCGAGGATCGCGGGATGGCCGACGACCGCTTCATGCGCATCCACAGCCCCGAGTTCCAGGCGATGGCCGCGAGGGTGCTGCGGGCCACCGAGTTGACCTCCCGGCTGAACGTGCTGCCCTTCGCCGACGAGGCCGGCCGGGCGGAGCTGTTGGTGCAGCTCCTCGGCCGGCCGCTGCCGGCGCGGGTGACCATCTATCCGCCGTTCTACACCGATCACGGCCTTAATTTGGAGATCGCGGAGCGGGTGTTCATCAACCAGAACTGCACGTTCCTCGACTACGCCGGCATTCGGCTCGGCGAGGGCGTCATGGTCGGTCCGAAGGCCACCTTCATCACCCTCGGCCACCCGGTCGACCCCGTGCAGCGGCGGGAGTGGCTGACCGGTGCGCCCATCGACGTGGCGGAGAACGTCTGGATCGGGGCCGGCGTGACGATCCTCCCCGGCGTCCGCATCGGCCGCGACGCCGTGGTGGCGGCCGGCGCGGTGGTCGCCGACGACATCCCGCCCGCCACCCTGGTCACCGGCCCCAAAGCGACGGTACGCCGCCAGTGGTGACCCCACCCGCCTTGCCGGTGGGCCGGGATGACCTCACCCGCCTCGCCCGGGGGTCGATGTAGCGGTATTCAGGCTGGCCGGATACCGCTACGTCGCCTCCCCTGAGTCGATCGTGCGTCCCGCTCCGCCCGGCGCCGTCGGTTCCGTTATGCAGCCCGTCGCGGCCGGGTCGGTCAGCGGCCGTCGCGGTCGGGCCGCGCCGACTCCGGCGTGGCCTCGTGGCCGGGCATGCCGTGGGTACGCCGCCGCTGCTTCATCTCGGCCTCGTAGAGGTGCCGCCGGCCGCCGGCCAGCTTCTCCCGGGCGTCCCGTTCGATCTCCTGGAACGTGGCGTAGTAGCCGTCGTCGAACTCCTCCACGATCTGGAACGTCCACCGGCCGGGCAGTAGGTTGCGCCCCAGCAGCTCGTGTTCGACCCGGTCGGCCACCTCGTCGTGCCCGGCCCCGCGCAGCAACTCCACCACCCGGTCCAGGGTGAGATCCGCGCCGCCGACGAGCTGGTGCGCGGAGTAGAGGTGCCCGCGCACCCGGTGGATCGTCTCCAACGCCTCACTCAGCTTGCCCAACGCCTCGACCGTCGCGTCGTCGACTCCCGCCGGCCGCGCGTGCTCCTCGTCCATCGCACCGTTCTGACCTGCCATAACCCCCGACATACCCCCAAACCATCCCAGGTATCCCCTGGTCGCGGTGCGAGCAGCGCGGCCGGGCGGAGTCCCTGGCGGCCGGAACACCACGGACGTCGAGGCGGCAACTCGGCTGACGGCGGTGGCTCAGTCGTTCTCCGCTGTGCCGCCGATCAGCCGCCGCGCTTCGGCGACCACGTCCGCATCGACTCCGGCAGCCGCATCGTCCGGGTACGGCTGCCCGTCGTGGACGACGGCCTCGACGATCTCGTACGCGTACTCAAGGTCGATGAGCCCGGCCGCCAGCGGAGTCCCGTCCCGGGTGATGAACCCGTACGCCCAGGAGGTGAGGGCGCGGGCGGTGATCGTCCGGTCGAGCAACCGGCGGGCCATGATCCGGACGGCTTCGTCCTCACCCGCCCGGCTGCCCTGCGGGAAGAAGGTCAGCGAGAGTTCCGCCAGCGTATCCCCGAGCCACCGACGTAGTTCGTCGCTCTCGCCGCCTGGATCGGCCGAAATGCCCGCAAGGATCCGAAGCGTCGGGCTGTCCACCCCCGCTATCAGGCAGTCGCAGGCCGCCTCGACCACCTCGGCCGGCGTGCCCGACCCGACGCTCCACAGGACGGCGGCCTCCTGGAGGCGGGTGAGCACATCGTCTGGTTGCACCGGCACATGGTCCGCCGTCACGCCGACGTTGTCTCCGGGATAACCACCCGGCGAGCCATCCGCTTCTCGCAGTAGCTCGCCGTACTTGAAAACCCTGGCCCGAAATTCAAGTAAAGCGGCAGATACTGCAAATTGCCTGATAGCAGTGGTGCTGTGCGGATGGCGTACGGATGGTCCGCCCGTCCTCGTCAGTCCGCCAGTCGGAAGGCCAGCTGCGTCTGCCACGTGCTCCGGTCCGGGTCGTCGTCCGGGCCGAGGTGGTAGATCTCCAGCCGGCAGCCCCAGCGCTCGCCCGCCCCGGTGTCGCTGACGTCCCAGCGCAACCCGTTGCGCTCCGCCCACTCCAGGAACGCCCCGGTCACCGCGACCAGTTCGTCGGGGTCGCCGACGTGGGTGGTGGTGAGGTAGCGGCCGGCCGGCAGCACGCCGGTCCGCATGGGCGTCTCGACCGTGATCTGCGCGTCGGCCGGGACCGGTACGCCCGCCTCGACCTCAAGCTCCCGCGCCATGTCGATCACGTGGTAGCGCAGGAAGTCCGGGCCGGCCGGGGCGATCCCCTGCGCCGCCAGCCAGCCGAACAGGTCCGACAGGGCGTCCGCGGCATCGCCGATGGTCCCCATCGTCACCGTGCGTCGGATCCCCACGTAGGGCTGGACCGCCCGTTCCTCGATCACCGGCGTCACCGGTGTCTGCGATGTCATGGATTCACGACACCATCGGGGTGCGACATCACGGGGTCCGACCGCCTCTGGCGGGTGTTTCGCCTGCTCGCGCCAGCTCGCCACCGTTAGCGCGTTTTGTCGTTGATCTGGTGCGGAGTCCGTCGACTCCCGACAGGCCGCTTCCGTACCTGACGAAATGAGCTATGGTGATCGATGTGACGGTTCCGGGAGCAGTCGTCGCGACCCTCGAATACGACGGTCGCCCTGCCGCCCGGGCAGCGGCCCCGCGCCGTTAAAGATCGGGTTTGCGTCGATAGTGACATTGGGCGATTCGTGGAGGCTGTTACCCGTCCTGGTGCCGCTGATCTGGCACGGGGAGGTGACGGCGGTGGTCCGAACGGCGGAACCTCTCCGCTGCTCGGACCAGCGCCGCTCTCCCCGCTTTTCTGGGTACCCGAGGTGTGGCACGATCGTGGAACCTCCACCATCCCCCGTGAACACTCTCTCGACAGGAGCAATCATGTCTGGTCGAAGGCTGGGCCGGCTGTTTGGCTCGCTCCTCGTGCTCGCCACCATCCTCGGTGGACTCGCCGTAGCCGGCGTTCAGTCCATCGACGGCAGCGCGCAAATGGCGGACGTCGTCTGGACGATGGGCGGCGCGCGCTAAGCCCCCGCGTCGTCCCCGCTCCCGGTGTCCTGGGGGTGACGTCTCTCAGGGAGAGGGTGGCGCATGGCCAGCCGAGATCAGCGGCGTAAGTCCACCGAACGCGCCTGGTTCATCACCGCCCCCTTGGCCTTGCTGGCCATCGTCTTCAGCACCGCGATCGGTGTCCTGCTTCCCGAGTTCGGGGAGTGGGGCTTGGCGTTCGTGCTCTTCGTGGCGATGACGGGGATCAGCATCCCGGTTCTCAACGTGATCGTCCGGCGGCAGTCGGTCGGGGTGACGTTGACCGAGGTGCCCCTCGTCGTCGCGCTCTTCTTCCTGCCACCGCTGACGGTGGTGCTGATCTACACGCTCTCCGTGCTGATCTGGAGCGCGTCGCACCGGTTCGCTCCGGCCAAGCTGTGGTTCAACGTCGCGAAAGCGGCGGCGGCCACCTCGCTGGCCGGGCTGCTCCTGCTGGCCCTGCCCCCGATCAAGGGGGTCGGGCCGGGGACCTGGGGCAGCCTGTTCCTGGCGGTCAACACCATCACTCTGGTCAGTCTGCTCTCGGTGGCCGGGGTGCACGTACTGCTCCAGGGCTGGCAGGCCGGCCGGGAGGCGCTGCGTACCGCGCCGTCGGTCTTCCTCACCACCTCCATCAACGCCTCGGTCGGCCTGCTCGTCCTGATCGCGTTGAAGACCACCTGGTGGTCGGCGCTGCTGCTGGCCGCGTTGTTCGCGGCGTTGTTCCAGGTCTACCGCTCCTACTCGCAGTTCTTCCGGCAGCACCGCACCCTCACCGGCATGTACGACCTGACCCGGTTGCTCACCAACAGCGCCGAGGGGGCGATCGCCGACATCCTCCTGGACCGGGTACGGGGCCTGATGCAGGCCGAGTACGCCACCCTCTGGCTGCCCGCCCAGCGCCGGCACCCCGAGGTGCTGCTGACCGCCCGGGTCGACACCCCGGGCCTGCTCGACGTCGCACCCACCCCGACGGTCTTCCGGGAACAGGCCCGTGAGCTGGGCAAGACGCTGTCCATCGGCCGACTGCTCGGCGACGACACCGCGCTGCGTCGTGAGGTGGGCGCCCAGCAGGTCAAGGACGCCATCGTGGTGCCGTTGCGGTCCGGCCAGGCGGTGATCGGCACCCTGGAGGTGACCAACCGGCTCAGCGACATCGGCCACTTCACCACGAGCGACATCCCCGTCTTCGAGACCGTCGCCGCGCACGCCGCCGTCGCCCTGGAGAATTCCCGGCTGGTCGACCGGCTGCGGCACGACGCCTACCACGACGCGCTGACCGGCCTGCCCAACCGGCGGCGGATCACCGCCGCGCTGGCCGAGGCGGTCAAGATCCGCGCGCCGGGCGAGGTGGTCGCCGTGCTGCTCTTCGACGTGGACGGGCTGCGGCAGGTCAACGAGTCGTTGGGGCACGCGGCGGGGGACAAGGTCCTCGTCGAGGTGGCCGAGCGGTTGCGCGCCTGCGCCCCGTCGTCGGCCCTGGTGGGTCGGGCCGGGGGCGACGAGTTCCTGGTGACGCTGCGGCTGGAGAACGCCGAGGCGGCCCTGGAGCTGGCCGGCCAGCTCCGCGAGCAGATCCGCGACGAGATGGTCTTCGACGCGCTCACCCTCGACGTGGACACCGCCGTCGGGGTGACCGTGCATCCGGATCACGGCAGTGACGCCGCCGTGCTGCTGCAACGGGTCGACCTGGCGGCCACCGCGGCCAAGGCGGTGCCGGGCAGCGTGCAGCTGTTCAACCCGGCGCTGGAGTCGCGGTCGCTGCGCCGGCTCGGGCTCGCCGGTGACCTGCGTCGCGCTCTCGACGAGGGGGAGCTGGAGGTCTACTTCCAGCCGAAGGTGACCCTGCGGGACCGTCGCCTGCTCGGGGTGGAGTGCCTGGCCCGCTGGGAGCATCCGGCGCACGGCACGGTCTCCCCGGAGGACTTCGTCGCGGTGGCCGAGCACACCGGCCAGCTGGGTCGGCTCACCGAGTTCGTGCTGCGCGAGGGGCTGCGCCGCAGCCGGGACTGGAGCCACACCGGGCAGCCGCTGGCGGTGGCGGTCAACATCGCCGCCCGTTCGCTGACCGACCGGCACTTCCCGGACCGGGTGGGGGAGCTGCTGACCGAGTACGGCGTCCCGCCGCAGCTGCTGACCGTCGAGATCCCGGAGGCGGCGGTGCTGGACGGCACCGAGCGGCCCATCCCCACCCTGCGCCGGCTGCGGGACCTCGGCGTCCGGCTGGCGGTCGACGACTTCGGCACCGGCAACTCGTCGCTGGCCCAGCTGCGCCGGCTGCCGGTGCACGAGGTGAAGGTCGACCAGTCGTTCGTGCAGGGCATGGCGACCGACCCCGGGGACCTGGCGATCGTCAACGCGGTGGTGTCGCTGTCCCAGCAGTTCGGCCTGTCCGTGGTGGCCGAGGGGGTGGAGAGCGAGCTGACCCTCGAACTCCTCCAGGACATCGGCTGCGAGATCGGGCAGGGCTTCCTGTTCAGCCGGCCGCTGCCGTACGAGCGGTTGGAGGCCTGGTTCGGTGCCCAGGCGGACCAGGAGGCGACCGGCGCGGATGAGCTGCCGAGGCTCCGCGTAGTGCCCTGAGCTGTGCCGACGCGGTATCGGGGGATCCCATTTCACCCCCGGCGCGGTGCCGTGTAATGTATCCCCTGCGCGACGCCCTCCGGGGTGATCGGGTAGGCCCCCTTAGCTCAGTCGGCAGAGCGTCTCCATGGTAAGGAGAAGGTCTACGGTTCGATTCCGTAAGGGGGCTCAGAGGGTCCTTTGGGATCCGCCTCGGCGGTGTAGCTCAGATGGCAGAGCAAGCGGCTCATAATCGCTGTGTCGCCGGTTCAATTCCGGCCACCGCTACTCTCGTCCTCCGGGCTCATCCCCGGTGGTGAGTGGGACGGGCGCCATAGGCGCCCACTTTGCATGTCCAGGCATCTTCCGCGTAGGCTGATGCGCTGTAGTTGATATCCGTAGCGAGGAAGGCACTCCGCCGTGGCGAAGGCGACCGATGTCCGGCCGAAGATCACTCTGGCGTGTGTGGAGTGCAAGGAGCGCAACTACATCACGCGTAAGAACCGCCGTAACGACCCGGACCGCATCGAGCTGAAGAAGTTCTGCCCCCGGGACGGCAAGCACACCGCCCACCGCGAGACCCGCTGACCCTCGGTCGGCCACCGGCCGGCCCGGTCCGCAAGCGATCACCCCGGACGCCGATCCGCACGGATGGCGCGGCCTTCACAGCCGCCTGCCCGTACGGGTCGGCGTTCGTGCGTCCCGTGTAGGTTCGGCGGCATGTCCCTGGACCCGTCCTTCGTCGGCCGGACGTATCCGCCGACCGCCCCCTACCAGGTGGGCCGAGAAAAGATCCGCGAGTTCGCCACCGCCATCGGAGCGACCGAGCCGGCCCACCACGACCCGGCGGCGGCCCGTGCCCTCGGCCACCCGGACGTGGTCGCCCCGCCCACCTTCCCGGTCCTGATCACCATGGCCGCCAGCCAGCAGATCGTCGACGATCCGGCGCTCGGGGTCGACTACAGCCGGGTGGTCCACGGCGACCAGCGCTTCGCGTACACCCGGCCGGTGGTGGCCGGGGACGAGCTGGTCTGCGTGAACACCATCGAGGAGATCAGCAACCGGGGTGGGCACGCCTTCCTGACCACCCGCACCGACGTGACCACCTCGGCCGGTGAGCCGGTGGTCGCCGTCTGGTCCAAGCTCGTCGTACGTGGGGAGTCCTGACGTGGAACTGTCGACCCGGACGTTCCGGGTGACCCGGGCGGACCTGGTCCGCTACGCGGGCGCCTCGGGCGACTTCAACCCGATCCACTGGAACGACCGGACCGCCACCAGGGTGGGTCTGCCCGGGGTGATCGCCCACGGCATGTTCACCATGGCGCTGGTCGGTCGGGCGGTCACCGAGTGGGCCGGCGCACCCGACGCGGTGGTCGAGTTCGGGGTGCGCTTCACCCGGCCGGTGGTCGTCCCGGACGACGACGAGGGCACCGAGATCACCGTGGACGCGGTGGTCAAGGAGGTGACCGAAGCCGGGCTGACCAGGCTCGATGTGACCGCCCGGTGCGGTGAGGAGAAGATCCTCTCGCAGGCGCGGGCGGTCGTGCGGACGACCGGCTGACGGCCTGTCGAAACGTACCGGGCGGGACCGGTTGGGAAAGTCGGGGCGCTACCCGTACACTGGTCCGCCGTGGGGCAAGTGACCCCTGCCCGGCCGTGCAGGTCGGGTGGGGAGAGCGTTGCCGCACAGGGGTGTAGCTCAATTGGCAGAGCAGCGGTCTCCAAAACCGCAGGCTGCAGGTTCAAGTCCTGTCACCCCTGCGCCTCAGGCCTGACCGTTCCCGTGGGTCGCGCCGCCGCAAGGCGGCGTCCGGCCCGTGGTGGTGGCATCGGCGGGGTGGTTCCGGGGCGACCCGGGGCCCTTCGTCCGGTCCGCCGGCCGCGGCCCGTCGCGGGACGGTTGGTCCGGCCGGCGTGACCAGCGCCGCGTACGCCTCCCGGCGTACGAACCGACATCCCGCGACGGAGGGCGAAGTGGCCGAGAGCAAGCGGCGCGGCGAGGACGCCGGCGACGACGGTCTGCGCGACGAGCGCGACGAGGTCGTCGACGAGGTGACCGCCGACAACGACGCCCCCGACGACGACGCCACCGACGCGGACGAGCCGGTATCCCGGGGCGGTACCGCGACCCGGTCGCGGACCCGTGCGGGTGCTGCCGACAGCAAGCCGAAGACCCGGTCCGAGACCGACCGGGTGGGGCCGTTCGCCCGCATCGCGCGTTTCTTCCGCGAGGTCGTCGCCGAGCTGCGTAAGGTCATCTGGCCGACCCGCAAGGAACTGCTGACCTACACCGCTGTGGTGGTCACCTTCGTCGCGGTGATGCTGACGATCGTGGGCCTTCTCGACTTCGCCTTCGCGAAGGGCGTGCTGTGGGTCTTCGGCAGCCCCAGCTGACCGGCCGACTGAGCCGATAGTGACGGAAGTGAGCAAGCGTGCCTGAGTACGACGAGACCGCCGGGACCACGGACGACCAGTCCACGGTCGCGACGGCGGCGAGTGACGAGTCGGTCGAGGCCGCCAGCGAGCCGGAGTTCCCGACCACGGAGCCCGAGCCGGACGAGGACTACGACCCGGTCGCCGAGCTGCGCCAGAAGCTGCGCTACGCGCCCGGCGACTGGTACGTGGTGCACTCGTACGCCGGTTACGAGAACAAGGTCAAGACCAACCTCGAGACCCGGATCACCTCCCTCGACATGGAGGAGTTCATCTACCAGGTCGAGGTGCCGACCCGGGAAGAGGTCGAGGTCAAGAACGGCAAGCGTTCCCAGATCCAGGCCAAGGTCTTCCCCGGTTACATCCTGGTCCGGATGGAGCTGACCGCGGAGTCCTACTCGTGTGTGCGCAACACGCCGGGGGTCACCGGCTTCGTGGGGGCGACCGACCGGGCCGACCGGCCGGCACCGTTGAGCCTCGACGAGGTGCTCAAGTGGCTGGCTCCGGCGGTGGAGACCGAGCAGAAGAAGGCCAAGCCCGAGATCAGGGTCCTCGACTTCGAGGTGGGCGACTCGGTCACCGTCACCGACGGGGCGTTCGCCTCGCTGCCGGCGACGATCAGCGAGATCAACGCCGACCAGCAGAAGCTCAAGGTGCTGGTGTCGATCTTCGGCCGGGAGACCCCGGTCGAGCTGAACTTCAACCAGGTCGCCAAGATCTGACGACGTTCGTCGCCGGCGGTGGGGCAGCAGCCCGCCGCCGGCGACGTCGTTACCCCCGGCGCGGACCTCGGCGCGGGGCGCTGTCGGGCGCTGCGCTACTCTTGAACGTCGTCGCTGTGGTACCGCGCTGACCGTGCGCGCCCGTGGCCGGCACCTTTCCCAGTTCCAAGCCCCAGGAAGTGACATGCCTCCGAAGAAGAAGCTCGTCAAGACGTTCACGCTTCAGCTGAAGGCGGGCCAGGCGACTCCGGCTCCGCCGGTGGGCCCCGCGCTCGGTCAGCACGGCGTGAACATCATGGAGTTCTGCAAGTCCTACAACGCGCAGACCGAGGCCCAGCGGGGCGACATCGTCCCCGCCGAGATCAGCGTGTACGAGGACCGGTCCTTCACCTTCGTCCTGAAGACCCCGCCCGCCGCCCGGCTGCTGCTCAAGGCCGCCGGCGTCGACAAGGGTTCCGGTGTGCCGCAGAGCCAGAAGGTCGGCTCGGTGAGCCAGGCCCAGGTGCGCGAGATCGCCGAGAAGAAGATGGTCGACCTCAACGCCAACGACATCGACCAGGCTGCGAAGATCATCGCCGGCACCGCCCGGTCGATGGGCATCGTCGTCAACGACTGACCCCGGTCGGTCCCCAAGATCAGTTCGTGGGAGGGCGCGCGTCACCCGCGGCCCGCCAGAGACCACAGGAGTAACCCGAGATGCAGCGCAGCAAGACGTACCGCAAGGCCGCCGAGGCGGTCGACAAGTCGAAGCTCTACACCCCGGCCGAGGCGGTCAAGCTCGCCAAGGACACCACCAGCGCCAAGTTCGACGCCACGGTCGAGGTCGCCATGCGCCTCGGCGTCGACCCCCGCAAGGCGGACCAGATGGTCCGCGGCGTGGTCAACCTGCCGCACGGCACCGGTAAGACCGCCCGCGTGATCGTCTTCGCCGCCGGCGCGAAGGCCGAGGAGGCCGTCGCCGCCGGTGCCGACGAGGTGGGCACGGACGAGCTGGTCGCCCGGATCCAGGGCGGTTGGCTGGACTTCGACGCGGCGATCGCCACTCCGGACCAGATGGCCAAGATCGGCCGGATCGCGCGGATCCTGGGCCCGCGCGGCCTGATGCCGAACCCGAAGACCGGCACGGTGACCATGGACGTCACCAAGGCCGTCTCGGACATCAAGGGCGGCAAGATCACCTTCCGGGTGGACAAGCACTCCAACCTCCACCTGATCATCGGCAAGGCCTCGTTCTCCGAGACCCAGCTGATCGACAACTACGCCGCGGTGCTCGACGAGGTCCTGCGCGCCAAGCCGTCCGCGGCCAAGGGCAAGTACCTCAAGAAGGTCACCCTGGCCACCACCATGGGTCCGGGTGTCCCGGTCGACCCGAACGTGGTGAAGAACCTCCAGGAGACCGGCGCCGAGGGCTGAGCCCGGCTTCTCCCGCGAAGGGCCCCGCCACGGACAGTGGCGGGGCCCTTCCGCATGTCGCACTGTGGCAGGCTCCTCCCATGCGACTGGAGAACGTCCGGCTTCGATACGGCCGGGGCGGCCCATGGGTGCTGCGCGGCGTCACGGCCCGGCTCGACCCGGGCGAGGTGGCGGTGGTGCTCGGCCGCAACGGGGCCGGCAAGTCGACCCTGCTGCAACTCTGCGCGGGGGTGCTGCGGCCGGCCCGGGGCCGGGTGGTCGACCGGCCCCGGCACGTCGGCTGGGTGCCCGAGCGGTTCCCCGCCGACCAGCCCTGCACGGTGACCCGCTATCTGACCGCCATGGGCCGGGTCGCCGGCCTCGGCCGGGCCGACACCGACCGGGCCGTCGACCGGTGGACCGACCGGTTGGGGCTGACCCCGTTCCGCGAGGTCCGCCTGCCCGACCTGTCCAAGGGCACCGCGCAGAAGGTGGGCCTGGCTCAGGCGATGCTGCGCACCCCGGGCCTGCTGGTGCTCGACGAGCCCTGGGAGGGGCTGGACTCGGCCGCCCGGGGCCTGGTGCCCGAGCTGATCGACGAGGTGCTGGCCGACGGGGGAGCGGTCCTGGTCAGTGACCACCGCGGTGAGACGGTCCGGCTCCCCGGCGCCCGGCACTGGACGGTGGCCGACGGACTGGTCACCGAGGAGGCGGCCACCGGCGATGCGGCCGTCGCCGTGGTCGAGGTCGCGGTGCCGGCCGCGCGGGTGGCCGGCACCGTCGCCCGGTTGCGCGCCGACGGCCACCACATCCTGCGGGTACGCGAACCCGCCACCCCGCCCACGCCGGTGCTCGTGCCGCCCACACCCGTCCCGTCCTCGTCGGTGGCTGACCCGTCTCCGGGGCGGGCCGGGGCCCCGGCCACCGGTGGGCCTGCGGGGGCGGCGGAGCCGTCGGTGGGCGC
Organism: Micromonospora sp. NPDC048894; assembly: GCF_040649765.1. Taxonomy (NCBI): domain Bacteria; kingdom Bacillati; phylum Actinomycetota; class Actinomycetes; order Micromonosporales; family Micromonosporaceae; genus Micromonospora; species Micromonospora sp. NPDC048894. Next base: position 96,648 of record NZ_JBEZFY010000017.1, on the reverse strand, counting down.
CCCGCCTCCTGACGCCGGGTCGACAGCCGACCCGGCGCGCAGTGGCCGGCCCGGGGAGGTGGCCCGGTGAGCGCGCTGGTCCGGATGCGGCTGGCCGGCTTCCTGCGTACCGGACGGGCGCTGGCACCGGTGCTGGCCGGCCTACTCACCCTCGGCATCCTGTACGGCGGCGGCCGGGCCCGGCCGGCGGAGGCGTACGGCGTCAGCGCCGTGGTGCTCTTTCCGGTGTTGGCCTGGCAGGCCAAGATCCTGCTGGACGTCGAACCGGACGTGCAGCGCCGGCTGGCCATGGTGTCGGTGGGGCCGGCCCGCGAGTGGATCGCCGGGCTGCTCGCGGCCCTGGTCGCCGGGGTGGGCACGGTGCTGGTGGCGTTGGGATTCCCGTGGCTGGTCGGCGGGGTGACCACGCCGGGCCCGGGTGACCTGCCGGTGGTGGCGGCGCTGGCGCTCGGGCTCTGGGCCCACCTGCTCGCCCTGCTGCCGGCGGTGGCCCTGGGCGCGCTGGCGAGCCGGGCGCTGACCCGCACCGCCGGCTACGGCGTCGCGGTGCTCGCGGTGGGTGCGGTCGGCACCCTGGCACTGGGCCTGCGCGGCTCGGTGGCGCCCTGGCTGGTGCCGCCGGTGCTGACCACTGCCCGGGCGCTCGCCGGCTCCCTGCCGGCCGGCACCGCCCTGCTGCTCTCCGGCTGGGCGCTCGCCTGGGCCGGGGTGGCGCTGACCGGCTACGCCTGGTGGCGGCGGACCCGCCCCTGACCCGGACCTGGAGGCAGCGATCCCCTGACCGTCCGCCGACCACCCACCCACCGTGGCGGGGCGGGGTGGGGTCCGATCTGGTCCGGCGTGTGATGGCTCCGCCTGGTCCGACGCGGCCTGACGTGCGGGGTGGGGCCCGATCTGGTCCGGCGTGTCATGGCTTCACCCGGCCTACGCGGCCTGACGTGGCTGGGGTCGGCGCGGCCCTGTCCTGATCCGGCTCGACGTGGCCTGACGTGGTTGGCTCGGCGCGGCCTTCTCCTGATCGGCTCGGTCTGGTCGGGCCGTTGCTGCTCGACCCCGCACTGCTCCCGACCTGCCGGCAACAGTCGCGGGCTCGCCAAGATCGTGCTCAATCCAGGATGTAGTGGCCTCAGCGCCCGCCGCGCGAGACCACTACAACCAGGAAGCTGCACGATCTTGGCGCTGGCGCTGGCGCTGGCGCTGGCGCTGGCGCTGGGGCTGGGGGTGGGGCTGGGGGTGGGGGTGGGGCTGGGGGTGGGGGTGGGGCTGGGGGTGGGGGTGGGGCGAGAGGGCGGGTGGGGGCGATTTGGCGATGGGTGGACGTGTCGCGTAACCTGGGCCGGTAGTTCCACCCAGAGACCGCTGGTCACCGTGCTCCGGCACGGTCGAAGGCTCCGCGACGACGGGCGACCCGCGCAGGGCGGTAAGCGTAATACGGTTCCTCCCCGTGGTCTGCCGACCATGGTGATCGCTCCGGTCCTCGCCCCGCGCGCCCTGCGCCGGGGCTTTTTCGTTGTCGTGACGCCTTCGGCGCCGTCGCAGGGCCTTGTGCTCCCCGACGGCGACCAGCTCCGAGTAACGAGAGAGGAGGGACATGGCGGACAAGCCGATCCGGGCCGACAAGGCCACGGCCGTCGCTGAGCTGACCGAGAGCTTCCGTACCTCGGGCGCTGCGGTGCTCACCGAGTACCGTGGTCTGACGGTTTCCCAGCTCACCCAGCTGCGGCGCTCGCTCGGCAAGGAGACCACCTACACGGTCGCGAAGAACACGCTGGCAAAGCGTGCCGCGACCGAGGCGGGCATCTCCGGCCTCGACGAGCTGTTCACCGGTCCTACCGCGCTGACTTTCGTTTCGGGCGACGTCGTCGAGGCGGCGAAGGGTCTTCGCGACTTCGCGAAGGCCAACCCGAAGCTCGTCATCAAGGGCGGTGTCTTCGAGGGCAAGGCCATTTCCGCGGCCGAGGTCACGAAGCTCGCCGACCTGGAGTCCCGTGAGGTGCTGCTGGCCAAGCTGGCCGGCGCGATGAAGGGCAACCTGAGCAAGGCCGCAGCCCTGTTCCAGGCACCGCTCTCCAAGGCCGCCCGTGCGGCGGCCGCCCTGGCGGACAAGAAGCGCGAGCAGGAGGGCGCCGAGGCGGCCTGAGGCCCTCCCGGCGCACCACGTTCTTAATTTTCATTGCGAGAAAGGACGCCAGACATGGCGAAGCTCAGCACCGACGAGCTGCTCGACGCGTTCAAGGAGATGACGCTGATCGAGCTCTCTGAGTTCGTGAAGCAGTTCGAGGAGACCTTCGAGGTCACCGCCGCCGCCCCGGTCGCGGTTGCCGCTGCCGGTGGTGCCGGTGGCGCCGCCGCCGCTCCGGTCGAGGAGGAGAAGGACGAGTTCGACGTCGTCCTCGAGGCCGACGGTGGCAAGAAGATCCAGGTCATCAAGGTCGTGCGTGAGCTGACCGGCCTGGGCCTCAAGGAGGCCAAGGACGCGGTCGAGGCCGCCCCGAAGGCGATCCTGGAGAAGGTCAACAAGGAGACCGCCGAGAAGGCCAAGGCCAAGCTCGAGGGCGAAGGCGCCAAGGTCACCCTCAAGTGACCTGAGGTCGACCTCGGGTCGACCTTGGCGGGGGCCGGCTCACGTGAGCCGTGGCACACCGCAAACTGAACGGGCGGTGATCCGACAACGGATCACCGCCCGTCATGCTTGGTGACTCCGGGTATCAGTGGCGTGAGCAGGGTGTTCGCACCCGGTGCGTGATGCGGTGGGGACTCTGGCGGGTAGCCCGTCCGTGGGAAACCCGCCGAGCAGCCGGAAGCAGGCTCTTGACGTGGCCCCGACCTGCCAGGCACGCTGACACCAGCAAGACCTTCCGCGCTTGCGACGGCCACCTCTTGGGTATTGGCTGCGGCAGTACCAGCAGCCGCTGCATCCGAGTGGCCCGACAGGAACTCGCGTTCCGAGCGGCCGGTGCGACCCCGGTTTTCCGGGGTGCCGAGGCACGTTCCGCGACGACCTGCGGGATGGGCTGGACAGCGGTTAGCCTCTCGGCTACACTGCTAGTTTGCGCTGCCTTCCGACTTGACCCCTGCTCGGAAATGTCCGGTTACGGATATTTCTGGTGGGGTCATTGGAGTGCACGCGTACCAGCCGTTCTGCAGCACCGGTCCTCGGAAGGACGCATCTTGGCAGCTTCCCGCCCTGCGAAGACCAGTCGTACGTCGAGCGCTTTCGCTCCCCGCCGAGTTTCTTTCGGCAGGATCACCGAACACCTCGAGGTCCCCAACCTCCTTGCCATCCAGAACGAGTCCTTCGACTGGCTCGTCGGCAACGAGGCTTGGCAGGGCCGGTCGGCGGACGACCCGCACGCACGCTCGGGTCTCGCGGAAATCCTCGACGAGATCAGTCCCATTGAGGACTTCTCCGGCACCATGTCGCTGTCCTTCTCGGCACCGCGCTTCGACGAGGTCAAGGCCTCGATCGAGGAGTGCAAGGAGAAGGACCTGACCTACTGCGCCCCGCTGTTCGTGACGGCGGAGTTCACCAACAACACCACCGGCGAGATCAAGAGCCAGACGGTGTTCATGGGTGACTTCCCGATGATGACGCCCAAGGGCACCTTCATCATCAACGGCACCGAGCGCGTCGTGGTCAGCCAGCTCGTCCGGTCTCCGGGCGTGTACTTCTCCAAGGAGCCGGACAAGACCTCCGACCGCGACCTCTCCAGCGTCAAGGTCATCCCCAGCCGGGGTGCCTGGCTGGAGTTCGACATCGACAAGCGTGACACGGTCGGCGTCCGCATCGACCGTAAGCGCCGGCAGGCCGTCACGGTCCTGCTCAAGGCCATCGGTTGGTCCGCCGAGCAGATCCGCGAGAAGTTCGGCTGGTCCGAGCTGATGATGACCACGCTCGAGAAGGACCACATCGCCGGCCAGGACGAGGCCCTGCTCGACATCTACCGCAAGCTCCGCCCTGGCGAGCCGCCGACCCGCGAGAACGCCCAGACCCTGCTCGACAACCTCTTCTTCAACCCGAAGCGGTACGACGTCGCCAAGGTCGGGCGCTACAAGTTCAACAAGAAGCTCGAGCTCAGCGTGCCGATCACCACGGGCACGCTGACCGAGGACGACGTCGTCGCCACCGTGGAGTACCTCTGCCGGCTGCACGCCGGTGAGGACGGCTACGAGGCCGACGACATCGACCACTTCGGCAACCGTCGCCTGCGTACCGTGGGTGAGCTGATCCAGAACCAGGTCCGGGTCGGTCTCTCCCGGATGGAGCGGGTCGTCCGCGAGCGGATGACCACCCAGGACGTCGAGGCGATCACGCCGCAGACCCTGATCAACATCCGCCCGGTGGTGGCGGCGATCAAGGAGTTCTTCGGTACGTCGCAGCTGTCCCAGTTCATGGACCAGACCAACCCGCTGGCGGGCCTGACCCACCGGCGGCGGCTGAGCGCGCTCGGCCCGGGTGGTCTGTCCCGGGAGCGGGCCGGCTTCGAGGTCCGTGACGTGCACCCGTCCCACTACGGCCGGATGTGCCCGATCGAGACGCCGGAAGGCCCGAACATCGGCCTGATCGGCGCGCTGTCCACCTTTGCCCGGGTCAACCCGTTCGGCTTCATCGAGACGCCGTACCGGAAGGTCGTCGAGGGTCGGGTCACCGACCAGATCGACTACCTGACCGCGGACGAGGAGGACCGGTTCGTCAAGGCGCAGGCCAACGCGCCGCTCAAGGCGGACGGCACGTTCGCCGAGGACCGGGTGCTGTGTCGCCGTAAGGGTGGCGAGACCGAGGACGTGGTCCCCGGTGCCGTCGACTACATGGACGTGTCGCCGCGGCAGATGACCTCGGTCGCGACCGCGATGATCCCGTTCCTGGAGCACGACGACGCCAACCGCGCGCTGATGGGCGCCAACATGCAGCGTCAGGCGGTGCCGCTGGTCAAGGCGGAGTCGCCGCTGGTGGGCACCGGCATGGAATACCGTGCCGCGGTCGACGCCGGTGACGTGGTGGTGGCCGAGGTCGGTGGCATGATCGAGGATCTCTGCGCCGACTACATCACCATCCACCAGGACGACGGCCACCGCCGGACGTACCTGCTGCACAAGTTCCGCCGCTCCAACGCCGGCTCCTGCGTCAACCAGAAGCCGGTCGTCTTCGAGGGCGACCGCGTCGAGGCCGGCCAGGTCATCGCCGACGGTCCGTGCACCGACGAGGGCGAGATGGCGCTCGGACGCAACCTGCTGGTGGCGTTCATGTGCTGGGAGGGCCACAACTACGAGGACGCGATCATCCTGTCGCAGCGCCTCGTGCAGCAGGACGTGCTCACCTCGATCCACATCGAGGAGCACGAGGTCGACGCCCGGGACACCAAGCTCGGCCCGGAGGAGATCACCCGGGACATCCCGAACGTCAGCGAGGAGATGCTCGCCGACCTCGACGAGCGCGGCATCATCCGGATCGGCGCGGAGGTCGTCCCCGGCGACATCCTGGTCGGCAAGGTCACGCCGAAGGGCGAGACCGAGTTGACCCCGGAGGAGCGGCTGCTCCGCGCGATCTTCGGTGAGAAGGCGCGTGAGGTCCGGGACACCTCGCTGAAGGTGCCGCACGGCGAGACCGGCACGGTCATCGGGGTGCGGACCTTCTCCCGCGAGGACGGCGACGAGTTGCCGCCGGGCGTCAACGAGCTGGTCCGGGTGTACGTCGCCCAGAAGCGCAAGATCCAGGACGGCGACAAGCTCGCCGGCCGGCACGGCAACAAGGGTGTCATCTCGAAGATCCTGCCGATCGAGGACATGCCGTTCCTGGAGGACGGCACCCCGGTCGACATCGTGCTGAACCCGCTGGGTGTGCCGTCCCGGATGAACATCGGCCAGGTCCTGGAGACCCACCTCGGGTGGGTGGCCAAGACGGGCTGGAGCGTGGACGGCGACGACACCGACTGGAAGCGTCAGCTCCGGTCGATCGAGGCGCACGAGTCCGAGCCGGACACCAACGTGGCCACGCCGGTCTTCGACGGTGCCCGCGAGGAGGAGATCTCCGGTCTGCTCTCGTCGACCCTGCCCAACCGGGACGGCAAGCAGCTGATCGGTTCCTCCGGCAAGGCGCAGCTGTTCGACGGTCGTTCCGGCGAGCCGCTGCCCGACCCGATCGCGGTCGGTTACATCTACATCCTGAAGCTCAACCACCTGGTCGACGACAAGATCCACGCGCGTTCGACCGGTCCGTACTCGATGATCACGCAGCAGCCGCTGGGTGGTAAGGCGCAGTTCGGTGGCCAGCGTTTCGGTGAGATGGAGTGCTGGGCCATGCAGGCGTACGGCGCCGCCTACGCCCTGCAGGAACTGCTGACCATCAAGTCCGACGACGTCCTGGGCCGGGTCAAGGTCTACGAGGCGATCGTCAAGGGCGAGAACATCCCCGAGCCGGGCATCCCGGAGTCGTTCAAGGTGTTGCTCAAGGAGCTCCAGTCGCTGTGCCTGAACGTCGAGGTGCTCAGCAGCGACGGGGTGGCCCTGGAGATGCGCGAGACCGACGACGAGGTGTTCCGGGCCGCGGAGGAGCTGGGCATCGACCTGTCCCGGCGCGAGCCGAGCTCGGTCGAAGAGGTGTAGGTGGTGGCGGTGGGGGTCGGCCGATTCGTTCGGGCGGTCAGGCGTGAGTCCGACGCGAGTCGGCCGGCCCCCACCCCCGCCCGTGATCTAGCTGTACAGACGACGACATAGGGGACATAGTGCTCGACGTCAACTTCTTCGACGAGCTGCGTATCGGCCTCGCGACCGCGGATGACATCCGCCAGTGGTCGCACGGTGAGGTCAAGAAGCCTGAGACGATCAACTACCGCACCCTCAAGCCGGAGAAGGACGGGCTCTTCTGCGAGAAGATCTTCGGCCCTCAGCGGGACTGGGAGTGCTACTGCGGTAAGTACAAGCGGGTCCGGTTCAAGGGCATCATCTGTGAGCGCTGTGGCGTCGAGGTGACCCGGTCCAAGGTCCGCCGTGAGCGGATGGGGCACATCGAGCTGGCCGCTCCGGTGACCCACATCTGGTACTTCAAGGGCGTCCCGAGCCGGCTGGGCTACCTGCTGGACCTCGCCCCCAAGGACCTCGAAAAGATCATCTACTTCGCCTCGTACGTCGTGACGAGCGTGGACGCCGAGGCGCGTCACCGTGACCTCTCGACGATCGAGAACGAGATCCTCGCCGAGAAGCGGCAGTCCGAGAACAGCCGCGACTCGGAGATCGAGAAGCGGGCCGCGAAGCTCGAGGCCGACCTGGCCGAGCTGGAGGCCGAGGGTGCCAAGGCGGACGTCCGGCGCAAGGTCAAGGAGGGCGGAGAGCGCGAGATGCGCCAGATCCGCGACCGGGCCCAGCGCGAGATCGACCGCCTCGACGAGGTCCTCGACACCTTCCGCAAGCTCGACTCGAAGCAGCTGGTCACCGACGAGCTGCTCTACCGCGAGCTGCGTGACCGGTTCGGCGAGTACTTCACCGGCGGCATGGGTGCCGAGGCCATCAAGGCGCTGGTCCAGAACATGGACCTCGACGCCGAGGCCGAGAGCCTGCGCGAGACCATCCGCTCCGGCAAGGGCCAGCGCAAGATCCGCGCGCTCAAGCGGCTGAAGGTCGTCGCGGCGTTCCTGAACACCCGCAACTCGCCGCTGGGCATGGTGCTGGACTGCGTCCCGGTCATCCCGCCGGACCTGCGCCCGATGGTGCAGCTCGACGGTGGCCGCTTCGCGACCTCCGACCTCAACGACCTGTACCGCCGTGTGATCAACCGGAACAACCGGCTCAAGCGGCTGATCGACCTCGGCGCCCCCGAGATCATCGTCAACAACGAGAAGCGGATGCTCCAGGAGGCCGTCGACGCGCTGTTCGACAACGGCCGTCGGGGCCGGCCGGTCACCGGTCCGGGTAACCGCCCGCTCAAGTCGCTGTCCGACATGCTCAAGGGCAAGCAGGGCCGGTTCCGGCAGAACCTGCTCGGCAAGCGCGTCGACTACTCCGGCCGTTCGGTCATCGTGGTCGGCCCCAAGCTGAAGCTGCACCAGTGCGGCCTGCCCAAGCAGATGGCGCTGGAGCTGTTCAAGCCGTTCGTGATGAAGCGGCTGGTCGACCTCAACCACGCGCAGAACATCAAGTCCGCCAAGCGGATGGTCGAGCGGCAGCGCCCGGTCGTGTGGGACGTGCTGGAAGAGGTCATCGGCGAGCACCCGGTGCTGCTCAACCGCGCGCCGACGCTGCACCGCCTGGGTATCCAGGCGTTCGAGCCGCAGCTGGTCGAGGGCAAGGCGATCCAGATCCACCCGCTGGTCTGCACCGCGTTCAACGCCGACTTCGACGGTGACCAGATGGCGGTGCACGTGCCGCTGTCGGCCGAGGCCCAGGCCGAGGCGCGGATCCTGATGCTGTCGTCGAACAACATCCTCAAGCCGGCCGACGGCAAGCCGGTCACCATGCCCACCCAGGACATGGTCATCGGTCTCTACCACCTCACCCACCTGACCCCGGGTGGCATCGGTGAGGGCCGGGCGTTCAGCTCGGACGCCGAGGCGCGGATGGCCTTCGACGCGGGCGAGCTGCACCTGCAGACCCCGGTCAAGATCCGGTTGCGGGACGTGATCGGTGTCGACAACGGCAACGGCGGCGAGCCCTGGGTCGCCCCCGAGGGCTGGGTCGAGGGTCAGCCGCTGACCGTGGAGACCACGCTGGGGCGGGTCCTGTTCAACGAGACGCTGCCGCAGGGCTACCGGTTCGTGAACTACGAGATCCGCAAGGGCCAGCTCTCCGCGATCGTCAACGACCTCGCCGAGCGCTTCCCGAAGGTGGCGCTGGCCGCCACCCTGGACGGGCTCAAGGAGGCCGGCTTCCACTGGGCCACCTGGTCCGGCGTCACCATCGGCATGGAGGACGTCATCGCGCCGCCGCGCAAGGCGGAGATCCTGGCGAAGTACGAGGCGGAAGCCGACCGGATCGACAAGCAGTACCAGCGTGGTCTGATGACCGCCGAGGAGCGTCGCGGCGAACTCATCGAGATCTGGACCAAGGCGACCAACGAGGTCGCCAAGGAGATGGACACCGCGCTGCCGCAGGAGAACCCACTGTGGAAGATGATCAACTCGGGTGCCCGCGGTAACCTGCTCCAGCTCCGGCAGATCGCGGCGATCCGTGGTCTGGTGGCCAACCCGAAGGGCGAGATCATCCCGCGGCCGATCAAGGCCAGCTACCGGGAGGGTCTGTCCGTGCTGGAGTACTTCATCTCCACCCACGGTGCCCGTAAGGGTCTGGCCGACACCGCGCTGCGTACCGCCGACTCGGGTTACCTGACCCGTCGTCTGGTGGACGTCTCGCAGGACGTGATCATCCGCGAGGAGGACTGCGGCACCGACCGGGCGATCCCGATGCAGATCGGCGAGCGTCTGGAGGGTGGCCGGCTGGTCGTGCACGAGCACGCCGAGACCAGCGTGCACGCCCGTACCCTGGCCGACGACATCAAGGGGCCGGACGGCACCGTGGTGGCCCACCGGGGTCAGGACATCAACTCCATCGGGGTCGACAAGATCGTCGCCGCCGGGGTGGAGACGGTCCGGGTGCGCAGCGTGCTCACCTGCGAGTCGAAGCTGGGCGTCTGCGGTGCGTGCTACGGCCGCTCGCTGCCGACCGGCAAGACCGTGGACGTCGGCGAGGCGGTCGGCATCATCGCCGCCCAGTCGATCGGTGAGCCGGGTACCCAGCTGACGATGCGTACCTTCCACACCGGTGGCGTCGCGGGTGAGGACATCACCCAGGGTCTGCCGCGTGTGCAGGAGATCTTCGAGGCCCGGATCCCGAAGGGCAAGGCGCCCATCGCCGACACCCCGGGTCGGGTCCGGATCGAGGACGGCGAGCGGTCCCGCAAGATCATCGTGGTGCCCGACGACGGCAGCGAGGAGATCGTCTACGACAAGATCTCCAAGCGGGTCCGGCTGCGGACCCACGACGGGGACCACGTCGCGGTCGGCGAGAAGCTCACCGAGGGCACCATCGACCCGCACGAGCTGCTGCGGATCATGGGTCCGCGGGCGGTCCAGGTCCACCTGACCCAGGAGGTCCAGGAGGTCTACCGCTCGCAGGGTGTGCTCATCCACGACAAGCACATCGAGATCATCATCCGCCAGATGCTCAAGCGGGTGACGGTCATCGACTCCGGCTCGACCGAGTTCCTGCCGGGCGTGCTGGTCGACCGGGCGCTGTTCGAGTCGGAGAACCGCCGGCTCGTCGGCGAGGGTGGCGAGCCCGCCGCCGGTCGTCCGGTGCTGATGGGTATCACCAAGGCCTCGCTGGCCACCGACTCCTGGCTCTCGGCGGCCTCCTTCCAGGAGACCACCCGGGTGCTGACCGACGCGGCGATCAACTCGCGCAGCGACTCGCTGGTCGGCCTCAAGGAGAACGTGATCATCGGTAAGCTCATCCCGGCCGGTACCGGCATCAGCAAGTACCGCAACGTCCGGGTCGAGCCGACCGAGGAGGCGAAGGCCAAGGTCTACTCGATGACCGGCTACCCGGAGACCGACTACGGCTTCGGGCCGGCCAGCGGCCAGGCAGTTCCGCTGGACGACTTCGACTTCGGGTCGTACCGCTGAGCAAGCTCTGACGAAGGCCCCCGGCGTGTTGCCGGGGGCCTTCGTCGTTTCCGGGGCCCGGCGGGACCCGCCATCGGGTCCGGGCCCGCCGGGGGAGTGCCCGGTACGGCCGTCGGCCGGGCATGATGGTGGGCATGACGACCGCTGCGGGGCAGGTGCCGGTGGCGCACCAGCCGCCACGTCATCCACTCGACCCCGACCCGGTGCGCGCCACGAAGGCGCGGGCCGTCTTCGCGCTCGGGCTGATCGGGGCGTTGACCGGGCTCTTCGTCGGTGGGGTGGTGCCCGCCACGATCGCCCTCCAGTTGGCCCGGCAGGCCCGCCGGGAGGCGTACGCCTCGGGTGGTTTCCTCACCGGCGCGGCCTGGCTGCGGCGGGGGGAGCGGTTGGCCTGGGCGGGCCTGGTGCTGGTCGCGGTCGCGGTGGTGACGCTGGTGGTGATCGGCGTGGTCCGGCTGGCCGGGTCCCCCTACGGGCAGGACTTCGCGCCGAACGTCGACTGACCCGTCGGGGTGATGATCCGGCAGGGGGCACCCGCGGTGCGCGGCGGCGGTAGCCTGGCCGGTGTCCGTCGCGTGACGGTGGACCCCACATCGCGACAGGAGGACCCCGTGACGGAACCGGCGCCGCCGTCGGGAGGCGACCCGGGCGGACCGCCCGCCGGCTCCCCGGGTCCCGGCAACGACGCCGGGGCACCCGACCGGCCCGATCCGTGGGCCGCCGGCCCCTGGGGGGCACCGTCGGTCCCGGGGCCCGTCCACGGCACCGGCATCCCGCCGGAGGCCGCTCCGATCGGGTACGCCCCACCGCCGGTCCAGCCAGCCCCCTCCGCCGCCGGGCCGTTTCCGGCAGTTGGCGGATCACTGCGGGGCCCGCTGTCCCACCCACCGCCGGGCGGGGCCTTCCCGGGGCCGGGTGGGTCGTATCCCGGGGCGGGGTCGTCGGGGATGTCGCCCGGGTCGTACCCGGGACAGCCGGCCGGGGCGGGCTGGCCGGCGTCCTCGGGGCACCGACCCGGGCCGCTGCCCCCACCGCCACCGGACGCCCCGCGCCCCCCGAAGCGGGTCGAACCGGTCCCCGGCACACCCTTCGCGGTGGTCCACCTCGACGTTCCGGCGGTCACCTCCGGCCCGGCGGTGGGGTCGCTGATCGCCGGGGTGGTGTCGATCCTGGTGTCGTTCCTGGTGATCTGCTTCGGGGTCGGGGGGGCGCAGCTCGGCGGGGCCTGGGCGGCCGGCGCGTTCACCGTGCCGGGCGCGCTGGCCGGCGCGGCGGCGATCGTCGCCGGGTTGCTGGCCCGTCGGCAGATCCGTCGGGCCGCGCCACCGCCGGCGGTGCGGTTCACCGGTCGGGGCCTGGCCACGGCCGGGATCAGTTGTGGCGGGGTGGGGCTGGTGCTCAGCCTGCTGGGGTTGGGGCTGGCGTTGCTGGTGCAGCTGGCGTGACCCCCGTCGCCCGGGGGTGACGGGCTGCGGCACGCGGCAGCCGGTACACTGGAGGTCCTAGGGGCCCGCCACGGGCGAGCAGCCAGGGCGTACGGCGTGGCCGACGGGGATCTGAGACCCGGCGGACCAGCCCGTTTTGACCTGCGAGGCTGTGGTAGGTACTCTTTCCCCTTGCGCCCGGGCATGCCCGGGCAACTCGTGCGTGCGCGGGATCCGGATCGGTCCGGAGATCACGCGGCCGTACGACACAGCCCAGGACCCGGCGTGCGGACGACCACGCGCCGGTGACAGAAATCCGGTGCGCGCGCGAGCGACCGCGCTGGAACCGTGAATCGGGCGACACGCCCGACCGCGGGTGCCGGGACTTCCGTGAGGTGGTCCCGGTCGGGAATGTAGGAGAGTCGGCCATCAGGTCGGCTAACGAGCAGACGGCGCGGTCGCGTGAGCGGCCGAAGGGAGCGGAGAAACCCGGTGCCCACCATTCAGCAGCTGGTCCGAAAGGGCCGCCAGGCCAAGACGACCAAGACCAAGACCCCGGCGCTGAAGGGATCCCCTCAGCGGCGCGGTGTGTGCACCCGCGTGTACACCACCACCCCCAAGAAGCCGAACTCGGCGCTCCGCAAGGTCGCTCGTGTCAAGCTCAGCAGCCAGATCGAGGTGACCGCCTACATCCCGGGCGTGGGTCACAACCTGCAGGAGCACTCGATCGTGCTCGTCCGCGGCGGCCGGGTGAAGGACCTCCCCGGCGTGCGTTACAAGATCGTCCGCGGTTCGCTGGACACCCAGGGTGTCCGCAACCGCAAGCAGGCGCGCAGCCGTTACGGCGCGAAGAAGGAGAAGAGCTGACATGCCGCGTAAGGGACCCGCTCCGCGGAAGCCGCTGGTCGCTGACCCGGTGTACAACTCGCCTCTGGTCACCCAGCTGGTCAACAAGATCCTGATGCGCGGTAAGCGTCAGCTCGCCGAGCGCATCGTGTACGCGGCCCTGGAGGGCTGCCGCGAGAAGAGCGGCACCGACCCGGTCGTCACCCTCAAGCGGGCGATGGACAACGTCAAGCCGACCCTGGAGGTGCGCAGCCGCCGGGTCGGTGGCGCCACCTACCAGGTGCCGGTCGAGGTCCGCCCGGCCCGCGCGACCACCCTCGGTCTGCGCTGGCTGGTGACCTACTCCAAGGCCCGCCGCGAAAAGACCATGATCGAGCGGCTGATGAACGAGCTGCTGGACGCGAGCAACGGTCTGGGTGCCGCCGTCAAGCGGCGCGAGGACACCCACAAGATGGCGGAGTCCAACAAGGCCTTCGCGCACTACCGCTGGTAACAGCCTGGTTCCGGCGCCGGACCGGCGCCGGAACCGCCATCGGTCGAGTCGAGACGACGATAAGTAGGGATTGAAGTGGCCGCCGCAGACGCGCTCGCCAACGTACGCAACATCGGCATCATGGCGCACATCGATGCCGGTAAGACCACGACCACCGAGCGGATCCTGTTCTACACCGGTATCACCTACAAGATCGGTGAGGTCCACGAGGGCGCTGCCGTCATGGACTGGATGGAGCAGGAGCAGGAGCGTGGCATCACGATCACCTCCGCTGCCACCAAGTGTGAGTGGAAGGGCCACACGATCCAGATCATCGACACGCCCGGTCACGTCGACTTCACGGTCGAGGTCGAGCGGTCGCTGCGGGTGCTGGATGGTGCGGTCGCGGTCTACGACGGCGTGGCCGGCGTGGAGCCGCAGACGGAGAACGTCTGGCGGCAGGCCGACAAGTACCACGTCCCGCGGATGTGCTTCGTCAACAAGCTCGACCGTACGGGCGCGGACTTCTTCCGCTGCGTGCAGATGATGATCGACCGGCTCAACGCCACCCCGCTGGTGCTCCAGATCCCGATCGGGCTCGAGGGCGACCACATCGGTGTCGTCGACCTGATCGGCATGCGCGCCCTCACCTGGCGCGGGGAGACCCAGAAGGGTGAGGACTACGCGATCGAGGAGATCCCGGCCGACCTGGCCGACTCCGCGGCCGAGTGGCGCGAGAAGCTGATGGAGACCCTGGCCGACGTCGACGACGCGGTGATGGAGAAGTACCTGGAGGGCGAGGAGATCTCCGTCGAGGAGATCAAGGCCGCCATCCGGCGGGCCACCATCGCCAGCAAGGCCAACCCGGTGCTGTGCGGCTCGGCGTTCAAGAACAAGGGCGTGCAGCCCATGCTCGACGCCGTGGTCGACTTCCTGCCGTCGCCGCTGGACGTCCCGGCGATCGAGGGTACGGCCACCGACGGCGAGACCCCGATGGTGCGTAAGCCGTCGAAGAACGAGCCGTTCTCCGGTCTCGCCTTCAAGATCCAGACGGACAAGCACCTCGGCAAGCTCACCTACGTCCGGGTCTACTCCGGCCTGCTCGAGTCCGGCTCCCAGGTGGTCAACTCCACCAAGGACCGCAAGGAGCGGATCGGCAAGATCTACCAGATGCACGCCAACAAGCGGGAAGAGCGTCCGTCGGCGCAGGCCGGCGACATCATCGCGGTGCAGGGTCTCAAGCAGACCACCACCGGCGACACGCTCTCCGACCCGGCGAACCCGGTGATCCTGGAGTCGATGACCTTCCCGGAGCCGGTCATCTCGGTGGCGATCGAGCCGAAGACCAAGTCCGACCAGGAGAAGCTCGGCACCGCGATCCAGCGGCTGGCCGAGGAGGACCCGACCTTCCGGGTCCGGCTCGACGAGGAGACCGGCCAGACGGTCATCTCCGGCATGGGCGAGCTGCACCTGGACATCCTGGTCGACCGGATGCGTCGCGAGTTCAACGTCGAGGCCAACGTCGGCAAGCCGCAGGTGGCCTACCGCGAGACCATCCGCCGCAAGGTGGAGAAGGTCGAGTACACGCACAAGAAGCAGACCGGTGGCTCCGGCCAGTACGCCCGCGTCATCGTGAGCATCGAGCCGCTGCCGCTGGACAACGAGTCGCCGACCTACGAGTTCGCCAACGCGGTCAGCGGTGGTCGTATCCCGCGGGAGTTCATCCCGTCGGTCGACGCCGGTGCGCAGGACGCCATGCAGTACGGCATCCTCGCGGGCTTCCCGCTGGTCGGCGTCAAGCTGACCCTGCTGGACGGCCAGTACCACGAGGTCGACTCGTCGGAAATGGCATTCAAGATCGCCGGCTCGATGGTGATGAAGGACGCGGCCCGCAAGGCCGACCCGGCATTGCTCGAGCCGATGATGGCCGTTGAGGTCACCACTCCTGAGGAGAACATGGGTGACGTCATCGGCGACCTCAACTCCCGCCGCGGCATCATCCAGGCGATGGAGGAGCGCAGTGGCGCCCGCATCGTGAGGGCCCTGGTGCCGTTGTCGGAGATGTTCGGCTACGTCGGCGACCTGCGGTCGAAGACCCAGGGCCGGGCTAGCTACAGCATGCAGTTCGACTCCTACGCCGAGGTTCCGCAGAGCGTGGCGAAGGAGATCATCGCCAAGGCGACGGGTGAGTGACGCTCATCCGCTGCTGATCCGGTGAGTCGGGGCAGGTCGCGGGCGGGAATCCCGTCCGCGACCACCTCGGTCGGGTTGGATGAATCCGGGCCTGTAGGCTTCATCGCCGCAGAACCCACCAAGCTCTCCGGCCGCAGGCCGGAAAGGCTGTCGACAGAGTCCTAAGCGCCGTCCGGCGCGCCGGGGCGCGAACCAAGAAGTCCACAGGAGGACACCAGTGGCGAAGGCTAAGTTCGAGCGGACTAAGCCGCACGTCAACATCGGCACCATTGGTCACATCGACCACGGTAAGACGACGCTGACGGCGGCCATCACCAAGGTCCTGCACGACCAGTACCCGGACCTCAACCCGTACACGCCGTTCGACGAGATCGACAAGGCGCCGGAGGAGAAGGCCCGCGGTATCACGATCTCGATCGCACACGTCGAGTACCAGACCGAGGCGCGGCACTACGCGCACGTCGACTGCCCCGGGCACGCCGACTACATCAAGAACATGATCACCGGTGCCGCGCAGATGGACGGCGCGATCCTGGTGGTCGCGGCGACCGACGGCCCGATGCCGCAGACCCGCGAGCACGTGCTGCTGGCCCGTCAGGTCGGTGTGCCGTACATCGTCGTGGCGCTCAACAAGAGCGACATGGTCGACGACGAGGAGCTCCTGGAGCTCGTCGAGCTCGAGGTCCGCGAGCTGCTGTCGGCGCAGGAGTACCCGGGTGACGACCTGCCGGTCGTCCGGGTCTCGGCGCTGAAGGCCCTCGAGGGTGACCCCGAGTGGACCGGTCGCCTGCTGGAGCTGATGAACGCGGTCGACACCGCGATCCCGCAGCCCGAGCGTGAGACCGAGAAGCCGTTCCTGATGCCGATCGAGGACGTCTTCACGATCACCGGTCGTGGCACGGTCGTCACCGGTCGCGCCGAGCGCGGCATCCTCAAGCCGAACGAGGAGGTGGAGATCGTCGGCATCCGCGAGAAGTCGCAGAAGACGGTCTGCACCGGCATCGAGATGTTCCGCAAGCTGCTCGACGAGGCCCGCGCGGGCGAGAACGTCGGTCTGCTGCTGCGTGGCATCAAGCGCGAGGACGTCGAGCGCGGCATGGTGGTCGTCAAGCCGGGCACCAGCACCCCGCACACGGAGTTCGAGGCGACGGTCTACATCCTCTCCAAGGAGGAGGGCGGCCGGCACACCCCGTTCTTCCAGAACTACCGTCCGCAGTTCTACTTCCGGACCACGGACGTCACCGGTGTCGTCACCCTCCCCGAGGGCACCGAGATGGTCATGCCGGGCGACAACACCACGATGGCCGTGAAGCTCATCCAGCCCATCGCGATGGAGGACAACCTCAAGTTCGCGATCCGCGAGGGTGGTCGTACGGTCGGCGCGGGTCGCGTCACCAAGATCATCAAGTGAACTAGGTAACCCCGATTAGCGTTGCCGCCGGTCGTGCGGCATACTGGTCAGGTTGCGTAACGACGGTTAGTCGCCCGTGTCCGGCGTAAGTTGGACCTCCGGGACACTGACAATCGCGCGTAGGGTGGTTGATCGCCCCTGGCGGTCAACCACCCTCGCACGGCGTCCAGATCGCTGTGATGCGATCGGCGTCCAGACCCACCGGGTGACCAGATAGCTGCTCCGGAGACCCGGGGCGGAGCCTGGTCCGAGGGCGCGACACGCCCGACCGCGGGGGTCGGCGAAGCGGTCCTGTGCCAGCCGGTACAGGCACCCGCAACACAGCGGCATCGAGAGAAGGAACAGAAGCCACCATGGCGGGACAGAAGATCCGCATCCGGCTCAAGGCCTATGACCACGAGGTCGTCGACTCCTCGGCGCGGAAGATCGTCGAGACGGTGACGCGCACCGGGGCGCAGGTCGCGGGCCCGGTGCCGCTGCCCACGGAGATCAACCGTTTCTGCGTCATCCGCTCGCCGCACAAGTACAAGGACTCGCGCGAGCACTTCGAGATGCGTACGCACAAGCGGCTGATCGACATCATCGACCCGACCCCGAAGACGGTCGACTCGCTCATGCGCCTCGACCTGCCGGCTGGCGTCGACATCGAGATCAAGCTGTAGGGACCGGACAAATGGACAGGCAAGTCAAGGGGATCCTGGGCGCCAAGCTCGGTATGACCCAGGTCTGGGACAACAACAAGGTTGTGCCCGTGACCGTGGTTCAGGCCGGCCCGTGCGTCGTCAGCCAGGTGCGTAGCGCCGAGAAGGACGGTTACTCCGCGGTCCAGCTCGCCTACGGCACGATCGACCCGCGTAAGGCCAAGAAGCCGCTCGCCGGGCACTACGCCAAGGCGGACGTGGCGCCGCGCCGGCACATCGTCGAGCTGCGCACCTCGAACGCCGCGGACTACTCGCTGGGCCAGGAGGTCACGGTCGAGGAGTTCCCGGTCGGCGTGACCATCGACGTCACCGGCAAGACCAAGGGCAAGGGCTACGCCGGCCCGATGAAGCGGCACGGCTTCCACGGCCTGCGCGCCAGCCACGGTGTCGAGCGCAAGCACCGCTCGCCGGGCTCCATCGGCGCCTGCGCGACCCCGGGTCGCGTCTTCAAGGGCACCCGGATGGCGGGCCGGATGGGTGGCGTGCGCTACACCGTCCAGAACCTGACCGTCCAGGCGGTCGACACCGAGAACAACCTCCTGCTCGTCCGTGGTGCCATCCCCGGCCCCAAGGGCGCGCTGGTCCTGGTCCGCACCGCGGCCAAGACGAAGGTGAAGAAGGGCGGTGTGGCCAAGTGACCACCGTTGACGTCCGCAACGCCGAAGGCGCCACGAGCGGCTCCGTCGAGCTGCCCGCCGACATCTTCGACGTCCAGGCCAACATCGCGCTGATGCACCAGGTCGTGGTGGCTCAGCTCGCGGCGGCCCGGCAGGGCACCCACAAGGTCAAGACCCGCGGCGAGGTCGCCGGTGGCGGCAAGAAGCCGTACAAGCAGAAGGGCACCGGTCGGGCCCGGCAGGGCTCGATCCGCGCGCCGCAGTTCGCCGGCGGTGGCGTGGTCCACGGCCCGACGCCGCGCGACTACAGCCAGCGGACCCCGAAGAAGATGAAGGCCGCCGCCCTGCGTGGCGCCCTCTCCGACCGGGCCCGCGCCGGCCAGGTGCACGTCGTCGAGGCGTTCGTCTCGGGCGAGAAGCCGTCGACCAAGGCGGCCCTGGCGACGCTGGCCAAGCTGACCGAGGCCCGTCGGGTCCTGGTCGTGCTGAGCAGCACCGACGAGCTGAACTGGGTGTCGCTGCGCAACGAGCCGCGGGTGCACCTGATCGAGTCCGGCCAGCTCAACACGTACGACGTGCTGGTGGCCGACGACGTGGTCTTCACCAAGGACGCCCTGGACGAGTTCCTGGGCGTGCCCGCGGAGGACGGCCCTGCGGCCGAGTCCGCCGCCGAGACCACCGAGGAGGGTGGCAAGTGAGCACGATCGCCGACCCGCGGGACATCATCGTCGCGCCGGTCGTCTCGGAGAAGAGCTACAGCGAGCTGAACCGGAACTGGTACACCTTCCTGGTGCACCCGGACGCGAACAAGACCGAGATCAAGATCGCTATCCAGCAGATCTTCAACGTCCGCGTCCTGACGGTCAACACGCTCAACCGCCAGGGCAAGCGCAAGCGCACCAAGACCGGCTTCGGTCAGCGCAAGGCGACCAAGCGGGCGATCGTGAAGCTGGCTGACGGTGACCGTATCGAGGCCTTCGGCGGCCCGGTCAGCTGAGGGGTGTAGACAATGGCTATCCGTAAGTACAAGCCGACGACGCCGGGCCGACGCGGCTCCAGCGTCGCCGACTTCGCCGAGATCACCCGGTCCACGCCGGAGAAGTCCCTGCTGGCTCCGCTGCCCAAGAAGGGTGGCCGCAACGCCCACGGCCGGATCACCACCCGGCACCACGGCGGCGGTCACAAGCGGCAGTACCGCCTGATCGACTTCAAGCGGGTCGACAAGGACGGCGTGCCGGCGAAGGTCGCGCACATCGAGTACGACCCGAACCGCACCGCGCGCATCGCGCTGCTGCACTACGCCGACGGCGAGAAGCGCTACATCCTCGCGCCGAAGGACATGAAGCAGGGCGACCGGGTCGAGTCCGGTCCGGGCGCCGACATCAAGCCGGGCAACAACCTGCCGCTGCGCAACATCCCGGTGGGTACCACCATCCACAACGTGGAGCTGCGTCCGGGCGGCGGCGCCAAGCTGGCCCGTTCGGCCGGCGTCGGCATCCAGCTGCTCGGCCGGGAGGGCGTCTACGCGACCCTCCGGATGCCGTCCGGTGAAATCCGGCGGGTCGACGTGCGCTGCCGCGCCAGCATCGGCGAGATCGGCAACGCCGACCAGTCGAACATCAACTGGGGCAAGGCCGGCCGGATGCGCTGGAAGGGCAAGCGCCCGACCGTCCGTGGTGTCGCGATGAACCCGGTCGACCACCCGCACGGTGGTGGTGAGGGTAAGACCTCCGGTGGTCGTCACCCGGTGAACCCGCAGGGTAAGCCCGAGGGCCGCACCCGTCGTAAGGGCCAGCCGAGCGACCGGCTGATCGTCCGCCGCCGCTACGCCACGCGTAAGCGCGGCTGAGGGAGATAGAGCATGCCTCGCAGCCTGAAGAAGGGCCCGTTCATCGACGACCACCTGCTCAAGAAGGTGGAGACGCAGAACGACAAGGGCTCGAAGAACGTCATCAAGACCTGGTCGCGCCGCTCGACGATCATCCCCGAGATGCTCGGGCACACGATCGCCGTGCACGACGGACGCAAGCACGTCCCGGTGTTCGTGACCGAGGCCATGGTCGGGCACAAGCTCGGCGAGTTCGCGCTGACCCGCACGTTCAAGGGTCACGAGAAGGACGACCGGAAGAGCCGCCGGCGCTGACGCCGCGGGCATACGGATAGAGGAACAAGGGGTTACAGCGATGCCAGGAAAGGGCGACGCTCCGGTGCTTCCGGGCGCGCGGGCGGTTGCGCGACACGTGCGCATCTCGCCGATGAAGGCGCGCCGGGTGGTCAACCTCGTCCGCGGCCTGCCCGCGAAGGAGGCGCTCACGGTGCTGCAGTTCGCGCCGCAGGCGGCGAGTGAGCAGGTGTACAAGGTGCTCGCGAGCGCGATCGCCAACGCGGAGAACAACGAGCGGCTGGACCCCGACGCGCTGCTCGTCAGCGAGGCGTTCGTCGACGAGGGCCCGACGATGAAGCGGTTCCGGCCGCGGGCGCAGGGCCGGGCGTACCGGATCCGCAAGCGCACCTGCCACATCACCGTGGCGGTCGAGGCGGTCGCGCCGGCCGCGCCGAAGAAGTCCGCGGCGAAGAAGGCGGCACCGGCGCAGCAGGCCGAGCCCGCGGCGACCGAAAGTAAGACGGAGGGTGCCGAGTAATGGGTCAGAAGGTTCACCCCACTGGATTCCGGCTCGGCATCTCGACCGACTGGAAGTCCCGCTGGTTCGCGGACAAGCTCTACAAGGACTACATCGGCGAGGACGTCAAGATCCGCCGGATGATGTCCAAGGGGCTCGAGCGCGCCGGCATCTCCAAGGTCGACATCGAGCGCACCCGGGACCGCGTCCGGGTCGACATCCACACCGCCCGGCCGGGCATCGTCATCGGCCGTAAGGGTGCGGAGGCCGACCGGATCCGCGGCGAGCTGGAGAAGCTCACCGGCAAGCAGGTGCAGCTGAACATCATCGAGGTGAAGAACCCCGAGTCGGACGCGCAGCTGGTCGCCCAGGGTGTCGCCGAGCAGCTCTCCAGCCGGGTCAGCTTCCGTCGGGCCATGCGCAAGTCGATGCAGTCGGCGATGAAGAACCCCGTCTGCAAGGGCATCCGGGTGCAGGTCTCGGGCCGCCTCGGTGGCGCCGAGATGAGCCGCACGGAGTTCTACCGCGAGGGTCGGGTCCCGCTGCACACGCTGCGGGCCAACATCGAGTACGGCTTCTTCGAGGCCCGTACCACCTTCGGCCGGATCGGCGTGAAGGTCTGGATCTACAAGGGCGACGCCGTCCCGGGCCGGGAGGCCCCGGCCGAGGCCGGTCCGTCCCGCCCGCGTCGTGGTGAGCGTGGCGACCGGCCCGAGCGGCCGCGTCGTGGCCGGTCGGGTTCGTCCGGTACGACCGCCGGCGGTACCGAGGCCGGCCGGGCTGCCGCGACCACCATCGCGCAGCAGGCCGAGACGCCGAGTGGCGAGCCCGTCGACAGTTCCGCTGTCGCCGCGGCCGCCACCCAGCCGGCAGAAACGCAGCAGGAGGGCTGACAGATGCTGATGCCGCGCAAGCCCCCGAAGGGCTTCCGCAAGCCGCACCACCCGGACCGCCACGGCGCGTCCAAGGGCGGTAACCGGGTGGTGTTCGGCGAGTTCGGGATCCAGGCTCTCGAGCCGGCGTACGTGACGAACCGGCAGATCGAGTCGGCACGTATCGCCATGACCCGGCACATCAAGCGTGGTGGCAAGGTCTGGATCACGGTCTTCCCGGACCAGGCCCTCACCAAGAAGCCGGCCGAGACCCGGATGGGTTCCGGTAAGGGCTCGCCCGAGTGGTGGGTCGCGAACGTCAAGCCGGGGCGGGTGCTCTTCGAGATGTCCTTCCCCAACGAGCAGATCGCGCGAGAGGCGATGCGTCGCGCGATCCACAAGCTCCCGATGAAGTGCCGCATTGTTACGCGCGAAGTGGGTGAATCCTGATGGCAGCGGGCGTCAAGCCTTCCGAGCTGCGTGAGCTCTCCGAGGAGGAGCTGGTCACGAAGCTGCGCGAGGCCAAGGCGGAGCTGTTCAACCTCCGCGTGCAGGCCGCCACCGGTCAGCTGGACAACAACCGGCGGTTGCAGGTCATCCGTCGGGAGATCGCCCGGATCTACACGATCATGCGTGAGCGCGAGCTGGGTCTCTCGGCCGCGCCGACTGAGGTGACTGCATCATGAGCGAGACCGAGAACACCACCGCCGACGTGCGGGCCCGCCGTAAGGTTCGTGAGGGCCTGGTGGTCAGCGACAAGATGGACAAGACCGTCGTGGTCGAGGTCGAGGACCGCGTCAAGCACGCGTTGTACGGCAAGATCATGCGTCGTACCCGCAAGCTGAAGGTGCACGACGAGCCGAACGCCGCCGGCATCGGCGACCGGGTCCTGATCATGGAGACCCGGCCGCTGTCCGCCACCAAGCGTTGGCGCATCGTGGAGATCCTCGAGAAGGCCAAGTAGCGAAGGCTCGAGCTCGGCCGGTTTCGGTCGGGCGCAGGTTCCGCCAGGCTCCGGCCGCCCTCGACGGGCGGCCGGAGAACCGGCAGACATAGGAGATAGACGTGATTCAGCAGGAGTCGCGACTGCGCGTCGCCGACAACACGGGTGCCCGGGAGATCCTGTGCATCCGGGTTCTCGGTGGCTCCGGTCGGCGCTACGCGAGCATCGGCGACGTCATCGTGGCCACCGTCAAGGACGCGATCCCGGGTGCCGGTGTGAAGAAGGGCGACGTCGTCAAGGCCGTCGTCGTCCGCACCGCCAAGGAGAAGCGGCGGCCGGACGGCTCGTACATCCGTTTCGACGAGAACGCCGCCGTCATCATCAAGGACGGCGGGGACCCGCGCGGGACCCGTATCTTCGGCCCGGTGGGTCGTGAGCTGCGGGACAAGCGGTTCATGAAGATCATTTCCCTCGCGCCGGAGGTGTTGTGACCGTGAAGGTCAAGAAGGGCGACACGGTCATCGTCATCGCCGGCAAGGACAAGGGTGCCAAGGGCAAGGTCATCGCGGCCTACCCACGGCAGGACAAGGTCCTCGTCGAAGGCGTGAACCGGGTCAAGAAGCACACCCGTATCAGCACCACCCAGCGTGGCGCCAAGACCGGTGGCATCGTCACCCAGGAGGCCCCGATCCACGTCTCGAACGTGCAGGTCCTGGACTCCGACGGGAAGCCGACCCGGGTCGGTTACCGCTTCGACGACAACGGCCAGAAGGTCCGCATCGCGCGTAGCACCGGTAAGGACCTGTGATGACCACGGCTACCGAAACCAAGACCCTGCCGCGCCTCAAGGAGCGGTACCGCAACGAGATCGTGGCCAAGCTGCAGGAGCAGCACAACTTCGGCAACCCCATGCAGGTGCCGCGGTTGGTCAAGATCGTCGTCAACATGGGCGTCGGCGAGGCCGCCCGCGACGCCAAGCTGATCGACGGCGCCGTGCGCGACCTGGCCACGATCACCGGCCAGAAGCCGCAGGTGCGGCGGGCCACCAAGTCGATCGCGCAGTTCAAGCTGCGTGAGGGCATGCCGATCGGCGCGAAGGTGACCCTGCGCGGCGACCGGATGTGGGAGTTCCTGGACCGGCTGCTGTCGATCGCGCTGCCGCGTATCCGTGACTTCCGCGGCCTCGACGGACGCAAGCTGGACGGGCACGGCAACTACACGTTCGGCCTGACCGAGCAGTCGGTGTTCCACGAGATCGACCAGGACCGGATCGATCGCCAGCGGGGCATGGACATCACGGTGGTCACGACCGCCACGACCGACGACGAGGGCCGGGCGCTGCTCAAGCTCCTGGGCTTCCCGTTCAAGGAGAACTGAGATGGCCAAGAAGGCGCTGATCCTCAAGGCCGCCGCGAAGCCGAAGTTCTCGGTTCGCGCGTACACCCGCTGCCAGCGGTGCGGGCGTCCGAAGGCGGTCTACCGCAAGTTCGGTCTCTGCCGGGTGTGCATCCGGGAGATGGCCCACCGCGGTGAGCTGCCCGGCGTGTCCAAGGCTTCCTGGTAATAGCCCGGCGCGCTTCGCGCGTCAGCTGAACTGTCTCTTCGCCGTAGGCCCCGGGCCGTGCCCGGGGAACCCCGGCGAGAAAGGTTGACGAATTTCATGACGATGACCGACCCGATCGCAGACATGCTCACGCGTCTGCGTAACGCCAACCAGGCGTACCACGACCGGGTGACGATGCCCTACTCGAAGATCAAGGCGAACATCGCCGAGGTCCTCAAGGCCGAGGGTTACATCGCCACCTGGTTGGTCGAGGAGCCCGAAGAGGGTGCCGTCGGCAAGCGACTGGTCGTCGAGCTGAAGTACGGCCAGAACCGGGAGCGGAGTCTGGCCGGCATCAAGCGCGTGTCCAAGCCCGGTCTCCGGGTGTACGCCAAGTCGGACGGGCTCCCGCGGGTGCTCGGCGGGCTGGGCGTGGCGATCATTTCGACGTCCCAGGGGCTGCTCACCGACCGGCAGGCCCGCAAGCGGAGCGTTGGCGGGGAAGTCCTCGCCTTCGTCTGGTAACGGGAGACAGGTAGAAATGTCGCGTATTGGACGTAAGTCGATCCCGGTGCCTTCCGGCGTCGACATCACGATCGAGGGCCAGACCGTCAAGGTCAAGGGCCCCAAGGGCGAGCTGTCGCACACGCTCGCCGAGCCGATCAAGGCGGAGCGGGGCGAGGACGGCCAGTTGCACGTCAACCGGCCGAACGACGAGCGCAAGGCCAAGGAACTGCACGGCCTGAGCCGTACCCTGGTCGCCAACATGATCGTCGGCGTGACCGAGGGCTACCGCAAGAGCCTGGAGATCGCCGGCACCGGTTACCGGGTCACGGCCAAGGGCAAGGACCTCGAGTTCGCGCTCGGGTTCTCGCACCCGGTGCTGGTCCCCGCGCCGGACGGCATCACCTTCACGGTGGAGCGGCCGACCCTGTTCCACGTGGCCGGCATCGACAAGCAGCAGGTCGGTGAGGTCGCCGCCAACATCCGGAAGATCCGCCCGCCGGAGCCCTACAAGGGCAAGGGCGTCAAGTACCAGGGCGAGGTCATCCGCCGCAAGGCCGGAAAGGCAGGTAAGAAGTGAGCGCCACGCTGCTCAAGCGCCGCCGCGGCGTCGCCGCCAAGCGCGCCGTCGGCCGTGCGCGTCGACACTTCCGGGTCCGCAAGAACGTCAGCGGCACCGCCGAGCGTCCCCGCCTGGTGGTCACCCGCTCCCTGCGGCACATCGTCGCCCAGATCGTCGACGACACCAAGGGTCACACCCTGGCGTCGGCCTCGACCCTGGACGCGTCGCTGCGCGGTACGGACGGCGACAAGAGCGCCCTGGCCGGCAAGGTCGGCGGTCTGCTCGCCGAGCGGGCCAAGGCGGCCGGTGTGTCCAAGGTCGTCTTCGACCGCGGTGGCAACCGGTACGCGGGGCGGGTCGCCGCGCTTGCCGACGCCGCCCGCGAAGCCGGGCTCGAGTTCTAGAAACCCCGTCACGAGAGATAAGGAAGGCTGCTGATGCCAGGTCAACAGCGCCGTGGCGGCGGGTCCGGTGGCAACGAGGGTGGTCGCCGCGACAACCGCCGTGAGGGCGGCCGCGGAAACGCGCCCGTCGAGAAGACCCCGCACCTCGAGCGGGTCGTCGCGATCAACCGCGTCGCCAAGGTCGTGAAGGGTGGTCGTCGCTTCAGCTTCACCGCCCTGGTGATCGTGGGCGACGGCGACGGCACGGTCGGCGTGGGCTACGGGAAGGCCAAGGAGGTGCCCGCGGCGATCGCCAAGGGCGTCGAGGAGGCCAAGAAGCACTTCTTCAAGGTGCCGCGGATCGGTCAGTCGATCCCGCACCCGATCCAGGGTGAGGCCGCGGCCGGCGTCGTGCTGCTCAAGCCGGCGTCCGCCGGTACCGGCGTCATCGCCGGTGGCCCGGTGCGTGCCGTGCTGGAGTGCGCGGGCATCCACGACGTGCTCTCCAAGAGCCTCGGCTCGTCCAACCCCATCAACATCGTGCACGCCACGGTGGCGGCGCTGAAGGGGCTCGAGTCCCCGGAGGCCGTCGCGGCCCGTCGTGGCCTGCCGGTCGAGGACGTCGCGCCGGCCGCCATGCTGGCGTCGCGGGCGGGGGTGGCGTCCTGATGGCACGCCTGAAGGTCACCCAGCTCCGGTCCGCGATCGGGCGTAAGCAGAACCAGCGGCACTCGCTGCGTTCGCTCGGCCTGAAGCGGATCAACGACGTGGTGGTCAAGGAGGACCGTCCCGAGATTCGGGGCATGATCTTCGCGGTCAGCCACCTCGTGAAGGTCGAGGAGGTCGAGTAATGACGATCAAGGTTCACCACCTGCGTCCGGCCCCGGGCGCCAAGACCGCGAAGACCCGGGTGGGTCGCGGTGAGGGCTCCAAGGGCAAGACCGCCGGTCGCGGCACCAAGGGCTCCAAGGCCCGTAAGAACATCTCGGCGGCGTTCGAGGGTGGGCAGATGCCCATCCACATGCGCCTGCCGAAGATGAAGGGCTTCAAGAACAAGTTCAAGGTCGTCTTCCAGGTGGTCAACCTGGACCGGCTCGCCGAACTGTTCCCCAACGGCGGCCAGGTCGGCCCGCTGGAGCTGGTCGAGGCCGGCGCGGTCCGCAAGGGCCACCCGGTCAAGATCCTCGGCACCGGCGATCTCGGCGGGGTGACCCTCCAGGTGTCGGCGCAGGCGTTCAGCGCGTCGGCCAAGGAGAAGATCACCGCCGCCGGCGGCTCGGTCACCGAGCTGTAGGACAGGCAAACCAGGGCGCCCGCTCAGTTCTCCGTAACTGGGCGGGCGCCCTGGTCTCCCCGGAGCCTGTGCGCCGGGTAACATCGGATTCGGTTTATGTAGCCGGGCACACCTGCCCGGAGCGGGATCGGGCTGTTAGAGTCCCTTCCCAGCCATGGATATCGGGCACTCGCCCGGCACCCACCCCGACCCGCCAGGGACCACCACCGGGCGGCCCGCGCGCAGGAGGAAGAAGTTGCTGTCCGCCTTTCTCAGTGCGTTCCGTACGCCTGACCTGCGCAAGAAGCTGCTGTTCACAGTAGGCATCATCGCGGTCTACCGGCTCGGCGCCACTCTGCCCAGCCCCGGCGTCTCGTACGGCAACGTGCAGAAGTGTCTCGACAGTCTGCAGGGCCAGAACACGGGCGTGCTCAACCTGCTCGACCTGTTCTCCGGCGGCGCGCTGTTGCAGCTCTCGGTCTTCGCGCTGGGCATCATGCCCTACATCACCGCGTCGATCATCCTGCAACTGCTGACAGTGGTCATCCCCCGGCTGGAGCAGCTCCGCAAGGAGGGCCAGGCCGGCCAGGCGAAGATCACCCAGTACACCCGCTACCTGACCCTCGGCCTGGGCATCCTCCAGTCGTCGGCGTTCGTGGCGCTGGCCCGTTCCGGCCAGCTGTTCCAGAACCGCTGCGACCAGTTCCCGATCGTGCCCGAGGGCACCGGCATCCCGGACTGGCTGACCCTCAGCATCCTGGTCATGACGATGACCGCCGGCACCGGCATGGTGATGTGGCTCGGCGAGCTGATCACCGACCGGGGCGTCGGCAACGGCATGTCCGTCCTGATCTTCACCTCGATCGCGGCCCGGCTCCCCAGCGAGGGCTGGAAGATCAAGACCAACGAGGGCTGGGGCAAGTTCGCCCTGGTGCTCGCCCTGGTCCTGGTGGTCATCACCGCGGTCTGCTTCATCGAGCAGGCGCAGCGCCGCATCCCGGTGCAGTACGCCAAGCGGATGATCGGCCGGCGGATGTACGGCGGCACCTCCACCTACATCCCGCTCAAGGTGAACCAGGCCGGTGTCATCCCGGTCATCTTCGCCTCGTCGCTGCTCTACCTGCCGCAGCTGGCGCTCCAGTTCTTCGACCAGACCGACCCGGGAAAGACCCAGGCCTGGATCCAGAACAACATCGTGCAGGCCGACGCGCCGCTGCACATCGTGATCTACTTCCTGCTGATCATCTTCTTCACGTACTTCTACGTCTCGATCACGTTCAACCCGACCGAGGTCGCGGACAACATGAAGAAGTACGGCGGCTTCGTGCCGGGCATCCGCCCCGGCAAGCCGACCGCCGACTACCTCGACTTCATCCTCAGCCGGATCACCCTGCCGGGCGCGCTCTACCTGGGCATCGTGGCGGTCCTGCCGAACTTCTTCTTCATCTGGCTGAACAGCCAGCAGTTCCAGAACTTCCCGTTCGGCGGCACCGCTGTGCTCATCATGGTCGGCGTCGGTCTGGAGACCGTGAAGCAGATCGAGAGCCAACTCATGCAGCGGAACTACGAAGGGTTCCTGCGGTAGATGCGACTCGTTCTGGTTGGCCCGCCGGGCGCGGGCAAGGGCACACAGGCGGAGTTCATCGCCGCACACCTCTCGGTGCCGAAGATCTCCACCGGTGACATCTTCCGGGCCAACGTCTCCCAGGGGACGCCCCTGGGGGTCGAGGCGAAGCGGTACATGGACGCGGGCAAGCTGGTTCCGGACGAGGTGACCATCAACATGGTCCGGGACCGGCTCGCCGAGCCGGACGCCTCCGAGGGTTTCCTGCTCGACGGCTTCCCGCGCACCACGCCGCAGGCCGCCGCGCTGGACAAGCTCCTCGCCGACCTGGGCACCGCCCTGGATCTGGTGCTGGAGCTGGTGGTCGACGACGACGAGGTGATCCGGCGGCTCTCCGGGCGGCGCACCTGTCGGGGTTGCGGCAAGATCTGGCACGTCGAGTTCGACGCCACCACCAAGGACGGCATCTGCGACCGGTGCGGCGCCGAGCTGTTCCAGCGCGACGACGACAAGCCGGAGACCATCGCGGCCCGCCTGCGGGAGTACGCCGACAAGACCGCGCCGCTGGTCGACTACTACGGCGCCCAGAACAAGCTGGTCGGGATCGACGCCACCGGCCCGGTGGAGGACGTCACCGTCCGTGCCATCGACGCGCTGCGCTCGTACGGCGGCTGACCGCCCGCCGCAGCCCGGCGGATAGAGTGCGAACAGCGGGGTACGCCACGTACCCCGCTGTTGCGCTGTGTAATCGGCAACGAAAGGTGACTGCTCCATGCGCCGTGCCCAGCTGGACATCCAGCTGAAGACCCCTGACCAGATTCAGAAGATGCGCGCCGCCGGCCTGGTGGTCGCCGAGGCCCTGCGTCGGATGAGCGCGGCAGTCGCCCCCGGGGTCAGTACGGCCGACCTCGACGCGATCGCCGAGGCGACCATCCGGGAGGCGGGCGCGGTCCCCTCGTTCAAGGGCTACCACGGCTTTCCCGCCTCGATCTGCTCGTCGGTCAACGAGCAGGTGGTGCACGCGATCCCGGCAGCGGACCAGTTGCTCCGGGAGGGCGACCTGATCTCGATCGACTGCGGCGCGGTGCTGGACGGCTGGCACGGCGACGCGGCGGTCACCGTCGGGGTGGGCGAGGTCGACCCGGCGCTGCTGAAGATGGCGTCGGTCGCTGAGGACGCCATGTGGGCCGGGATCGCCGCCGCCGCCCGGGGTGCCGCGAACGGCAGGGGCCGGCTCACCGACATCTCGCACGCCGTCGAGACCGCGGTCCGTCGGGGTGGCCGGTACGGCATCGTCGAGGGCTACGGCGGCCACGGCATCGGCACCGAGATGCACCAGGACCCGCACGTGCTCAACCACGGCCGCCCCGGCAAGGGTCCCCGGCTGGTGCCGGGCATGGCGTTGGCGATCGAGCCGATGATCACGATGGGTTCCCCACGTACCGTCGAGTTGTCCGATGGGTGGACGGTGGTCACCCGGGACCGGTCGATGGCGGTGCACGTCGAGCACTCGATGGCGCTGCTGGAGGACGGGGTCTGGGTGCTGACCGCGTTCGACGGCGGACGGGCGCGGCTCGGCGACCTGGTGACCGCCCGGCAGCCTGCCGATTCCCCGGCCACCTGACCGGTCATCAGGCCTCTCTGCCCTGCGGCTCTCTGCCCTGCGGGCCCCTGAGTAGGGCCCGCTGAGGAGCGTCCGGGCCCGCCCCCTGCCGGGCGCTGGCAGCCTCGTCCGCGCCCCCTCGTCGCCGACCTGGCCGGGGCGTGTCCGGATGGGATGTCCGGCAGGGGGCGGTGCCGAGCTGTGCTCGTCTCGGCGGTTCACGCCGCGTGGTCCGTCTACGGAGGGCAGCTGCCGAACCAGGGGTCACACCGCCGCTGTCGCCCGCTGCTGCCGCCGTCCGCTGTCGCCCGCTGCTGCCGCCGTCCGCTGTCGCCGCTGCCTCTGCCGCCGCCCGCCGCTGTCGCCGTCCGCTGTCGCCGTCCGCTGTCGCCCCTGTCGCCGTTGCCGCTGTGTGGCTGGCTGTTGTACCGGGCCCGACGGGCCGGTGCCAGTTGACCACCCCGGGTCCTTTCGAGCTGATGGCGTTGACGACTCAACCGTCGGTAGGGGGAAGCACATGAACGTCGAGTGTCAGCCTGAGCAGGGAGAGGACCTCGCGGCGGCGGTCCCCTCCTGACCGGTCCCCTCCTGACCGGTCCCCTCCTGACCGATCCCCTCCTGACCGAGGTGGGGGTGCTGGCTGAATCACTGATGTCATCAGGTCGAAAGGGCCCGAGGACAGATGCGGTGGGGGAGGGCGGTCACCGGTGGGCGGACGGGCGGCCCCTCGAGTGGAGATTCGGGGCGACCCGTCGACCGCATGGGCTCGCTACCGGAGGAACCGCCCGGTGGCATCGGTCGCGCTGGCCGGTGCCGGCGTCGTAGCCGGACGAGCATCCGGCTGGCCGTGGCCGTGGCCGTGGCCGTGGCCGGGGCCGTGGTGGTGGCGGGGCCGTGGCGGTGGTCTTGGTGGTGGCGGTGGCCGTGGCCGAGGTGGTGGCGGGGCCGTGGTGGCGGTGGCCGTGGTGATGGTCGTGGTGGTGGTGGCCGTGGTGATGGTCGTGGTGGTGGTGGCCGTGGTGATGGTCGTGGTGGTGGTGGCCGTGGCCGAGGTGGTGGTCTTGGCGGTGGTCGCGGGGCGGTGGCGGTGTGGCCTCTGGTCCGGCAGCCGACCTGTGGCCCGGTGGGCGGTGACGGGGTTCGGTGGCGGTGGACCCGTGGTGTCATGCTTGCCGGCATGGAGAGGCGGGCCGGCATGCAGGAGCGGGACCGGATGCGGGCGGCGGACACCGACCGGGAGGCGACGGCGGAACGGCTCCGGGTCGCCCTGGAGGAGGGCCGGCTCGACCTGCACGAGTACGACGAACGCCTGCAACAGACGTACGGGGCGAAGACCTACGCGGAACTGGACACCGTCCTGGCTGATCTGCCGGCACCGGCGTCCGCGCAGCGCTCCGCGCTGGCCCCGCTCGGCCCGCTGGCCCCGCTCGGCCCGCAGGCCCCGCCGGTGTCCGGTTCCGGGGCGTCGGAGCCCGACCGGGAGGTGACGCCGGAGCCGCCGGTGACCGGGAGCACCGCAGTGGGTGAGCCGGTGCCCGTGGGTGTCGGCTCCCGGCGGTGGCCGGTCGAGGTGTGGGTGCCCTGGCTGCGGGTGGCGGCCCTGCTCACCGTGATCTGGGCGATCTCCTCGGTCGGCAGCCGGGAACTGCTGTTCTACTGGCCGGCATGGGCGCTCGGCCCGTGGGGGGTCCTGCTGCTCCTGCGTACCACTGGCGGGTTCGCCGGCGGGGCTCCCGCCCGGCGGGACCGCCGGCGGGTGGCGCGCGACACGCGGCGGCGCAAGCGCCGCAAGTAGCGCCGCAACGACCGCCGACCGCCGGGCGTTGCGTGGGAGGGTGCCCAGTTTCGTCCGGTTGGGTGACACCACTGGTGGCCGGTTTGGCGACCACCAGTGGGCGGGCGTACACTTTCAGATCGGCGCACAGCGTCCACTCCGGCATGCCCACCCCGCGCTTCGGTGGGAGCCCGGAGCCGCGGCTGGCGCGGGCCCCCGATGACCATCGGGAGGTCCGTGTAAGGCGTTGTGGGCCGTCCGGAGCAACCGACGTCAGGACAGCGGAGTACATGCCGAAAAAAGACGGAGCCATCGAGATCGAGGGTCGGGTCATCGAGCCTCTGCCGAACGCAATGTTCCGGGTGGAGCTCGCGAACGGCCACAAGGTGCTGGCTCACATCAGCGGCAAGATGCGGCAGCACTACATCCGCATCCTGCCGGAGGACCGGGTCGTCGTCGAACTCTCGCCGTACGACCTGACCCGCGGGCG
This sequence comes from Micromonospora sp. NPDC048894, assembly GCF_040649765.1. Classification (NCBI taxonomy): domain Bacteria; kingdom Bacillati; phylum Actinomycetota; class Actinomycetes; order Micromonosporales; family Micromonosporaceae; genus Micromonospora; species Micromonospora sp. NPDC048894. The sequence continues at coordinate 64,239 of NZ_JBEZFY010000017.1, read as the reverse complement.
CATCGTCTACCGCTACAAGTAAGCCTGACGGCGGCCGGGAAGTCCCCGTGTCCGTCTTCGACGTCCGGAGTCGCGGTCATCGCGTCGCCGGGCCAGATGGGAAGTAAGGCAACCGTGAAGGTCAAGCCGAGCGTCAAGAGGATCTGCAACAAGTGCCGGGTTATCCGCCGGCACGGCCGGGTCATGGTGATCTGCACCGACCCGCGCCACAAGCAGCGCCAGGGCTGATCCGATTCCGCCGTCCGTGACGAACGGAGGGCGGCGGACCGGTCCGGGTCGCGCAGATCCGACGACAACACGTCACCAGCTCGTCCCAGCCGCGGAACGTACGCACGCGTACCTTCTCGTGGCCAACCCCCGGTCGGAGGCCGGGGCCCGCTCGGGCAGCGGCCGTTCGGTCGCCGGCGCACACCGCGTCGGAGTCGGACAGGTCGGTAGCGGGGTGGGACGGGTCCACACCTCCGCCACACATCACGAGGAGTACGCCCGCACATGGCACGTCTAGTCGGCGTGGATCTCCCCCGCGAAAAGCGGATGGAGATCGCGCTCACCTACATCTTCGGGGTCGGTCGCACCCGTGCCCAGGAGACGCTCGCTGCTACCGGCATCTCGCCGGACAAGCGCGCTCGGGACCTCACGGACGAGGAGCTGGTCCAGCTCCGCGACCACATCGAGTCGAACTACAAGGTTGAAGGCGACCTGCGCCGCGAGGTCGCCGCTGACATCCGCCGCAAGGTCGAGATCGGCTGCTACGCCGGCATCCGGCACCGCCGGGGCCTGCCCGTGCGTGGCCAGCGGACGCGGACCAACGCCCGCACCCGCAAGGGCCCGAAGCGGACCGTGGCCGGCAAGAAGAAGCCCGGCAAGAAGTAACTTCCCAGCCGGGATTCAGGCGAAGAGCCAGCAGTCGATCGAGAACCCATACAGGAGCGCAGAAGACTTATGCCACCTAAGGCTCGTGCCGGAGCCGCAGTCAAGAAGGTCCGGCGCAAGGAACGCAAGAACGTCGCCCACGGGCAGGCGCACATCAAGAGCACGTTCAACAACACCATCGTGTCCATCACGGACCCGACCGGTGCGGTCATCTCCTGGGCCTCCGCGGGCCAGGTTGGCTTCAAGGGCTCCCGCAAGTCGACCCCGTTCGCCGCGCAGCTGGCCGCCGAGGCCGCCGCGCGTCGGGCGATGGAGCACGGCATGCGCAAGGTCGACGTGTTCGTCAAGGGCCCCGGCTCCGGCCGGGAAACCGCCATCCGCTCGCTGCAGGCCGTCGGGCTGGAGGTCGGCCAGATCGCCGACGTCACCCCGCAGCCGCACAACGGGTGCCGTCCGCCGAAGCGTCGCCGGGTCTGAGAGGTTAGAGAGAGATGGCTCGTTACACCGGTGCTGACTGCCGCCGTTGCCGGCGGGAGAAGATGAAGCTGTTCCTCAAGGGCAGCAAGTGCGATGGCCCGAAGTGCCCGTTCGAGTCCCGGCCGTTCCCGCCCGGGCAGCACGGTCGTGGCCGCACCAAGGAGACGGAGTACCTGCTCCAGCTCCGCGAGAAGCAGAAGGCGCGTCGGGTCTACGGCGTGCTGGAGAAGCAGTTCCGCGGGTACTACGAGGAGGCCGTGGCCAAGCAGGCCAAGACCGGTGAGGTCCTCCTGCAGATCCTCGAGTCGCGCCTCGACAACGTGGTCTACCGGGCCGGTTACGCGCACTCGCGGGACATGGCCCGCCAGCTTGTCAAGCACGGTCACTTCACCGTGAACGGCAAGAAGGTCGACATCCCGTCGTACCGCGTCAAGGAGCACGACATCATCGAGGTCCGGGGCAAGAGCAAGGAGCTCACCCCGTTCATCGTGGCGCAGGCCCAGGCCGGCTCGAAGACCGTTCCGGCGTGGCTGGAGGCGATCCCGAGCCAGATGAAGGTCCTGGTGCACTCGCTCCCGGCCCGTCAGGTGATCGACACCCAGGTCCAGGAGCAGCTGATCGTCGAGCTCTACTCCAAGTAGGGCCCGTTGCGGTGGCCCGTCCTGCGGGGCGGGCCACCGGAACAGTTCGTGTCGTGGACGTCATATAGCGGGCGTCCCGGAAGAGAAGAGAAAAGATGCTCATCAGCCAGCGACCGTCTCTCTCCGAAGAGTCGATCAACGAGACCCGTTCCCGGTTCACCATCGAGCCGCTGGAGCCCGGCTTCGGCTACACCCTGGGCAACTCGCTGCGGCGTACGCTGCTGTCGTCCATCCCGGGTGCCGCGGTCACCTCGATCAAGATCGACGGTGTGCTGCACGAGTTCACCACGATCCCCGGGGTCAAGGAGGACGTGGTCGAGCTCGTCATGAACATCAAGGAGCTCTGCGTCAGCTCCGAGCACGACGAGCCGGTCAGCATGTACCTGCGCAAGCAGGGTCCGGGCGACGTCACCGCAGGCGACATCCAGCCCCCGGCCGGTGTCTCGGTGCACAACCCCGACCTCAAGCTCGCCACCCTCAACGGCAAGGGCCGGCTCGACATGGAGCTGACCGTCGAGCGGGGTCGCGGCTACGTGACGGCGGCGCAGAACAAGCAGGCCGGCGCCGAGATCGGCCGGATCCCGGTCGACTCGATCTACTCGCCGGTGCTCAAGGTGACGTACCGCGTCGAGGCGACCCGCGTCGAGCAGCGGACCGACTTCGACCGGCTGATCATCGACGTCGAGACCAAGCCGTCGATGGGCCCGCGTACCGCGCTGGCCTCCGCCGGTTCGACGCTGGTGGAGCTGTTCGGGTTGGCCCGGGAGCTGGACGAGACCGCCGAGGGCATCGACATCGGGCCGTCCCCGCAGGACGCCCAGCTGGCGGCGGACCTGGCCCTGCCGATCGAGGAGCTGGACCTCACGGTCCGTTCCTACAACTGCCTCAAGCGCGAGGGCATCAACTCCGTTGGTGAGCTGATCGGGCGTACCGAGGCCGACCTCCTCGACATCCGCAACTTCGGCCAGAAGTCGATCGACGAGGTCAAGATGAAGCTCGCCGGGATGGGTCTGGGGCTGAAGGACTCGGCCCCGAACTTCGACCCGGCACACGTCGTGGACGCCTTCGGTGAGGCCGACTACGACACCGACGACTATCGCGAGACCGAGCAGCTCTAGTCCGCGCTGCCGCCACACCTGAGGAGCACCAAGCATGCCCACGCCCACCAAGGGCCCCCGCCTCGGCGGCAGCCCCGCGCACGAGCGGCTGATGCTGGCCAACCTGGCCACCGCGCTGTTCCAGCACGGCAAGATCCAGACCACCGAGACGAAGGCCCGGCGGCTGCGTCCGCTGGCCGAGCAGCTCATCACCAAGGCCAAGCGGGGCGACCTCGCCTCGCGGCGGCGGGTGCTGGGCGTCGTCAAGGACAAGGACGTGGTCTACTCCCTGTTCGACCAGATCGCGCCCCGGTACGCCAACCGCAACGGTGGCTACACCCGGATCGTGAAGACCGGCCCGCGCAAGGGTGACGCCGCTCCGATGGCGATCATCGAGCTGGTGGAGGAGCTTCAGGTCGCCGAGCCCAAGGCGAACAAGAAGACCGCCGCCCGCAAGGCCGCCCAGCAGGACAAGGTCGAGGCGCTCGCCCCGGCCGAGGAGACCCCGGCGGCCCCGGCCGACCAGGACTCCGAGGCGCCGGTCTCGGCGTCCGGTGACACCGCCGCCGCCCGCGAGGACAGCGACGAGGCTACCGAGACCGAGGCCACCGAGAAGAAGGCCTGAGCAACGGCAGCACCGTCGGGCCCGGCATCCCTTCCTGGGGTGCCGGGCCCGACGTCGTGAACGGGAGGTACGAGGTGGACGAGCGGATCCGGCTGCGGCTGGACGTCTCGTACGACGGCACCGACTTCTCCGGCTGGGCGGTCCAACCGACCCGGCGCACCGTGGCCGGGGTGCTGGTCGAGACGCTGGACCTGGTGCTCGGGGCGGGTGCCGTCACCGGGTTGACGGTGGCCGGGCGGACCGACGCCGGGGTGCACGCCACCGGGCAGGTCTGCCACCTCGACGTGCCCGTCGTCGTCTGGGCGGAGCACCGGGGGCGGCTGTTGCGCCGGCTGGCCCGGCTGCTCCCCGGTGACGTGCGGGTCCGGGCGATGACCGAGGTGCCCGTCGAGTTCGACGCCCGCTTCTCGGCGACCTTCCGCCGGTACGAATACCGGGTGACCGACGCGCCGTGGGGTGTCGAGCCGTTGCGGCGTCGGGACACCCTCGCCTGGCCCCGACCGTTGGACCTGGGCGCCCTGAACGTCGCGGCGGCCGGGCTGGTGGGGGAGCACGACTTCGCGGCGTACTGCCGGCGCAAGGAGAACGCCACCACCCTGCGTGAGGTGACCCGGCTGGACTGGCGGCGGGACCCGGACGGCATTCTGGTCGCCACCGTGCAGGCCGACGCGTTCTGCCAGGCGATGGTGCGCAGCCTGGTGGGGGCGATGCTGACCGCCGGGGACGGTCGACGTCCGGTCGAGTGGCCGGCGGGGCTGCTGGCCCGGCGGGAACGCTCCAGCGAGGTGACGGTCGCGCCGGCGCACGGGTTGACCCTGGTGGCCGTCGGCTATCCACACGACCCGGCCGAGTACGCCGACCGCGCCGACCGTACCCGCCGGCTGCGGCTCCCCGTCCAGTCCTGAGGGCCGGGGGACGGTCGGTCCCGGGCGGCGGATCCCGTTCCCTCCGGGCCGGGCACGACGCAGGCCCGGCCGCGCCGGCCGGGCCTGCGTCGGTGGTCGTCAGTCGCCGGGCAGCTCGTCGGTGTCCGGGTCGCCGACGCGGGGGGTCGCGGTGGGGGTGGGGGTCTTCCGGTTCCCGGCGTGCGGGGTGGCCGAGGGGCTGGTGGCCTTGGCGGTGGGTTGGTCGACGCTGACGCCGGCCGCCCGGCGGTCCAGGACGCCCTTGTCGAGGTGCAGTTCGACCAGGTCGTAGATGATCTCGCGGACGGTCTGGTCGCCGGCCGGGACGGCACCGGCGTCGTCCCTGGTCACCAGGCAGTAGGCGACGTAGTGGCCGCGCACCTGCCAGGCGACGCGGGCGGCGGCGGTGGCGACCGACTCGGTGTCTTCCCCCGCGGGCATGCCCCGGAACCGGCCGCGCCGGTCGTCGAGCAGTGGGCGGATCCGGTCCCGGACGCGTTGCGCGGTGGCCAGGTCGGTCAGGTTGAGCAGGCCGACGGTGACCAGGTGGTCCTCGTCGGGGGAGCGCAGGGTGGCCCGGACCACCTGGCTGCACCCGAGGGTGACCAGCAGGTCGGCTATCTCGCCGGTGGCCGCGACGGCGCAGCTGGCGTTCGACTGGGTCTTGAGCACCTGGTATTCGTGCCGGTCGACGCCGATGACCAGCTTGCTGCCGGGGAAGACCTCCTTGGCGGTCAACGGCTGCCGGTCGACCTCCCGGGAGTCCAGTGGCCCGTCGGCCTGGTCGTCGGGGGTGGCGGTGCCCGGTGCCGTCGGCGCGGCCTGCCCGTTCGGCGACGTGTCGTCGGTCGGGGTGCGGTCGATGAGCAGGACGGCCCCGCCGAGCCCGCAGAGGCCGAGCAGCATCAGCACGGCGGCCCCGCCGACGACGATCTGCCAGCCGCGGCCACCCCGGCGGCCCCGGCCGTCGCCGGAGCGGCGGGACCTGGCGCGGTCCGGTGCGGACGTCGCGCCGGGCACCTGGACGGCGGACCGGATCGGGACGGGGTCGACCGTCGGCGGTGCCGGTTGGTTGACCCGGGGCAGCGACGGTGCCGGGAAGCGGGACGGGGAGGGCCCGGCCGCCGTGGTCGGCGGGGGCTGGAACAGCGGCAGGTCCGCGTCGGGCCGCGGGTTCTCCTCGAATGCGTCCTCAGCGGACTCGTACCGATATACCATGTCGCCCAGAGTAGGGTTCATTGCCCCTTTAGGGGGTAATAACAGGAAATACGGTCTGTGGCGCGTCGGGCGGGGACGCCGGCCGACGGCAGCCCCGCTCCGGACCGGTGGAACAATGCCCCGGTGACCGGCGACCACTACTTCACCGCGGAGCCCAGCGCCCCGGCCCACCCCCGCGAGGTGGAGTTCCACGTCGCCGGGCGCGACTACACACTCGCCTCCGCCAGCGGGGTCTTCTCCGCCACCCGGCTCGACCCCGGCACCGCCGTCCTGCTGCGCAAGGCCGACCTGCCGACCGCCGCCACCGGTGGCCACCTGCTCGACATCGGCTCCGGGTTCGGCCCGATCAGCTGCGTGCTGGCCGACCTCGCGCCGACCGCCACCGTCTGGGCGGTCGACGTCAACGAACGGGCCCGCGCACTGACCGCCGCGAACGCCGCCCGCATCGACGCCGCCGACCGGGTCCACGCGGTCACCCCCGACGAGGTGCCGGCCGACGTCACCTTCACCCAGGTCTGGTCCAACCCGCCGATCCACGTCGGCAAACCCGAACTGCACGGACTGCTGCGCCGCTGGCTGCCCCGGCTCGCCCCGGACGGCGTCGGCTGGCTGGTGGTGGCCCGCCACCTCGGCGGCGACTCGCTGCACCGCTGGCTGCTCGACGAGGGCTTCGCGGTGACCCGGCACGCCAGCCAGAAGGGCTACCGGGTGCTGCGGGTCACCCGGTAATCCGGTGTCCTCCGGCCCCACGCCTCGGGCAGGATGCCCGCGTGGGATACGTGGACGTGGCAGCGGTCGGGCACATCCTCCCGGACGGTCGGGAACTCTTCGCCGACGTGTCGTTCCGGGTCGGTGAGGGGGCCAAGGTCGCCCTGGTCGGGCCGAACGGCGCCGGCAAGACGACGCTGCTGAGGATGGTCGCCGGGGACCTGCCGGTGCGCACCGGCGCGGTCGCGCGGGCCGGCGGGCTCGGCGTGATGCGGCAGTTCATCGGCATGATCGGTGACGAGTCGACGCTGGCCGACCTGGCCCTGTCGCTGGCCCCGCCGGCGCTGCGCGACGCCGGCCGCCGGCTCGTCGACACCGAACAGGCCATGCGCGCCGCCGAGCTGCGCGGCAAGTACAGCACCGCCGCCGGCAAGGCCCAGCTGGCGTACGCGGACGCGCTGGCCGCCTGGGGCGAGGCCGGCGGGTACGACGCCGAGGTGCTCTTCGACACCGTCACCACCACCGTGCTCGACCTGCCCTGGGACGCGTCCCGGGACCGCCCGGTGCGGACCCTGTCCGGTGGCCAGCAGAAGCGCTTCGCCCTGGAGCTGCTGCTGCGGGGCACCGACGAGGTGCTGCTGCTCGACGAGCCGGACAACTTCCTCGACGTGCCCGGTAAACGTTGGCTGGAGCAACGGCTGCGCGAGTCCACCAAGTCGGTGCTGTACGTCTCACACGACCGGGAGCTGCTGGCCCGTACCGCCGACCGGGTGGTCGCCGTCGAGGGGGGCAGCGCCTGGGTGCACCCGGGTAGCTTCGCCAGCTGGCACGAGGCCCGCACCGCCCGGCACGCCCGCCTCGACGAGTTGCGTCGCCGCTGGGACGAGGAGCACCAGAAGCTGCGTGAGCTGATGCTGATGTACAAGCAGAAAGCCGCGTACAACGACGGGCTCGCCTCCCGTTACCAGGCGGCGCAGACCCGGCTGCGCAAGTTCGAGGAGGCCGGGCCGCCACCCGTACCGCCGAAGGACCAGGACATCCGGATGCAGCTGGCCGGCGGGCGGACCGGCAAGCGCGCGGTGATCTGCGAGCAGCTGGAGCTGGACGGCCTGACCTACCCCTTCGACCTGGAGCTGTGGTACGGCGACCGGGTGGCGGTGCTCGGGGCCAACGGCACCGGCAAGTCGCACTTCCTGCGCCTGCTGGCCCGGGGCGGCACCGACCCCGACCCGGCCAACGGCCCGGTCGACGGGGCCGCCGCGCTGGCCCCGGTGGCACACGGCGGGGTGGTCCGGCTGGGTGCCCGGGTCCGCCCGGGGCACTTCTCGCAGACCCACGACCGGCCGGAGCTGATGGCCAAGACCCTGGTCGAGGCGCTGTGGCGGGGCGACGAGCACCGGGCCGGAATGGACCGGCACGCGGCGATGGCGGCGCTGAGCCGCTACGAGCTGGCCGGCCAGGGCGACCAGCGCTTCGGCACCCTGTCCGGCGGTCAGCAGGCCCGGTTCCTGGTGCTGCTGCTGGAGCTGTCCGGGGCGACCCTGCTGCTGCTCGACGAGCCGACCGACAACCTCGACCTGGCCTCGGCCGAGGCGTTGGAGGCGGGACTGGCCGCGTTCGCCGGGACGGTCGTCGCGGTCACCCACGACCGCTGGTTCACCCGCTCGTTCGACCGGTTCGTGCTGTTCCGGGGGGACGGTGAGGTGGTGGAGACCCCGGAGCCGGTCTGGGACGTGGGCTGAGTCACCCACGCGGACCGTGAGGTGCCGACCCCGGCCGGTCGTCGGGCGGGGTCGGGGCCGGTCCGGGCGGCATAGGGTGGATCTCGTGACTGAGATGACCTACCGCCGGTTGGGCGACTCCGGGCTCGTGGTGTCCGTGGTCGGCATCGGCTGCAACAACTTCGGCCGCAAGCTCGACATCGACGGCACCCGGGCGGTGGTCGACGCCGCGCTCGACGCCGGGATCACCTTCTTCGACACCGCCGACATCTACGGCGAGCCCTCGGGGGGTTCCGAGGAACTGCTCGGGCAGGCCCTCAAGGGCCGCCGGGACGACGTGGTGCTGGCCACCAAGTTCGGCATGTCGATGGGCGGGCGCAACGGCCGCGACTTCGGGGTACGCGGGTCCCGGCGGTACGTGGTGCGGGCCGTCGAGGCGTCGCTGCGCCGGCTCGGCACCGACCACATCGACCTGTACCAGCTGCACGAGCCCGACCCGGACACCCCGATCGACGAGACGCTCGCCGCGCTGGACGACCTGGTCCGCGCCGGCAAGGTGCGCTACCTGGGCAACTCCAACTTCTCCGGCTGGCAGATCGCCGACGCCGACTGGACGGCGAAGACCCGGGGGCTGACCCGGTTCGTCAGCGCGCAGAACCACTACAACCTGCTCCACCGCGACGCCGAGGTCGAGATCATTCCGGCCTGCGAGCGGTTCGGCCTGGGCCTGCTGCCGTTCTTCCCGCTCGCCAACGGGCTGCTCACCGGCAAGTACCGGCGCGACACCGCCCCACCCGCCGGCAGCCGCCTCTCCGGCGGTGGCCGGTACGCCGAGCGGCTCGCCGCGGCCCGCTGGGAGACCATCGAGGCGCTGGAGACGTTTGCGGCGCAGCGGGGGCTGACGCTGCTCCAGGTGGCCATCGGCGGGCTGGCCGCCCGACCGGCGGTGGCCTCCGTCATCGCCGGGGCCACCACCGCCGAGCAGGTCCGGGCGAACGCCGCCGCCGGCACCTGGCAGCCCACCGACGACGACCTCGACGCCCTGGACGCCCTGCTCTGACCGACCCGGGTCGGACGCGGTCGGGCCCGGACACCGTCGCGGTGTCCGGGCCCGATCGGGTACCAGGTCGTCAGCCGGCCAGGCCGGTCGGCTCCCCGGGGTGGGCCCGGCGACGCCACCACAGCAGCGTCGACCCGGCGACGACGACCACCGCCAGCGCACCGGCCAGCCACGGCCAGCCGCCGAAGCCGTCGTCGGCGTCCCCGCCGGTGGGCGGCAGCGTGGCGGCGACCGGCGACGGCGACTGGGCCACCCGGGCCTGCACCTGAGCGGTCGCCGTGCTCTGGTAGGGGGCGGGGGCGCGGACCGTCACCCGCCAGTCGCCGGGGGAGAGCAGCGGGCCGCTGCTGTAGAAGCCCTGCCCCTCCCCGGACGGCTCGATCTGCACCGGCCCGGCCGTCCGGCCCCCCTCACCCTCGGCTGTCACGGTGAGCCGGACCGGCTGGTCCAGCCGGTGCCCGTCGGCGTACACGGCCATCACGGTCACCCCACCGGCGCCGTCACCGGCCACCGTCAGCTTGACCTTTCCGCCGTGCGCCGCCGCCGGACCCGCCGGCAGGGTCACCAGGGCCGCCACGACCAGCGCGGCGAGGGCTCTCAAGGTACGCATCGACGTCTCCCTTGCTATGTGGAGGGGCCGCCCCCACCGCCGGTGTCGACGGTGGGAGCGGCCCCGTGGTGCTCCTTACAGCGAACCGCCCTTGGCGATCCGGGTGGGGTCGGCACCGAGCCGGCCGGCCCCGTTGACCGACTTGTTGGCGTTCGCCTTGACGCCGGCCTTGGTGGCCGCGCCACCGAGCCGGACGATCATGGCGTCGGCGTCCCGGACCAGCACGTCCCGCACGTCGGTGTCGGTCACCACCGCGGGGTCGGTGGCCAACGCCTTGAAGGCGGTCAACTGCTGCACCGCCCGCTTGTCGTTGCCCGCCGCCTCGGACTCCCGTACCGCGTCCAGCTTGTTGGACAGCTGACGGTGCGCCTTGGTGGAGAGTCGTCCGGTCGCCTTGAACCGGTCCAGCAGGTTCTGCATGTCCCGGAACGAGGTGGTGACGAAGAACCGGACCGTCGAGGTGGTGGAGTTGCCCGCCTTGTCGGTCGCGGTCACCGTCAGCTCGTGCAGGCCGAGCGGCAGCTCGTACAGCGCCTGCAGGGTGCCGCTGGCGTACGCCCGACCGTCCAGCACGCCGGAGGTCGTCTTGATGCCGGAGGTCGGGTCGACCGCCTGCCACGAGATCCGGACGTCCTGGCTGTCACCGTAGAGTTGGCCGTCGGCGATGCCGGAGACCAGCAACGTCGGCTTGGTGCCGTCGATCTTGACGACCGCCGACTTCAGCGCCTCGACGTTGCCGGCGGCGTCGGTGGCCCGGTACAGCAGCTCGTGCGTGCCGTCCCCGGTCACCTCCACCGGCGTGGTGTACGCCGTCCAGGCGCCACCGTCGAGCGACCACTCCAGCTTCTTGACCCCGGAACCGGCGTCGGTGGAGGTGATCACCACCGGGACGGTGCCGTTGTGCCAGCCGTCGTCGTTGGCCGGGGCGAACGACGCCGAGCTGACCGGCGCGGTGGCGTCGATCTTCACGGCGACCTTCTTCGTCGCCTCCACGTTGCCGGCCGCGTCCGTCGACCGGAACCGCACCTCGTGGGTGCCGTCCCCGCTGACCTGCACCGGCTCGGTGTACGCGGTCCACGTGGTGGCCCCGTCGAGCTGGTACTCGGTGCTCGCCACCCCGCTACCGCCGGCCTCGTCGGCCGCCGCCAGCGTCACGGTGACCGGGCCGGTGTGCCAACCCTCGGTCGGGGTGCCGGAGACGGTGGCCGTGGTCACCGGGGCGGTCGTGTCGGCCGCCCTGGTGGAGAGCCGGAAGTAGTCGAACGAGGCCGTCGTCGAGGTGGCCGCGTTCGCGCCGAGGGTGAACAGACCGATCTTCGGGGTGGCCCCGACGGCGGTGTTCGTCACCGTCTCGAACGTGGTCCACTCCTGCCCGTCCGCCGAGTACGACGCGGTGAAGGTGTCACCGGCGCGGGCCAGCCGCAGGTACCACACCCCCGAGGTCAGGTTGGAGACCTGGGGCTGCGGGTTCTGCGTCGCCCCGGCGAGTTCGCCACGGAACTCGATCCGCCGGGAGACCGCCTGCCCGGCCTGGTTGTCCACGATGTAGTCCAACTTGACGTAGTTGTCGTCGTCGGCGTGGACGATCAGACCGGCCTGCTGGTACTGCTCGGCCAGGGCACTGCCGTCGACCTTCGTCTCCAGGGTCCAGTCACCGCTCGGCGCGGTCTGGAGGATGAAGTTCTTCGGCCCGGTGTTGTTGGTGCCGTAGATGTCACCGGACGGCACGTCGATCTTCAGCGCACCGTCGACCACCCGGTAACCGGCCGGGTCCTCACGGAGCACCGCGTTCCACCGGCACTTGTCGAGCGTGGTGCCGGTGAACTCGTCCGACGGGGTGACCGGGCCGGCCGGGGCGTCCGGCGAGACCAGGAACGAGTCGAACACCGCGTCCACCACCGGGGCGGTGGTGCCACCGTTGAGGGCGAGCAGGCCGATGCGCGGGTTGGTGATGCCGGCCAGCGCGGCGGACCGGCCGACCGGGGTGAACGTGACACCGTCGGTCGAGAACTGCGCGGTCAGGTTGGTGCCGTCGCTGATCAGCCGCAGCCAGATGGTGTCACCGGCCGGGGCGGCCACGGCGTCGGCCGCGTCGTTACGCGGAGTCCCGGCGGTCTCCCGGATGAACTCCACCTTGCGCGAACCGCCGTAGAGCAGGTCCACCTTGGCGTAGTTGTCGTCGTCGCCGTAGATCAGCAGGCCGGCCTGCTGGTAGTCGGCGGTGACGGGCACGGTGACCTTCGTGGTGGCCTGCCAGGCCCCGCTGGGTGCGGGCTGGAGCACCAGGTTGGTCGCGTCGTTACGGGAGCCGTACAGGTCACCCGAGGAGGTGGGCAGCCGCAGCGCCCCACCGGAGACCGAGTAGAGCTGGTTCTCCCGGACCACCGACCAGCGGTCCTTGTCGAGGCTGTTGCCGAGGAACTCGTCCGACCGCGCGCCGAGGCACGAGTTGGTCGGCGCGTCCACCTTGACCGGGACGGTCGCGTAGGACTTCGCACCCCGGCTGTCCGTCACCGTCAGGGTGGCGGTGAAGGTGCCCGGGGTGGGGTAGGTGTGGGTGGCGTTCAGGGTCGTCGCCGTCCCGCCGTCACCGAAGTCCCAGGCGTACGTCAGCGGGGTGTCACCCTCGGTGTCGGTGGCCGTGCCGGTGAAGGTCACGGTGACCGGCGCGGTGCCGGTCGCCGGGGTGGCGGTGGCCGTCACCTGCGGCGGCGCGTTGTCGGTGACGCCCCGTCCGATGAAGTCCATCCAGTTGACGTTGAACAGCGAACCCGCGCCACCGGCGGGGTCCTTGGCGACGAAGTACAGCGCGCCCTCCGCACCGGCCGTCACCGGCGCGGTCACGTCGACGAACTGCTGCCAGCCACCCGTGCTCGGCACGGTGGCCGTGGCCACGACCGGGCCGTCGACGGCACCGGCGTGCACGTCGATCCGACCGCCCTGGACCTCGGAGGCCACCCGGAACCGGATCTGCTCGACCCCGGTCAGGTTGGCCGGGACGAGCGACCACCAGTCGCCGTCCTCGATGAAGCCGATGTTCTGGCCGCCACCGGCGGGGTCGGTGGTGGTCTCCTTCTGCACGCCCGGGTCACCGCCGCCGGTGCTGCCCGGGGCCCGCCCGGTGGCCGTGTAGTACTCGGCCTGCTTGCGCTTGGGCTGGAGGATCTCGATCGCCCGACCGGTCAACGGGCCGGCGCCGCCGGTGCCGCCGTCGTCGGTGTAGGTGGCCTCGAAGACCGCGAAGACGTTGGCCTCCGCGCCGTGACCCGACGCCAGCGAGGTCTGCACGGTGCCGGTGCAGCCGGTGTGCTGCTCCAGCGGGTGGGCGTGCTCGTCGTGGCCGAGCAGCACCTGCAGCTGCACCCGGTCACAGTCGACGGTGCCGTCCTCCGGGTCGGTCACCTTGATCGTGTACTTGACCTGGTCGCCCCACTCGAAGAAACCGCCGCTGGGCGGGAACTCGATGGTCACCGTCGGGGCGGTGTTGCCGACCGTCACCGGCACGTTCGCCACGGCGGTGCGGCCCTTGGGGTTGGTGACGGTGAGCTGCGCGGTGTAGTCGCCGGCCGCGGTGTAGGTGTGGGTGGGGTTCGCCTCGGTGGAGGTCTGGCCGTCACCGAACTTCCACGCGTAGGTCAGCGTGCCGCCGTCCGGGTCACGCGACCCGGCGCTGGAGAAGTTCACGGTCAGCGGCGCGGCCCCGGAGGTGGGGTCGGCGCTGGCCTCGGCGATGGGGGCGCGGTCACCGGCGGTGTAGTCGATCCGGTAGACCCCGGAGTCGTCGTTGTTGCCGCCGAAACCGGTGCCCCACTCGATCATGTAGAGCGCGCCGTCCGGACCGAACTCGAAGTCCATCGGACGGATCATCGGCATGCCGGTGAGCAGCTGGTTGATGTCGACCAGCGTCTTGCCGTCCGCGCTGACCTGCATCGTGTACATCTTCGACTGGTTCCACTCGCCGAGCAGCGCCTTGCCGTCGTAGTACGCCGGCCACTTGCGGCCCGACGTGCTGTCGGCGTCGTAGCGGTAGACCGGGCCGCCCATCGGGGCACCGCCGCCACCGATCTCGGGGAAGCGCGGGTCGCCGGCGTAGCCGTAGTCCACCGTCGCCGCGATGGCCGGCGGCAGGTTGGTCAGGCCGGTGTTGTTGGGCGAGTCGTTGACCGGCGCGGCGCAGTCGAACTTCGCCCCGCTCGGCCCGGACGGGAAGGTGTAGTCGTTGTACGCCTTGTTGTTGCCGGTGCAGTACGGCCAGCCGTAGTTGCCGGCCGTGGCGACGATGTTCCACTCCACCAGGCCCTCGGGGCCCCGGTTCGGGTTGGCCGTCGAGGCGTCCGGCCCGTAGTCGGCGACGTAGAGGGTGTCGGTCTTCTGGTCGACGCCGATCCGGAACGGGTTACGGAAGCCCATGCCGAAGATCTCGGGACGGGTCTTCGCGGTGCCCGGGGCGAACAGGTTGCCCGTCGGGATCGTGTAGGTGCCGTCGTCCTCCGGGTGCACCCGGATCACCTTGCCGCGCAGGTCGTTGGTGTTGCCGGCGCTGCGCTGCGCGTCGTAGTCCTGCCGGCCGGCCCGCTCGTCGATCGGGGTGAAGGCGCTCGACTCGAACGGGTTGGTGTTGTCGCCGGTGGCCAGGTAGAGGTTGCCCTGCGAGTCGAAGGTCATGCTGCCGCCGGCGTGGCAGCAGGTGTTGCGCTGCGTGTCGACCTGGAGGATGACCTTCTCGGTGGCCTTGTCGATGGTGTCACCGTTGACGGTGAACCGGGACAGGTAGTTGCGCGGGGCGCCACCGGCCGGTGCGTAGTACAGGTAGATCCACTTGTTGGTGGCGAAGTCCGGGTCGAGGCGCAGCCCGAGCAGGCCGTCCTCGTTGCCGGTGAAGACGTCCAGCCGGGTCGCGGTGACCGTGTTGCCGGTGTCCGGCTTCACGATCTGCACCCGGCCGTCGCGCTCGGCGTAGAACACCCGGCCGTCCGGAGCGATGTCCAGCTCCATCGGGTTGTTGGTGTTGCTGTCGAGGGTGACCTTCTCGAAGTTCGCGGTCTTGGAGGCGCCGCAGTCGGCGTTCTCGACGCCGGCCGCGGTGCGGATGCCGCCGAGCAGGTGGCTGAGGAACTCCGGCTCGGTGTACGACGCCTGGGTGTGGCCGCCGCCGGTGTACCACGACCGACCGCCGTCGTAGTCCTGGCACCAGGCGGTGGGGTGGTCGGCGCCCATCGCGCCGGCACCCGGGCTGTAGGACTTCTCGTCCAGGCTGGCCAGCACGTGCACCTTGGAGCGCGGGTTGGTGCGGAAGTTGTACCACTCGTCGAACCGGGACCAGCGGTCCGGCAGGTCGGCGGTCGACGGGTGCGCGTGGTCCTCGACCTTGACGGTGGCCTGCTGGTTGGCGGGGTGGCCGGAGAAGTACGCGCCGACCAGGTTGCCGTACCAGGCCCAGTCGTACTCGGTGTCGGAGGCGGCGTGCACGCCGGCGTAGCCGCCGCCGGCCTTGATGTAGCGCTCGAACGCGGCCTGCTGGGTGGCGTCGAGGACGTCACCGGTGGTGGAGAGCCAGATCACCGCCTGGTATTTCGCCAGGTTGGTGTCGTTGAAGGCGGCTCCGTCCTCGGTGGTGTCGACGGTGAACCCGTTGTCGGTGCCGAGCTTCTGGATCGCGGCGATGCCGGCCGGGATGGCGTCGTGCCGGAATCCGGCGGTCTTGGAGAAGACCAGGACCGAGAAGGGTTCGGCGGCGGCTGCCGCCGGTGCCGGTGCGGCCTGTGGCTGGGCCGCCGCGACGGGAGCGGCCTGGGCGGCGGTGCCGCCGATCAGGCCGCTGGCGAGTAGGGAGAGGGCCAGTAGACCGGCACCCAGTGGGCCGCGACGGGCGCGGCGATGGCGGGATGGAGACACTCCATGCTCCTTTTGTCCGTGCTGGACAGTGGTGGGGGCATGGGGACGACTCGCCGCAGACCGTCCCCGGTCGGATCGGTGTGGGCCCGCCGAGGTCCGCACCAGTGGCGATCAGGTGCGGGCCACGCCGAGGCTCCGCACCGGAATAATGTCGATCGGTTGAACAAATTAGCGCCGCTGGATTGGTTTCCGGCAAGGCATGAGCATGTAACGATTCGGTATCGGCGACTCGCTTTTCCGGCTTATGTGGATACAAGCCCACAACCGTACGCATTGATAGTCCTGGATCAATCTAACACCCCTTGGCGGATCAGCGGATCTGTCGTACGGTCACAGGCACGTGACCCACGGGAGCCCGGTACACCGGGCTGAGAGGGGGGCTGAGAGCCCCCGACCGTCGAACCTGATCCGGGTAATGCCGGCGCAGGGAGGAGAGTTGCCGTGCCGTCCCTCGGCCGACTGCATCTGATCACCGACACCCGCCCCGGGTGCGACCCGCTCGCCGTCGTACGGGCCGCCCTCCCGGTGGCCCGCGCCGACCTCGTCGTCCAGGTCCGGGTGACCGACGACACCACCGACCGGCAGGCGTACGACCTGGCCCGACGGGTACGCGCGCTCTGCGTGCCGTACGAGGCGACCTGCCTGGTCAACGACCGGCTGCACGTCGCCCTCGCGGTGGACGCCCACGGCGGCCACGTCGGCGCGGACGACCTGCCCGTCGCGGCGGCCCGCCGGGTCCTCGGCCCCGCCGCCGTGCTCGGCGCGACCGCCCGGGAACCGGACGCCGCCGCCCGGGCCGTCGCCGCCGGGGCCAGCTACCTGGGCGTCGGCCCGTGCCATCCCACCGCCACCAAGACCGGCCTGCCCGACCCGATCGGCCCCGCCGGCATCCACGCCGTCGTCGCCGCCGTCGCCGTGCCGGTGATCGCCATCGGCGGGGTCACCGCCGCCACCGTGCCGGCGCTGCGGGCCGCCGGGGCGTACGGCGTGGCGGTGGTCGGGGCGCTGTCCACCGCCGCCGACCCGGGCCGGGCCACCGCCGAACTGATCGCGGCACTGACGTGCTGACCCGGCCCGACGTCGCCATCGTGGGCGCGGGGCCGGTCGGATTGGCGATCGCCTGGCGCTGCGCCACCCGGGGCCTGCGGGTGACCGTGCACGACCCGGCCCCCGGCTCCGGCGCGTCCCGGGTCGCCGCCGGGATGCTCGCCCCGGTCGCCGAGGCGTACTTCGGGGAACGGGAACTGACCGGGCTGCTCACCGCGTCCGCCGCCCGCTGGCCGGGTTTCGCCGCCGAACTGACCGCCGCCACCGGCAGGGAGTTCGGCTACCGCACCGACGGCACCCTCGTCGTCGGGCTCACCGGGGACGACCTGGCCGAAGCCCGCCGGCTCTGGTCGTACCAGCAGGGGTTGGGGCTGCCGATCAGCGCGCTGCGCCCGTCGCAGCTGCGGGAGCGCGAACCGGCGCTGACCCCCCGGCTGCGCGGCGGAGCGGTCGCCCCCGGCGACCACCAGGTCGACCCGCGCCGGCTGGTCGACGCGCTCCGGGTCGCCGCCGAGCGGGCCGGCGCGACCCTGCTGCCCGGCCTAGTGACCCGACTGGCCGAGGTGGACGCGCCCGTCGTCGTGGTCGCCGCCGGCTGCGGCGCCGCCGCGCTGACCGGGCTGCCGGTCCGCCCGGTCAAGGGCCAGGTGCTGCGGCTGCGCGCGCCCGACCAGCGCCCGCCCGGCTTCCGGCACGTCATCCGGGGGTACGCCGACGGCGAGTCGGTCTACCTCGTCCCCCGCGACGACGGCGAGGTGGTCCTCGGGGCGACCGTCGAGGAACGCGCCGACACCGAGGTGACCACCGGGGCGGTGCTGCGGCTGCTCCGGGCCGCCGTCGACCTCGTCCCCGAACTCGCCGAGTACGCGCTGACCGAGGCCACCGCCGGGCTGCGCCCCGGCACCCCGGACAACGCGCCGATCCTCGGCCCGCTGCCCGGCCGCCCCGGCGTGCTCGCCGCCACCGGCCACCACCGGCACGGCATCGTGCTCACCCCGGTCACCGCCGACCTGATCACCGACCTGATCGTCACCGGTCAGCCGGACCCGCTGCTCACCCCCTTCACCGCCGACCGGTTCCACTGAGGAGGACACGTGCGACTGATCGTCAACGGCGTCGGACGCGAGCTGGCCGGCGGCACGACCGTCGCGGACCTGGTCGCCACGGTCACCGGGCAGCGGCGCGGAATCGCCGTCGCGGTCAACGGCGAGGTGGTCCCCCGGGGCGGCTGGCCCGCCACCGAGCTGCGCGACGGCGACCGGGTCGAGGTGCTCAGCGCCGCCCAGGGCGGGTGACCCGGATGCCCCTCACCATCGCCGGACAGACCTTCACCTCCCGGCTCATCCTCGGCACCGGCGGCGCGGCCAACCTGCACGTGCTGGAACAGGCGATCCGGGCCTCCGGCACCGAACTGGTCACCCTCGCCCTGCGCCGCGTCGACACCGCCCCCGGCACCGCCGGGGGACTGCTCGACCTGCTCGACCGGTGCGCGGTGCGGCTGCTGCCCAACACCGCCGGCTGCTACACCGCCGCCGAGGCGGTCAAGGTGGCCCGGCTGGCCCGGGAGGCGTTCGACACCGACTGGGTCAAGCTGGAGGTGATCGGCGACGAACGCACCCTGCTCCCGGACGGGGTGGAGCTGCTGCGGGCCGCCGAGGAACTCGTCGCCGACGGCTTCGTCGTGCTGCCGTACACCTCCGACGACCCGGTGCTGGCCCGCCGGCTGGCCGACGTCGGCTGCGCGGCGGTGATGCCGGCCGGTGCGCCGATCGGTTCCGGACTGGGCATCACCAACCCGCACCACATCCGGCTCATCCGGCAGAGCGTCGACGTGCCGGTGATCCTCGACGCCGGGATCGGCACCGCCTCCGACGCGGCCCTCGCCATGGAACTGGGCTGCGACGGGGTGCTGCTGGCCAGCGCCGTCACCCGGGCCGCCGACCCGACGGCGATGGCCACCGCCATGCGGCACGGCGTACGGGCCGGGCGGCTCGCGTACAACGCCGGGCGGATACCCCGCCGCTTCCACGCCCTCGCCTCCACCCCCGACGACGGAAGACCCGACCTGTGACCCGCCCGGCCGCCCCACCCCTCCTCCGGCCGGACGGGGTGGTGCTGCTGACCGACCGGCTGGTGGCGCGCGGCGACCTCGTCGACGTGGTCGCGGGGGCGGTAGGCGGTGGGGTGCGGTGGGTGGTGCTGCGGGAGAGGGACCTGCCCCGCGCCGAACGGGCGGCGATCGCCGTCGACCTGCGGGCCGTCCTGGCGCAGGCCGGCGGCACCCTGATCGTGGCCGGCCCCGACCCGCTGGACGGGGACGCCGTCCACCTGCCCGCCGCCGGGCCGTACCCGCCGCCGGCCGTCGGACTGGTCGGCCGGTCCTGCCACGACACGGCGGAGCTGGCCCGACTGACCACCGAGGACTACGTGACGCTCTCACCGGTCTGGGCCACCCGCAGCAAACCCGGCTACGGCCCACCGTTGCGCCCGGACGGGCTGCGCGACCTGATCCGGCGCAGCCCGGTGCCCGTGCTCGCCCTGGGCGGCGTCGAGACACCGGAGCAGGTGACGGCCTGCGTCGACGCGGGCGCGGTCGGGGTGGCGGTGCTCGGCGCGATCATGCGGGCCGCCGACCCGACCGGGGCCGCGACGACCCTCACCAGCGCCTTCCCCCGCACCCCGAGCACCGACGCGTGGCCCGAGGAGACGACATGACACCCACGACCGTGCTCACCATCGCCGGCTCCGACTCCGGCGGCGGCGCCGGCATCCAGGCCGACCTGAAGGTCTTCGCCGCCCTCGGCGCGTACGGCACCAGCGTGCTGACCGCCGTCACCGCGCAGAACACCCGGGGCGTGGACGCCGTGCTGCCGCTACCCCCACGCACCGTCACCGAGCAGCTCGACAGCGTGCTCGGCGACTTCGCGGTCCGGGCGGTGAAGACCGGGATGCTCGGCACCCCGGCGGTCGCCGACGCGGTGGCCGAGGCGGCGAAGGCGGGCCGGCTGCCGCACCTCGTCGTCGACCCGGTGCTCGTCGCCACCAGCGGACACCGGCTCGGGGTGGTCGCGGCCGTCGAGCGGCTGCTGCCGTACGCCCGGGTGGCGACGCCGAACTGCGCGGAGGCCGCCGCCCTCACCGGACGCCCGGTGACCACGGTCGAGGAGATGGTCGCCGCGGCGCAGGCCCTGGCGGCCGGCGGCCCCGAGTACGTGGTGGTCACCGGCGGTGACGTCGACGCGGCCGGCGAGTCGGTCGACGTGCTGGCCGACGGCGCAACGACCACCCTGCTGCGCGCCCCCCGGGTGGACACCCGGCACAGCCACGGCACCGGCTGCTCGTTCTCGGCGGCGATCGCCGTCCGGCTGGCCGCCGGCGACCCGGTGCCGGTCGCGGTCGCCACCGCCAAGGAGTACGTCACCCGTGCGCTGACCGGCGCGCGGGGTTGGGAACTGGGCGCGGGACGCGGCCCGCTGGACCACTTCGGCTGGTCCCGATGACCAACAGGGAGGCTGTCATGCAGGCACGTCGCAAGGTCTACGTCGAGGGGTCCCGGCCGGACGTCCGGGTGCCGTTCGCCGAGGTGGAGCTGGCCGGGGACAACCCGCCGCTGCGCCTCTACGACACCTCCGGCCCCGGCTCGGACCCGGAGGTGGGGCTGCCGCCGCTGCGCGGACCGTGGATCGCCGAGCGGGGCGACGTCGCGCCGGTCCGGGGCGCGGGCACCCCGCTGGCCGGCGTCGACGCCAAACGCCCCACCCAGCTCTGGTACGCCCGCGCCGGGGTGGTCACCCCGGAGATGGAGTTCGTGGCGATCCGGGAGGGGCTGCCGCCGGAGCTGGTGCGCGACGAGATCGCCGCCGGCCGGGCGGTGCTGCCACTCAACGTCAACCACCCCGAGTGCGAGCCGGCGATCATCGGCAAGGCGTTCCTGGTGAAGGTCAACGCCAACATCGGCACCTCGGCGGTGACCTCGTCGGTCGCCGAGGAGGTGGAGAAGCTGACCTGGGCCACCCGGTGGGGCGCGGACACCGTGATGGACCTGTCGACCGGCAAGCGCATCCACGAGACCCGGGAGGCGATCGTCCGCAACTCGCCGGTGCCGATCGGCACCGTGCCGATCTACCAGGCGCTGGAGAAGGTCGGTGGCGACCCGGTCAAGCTGAGCTGGGAGGTGTTCCGGGAGACCGTCATCGAGCAGGCCGAGCAGGGCGTCGACTACATGACGGTGCACGCGGGGGTGCTGCTGCCGTACGTGCCGCTGGCCGTCGACCGGGTCACCGGGATCGTCTCCCGGGGCGGTTCGATCATGGCGGCCTGGTGTCTGGCGCACCACGAGGAGAACTTCCTCTACACCAACTTCCGGGAGCTGTGCGCGATCCTCGCCCGCTACGACGTGACGTTCTCCCTCGGCGACGGGCTGCGACCCGGCTCGATCGCCGACGCCAACGACGAGGCCCAGTTCGCCGAGCTACGCACCCTCGGCGAGTTGACCCGGATCGCCTGGGAGTACGACGTGCAGGTGATGATCGAGGGCCCCGGCCACGTGCCGATGCACAAGATCAAGGAGAACGTGGACCTCCAGCAGGAGTGGTGCCACCAGGCCCCGTTCTACACCCTCGGCCCGCTGACCACCGACATCGCGCCCGCGTACGACCACATCACCTCGGCCATCGGGGCCGCGATGATCGGCATGTTCGGCACCGCCATGCTGTGCTACGTCACCCCGAAGGAACACCTCGGCCTGCCCGACCGGGACGACGTGAAGGCCGGCGTGATCGCGTACAAGATCGCCGCACACGCGGCCGACCTGGCCAAGGGGCACCCCGGCGCGCAGGCCTGGGACGACGCGCTGTCCAAGGCGCGGTTCGAGTTCCGCTGGGAAGACCAGTTCAACCTGTCGCTGGACCCGGAGACCGCCCGCGCCTACCACGACGCGACGCTCCCGGCGGAGCCGGCGAAGACCGCCCACTTCTGCTCCATGTGCGGCCCGAAGTTCTGCTCCATGAAGATCACCCAGGAGCTGAAGGAGTACGCCGCCCAGGGTATGCAGAACAAGTCGGCCGAATTCCGCTCCACCGGCAACCGCGTCTACCTTCCCCTCGCCTGAACTGGCCTGCCTCGGTGGCTGTCCGGGGGCACCGGCTCGGGCGGCTGCGCGGGTCGGCGGCGCTTGGCCGCGCCTCGGGTCCGCCCCGGTGATCAAGAGGTTTGCATTAGGTGTGGTCGGGGGATGACGTAAACCTCTTGATCACCGCGCCCTGATGTCTGCCTGGGCGGGTGGCTTGCGGCTTGGCGATCAAGAGGTTTGCGTCAGCCTGCGATCGGCGGGTTCGACCGGGGCGGGCTGGGGAGTGCGTCGAAATCTACGCACTCCCCAGCGACTTGCGCGCGTGGTCGATTGAGCAGCTCGGTCACTCCGAGCCGGACGGATCGAGAACAGCTAGTACTCCAGCCGCAGTTGCCTCATCTGGAGTTTGGGCAGCTCATTGGCGTGATCGATGTCGGGGTTGAGCCCATCACGTAGCTGCTTGTGTCGATGCTATTCGGTCGGTGGTTCCGTGATCGGACTGTCTGTCTGTTGTGGCCAGTCGCCGTGGGGGCAGGCTCTCGGGCTTGTGCTGATCGATGAGATTGTGGGCTGGCGGGCGGGTCTGGATGATCTGTTGGCGCGGTTCGCGCACCGGTTCGGGCGGGCGGAGCCGCGCCGGCAGGCGTTGACCTACCTGGTCGGGTTGCTGTCACCCCTGGCCAGCAAGAACGGCTGGACCCTGGCCGAGGCTGCCGGCGACGCGACGCCGGATCGGATGCAGCGGCTGCTCAACCGGTCGGCGTGGGACCCGGAGTCGGTCCGCGATGACCTGTTCGCCTACGTGTCCGAGCACCTCGGCGATGACGACGGGGTGCTGATCGTCGACGAGACCGGGTTCCTGAAGAAGGGAATCAAGTCGGCCGGGGTGCAGCGCCAGTACTCGGGCACGGCTGGACGAACGGAGAACTGCCAGCTCGGGGTGTTCCTCGCCTACGCCAGCCCAGCCGGGCGCACGCTGATCGACCGGGAGTTGTATCTGCCCCGTGGTTGGTGCGACGACCCCGCCCGCCGCGCCGAAGCCGGCATCGCGGCCAGCGTCGGGTTTGCCACGAAACCCGTGCTTGGCCTGCGAATGCTTGAACGCGCCGTCACCGCCGGCCTACAGGCGAGGTGGGTCACCGCGGACGAGGCCTACGGACAGGACTCCAAGTTCCGGACGTGGCTGCAGCAGCACCGGATGGGCTACGTGCTCGCCGTGCCCCGCAACCAGCGGGTCCCGACCACGGTGGGCAGCTCCCGCCCGGACGTCCTCGCCGCGAACGCGCCGGCCCTGGTGTGGAAGCGGCGCAGTTGCGGCGACGGCGCCAAGGGACCGCGACTCAATGACTGGGCCGTGGCCTCCCTGCCCGGTACGGGCGACGGATCCGGCCACTGGCTGCTGATCCGACGCAGCATCACCAACCCCACCGATCTGCAGGCACCCAAGACGAGCAGCTGATCCGCATCGCCGGGACCCGTTGGGCGATCGAGGAGTGCTTCCAGACCGCCAAGACCGAGATCGGCCTCGACCACTACCAGGTGCGTCGGTACGACGCCTGGTACCGGCACATAACTCTCGTTCTGTGCGCCCATGCCTACCTCACCGTCACCGCCGCCCACGCTAGAAAGGGGGCACCGAACCCGATGACGGCCTCATCCCCCTCACCCTCGGCGAGGTCCGCCGTCTCCTGGCACACCTGATCACCACCACCCGCCCCTTCGACCACATCCATCGATGGTCACGATAGCGACGACGACACCAGTACCGCGCCAAACTGGCCCACTACCAGCGAAGACACTGACTTCACCAGGTGCGGCTGGAGTACTAGGTCGAGGTGTTCCTGCCTGCGTCATCCCTTTGGGCCGGCATTGATCGATCGTACGCTCTCTGCCGGAGGTGACCTGGTCCCAGCGGCCCGAGCGGCTCACCGCCGCCGGCGTACCTGAGGAGATCAGGTTCGCGACGAAGCCTGCCTGGCCGGGCAGATGATCGCTGCCGCGATCGAGCCTGATCGCCGACAACGCTGCGTCGCTGTTGCGGCCGGGAATTCGGATGATTACGGCTGCCGACGGTGACGAGCTCGCCGTGCTCAACCTCGGAGAGACCGCAAACTGAGGCAACGACCTTGAAAGGATTGAACTTATGAGATAGGCTCACATCAAATTCCCGGGAATTGGGTTTGCATAATTTTACCTCCCCTTGTTGTTGCATATCTCTGGATGCACTCCATTCGTAAAGGTGGTAGATTCGAGTGCCAATCAAAAGTCCTCGTATTGTGAAAAGGGTCACGCTTGCGGCCTCTGCGGCGGGCCTGGCTGCCGCCGCCATTCTCATCCCGGCGTCCCCGGCGTGGGCGGCCCCGCAATGTATCGGCTACGTCAGCGGTGGCGTATCGTTTGACGTCTGCGTCGAGAGAATCAGCGGGGTCCAAGGGAGGGCGAGCATCAAAGTCAAGTCTGGGACCTACGTTAGCGGTAGCCTCCAGATGTACAGGGGTAGCAACCTGGTGCAAACGGGCTGCAGCGGCCAGTGGCCGGCCGGCCAGAGTTGCGGGTTCACCAACAACTGGAACTCCGGCGGCTCGTTCCGCTCGGTTTGGGTCAGCGCGGGCAGTGGCACCTTCCCCAGCCCCACAGTCTCTAACTGATGCCGCAAGCTGCAGTGTCCGCTGCAATGGCGCCTGGTTTGATCTATAGCTCCACCCTCGACCTTTCATCTGTCCGGTAGCGCAGTTTCTTCGGCTCCGCGCGGCGAGTTCACCGTGCAGGAGCAGGGTTTGCGTCCAGACGGTGCCGCAGGTCCCCGAACGCCCTGCCCCTAGCTGGGGCGTGCCCGGGTTACTGGGTGTCTTGCCTGCTGGGTGTGGGCTGGTGGCCAAGGGGTTTGCATGATGGGTTGACGCGAACCTCTTAATCACCGATGCAAACCGGGGGCGAGTGGGTCAGTCGCGGTGGTGGCGGCCGCTGGTGCGCAGGGAGCGTCGGCCGCTGTCCCGGTCCGGTTCGTTGTCAGCCAAGGGCTTGCCCAGGCCGGTGACCCAGTCGACGTACTCGTCGTCCGGCGTCGCCGACTTCGGGTCGACTTCGTCCATTGGGGCGTCCTGTGGGGAGCGGTTGCGCCGGAACAGTCCCCGTCGACTCTTGGTCTTTCCGGTCTGTTCCGGCGCGCTGCCGTCGTCGGTAGTGGGATCGGACTGGTCAGGGTCGACGGTCGGACCGTTCACCGGCGCGGTGCCGCTGGACTTCTCCGGCTCCCAGCGGAGACTGATCGGCTTCGGGGCGTCCGTCTGCTCGGTGGCACCCGGTTCGGGAAACGGCAGGGCGGCCCGGGCCGGTGCGGGTCGGTGGGCACCGGCCGGGCCACCCGTACCGCCGAGATCCGGCAGGTGGTGGCGGGGGCGGGGGGTGGCCTCGACGCCACCCGGCGCAACGTGCCGTACGCCGGCCACCGGCGGCACGTCCTCGGTGATCGGCGTGGCCGCAGCGGTGCCGCCCCGGCTGGTGGTTTCCGGTGCCGTCGTGCCGACCGGGGCGGCGTCGACGTCATCCGGTGTCGGGCTGCCGGTCGGGCCGGAGCCGGCCGGTCGGTCCTCCCCGGTACCGCCTGTCTCTGCGACGGGCGAGGGTTCGGGGCGGGCGGGGACGGCCGCAGCTCCGGTCGCGGTGGACCGGGCGCGGCTGGCCCGCTTCGCCCGGGGCTTGGGCGTGGCCACGGACTCCTCCCCGGTGGCCGGCCCGGCACCTGCTGCCGGCCGCACTGCGCCGACCTCGCTGCCCGCCTCTTCGGCGGCTGCCGCCTTCCGCTGGCCTGAGCGGCTTCGCGGCGACCCGGCCCGACCAGCTCCCGCCCCCGCGGACGACGTCGCACCCGGTGCGTCCCCGGCCGGCCCGTCCGGGGTGGCTGCCGCCGGGTCCGGCCCGGTCGGGGCCGGCCGGTTCGGGCTCGGAGCCGGCTCGATCGGGGTCGAGCCGCTCCAGGCCGCCCCGGTCGTGCTCACCCCGGTCGTGGTCAGGCCGGTCGGGGCCGGAGCGGCCGGGGCCGCGCCGGTCCGGCTCGGTTCGGGCCTGGTCGGGGGTGGGGTGGTGCGGGAGGCGTGCCGGTCGGCGACCGTGGCGGCGGGGTCCGGCCAGTCCCAGTGGGCCGGGTGGCGGCCGGTGCCCGGCGCGTCAGGCGACGGCCACCCCGGGCCGGTGCCCGGTATCGCCGGCACCCCGCCGACCCCCGACGCGATGTCGGCCGAGGACCCGGAGGCCATCGCGGAGGCGGCGGCAGCGGGCCGGTCGGCGGCGCGGGAGCGGGCGGCGTCCGGTCGGTCGGGGCGGAGGGCGCGGGTGGCGGCGCTCAGGTCCACGGTGACCGGCTCGTCCGCGCCGATGCCGGCCAGCTCGGAGCCGGTGAGCTCGGAGCCGGTCAGGCCGGTCCGGTCCGGGCCGGAGCCGGCAGCGGCGGTGCGGGCCGGGTCGGCCACGGCCGGCAGCGGGGCGAGGATGTCGGTCGGCTCGATCGCCGCCTCGCCGTCGCGGCGGGCGGCGCGGGCGGGCAGCAGCGGCCAGCGCAGCAGGGTGGCGGCGACCGAGCCGAGCGCGCCGGTGACGACCGCGATCACCACGCCGTAGTACGGGGCGAGCTGGTACCGGTCCACCTGGTCACCCGGCCCGGCGGTCAGGTAGGCGAAGGCGAGCAGCACCGGCCCGGCGACCCCGGTGGCCCCGCCGGTCAGCCGGGGGTGTCCCCGTCGCCGGGCCACCCCGCCGGTCACCGCGCCGGCCACCAGCGCGATCACGGGCAGCAGCATCGCCAGCCGCTGTGCCCGGTCCGCCCCGAGCCAGGAGGGCTCCAGCACCCCCAGGCGTACGGTGCGCAGCGGCTCGCCGGACAGCACCGCTGGTGCGACCGACAGGAGCGCGACCAGCCAGATCGTCCCGCCCAGCAGGGCGACGTTCCAGCCCAGCGGAGGGCGCAGCAGGACGGCCGAGGCGGCGACCGCGCCGACCACCGCCCCGGCGACCGCGCAGATGCCGACCGCCCAGACCGGGTCGACGGCGTTGACGTCGGCGGCCCGTGCGGGCTGCATGCAGAGCGGGGCGACGACCAGCGCGCCGAGCGCGGCGGCCCCGGAGATCGCCAGCTGTACCGGGGTGTCCTGCGGCAGCCCTTCACGGCGGACGAGCCGGCCGGTGAGGACCGCGCCGACCACGGCGGCGGTCACCGCGAACCAGCCCACCCAGGCGAGCTGGGCCGGCCACCGGTTGACGTCGGTGAAGTCGCCGGTGAGTCGGACGATGCCGAAGCCGTACGCGATGCCGAGCTGGCCGGCCCCGGCCAACATGCTCACCCCGAGTGCGGTGAGCAGCAGTTTGCCCCACGTCCGAAAGGCCATGTCGCGCACGTTACGGCCCGGTGCGCCCGATCGCCACTGTGGCGCGGCGCGGCCGGGACCAGCTGTTACCCAAGCGCTACCAGCGACTACTTGAGTTCCACCAGGCGGGCCAGATAGGTCGTGTCCCCGACATTGGTGAGCATGTGGACGGCACCCGGGTCCCGGTAGACCACCCCGCCGGTGGGCTCGTCGGCGTCGATCCGGGTCCCGTCGATCGTCTGCACCACGTTCTTCGCGCCCTCGATCGCCACCACCAGGTACGGGTGGTCGTGCCGGTGCAGCGGCTGCCGCTCACCCGGGGCGAGCCGGATGTGCCACACCCGGACCCGGTCGTTCTCGAAGACGATCTCCTGGCCGACCGGGCCGAGTTCGAGGTCGTGGGTCACGTCGGTCATCGGGTTCCGCCCAGTTGGGGGAGCACCTCGGCGGCGATGAGCTCCAGGTGGTCGAGGTCGTCGAGTTCGATCAACCGCAGGTGGACCCGGGTGGCCCCGATCGCGGCGAACTCGCCGATCCGGTCGACCAGTTGGGCGGGGGAGCCGACCACCGGGTCCTCCGGCGGCAGGGCGCTCTTGACGTGCAGCGGTGCGGCCCGGCGCTGGGCTTCGGCGTCGGTACGCCCGATCGCCACCACGATCCCGGCGGAGAGCACCAGCGGTGCCCGTCCCGACCCGGCCCGGCCGGTCCGGTCGCACGCCTCCCGTACCCGGTCGTACGCCTCGGCGGTCTCCTCGACCGACTTGAACGGCATGTTGAACTCGTCGGCGTACCGGGCGGCGAGGTCGGGGGTGCGTTTCGGACCCCGGCCGCCGATGATGATCGGCGGGCCGGGCTGCTGGACCGGCTTGGGTAGGGCGGGGGCGTCGACGAGCTGGTAATGCTCGCCGGCCCAGCTGTAGGTCTCGCCGACCGGGGTGCGCCACAGCCCGGTGACGATCTCCAGCTGCTCGGCGAGCCGGTCGAAGCGTTCGCCGACCTTGGGGAAGGGGATGCCGTACGCGGTGTGTTCCCGTTCGTACCAGCCGGCGCCGATGCCCAGCTCGACCCGGCCGCCGCTCATCTGGTCGACCTGGGCGACCATCACGGCCAGCGGGCCGGGCAGCCGGAAGGTGGCCGAGGTGACCAGGGTGCCGAGCCGGATGCGGGAGGTTTCGCGGGCGAGTGCGGCCAGGGTCAGCCAGGCGTCGGTGGGGCCGGGCAGCCCGGGTTCGTCGCCCATCGCCCGGTAGTGGTCGGCCCGGAGGAACCCGTCGAAGCCGCCGGCCTCGCAGAGCTGGGCGAACCGGAGCTGGTCGTCGTAGCTGGCGCCCCGGTGCGGCTCGGTGAAGATCGCCACTCGCACGGTCATCGTCCCTCCACCCCGGCGGTCGCCGGTGTCTCCCGTTCCATCAGCAGTTCGTGCAGGTCGGCGCTGACCCGGGCGACGTCGGCCAGGTGGGCGTTGCGGCCGAGGGTGCGGGGCCGGGGGATGTCCACGTCGACGATCTTGCGGATCCGCCCGGGGCGGGGGCTGAGCACGACCACCCGGTCGGCGAGCAGCACCGCCTCGTCGATGGAGTGGGTGACGAAGACGACGGTCGCCCCGGTCTCCATGTGCACCCGTTGCAGTTCGCCGGAGAGTTCCTCCCGGGTGAGCGCGTCCAGGGCGGAGAAGGGCTCGTCCATCAGCATCACCCGGGGTTCGCCGATCAGCGACCGGCACAGCGACACCCGCTGCTGCATGCCACCGGAGAGTTCGTGCGGCAGCCGCTTCTCGAAGCCGGCCAGGCCGGAGAGTTCCAGCAGTTGGCGGGCGCGTTCGCGGTGCTTGGCGCGGCTCCAGCCGAAGATCTCGGCCGGCAGCAGCACGTTGTCGAGCACCGTGCGCCAGGGGAGCAGGGCGGGTTTCTGGAAGAGCATCGCGACGTCCCGGCGGGGCCGGGTGATCGGGCTGCCGGCGACGGTGATCTCGCCGCTGCTGACGGGCAGCAACCCGGCGATCATCCTGAGTAGAGTGGACTTGCCGCAACCGGAGCGGCCGAGCACGGCGACGAACTCGCCCTCGGCCACGTCGAGGTCGATCCCGCGCAGCGCCTCCACCCGCCCGGAACGGCCGTCGAAGGTACGCGACACATCGGACAGTCTGATCATCGCCGTCGGTCTCCCCTGAGTCGGCGGTCAGGAATCCGACAAGGATATCCCCAGCGTGCCGGCCGCTCACCGTCCGGGGTGGAGTCGAGTTGTTTCCGTTCCGCAACCCGATCCGCCTGGTGTGGTGACGGTAAGTGTCTCGTACGCTGTGCCAGCGAAGAGTCCCTTCACGACGGCTGCGTCGGCGCCCCCTCACGCCGTCCCGCCGGAACGACAACCCCCTCCGGGCACACCGCCCGGTCGGAAAGGACATGGTGCACTGATGACAAGGCTGACCCGCACGGTCGCCGCGGCCACCCTGGCCACCGCCCTCGCTCTGGTATCCGCCTGCAGTGGCGGGTCCGACTCGGCGGACGCAAAGACCGGCGACGGCAAGTCGCTGGAGAAGGTGACCTACCTCACCTCGTTCGGCAACTTCGGTCGCGACTCGTACGCCTGGGTGGCGAAGGACAAGGGCTTCTTCAAGGAGGCCGGCTTCGAGGTGGAGATCAAGCCCGGTCAGGGCACCGGCGCGGTCATCCAGACCATCGTCGGCGGCCAGGCCGACTTCGGTCCGATCGACCTGACCGGCGGCCTGCTCCAGGTCGGCAACGGGGTGGCCAAGGACTTCGTGGCGGTGGCCGCGATCCAGCAGCGCACCATGGCCGCCATCGTCTCGGTCGAGGGCAAGAACATCGCCACGCCCAAGGACCTCGAGGGCAAGAAGCTCGCCGACACCCCCGGCTCCGTCGTGCGCAACCTCTTCCCGACGTACGCCCGGATGGCCGGGGTGGACTACAACAAGGTCACCTGGGTCAACGGTGACGCGCAGACCCTGATGGGCACGCTGGCCTCCGGCCAGGTCGACGGCATCGGCCAGTTCGTCGTCGGTCAGCCGACCGTCGAGGCGGTCACCAAGAAGAAGCCCGTCGTGCTGCCGTACAGCAACGTGATGCAGGACCTCTACGGCAACGCGCTGATCACCTCCAGCAAGATCGCCAAGGAGAACCCGGAGAAGGTGAAGAAGTTCACCGCCGCGCTGCTCAAGGGGCTTGAGTACGCCCTGGCCAAGCCGCAGGAGGCGGCCGAGATCCTGAAGAAGAACGTGGACACCACCAACCCGGCAGCTGCCGCCGCCGAGTTGCAGCTGATGGCCGGCTACGTGCGCTCCAGCAACTCCGGCACCGCCATCGGCACCCTGGACAGCGACCGGGTCGCCAAGAGCATCGCGATCCTCCAGGGCGCCGGCGCGCTCAAGTCGAACATCACCCCGGACCAGATCATCGACTTCAACCTCGTCCCGAAGGCCTGATCGACGCCGAGGTGCCACGGGGGTGCGACCCAGCGGGACGACCGGTGGGCGCACCCCCGTTCGCGTGCCGGCCAGCGTGCCGGCAGGAGAGGAGGATCCTGTGACGGACTCGATCCGGACCCGTCCCGTACCCGGATCGGCCGGACCGCCGACCCCCACGGTTCAGGCCGCGCCCCCACCGCGCGCCCGGTCACCCTGGTCCCGGATACGCCCCGCGGCGGTCGGCCTGCCGCTGGCCGGCCTGGTGGTCACGGTGGCCGTCTGGTGGGTGGTCACCTCCGGGCTGCACCTGGTGCACCCGTCGTCCCTGCCGCCACCACAGGCGGTCTGGACGTCCCTGACCGCATCGGCGGACGTGCTCTTCCCGGCGCTGGGCACGACGACCCTGATGACGGTCCTCGGTTTCCTGCTGTCGACGGTCGCCGGGGTGCTGATCGGGATGGCGCTGGCCGCCTCCCGGCGGGCCGAGCGGATGTTCGCCCCGCTGCTGGTGGCGATCAACGCGGTGCCCAAGATCGCGCTGGGGCCGCTGCTGGTGGTCTCGGTCGGCTGGGGTTCGAAGCCGATCCTGACCATGGTGTTCCTGCTCTGCTTCTTTCCGATCGTGCTCTCCACCGCCACCGGCCTGACCACCACCCCGGCTGACCTGGCCGAGCTGGCCCGGTCGCTGAACGCCTCCTGGTGGCAGTCGTTCCGCAAGGTGCGGTTCCCGGCCGCCCTGCCGCAGATCTTCGTCGGGCTGAAGGTGGCGATGCCGCTGGCCGCGATCGGCGCGGTGATCGGGGAGTTCTACTCCGACAAGCCGGGCCTGGGCTACCAGATCCTCCAGTACAACGGGGTCGGCGACACCGCCACGGCCTGGGCGGCGATCGTGCTGATCGCGGCGATGAGCATCCTGCTCTATTCGGCGTTGTCGCTGGTCGAGCGGCTGGCCCTGCCCTGGGTCCGGGCCACCACCTCGGCCCGCTGACCCCGCAGCCACCCGACCCGAAGCACCGACGGGCCGACCCCACCCGGGGGCCGGCCCGTCGGTCGGGGGCGGTCAGCTCGCCAGCCGCCACCGGCCGCCCCGGGCCACCAGCGTGGTCAGCGCCTGCGGCATCAGCCCGGAGTGGTTGTCCGGGGTCATCCGGATCGGCCCGGACAGGCCGTCCAACTGGGACGTCTCCAGCACGTCCCGCAGGCCGTCCCGGTTGACCCGGCCACTCGGGCCGCCGGCCCGTACCGCCGAGTCGGCGATCAGCTGGACGGCGTCGGCGGCGAACGACGAGAGGCCGTTGTAGCCGCCGAACCGGGCCGTGTAGTCCTGGAACCACTGCCGGCGGGCGGCCTTGGCCGGGGTGGTGGCGATGACGTCGTCGATCACCATGGTCTGGGTGAAGATCAGGGTGGCCCGCTCGGTGGCCCGGCCGGAGCCGCCCAGGAAGAGGTCACCGGCCGCGGCGGCGTCGAGGAAGAGCGACCCGGAGTAACCGGACTGGTCGGCGGCGGTGGCGGCGAGGGTGGCCTGCTCCGGCGGGGTCCAGATGACCAGCCCGGTGGGGTCCCGGTCGACCAGCCGGCGAACCGGTGCGGCGAGTTCGGTGTCGGTGGTGCGTACCGCCTCGGCGCGGACCCGCTTGATGCCGACCTTGCGGAACTCGCCCTCCAGCGCGGTCAGTCCCTCGCGGCCGTAGTCGTCGTCGCTGTGCAGGATGCCGACCTCGGTGATCCCGCGCCGCCGCAGTTCGGCGGTGAGCGCGGCGGCGCTGTCGCCCGCGTTCGGCGCGAGCTTGAACACGTACCGGCGTTCGGGGACGGGGCTGGCGACCGCGCCCGACGGCGCGAGTGCGATCGTCGGCACCTTCCGTTCGTTGATGGTGCGCGCGGCACCGACGGCGCATTCGTTGCAGCCGCCCATGATGATGGCGTTGACCGTGGAGTCGTTGCTGAAGTCGCCGATGTTGCGCAGCGACTCGTTGGCGTCGGACCGGTTGTCCTTGACCACCAGTTTGATCTTCCGGGAGCCCAGGGCGCCGGAGGAGTTCAACTGGTCGACCTTCAGATCCAGGGCGCGCTGGTACGCCTTGCCGACCGGCGCGGCGACGCCGGAGAGTTCGAGATCGGCGGCGATCGTGATCGGGCTGTCGTCCTCCTCTGTCGCGCCGAACGAGCAGCCGGTGAGCGTGGTGGCCAGCACGGCCGATGCGAGCGCCACGATGGTCGCGGAGCGGATGGGGCTCAACTCAGTCCTCCAGGTGCGGCGCGGGACGGGCCCGGTCACCGCCGCTAGTCCGTCCTCAGTGGAGAAACGGGATTGTGTGCCGTACGGTGTGCGCGAAAGCCTGCAAAACCTTGCCAATGCCGGGGCGTGCGGTCAAGCGCGGATGCTGTCGGCGGTTTCGGGACGCGAATCTCACATTGTGGGGACATCAGATATTTACCCATGCTCACTCATCAGAGGCGTACGAACACTCTGGAGTGACATGCCCTGTTCAGGGGTGGCCTGCTAAGCAGGGAAAACGGTGATCAGCATGCTGGTCGACCGATTCCTGTCCGAACGCGGCTTCCCAAACAGGATCTTCTCTGATGAAATCGCGGCCGTGCCGCGCGTGGCGCTGTCCGTCGCACCAGGCGCGGGTCGGCGGGTCAGGCGTGTGGAAGATACGACGGAGGCGATGTCGTGAGCACCGGACCGACGACCCTGCCCGAGCCAGGCGAAAACGCCGGAACCGAACGGGAGCGCCGACTGCCCCGGCTTCGGGATGCGCGGATTCGTTCCAAACTCGCCCTCATTCTGGTCGTACCGGTCGCAGCGGTCATCGCACTGGCGACAATCCGACTCGTCTCCACTACCGAGGGTGCGGTCGACGCCACCCAGATCCGTTCGCTGACCGCGCTCTCCATCGACGTTTCGGCGCTGACGCAGGATCTGCACAAGGAGCGGATGGCCGCCGCCGGCTACCTGGCCAACCCGCAGCTGCTCCCGGACGACTACAACCTGCGGGTCCGGGCCACCGGTGAGCGGATCAACGCCTACCGGGCCGAGCGGGCCGACCTCGGTGAGGTCCCGGCCGCCGTGCGGGACCGGCTCAAGGTGATCGACGACCACCTGCGGACGCTCGACGCGACCCGGCAGGAGGTGCTCGACCGCCGGCAGATGCCCGTCGCCGAGGCCACCCTGCGGTACGGCGTGATCCTCACCGACCTGGTCTCGTACGGCGACACCCTGGCCCAGCTGCCCGGCCAGGAGAGTCTCGCGGACGCCCGCCGCGCGGTGGCCGCGTTCAGCCGGGCCAAGTCCGCCGTCGCCGAGGAGGAGGCGGTCGCCTACACCGCACTGGTCAGCGGACGCCTCGACGAGGAGCAGTTCTCCTCGTTCGTGGCGACCCTGACCAGTCAGCAGGAGGCACTGCTCGGCTTCTCCCTCGCCGCCGACCCCACCCAACGTGCGCTGGTCTTCAGCGCGGTCTCCGGTGACGCCGTCGGCCTCGCCGACCGGGTGGCCGCCGACATCACCCGCTCGGTCGGCCAGCGCAGCCCGATCAGCGCCGGTGACGCCAGCGCCGCGATCGGCGCGGTCAACGACCTGATGCGGTGGACCGAGATCCAGCTCCAGGACACCCTGCTCGCCCGCTCCGAGCAGGCCCGCAGCGACGTCATCCAGCAGGCCGTCATCGAGACGGTGCTGGTGCTGCTCACCCTGATCGTCGCGATCACCCTCGCCGTGGTGCTGGCCCGCTCGCTCAACCACTCGCTGCGCCGGCTGCGCGAGGGCGCCCTCTCGGTGGCCAACCACGACCTGCCGGACGCGGTCAAGCGGTTGCAGAACATGGGCAGCGTCGGCGACGGCGGGGTCGAGGAGATCGTCCGCCAGGTGCGGGACCCGATCCGGTTGACCAACCGGGACGAGGTCGGCCAGGTGGCCCTGGCGTTCAACGTGGTCCACCGGGAGGCCGTCCGGGTCGCCGCCGAGCAGGCGGCGCTGCGGACCAGCGTCTCGGCGATGTTCCTCAACCTGGCCCGCCGCAGTCAGACCCTGGTCGACCGGATGATCGGCGAACTGGACGCGATCGAGCGCGGCGAGGAGGACCCGAAGCGGCTCGCCCAGCTCTTCGAGCTGGACCACCTCGCCACCCGGATGCGCCGCAACGACGAGAACCTGCTGGTGCTGGCCGGTGCCGACTCGGCGGTGCCGCGCCGCGACGACGCGCTGCTGGTCGACGTGCTGCGCGCCGCCCAGTCCGAGGTGGAGCTCTACAACCGGATCGAGTTCGGCACCGTCGACACCGACATCTCGGTCGCCGCCCACGCGGTCAACGACGTGGTACGCCTCGTCGCCGAGCTGCTGGACAACGCCACCCGCTTCTCGCCGCCGACCACCACCGTCGTCGCCGACGGCCGGCGGATCCGCGACTATGTGCTGATCCAGATCGAGGACCGCGGACTCGGCCTCACCGACGAGCAGCTCGACTCGCTCAACCGCCGCCTCGCCGCCCCGCCGACCGTGGACGTGGCCGCCTTCCGGCTGATGGGTCTGGCCGTGGTCAGCCGGCTGGCCAGCCGCTACGGCGTCCGGGTGGAGCTGCGACGCAACGTCGAGGGCGGCACCGTCGCCCAGGTGACGCTGCCCAACGCCACCGTGGTCCTGCCCGCCCACCGGGGCCGCGACCAGGCGATCAGCCGTCCGCGCCAGCCGCTCGCGGTCGAGCAGCCGACGCCCGCGTCGTCCGGCATCGGCGGGGCCTTCAGCGGTGCCCGCAGCGCGGCGGCGACGCTGAACGACCAGTGGCGCACCGCCCCACCGGCGCCCGCGCCGTGGCAGCCGCCGGTGGACGCCCGGGAGACCGCCCCCGCCGTGCAGTTCGGCGGCCCGGTCTCCGCCCCACCGTTCGCGCCGGTCCCCGCCCCGTCGGCCGACTCCGGGTTCGGGGCCTTCTCGGCCGGCAGCCCGACGGTGGCGAACCCGACCATCGACCCGCTGCCGCGCCGGGCCGCGCCGGGCGAGTCCGCCCCGGTGCTCCCGGTCGGCCCGGTCGCCGGTGCCACGCCCGCCCCGACGGAGTCCTACGGTGCGCCGGCCATGCCGTTCGCTGGTGCCCCGGCAACGACTCCGTACGCCGGTGCCCCGGCAACGACTCCGTACGCCGGTGCCCCGGCGGCGACCCCGTACGCCGGTGCGCCCGCCGCCACCCCGTACGCGGGTGCTCCGGCGGCCACCCCGTTCGCCCCGGCCGCCGCCGCGGCGGCGTTCGCCCCGGCGGCCCAGCCGGCCGCGTACGCCGCACCGGCCGCCCAGCCGTACACCGCACCGGCCGCGTCCTACACCCCGCCGGCGCCGGCCGCACCGGTGGTCGCCCGCCCGGACCGGCCGGCCGACTCGCCGATCTTCCGGGAGATGGAGGCGGTGTGGTTCCGGTCGCACGGCGACGACGCCACCGCGATCTTCACCCGGCCCCGCTTCGACGAGGAACCGCCGGCCGCACCGCCGCGGTCCAACGGCGCGAGCAAGCCGACCCGCCCGCCGCTGCCCACCCGGGTACCGACGGCACCCACCGCCGCCGGCACCCCGACCGTCACCCCCGCCCCGGCGGC
The DNA here is from genome assembly GCF_040649765.1 of Micromonospora sp. NPDC048894. NCBI lineage: Bacteria > Bacillati > Actinomycetota > Actinomycetes > Micromonosporales > Micromonosporaceae > Micromonospora > Micromonospora sp. NPDC048894. The sequence goes on along the minus strand of NZ_JBEZFY010000017.1, from coordinate 27,915 downwards.
CCCGCAAGCGCCCGCCGCCACCGGACCCGTACCGCCGGCCCCCACCGCGGCGTCCACATTCGGCACCACCGCGCCGGCCGCCCCCACCACGGCGTCGACATTCGGCACCACCCCGCCGGCCGCGCCCGAGGCGCCGGCAGGCCCACCGGCCGCCGACGCCGACGCCTGGCGGACAGCGGCCGACGAGGGCTGGACCCGGGCCAGCCAGGCGGCCGAACCGGCCAACGCCGGCACCACCCGTTCCGGCCTGCCGAAGCGGGTGCCGCAGGCGCAGCTCGTCCCCGGCGGGATCGAGCCGAAGGAGGGCCGGGACCGCAGCCGCCGCACCCCCGACGAAGTACGCGGTCTGCTCTCGGCCTACCACCGCGGCGTGCAGCGCGGACGCACCGCAGGCGCGGACCTCAACAGCACCTCGACCAAGGAGACGAACCGATGAACAGGCCAGCTGCCATGCAGGACATGGGTTGGCTGCTCACCAACTTCGCCGACAGCGTGGCGGGCATCGCCCACGTGGTGGCGGTGTCCGCGGATGGGCTGCTGCTCGCCTCCTCGCGGGACCTGCCCACCGACCGGGCCGACCAGCTCGCCGCGATCACCTCCGGCGTGGTGAGTCTGACCGAGGGTGCCGCCCGGATGTTCAGCGCGGGCGGGGTGCTGCAGACAGTGATCGAAATGGACAGCGGTTACCTGTTCCTCATGTCGATCAGCGACGGTTCGTCGATGGCGGTGCTCGCCGCCCGCAGCTGTGACGTGGGTCAGGTCGGCTACGAGATGGCGTTGCTGGTCGAACGGGTGGGTGCGGCGTTGGTGCCGCTGCCCCGGGACGCCGTGCGTTCGTAGCACCGGTGAGGCCGGGCGCGACCGCGTCCGGCCGGAGGGACGACGCATCCGGGCCGGACCCGGGCGGAAGGAGGTGATCGCGGCATGGACCCCCGACGGGACCCGCGCGGGGCGTTGGTGCGTCCGTACGCGGTCACCCGGGGCCGCACCGAGCCGAGCCGGGACATCGCACTGGAGGCGGTGCTCACCTCCAGTGCGACCCAGGTGGCCGAGTCCCGCTTCGCCGGCCACGACAAGTACCGGATCGCCACCGTCTGCGAGGGCCGGGCGCAGTCGCTGGCGGAGATCGCCGCTTACACCCGGATGCCGTTGGGCGTCGCCCGGGTGCTGGTCGCCGACCTGGTCGCCGACGGTCTGCTCACGCTACACACTGCCGCTCCCGCCGAGGGGTTCGAGGAGCGAATGGAAATCCTTGGAAGGGTGCTAAGTGGACTTCGCAGGCTATGACCCCGTCGGGTCGCGCCAGAGCCGGGGAATCGTCTCCGCGAAGATCGTGGTCGCGGGCGGCTTCGGCGTGGGCAAGACGACCCTGGTCGGGGCGATCTCCGAGATCACTCCGCTGACCACAGAGGCGCTGATGACCGCCGCTGGCGTCGGCATCGACGATCCGTCGAAGGTGCCCGGCAAGGAGACCACCACGGTCGCCATGGACTTCGGCCGGATCACCATGGCGCAGGACCTGATCCTGTACCTGTTCGGCACCCCCGGGCAGACCCGCTTCTGGTTCATGTGGGACGAGATCATCCGGGGTGCGGTGGGTGCCGCCGTGCTGGTGGACACCCGGCGGATCACCGACGCCTTCGCCCCGTTGGACTACTTCGAGAACCGCAAACTCCCGTACGTGGTGGCGCTGAACCGGTTCGACGGCTCGGACCTGTACGAGCCGGACGAGGTCCGCGAGGCGTTGGCCATCTCGGCGGACGTGCCGCTGGTGATGTGCGACGCCCGGGACCGGGAGTCGGTCAAGCAGGTGCTGGTGACGGTGGTCGAGCACGCCATGATCCGGCTGCAGGCCGAGCACGGCCGGGGCTTCCCGACTCCGGTGGGCTGAGGGCAAACCTGTCACCATTTGTAACGACACGGCGTGGCCGCGCTCAATCCGACGACGCCCTCCGGGTGCGCCCAGAAACTGGATGAACCCACTCTGACCTGCAGCAACGTACGCTTTTCCACGAATGTAACGCCCAGTGAGAGGTTCCTCACTGGAACATTGGTGGAGGTGGCGTCATGCGCACAGTGACAGTGATGTCGATCATTGCGGCCGGGGTCGTGCTCGGGGCCGGAGTCGCCGGGCCGGCCCAGGCGGCCGGTCTCGATCCGCAGACCCGGGCGGACGCGTTGACGGCGATGGAGGGGGAGGCGTTCGCCCACGCGAAGTACCTGGCGTACGGCGAACAGGCGGCGCGTACCGGCGAACGGCGGATCGCCCGGCTCTTCGCCGACACGGCGCGGACCGAGCGGTACGACCACTTCGCGGCCGAGGCGAACCTGATCGACTTCGTCGGCAGCAACGTGGACAACCTGCGGGAGTCGATCGCCGGCGAGGAGCACGAGGCGACAGTGGTCTATCCCGGCTTCGCCGCCCAGGCGCAGCAGGACGGCTGTGCCGAGGCGGCCGAGCTGTTCACCGAGCTCGCCGCCGACGAGGCGGTGCACGCGGCCCGGTTCCGCACCGCGCTGCAAGCGCTTACCGATCCGGGCTCCGGGGTACGCATCCCGGTGGGCGAGGCGGTGCCCCCGGTGCCGATCCTGCCGAGCCTGCCCGCCTGCACCGGGGCGACCCAGGAGAACCTGGAGGCCACCCTACGGGGTGAGGCGTTCGCCAACGCGCGCTACACCTCGTACGCCGGGCACGCCCGCGCCACCGGTGTCCTCCGGCTGGCCCGGCTCTGGGACAACACGGCCGGCCAGGAGCTGGGCGAGCACTTCGCCCAGACCGCCGAGCTGGCCGGACTGGTCCGCGACAACGCGGCCAACCTGCGGGAGTCGATCGACGGCGAGCAGTACGAGGCCACCGTCATGTACCCCACGTTCTCCCGGCAGGCGGCTGCGGCGGGTGACCGCCGGGCGGCGGCGCTGTTCCGGGAGATCGCCTTCGACGAGGCCGACCACGCGTCGGCCTTCCTGCGGGCGCTGGTGCGACTGGAGGTCTGAGCATCCCGCCCGCGCGACGTCGACCGCACTCCACCAACCCCCGGCCTCACTCCACCCGGAGCCGGTAGCCGCGCTTGACCACGGTCTGCACCACCCGGGGTGCCCGCAGCCCCACCCGCAGCCGGGCCACCGCCATCTCCACCGCGTGCTCGTCGGCCCCCCGGGGCAGCGTGCGCAGCAGTTCGGTCCGGGACAGCACCCGACCGGGCTGGGCGGCGAGCGCCCGCAGTACCGCCATCGGCGCGGGCGCCAGGGGCCGCAGCTCCCCGTCGATGACGGCGGCGTGCCCACGCAGGGTCAGCAGGTGCCCGGCCGCCTTGACCGTGACGGTTCGGCGGGGCAGTTCGTCCACGATGGTGCGGACCAGCGCGCCGAGCCGGGCCCGGGTCGGCGCGCTGACCGGCACGCCCCGCCGCACCAGCGGTTCGGCGGTGACCGCGCCGACGCAGCTGACCAGCACGTCGCCCCGCAACGCGGCCAGCACCGTCTCGGTACGGTCCCCGGCGGCGCGCAGCAGCGCCTCCGCCGCCGGGGCGGAGGTGAAGGTGACGGCGTCGACCAGCCGGCCGGCGACGAGGTCGATCAGCCGGTGCAGCGGGGCCGGGTCGGTCGGTGGGGCCCACCGGTAGACGGGCACCTCGATCACGGTGGCCCCGGCGGCCTCCAGGGCCTCGGTGCACTCCGGTTGCCGGTCGCCGTGCAGCTGCATGGCGATCACCTGCCCGGCCACCCCACGTCGGCACAGGTGCTCGACCACCTCCTCGCAGCTCTCCGAGGCCGGCGACCACTGGTCGTGCAGGCCGGCGGCCCGGATCGCGCCGCGCGCCTTGGGGCCCCGGGCCACCACGTAGGCCCGGGACAGCACGTTCTTCAGCGGCTCGGCCAGCCCCCAGCCCTCGGCCGCCTCCAACCAGCCGCGCATCCCGATGCCGGTGTTGGCCATCAGCACGTCCGGTGGCCGGTCCAGGCAGGCCCGGGTGGCGTCCCGCAGGTCGGTGTCGTCGGCCAGCGGCACGATCCGCAGGGCCGGGGCGAGCACCACCCGGGCACCGCGCCGTTCCAGCAACGCGGCCAACTCGTCGCGTCGCCGGTCGGCGGTCACTCCGATGGTGAAGCCGGCCAGTTCGTCCCGCATCACTCCTCCTGTCGCAGCCGCACCTCGACCAGGCCGTCCCGGCAGCGGACGTCGTACCGGGGCAGGGTCACCCCGGGCAGGTCCAGGCACAGCCCGGTTCGCAGGTCGTACACCTGCTTGTGCAGGGGGGAGGCGACGGTGGGCACCCCGCCCCGGCTGCCGACGATGCCCCGCGACATCACGTACGCGCCGCTGAGCGGGTCGAGGTTGTCGACCGCGAACAGCTCGTCGTCGGTGCGGAAGATGGCCACCTGGACGCCGTCGACCAGGGCGGCGACGCCGCGCTCGGGTTCCAGCCTCTCCAGCGGGCAGACCGGGGCCCAGCCGATGGTGACGGTGTCGCTCATCGCCGCACCTCCGGCAGGCCGAGGACGACCGGCTGGCGACGCCGGGTGGGTGCCCCGGCGGGGGCGGCGGCCCCGTCCGGTGGTGCGGCCCCGGCGGCGACGGGGCCGCGTGTCGGTACCGGCTGGCCGCGTTCCACGGCGAAGGTGATCGACGGGTCCGGCACCTCGGGGGCGTTGACGAAGGAGGTGAACCGGCGCAGCCGTTCCGGGTCGTCGAGCACGTCCCGCCACTCGTCGGAATAGGACGTGACGTGCCGGGCCATCGCCGCGTCGAGTTCGGCGCAGAGCCCGAGCGAGTCGTCGACGATCACCGACCGGAGGTGCTCCAGGCCACCGTCCATCGCCTCGATCCAGGCGGAGGTGCGTTGCAGCCGGTCGGCGGTGCGGACGTAGAACATCAGGAACCTGTCGATCAGGGTGATCAGCTCGTCGGTGGTCAGGTCGGTGGCGAACAGGTCGGCGTGCCGGGGCCGGAAACCGCCGTTGCCGCCGAGGTAGAGGTTCCACCCGGTGTCGGTGGCGATGATGCCGAAGTCCTTGCTGCGGGCCTCGGCGCACTCCCGGGCGCAGCCGGAGACGGCGGACTTGAGCTTGTGCGGGGCCCGCAACCCCCGGTAACGCAGTTCCAGCGCGACGGCCAGGCCGACCGAGTCCTGCACCCCGTAGCGGCACCAGGTCTCGCCGACGCAGGACTTCACCGTGCGCAGCGCCTTGCCGTACGCGTGGCCGGACTCGAAGCCGGCGTCGACCAGCCGCCGCCAGATCTGCGGGAGCTGCTCGACCCGCGCGCCGAACAGGTCGATGCGCTGCCCGCCGGTGATCTTGGTGTAGAGCTGGAAGTCGCGGGCCACCTCACCGATCACGATCAGCTTGTCCGGGGTGATCTCGCCGCCCGGGATCCGGGGCACCACCGAGTAGCTGCCGTCGCGTTGCAGGTTGGCCAGGAAGTGGTCGTTGGTGTCCTGCAACGACGCCTGCTCGCCGTCGAGCACGTGCCCGGTGCCCAGCGACGCGAGGATCGAGGCCACCACCGGCTTGCAGACGTCGCAGCCCCGGCCCCGGCCGTGCTCGGCGACGAGCTGCGAGAACGTCCGGATGCCGCGCACCCGGACGATGTCGAACAACTCCTGCCGGCTGGCGTCGAAGTGCTCGCACAGCGCCGTGGACTGCTGCACCCCGGCCGCGTCGAGCAACTGCTTGAGCATCGGCACGCAGGAGCCGCAGCTCGTCCCGGCCCGGGTGCACGCCTTCAACGCCGGCACGTCGCACGCCCCGCCGGCGATCGCCGCGTCGATGTCGTCGCGGGTCACCGCGTTGCAGGAGCAGACCTGCGCCGCACCGGGCAGCGCGGTCACCCCGCCGCCGCCCTCGCCGGCCGGGGCCAGCAGCGTCAACGGGGGAGCGGGCAGCGGCCCGCCGACGCTGGCCCGCAACGTCGGGTAGGCGGTCGCGTCCCCGACCAGCACCCCGCCGAGCAGCGTCCGCGCGTCGTCGGAGAGGACCAGCTTCGCGTACGAGCGGGTGACCGGGTCGGTGAACGTGACGTCCAGGCAGCCGGGGGTGGTGCCGTGGGCGTCACCGAACGAGGCCACGTCGACGCCGAGCAGCTTGAGCTTGGTGGCGCTGTCCGCGCCGGGGAAGGTGGCCGCGCCGCCCAGCAGCCGGTCGGCCACCACCTCGGCCATCGCGTACCCGGGGGCGACCAGGCCGTGGCAGGTGCCGTCGACGGCCGCGCACTCGCCGACCGCCCAGATCCGCTCGTCGTCGCTGCGGCAGCTCCCGTCGACCAGCACCCCGCCCCGGGGGCCGAGGCCCAGCCCGGCGGCGCGGGCCAGCTCGTCGCGGGGCCGGATGCCGGCGGCCACCACCACCAGGTCGGCGTCGACCGTGCCACCGTCGGAGAGGTCCAACGCGGCGACCGTGCCGGTCGGGCCGGGCCGCAGCGCGGTGGTGCCCACCCCGAGGTGGGTGGTGACGCCCAGCTCTTCCACGTAGCGCCGCAGCATCGCGCCGCCCGCCTCGTCGACCTGCACCGGCATCAGCCGGGGGGCGAACTCCACCACGTGGGTGCGCAACCCCAGCAGCCGCAGCGCGTTGGCGGCCTCCAGACCGAGCAGGCCGCCGCCGATCACCGCCCCGGTCACCCGGCCCCGGGCGTGCTCCCGGATCGCCTCCAGGTCGTCCAGGGTGCGGTAGACGAAGACGCCCGGCAGGTCCGTGCCGGCCACCGGCGGGACGAACGGGTACGACCCGGTGGCCAGCACCAGCGCGTCGTACGGGTGCTCCCCGGTCGCGGTGGTCACCACCCGCCGGTCCCGGTCGATCCCGGTGACCGGCTCGCCGAGGTGTAGCCGCACCCCCTCGTCGGGGGTGTGCAGGTTGAGCTCCTCGGCGGACACCCCGTCGAAGAACGCCGACAGTCGCACCCGGTCGTACGCCGGGCGGGGTTCCTCGGCGAGCACCGTCACCTGCCAGCGCCGGTCGTGGTCGCGGGCGCGCAGCGCCTCGACGAACCGTTGGCCGACCATGCCGTTGCCGACGACGACCAATCGTCCACCGGTCATCGGGTCACCTCCTCGTGGTGTCATCACGGTCATCGGGTCGTCCCCACCGAGTCCACCTCGGACAGCCAGCCGACGATGCCCTCGACGGCCTGCCGGCAGCCACCGCAGCCGGTCCCGGCCCGGGTCGCGGCGACCACCTCGTCGACGGTCCGGGCGCCGGAGCGCCAGCAGCGCACCAGGGTGCCCTTGTCGACGTCGTTGCACTGGCAGACGGTCACCGCGTCCGGCATCAGCGCCGGGGAGGCGGCGGGTGTCGCGGGGGCGCTGCCGAGCGACCGGCCGAGCAGCAGCGCCCGCCGGTCGGTGGGGACCGGGGCGCCCCGGTCGAAGAGCTGCACGACCGTGCCGACCGCCGGGTTGTCACCGAGCAGGATCGCCCCGGTCAGCCGGTCGTGGTGGATACGCAGCCGGGCGTACGTTCCCCGGGCCGGGTCGGCGAAGGTCAACTCCTCGCCGGGGCCGCCCGTCGGGTCGCCCATCGCGGCCAGGTCGATCCCGGCGGCCTTGAGCCGGGTCACCACCGGTCGGGGCCGGTAGCGGGCCGCCGGGTCCTCGCCGGTGAGCAGCCGGGCCACCACCCGGGCCTGTGCCCAGGCGGGTGCGACGAGCCCGGTCGGGCCGCCGGTGCGGGCGCAGTCGCCGATCGCCGAGATCGACCCGTCGTCGGTGCGTAGCCGGTCGTCGACCAGCACCCCCCGGTCGACGGCCAGCCCGGCGGCGGTGGCGAGGTCGGTGTCGGGGCGCACCCCGCAGGAGAGCACCAGCAGGTCGGCGTGCAGGGTGGTGCCGTCGGCCACGTCGAGGCGGACCCCGTCGTCGTCGGTGGCCAACCCGGTCGCCGGCACCCCCCGTCGGGTGGTGACGCCGAGCCTGGCGAGCGTGGCGGCGAGCACCTCCCCGGCGGCCGGGTCGAGCTGGCGTTCCATCAGGTGCGGGTGGGGGTGCACCACGGTCACCGCCAACCCCCGGGCGGCCAGGCCGCGCGCCGCTTCCAGGCCGAGCAGCCCACCGCCGAGCACCAGCGCGGTGCGGGCGGTGCGGGCGGTGGCGAGGATGCGGCGGCAGTCGGCCAGGGTGCGGAAGACGGCGACCCGGGGCGGCAGGGCGGCCGGGTCGAGGCCGGGCAGCGGGGGCACCACGGCCCGGCTGCCGGTGGCGAGGACCAGGTGGTCGTAGTCGATCCGGTCGCCGTCGGTGGTGTGCACCGTCCGGGTGGCCCGGTCGATCGCGGCGGCCACCACCCCGGTCCGCACGTCGGTGCCCTGCCCGGCGACCTCGGCCAGCTCCACGTCGGGCTCGTCGACCTTGCCGGCCAGCAGCGTGGAGAGCATGATCCGGTTGTACGCCCGGTGCGGTTCCGCCCCGAGCACGGTGACCTTCCGGTCGCCGTTGCGGGCGTGCAGCTCGGTGGCGAGCCGGGCGCCGGCCATCCCGTACCCGACGATCACGATCTGCCCGGTCATGCCCGCTCCACCCGGACCGCGCAGATCTTGAACTCGGGCATCCCGGAGACCGGGTCGAGGGCGTCGTTGGTGACCGAGTTGGCGCGCGCCGCCCCGGGCCAGTGGAACGGGGCGAAGACGGTGTCGGGCCGGATGGTCGGGCTGAGCCGGGCCGGTGCCCGCAGCTCACCCCGGCGGGAGGCGACCCGGACCTCGTCGCCCTCGGCCACCCCGAGCCGGTCGGCCAGGTCGGGGTGCAGCTCGACGAAGCCGTGCGGGGCGGCCCGGTGCAGCGCGGCCACCCGCCGGGTCTGCGCGCCGGACTGGTACTGGGCCAGCACCCGCCCGGTGGTGAAGTGCAGCGGGTAGTCGGCGCAGACCTCCTCGGCCGCCGGCCGGTGCTGCACGGCGTGGAACCGGGCCCGGCCGCTGGGGGTGGGGAAGGTGTCGGCGAAGAGCCGGGGGGAGTCCGGCCCGTCCGGGTCGGGGCACGGCCAGAAGACCCCGTCGGCGGATTCGATCCGGTCCCAGCTGACCCCGGCGTAGTCGGCGACGCCCCCGGCGGAGGCCCGCCGTAGCTCGGCGAAGACGACCCTCGGGTCGGTCGGGAACCGGTCCGGCGCGGTCCGCGGGGCCGGGACGTGGTCCGCAGGGGTGCGCGGGGCCGGGACGGCGGGCCGGGTGGTCGTCGGGGTGGTCGGGGCCGGGCCGTCCGGCGTCGTCGCCGGGACCGGTGCGTCGGGGGCGTCGTCGAGGCGGGCCGCGAGCTCGGCGAGGACGGTCAGGTCGGTGCGGACGCCGGGGGGCGGTGGGCGCAGCGCCCGGCGGCGCAGCACCCGACCCTCCAGGTTGGTCATCGTGCCGTCCTCCTCGGCCCACTGGGCCACCGGCAGCACCACGTCGGCCAGCTCGGCCGTCTCGGAGCGCAGGAAGTCGGCCACCACCAGCAGGTCCAGCCCGCGTAGCCGGGACTCGACCCGGGCCGCCCGGGGCGCGGAGACCACCGGGTTGGAGCCGAAGACCAGCAGTGCCCGGGGGCCGTCGGGGGTGCCGAGCGAGTCGAGCAGCTGGTAGGCCGGCACCCCGGGGCCGGGCAGTTCGGCGGGGTCGACTCCCCAGACCCCGGCGACGTGGGCGCGGGCCGCCGGGTCGTCGATCTTGCGGTAGCCGGGGAGCTGGTCGGACTTCTGGCCGTGCTCGCGTCCACCCTGGCCGTTGCCCTGACCGGTGAGGCAGCCGTAGCCGGAGTGTGGGCGGCCGGGCAGGCCGAGGGCGAGGGCGAGATTGACGTACGCGCTGACGGTGTCGACGCCCTTGGCGTGCTGTTCGGCGCCCCGGGCGGTGAGGATGACCGCCGAGTCGGCGGTGCCGAGCGCGCGGGCGGTCGCCTCCAGGTCGGCCACCGGCACCCCGGAGAGCCGTTCCACCTCGGCCGGCCAGTACCCCGCGACGGTACGGCGTACCGCGTCGAAGCCCTCGGTACGGGTGGCGACGTACTCCCGGTCGATCAGCCCTTCGGTGAGCGCGATGTGCAGCAGTGCGTTGGCGACCGCGAGATCGGTGCCGGGCAGCGGTTGCAGGTGCAGGTCGGCCTGGCGGGCGGTGGCGGTGAGCCGGGGGTCGACCACGATCAGCCGGCCGCCCCGGGCCCGCTGGTCGGTCACGTGGCGCATCAGCGGCGGCATGGTCTCGGCCGGGTTCGCCCCGACCAGCAGCAGGGTTCCGGTGCGGCCCAGGTCGGTCAGCGGGAACGGCAGCCCCCGGTCGACGCCGAAGGCGCGCAGTCCGGCCGCCGCCGCGGAGGACATGCACCACCGGCCGTTGTAGTCGATGTGCCGGGTCCGCAGCGCCACCCGGGCGAACTTGCCGAGGGCGTACGCCTTCTCGTTGGTGAGCCCGCCGCCGCCGAAGACCGCGACCGCGTCCCGGCCGTGGGCCCGCTGGATGGTGCGCAGCCCGTCGGCGATCCGGTCCAGCGCGACGTCCCAGCTGGCCGGGCGCAGCGTGCCGGACGGGTCGCGGACCAGCGGGGTGGTCAACCGGTCGGGGTGGTCGAGCAGTTCGGCGGCGGTCCAGCCCTTCTGGCACAGCCCGCCGCGGTTGGTGGGGAACTCCCGGGGCCGGACCTCGATCCGGCCGTCGGCGTCCCGCAGGATCATGCCGCACTGGAGCGCGCAGTACGGGCAGTGCGTTTCCGTCTCCCGGGGCGGGGGCTCCGTTCGTGTCGCGGCGCGTGCACCGTCTGTCATGTCCGCAAAGCGTGCCGCCGGGCGGTTTCCGACCGGGGTCCCTTCTGTTTCGGTCCTGTCAAGAGCGGTTCACACCGCACGGGGGCAGGGGACCGGTCGGTGGGGTCTATAATGTGAGACAAGTTTCTTAATATGTGAGAGGGGTGGATCGTGGACGTGACGGCGGCCTTCGATGCGGTGGCAGGTTCCTACGACGGGGCCCGCCGCCGGCTCGTCCCCTGCTTCGACGACTTCTACGGCACCGCCGTCGAGGTGGCCGCCCCACCGCTGCGGGCCGCGCTCGCCGCCGGCCGTACCCCCGAGGTGCTCGACCTGGGCGCCGGCACCGGACTGCTCTCCCTGCTGCTCACCGCAGCGCTGCCCGGGGTGCGGGTGACCCTGGTCGACGGGGCCGCGCGGATGCTCGCGGTGGCCGCCGACGGGTTGGCCGCCCGGGGGGTGGCGCACCGGACCGTCGTGGCCGACCTGGCCGACCCGCTCCCCGCCGGCCGCTACGACGCGGTGGTCTCCGCCCTGGCCGTGCACCACCTCGACGACGACGGCAAGCGCGCCCTCTACCGGCGGGCGGCCGACGCGCTCGTCCCCGGCGGGGTGTTCGTCAACGCCGAGCAGGTGGCCGGCCCCACCCCGACCCTGGACCGCCGCTACGACGACGTCTGGCTGGCCCAGACCGCCGCGCGCGGCTCGGATGCCGACGAGATCGCCGCCGCCCGGGAGCGGATGCGGCACGACCGCCCGGCGTCGGTGACCGACCAGTGCCGGTGGCTGGTCGACGCCGGCCTGGTCGACGTGGACTGCTTCTACAAGGCGTGGCGGTTCGCGGTCTTCGGCGGTCGCCGTCCCGCCTGACCCGGACCCCCTGCGGCGGGCGGGCCGGGCGGTGGCACACGGCGGTTTGTCGGGTTCGTCGAGGCGGGCGAACGGAACGACCGGCGGTCATACCGGGAGTAGGATCGCAGGCATGACTGCCAAGGTGACCCTCTCGTTCTCCGACGAGACGATCGAGGAGGCCCGCCGGTTCGCCAAGCGGGAAGGACTCTCCCTCTCCGCCTGGATGGACCAGGCCGCCCGGGAGAAGGCGCTGCGGGAGGTCTTCACCGCCCACGCCGAGGCGGTCGGGCGGGCCGGGCTCGACCTGGAGTCCGCCGCCCTCGCCGACGCCCGCGAGGTGGGCATGGTCGCCGACGTGCTCTTCGGCGGTCGCCCGCGTGCTGCGTAGGGGAGAGGTCTGGCGCATCGAGGGCGCCCGGGAACGGCTCGGCCTGGTGATCAGCTCCGACGTCTACAACTCCACCGACGTGCCGATCGTGATCGTCGCCGAGGTGGTCGAGACCGCCCTGCTGCGCGACTCCCCGCTCGCCGTGCCGATGGGTGCCAACGTGGTGATGCCCGACCGGCTGTCGGCGCCGATGAAGAAGTGGTTCACCGAGTGCGTGGACGTCGCCGACACCGAGACCATGCAGCGGGTGGCCCGCGCACTGCGCATCCTCCAGGAGCTGTGACCCGCCCCGGCGGGAGCGGCGACCCACCGCAACGGTGGGCCCCTCACCACCGGTTCCCGGTCGACGTGCGGTCTCCGTTTCCGGCCCGACCCACGTGGGGCACCGCCGGGAAACCGACCCTGCCTAGCGTCCTGCTCACATCGACGAGGAGGAGTCGCCGTGAGCACGCTCGCCAGCAGCAGTAACGCCGCCGCCGATCCACCGGCCGCCACCACCGACCCGCTGGCCGCCGCCACGGTCGGTCCGCCGGGCGACACCGACGTCCCGCCGACCGCCGACGCGGCTGTCACCGCCGCCGGACCCGACCGGCCCGCCGGGCGGCGGCACCGGATCGACGACTGGCGACCCGAGGACCCGACCTTCTGGCAGACGACCGGAGCGCCGATCGCCCGTCGCAACCTCTGGGTGTCGATCTTCGCCGAGCACGTCGGCTTCTCGGTGTGGAGCCTCTGGTCGGTCACCGTGCTCTTCCTCGGCCCGGCGTACGGCATCGACCCGGCGGGGAAGTTCCTGCTCACCGCCGTACCGGCCGCGCTGGGGGCGGTGCTGCGGCTGCCGTACACCCTGGCGGTGGCGCGCTTCGGCGGGCGGAACTGGACCATCGTCAGCGCGCTGCTGCTGCTGGTGCCGGCGGTGCCGATGGCGCTGCTGCTGGAGCCGGGTGTGTCGTACACCACGCTGATGGTGCTGGCCTGCCTGACCGGGGTCGGCGGCGGCAACTTCGCCTCGTCGATGGCGAACATCAACCTGTTCTTCCCGGACCGGCTCAAGGGTCGCGCACTCGGGCTCAACGCCGGGGGCGGCAACCTCGGCGTGCCGGCGGTGCAACTGGTCGGGCTGGCGGTGCTGGCCACCGCCGGGGCCGCGTACCCCCGGCTGGTGCCGGTGGTGTACCTGCCGCTGATCGTGCTGGCCGCGCTCGCCGCCGCCCGCTGGCTGGACAACATCCCGGACGCCCACAACGAACCCGGCGCGTTGCGGGAGGCCGCCCGCGACCGGCACACCTGGGTGATGTCCCTGCTGTACATCGGCACCTTCGGCTCGTTCATCGGCTTCGGCTTCGCCTTCGGCCAGGTGCTCCAGCTCCAGTTCGCCGAGCGGTTCCCCACCCCGGTCGACGCGGCCTGGCTGACCTTCCTCGGGCCGCTGATCGGTTCGTTGATCCGACCGTTCGGCGGTCAGCTCGCCGACCGGCTGGGCGGGGCCCGGGTGACGTTCTGGAACTTCGTCGCGATGGCCGTCGGCGCCGGCCTGGTGCTCTACGCCGCCCGGGAGCAGTCGTTCCCGCTCTACCTCGTCGGGTTCCTGGCGTTGTTCGTCTTCTCCGGCATCGGCAACGGGTCGACCTACAAGATGATCCCGGCGATCTTCCGGGTCCGGGCGGCGGCCGAGGCGGAGCTGACCGGCGACCCGGTCGCGGCGCAGCGCCGGGCCCGGCGACGCTCCGGGGCGCTGATCGGCATCGCCGGGGCGGTCGGCGCCTCGGGCGGGGTGCTGGTGAACGTGGCCTTCCGGCAGTCGTTCCTCACCTCGGGCAACGCGGACGCCGCCTACCTGGCCTTCATCGGCTGGTACGCGCTCTGTTTCGTGGTGACCTGGGTGGTCTACCTGCGGCCCGGCCCGGGTAAGCTGATCGGCGTGTGACCCTGGTCATCCGCCGAAACCGCAGGCCACGCCGGCCGACCCCCCGTTTTGACCAGCAGACCGGGCGCCGGGTATCGTTGCCTGCTGTTGTACGACATCCAGAGGCGTGCCGCTCAGGTACGCTTGGTCGTTCGTGCGCGCTGGTCCGGCCGGGAAGCCTCTGGTCACCTCGGCGCGCGACCCCAGACCGACGACGAGACAAGGTAGACCTGTGCGTACGTACAGCCCGAAGCCGGGTGAGATCGAGCGTCAGTGGCACGTTATCGACGCCTCTGATGTCGTGCTGGGCCGCCTGGCCACCCACGCCGCCACGCTGCTGCGCGGCAAGCACAAGCCGACTTTCGCGCCGCACGTCGACACGGGCGACTTCGTCGTCATCGTGAACGCGGGCAAGGTGGCGCTGACCGGCAACAAGCGGCAGACCAAGGTCGCCTACCGGCACTCCGGTTACCCGGGCGGCCTCAAGCAGATCGGCTACGAGGAGCTGCTGACCAAGCGGCCCGAGCGGGCCATCGAGCTGGCCGTGAAGGGGATGCTCCCGCACAACAAGCTCGGCCGTCAGCTGATCAAGAAGCTGAAGGTCTACGCCGGTGCCGAGCACCCGCACCTGGCGCAGCAGCCGGTGCCGTTCGAGATCAAGCAGATCGCGCAGTGAGCGAGGGCGAAGGAAACAGCATGACCGACATCACCGAGACCGAGGTTGCCCCGGAAGCCCCTGAGGCCACCGAGGCGCCCGCGCCCGTCGCCCGCGCGCCTCGTGGTGACCGGCCGATCCAGACCGTGGGCCGCCGCAAGGAGGCCATCGTCCGGGTCCGTATCGTCCCCGGCACCGGCAAGATCACCTGCAACGGCCAGGAGCTCGAGTCGTACTTCCCGAGCAAGGTGCACCAGCAGCTCATCAAGGACCCGCTGGTCACCGCCGAGAAGCTGGAGCAGTTCGACGTCATCGCCAACCTGCGTGGCGGCGGCACCACCGGCCAGGCCGGTGCGCTGCGGCTGGGCATCGCCCGTGCGCTGATCGTCAACGAGCCGGACGACCGCCCGGCCCTGAAGAAGGCCGGCTTCCTGACCCGGGACGCCCGGGTCAAGGAGAGCAAGAAGTACGGTCTCAAGAAGGCCCGTAAGGCGCCTCAGTACTCGAAGCGCTGATCACCACCAGCGCGTTGTACTTCTGACGGACGGCCGGGTCCGCCTCCCCCACGGGAGGCGGCCCGGCCGTTTCCGTTTTCTCCACTCATCGCAGGTGCACCGGAGGTTCGCGGGTATGGGGCGGTTGTTCGGCACGGACGGCGTACGCGGGCGGGCGAACGTGGATCTCACCCCGGAGTTGGCGCTCGCGGTGGCGGTGGCCGCCGCGCACACGCTGGCCGAGTCGGACCGCAGCCACCCGCCGCTGGCGGTGGTCGGGCGGGACACCCGGGCCAGCGGCGAGATGCTGGAGGCCGCCGTGGTCGCCGGGCTCACCAGCGCCGGGGCCAGCGTGGTCCGGGTCGGCGTGCTGCCCACCCCGGCCGTGGCGTTCCTGACCGCCGAGGCCAAGGCCGACCTGGGCGTGATGCTCTCCGCCTCGCACAACCCGATGCCGGACAACGGGATCAAGCTGTTCGCCGCCGGTGGGCACAAGCTGCCCGACGAGATCGAGTTGCGGATCGAGGCGGCCGTCGAGGCGAACGCCACCACCGCCTGGGACCGTCCGGTCGGCGCGGGGGTCGGCCGGGTACACGACCTGCTCGACGGTGCCGACCACTACGTGCAGCACCTCGTCGGCACCGTGCCGCACCGCCTCGACGGCATCAAGGTCGTGGTCGACTGCGCCAACGGCGCCGCCGCCGAGGTCGCCCCGGTGGCCTACCGGGAGGCCGGCGCCGAGGTCATCGCGATCCACGCCGAACCGGACGGCCTCAACATCAACGACGAGTGCGGCTCCAACCACCTCGACAGCCTGCGGGCCGCCGTGGTCGAGCACGGTGCGCACCTGGGCCTCGCCCACGACGGCGACGCCGACCGCTGCGTGGCGGTCGACGCCACCGGCGCGGAGGTCGACGGCGACGAGCTGATGGCGGTCCTCGCGCTGGCCCTGCGCGACGCCGGTGAGCTGACCCAGGACACCCTGGTCGCCACCGTGATGAGCAACCTCGGCCTGCGGCTGGCCATGTCCGCGCAGGGCATCCGGCTGGTCGAGACCAAGGTCGGCGACCGGTACGTGTTGGAGGAGCTGCGCGCCTCCGGCCTCGCCCTCGGCGGCGAGCAGAGCGGCCACCTCGTCATGCCCGCGCACGCCACCACCGGCGACGGGGTCCTCACCGGCCTGCACCTGATGGCCCGGATGGCCGCCACCGGCCGGTCCCTGGCCGAACTGGCCTCGGTGGTCACCAAGCTGCCGCAGGTGCTGATCAACGTGCCGGTCGGCGACCGCACCGCCGGTGCCACCGCACCCACCGTCAAGGCCGAGGTCGAGCGGGCCGAGGCGGAGCTGGGGGAGACCGGCCGGGTGCTGCTGCGGCCGTCGGGCACCGAACCGTTGGTCCGGGTGATGGTCGAGGCCGGCACCGAGGAGACCGCCCGGTCGGTGGCCGAACGGATCGCCGCCCAGGTCAGCGCCGCCAGCCCTGCCAACTGACCGTCCCCGTTGCGGGCGGGTCCCGCCTGCTCCACCCCTCGTTGTGCTGCCGGCGTCGCCGGTGGGCCCAGGGAGCGTCCCGGTGGCTGCCCCACCGCGTGCCCCCGGTTGTGCCGGTGCCGGCTGACCCTGCTGGCGGGCGCGACGATGCCGGCCCGCGCGGGCGGTCAGCGGGCGTCGGACGCCAGTCCCGCGTGGGCGGTCAGCGGGGGTCGGACAGGGCGCGTAGCCGGGCGACCGCCTCGGTCAGCACCTCGGGACGCTTGCAGAAGGCGAACCGGACCAACCGCCGGCCGGCCTCCGCGTCGTCGTAGAAGACCTGGGTGGGCACCGCCACCACACCGCAGCGTTCCGGCAGGGACCGGCAGAACTCCAACCCGTCCCGACCGCCGAGGCCGGTGATGTCGGCGGTGACGAAGTACGTCCCCTCCGGGGTGAGCACCGCGAAACCGGCGTCGGTCAGGCCACCGATCAGCAGGTCCCGCTGCCGCTGGAGGCTGTCACGGAAACCGGTGTAGTAGTCGTCGGGCAGGGCCAGCGCCACGGCGACCGCCGGTTGCAGCGGTGCCGCGTTGACGAAGGTGAGGAACTGCTTGACCCGCAGCACCGCCGACACCAGCGCGGCGGGGCCACTGACCCAGCCCACCTTCCAGCCGGTGCAGGAGAACGTCTTGCCGGCCGACGAAATGCGCAGGGTCCGTTCCCACATCCCCGGCAGGGTGGCCAGCGGCAGGTGCGCGGCGGCGGCGTCGGTGAAGACGAGGTGCTCGTACACCTCGTCGGTGACCGCGTACACGTCGTGCTCCTGGCAGAGGTCGGCGAGCAGGGCCAGCTCCGGCGCGGTGAACACCTTCCCGGTCGGGTTGTGCGGGGAGTTCAGCAGCATCAGCCGGGTACGCGGCCCGAACGCGGCCCGCAGCTCGGCGGGGTCGAAGGCGTACCGGCCGTCGTCGCCGGGGCGCAGCGTCACCGGCCGTCGTACCGCCCCGGCGAGGGCGATCGACGCCGCGTACGAGTCGTAGTAGGGCTCGAAGCAGATCACCTCGTCGCCCGGCTCGCAGAGCGCGAGGATGCTCGCGGCGATCGCCTCGGTGGCCCCGGCGGTGACGATCACCTCGCCGTCCGGGTCGTAGTCCAGCGCCCAGAACCGCCGTTGGTGCGCGGCGACGGCAGCGCGCAGGGCGGGAATGCCGGGGCCCGGCGGGTACTGGTTGTGCCCGGAGCGCAGCGCCTCGGCGGCGGCGGCCAGCATCTCCGGCGGCCCGTCGGTGTCCGGGAAGCCCTGGCCCAGGTTGACCGCACCGGTCCGGACGGCGAGCGCGGACATCTCCGCGAATACCGTCGTCCCGAACGGACGCATCCGGGTCACCAGCGGGTCCACATCGGTCGACGTCGTCACGCCCGTCAGCCTACGGCCCGCGACCACCCCTGCCACCGGGTCCGGTCGCCGCCATTCTTCCCCTGACGGGGTCTTCCCCTGGTCCGGCGGGTCAGCGGACCCGGTTGGCGTGGCACTGCACCTGCCAGTCGTCCGGGCCGGCCACGTCGGTGACCCGGGGCCGGGTGCCGACGGTGGTGGTGCACCGGAACCCGCCCGGGTTGCCGCCGGAGCGGGTGGCGCTGACCAGCACCCGGGTCGGATCGTCGACACGCAGCGTCATCCGCCAGGGCAGCCGCACCTTGTCCTGTCGGATGAAGTAGCCGTCCCCGTCATAGAACTGGAGGTCGACGGAGCCGGTCCCGGTCACCTCGTACGTCACCGGGTACCGGCCGGGGCCGTCGGCCGGCGCGGTGGCGGGCGCGGGCGGCTGGAGCGGCTGCGGCGGGCTCCAGCTCGGCTCGGGTTCGTCGTCGTAGTAACCGTTGTCGTAGGGCTCTGCGGTTGCCGTGTCCGGCCCGGAGCTGCCCAGCAGGCGACCTCCCCCGCAGAAGCAGGCGCAGACGACGAGGACGAGCACCACGACCACGGCGACCACGATGCCCACCACCGCACCGGTGCCGGTGGAGCTCCGCCCGCCCGGCGACGGGTGGGCCGGATAGGCGAACGGCGGCGGATACCCCGGCGGTGGCCAGCCGGGACCGGGTGGCCCGCCCGGCATTCCCGGGGTCGTGCCGGGCCACCCGGTGGGCGGGCCGCCGGGCAGCCCGGGGGCCGCGCCGGGCCAACCGGTGGGTCCGGGGGCCGGACCGGGCCAACCGGTGGGTCCCGGCGTCGGACCGGGCCAACCGGTGGGCGGGGGTGTGCCGGGCCAGCCGGGAGCGGGTGCGCCGGCAGGGTCGATCGGCGGGTCGGGAGGGACCGGCCCGGCGGGCGCGCTGCCGGCAGTCGGACCGCCGGGCCACGGGTCGGGGGCCGCCCAGGGCTGCGGGACCGCGAACGGGTCCGGTGGAGTCCAGGGGGACGGGCCGGGCGACGGGTCGTTGGACGCAGCCGGGGCCGGGTCGCCGGGCGGGGGCGGGGGATCGCTGGGGGGTGGCGCGTCGGACATGGCGGCTCCGGGACGGAAGTGGAGGAAAGGGGCGAGCGAGCCGTCCCAGGGACGTTCCAGGGGTCGCCGAGAGACTCTCGTACCGCCGGGCCGCCCGCAACCCCGTCCGGACGGCCGGGTGCGCCGGTAGTCCGATTGCCGCCCGTCACCGACCGATCGCTCAAAATCGGTGATTGATTGCCCGACTTCCGCGCACGTGAGGTGAGCGAAACTGGGTTAGGCTGCGAACCATGTGTGGAATCGTGGGTTACGCCGGCGCACGTCCGGCGCTCGGCATCGTGCTCGACGGATTGCGGCGGCTGGAATACCGGGGCTACGACTCGGCCGGGGTCGCGATCGTCTGCGACGACGAGCTGCTCACCGAGAAGAAGGCCGGCAAGCTGGCCAACCTGGAGAAGGTCCTGTCCGAGCGGGCCGCCACCAACCCGGACGACTGCGCCGCCAGCCCGGTCGGCATCGGCGACGGCACCACCGGCATCGGGCACACCCGGTGGGCCACCCACGGCGGCCCGACCGACCGTAACGCCCACCCGCACCTGGCCCCCGACGGCCGGGTCGCCGTGATCCACAACGGCATCATCGAGAACTTCGCCAAGCTCCGCGCCGAGCTGGAGGACGACGGCGTCCAGTTCACCAGCGACACCGACACGGAGTGCGCCGCCCATCTGCTCTCCCACGCGCTCGCCGAGCTGCGGGCGGCCGGCGGGACCGACAGCCCGCAACTGCTCGCCGCCGCGATGCGGGTGGTGTGCCGGCGGTTGGAGGGCGCGTTCACCCTGCTCGCCGTCGATGCCGCCATTCCCGGTGCGGTGGTCGGCGCCCGGCGCAACTCGCCGCTGGTGGTGGGCCGGGGCGAGGGGGAGAACTACCTGGCCAGTGACGTGGCGGCGTTCATCGAGCACACCCGCGAGGCGGTCGAGCTGGGGCAGGACCAACTCGTCCTGATCACCGCCGACAGCATCGAGATCACCGACTTCGACGGTCAGCCGGCCACCGGCAAGGACTTCCACATCGACTGGGACTCCTCGGCTGCCGAGAAGGGCGGCTACGACTGGTTCATGCTCAAGGAGATCGAGGAGCAGCCGCAGGCCATCGCGGACACCCTGCTCGGCCGGCTCACCGAGACCGGCGAGATCGCCCTCGACGAGGTCCGCCTCAGCGACCAGGACCTGCGCGACGTCGACAAGATCTTCATCGTGGCCTGCGGCACCGCCTACCACTCCGGCATGGTCGCCAAGTACGCCATCGAGCACTGGACCCGGATCCCCTGTGAGGTGGAGCTGGCCAGCGAGTTCCGCTACCGCGACCCGGTGCTCGACCGGTCCACCCTGATCGTGGTGATCTCGCAGTCCGGCGAGACGATGGACACCCTGATGGCGCTGCGGCACGCCAAGGAGCAGAAGGCCCGGGTGTTGGCCATCTGCAACACCAACGGCTCCACCATCCCGCGCGAGTCCGACGCGGTGCTCTACACCCACGGCGGCCCGGAGATCGCCGTCGCCTCCACCAAGGCGTTCCTCACCCAGCTGGTCGCCTGCTATCTGATCGGGCTGCACCTGGCCCAGGTACGCGGGATCAAGTTCGCCGACGAGGTCGGCGCGGTGGTGGCCCAGCTCCAGGAGATGCCGGGCAAGCTGCGGGAGCTGCTGGGCCGGATCGAGCCGGTGCGGGAGCTGGCCCGGGAGCTGAAGTCCGAGCCGACGGTGCTGTTCATCGGTCGGCACGTCGGCTACCCGGTGGCCCTGGAGGGCGCGCTCAAGCTCAAGGAGCTGGCGTACATGCACGCCGAGGGGTTCGCCGCCGGTGAGCTGAAGCACGGGCCGATCGCCCTGATCGACCAGGGCACCCCGGTGATCTGCGTGGTGCCGTCCCCGGTCGGCCGGGGCATGCTGCACGACAAGATCGTCTCCAACATCCAGGAGGTCCGGGCCCGAGGTGCGCGGACCATCGTGATCGCCGAGGAGGGCGACGAGGCGGTGGTGCGTTACGCCGACCACCTGATCTATGTGCCGCGTACGCCGACCCTGCTCGCGCCGCTGGTCACCACCGTGCCGTTGCAGGTGTTCGCGGCCGAGATCGCCGCTGCCCGGGGCCACGACGTCGACCAGCCGCGCAACCTGGCGAAGTCGGTCACCGTCGAGTAGGTGACCCCGCGCCACCGACGGTGACCCGGTCACCGGCCGAGCACGATCCGGGCCATCCCGTCCAGGGCGGGGTTGCCGGGCTCCCAGTAGCCGGTGTGGCCGTACCGGCCGCTGGGGAAGGTCCGGCCACCGAAACCCGGATCGCTCGGGTCGTGCCCGAACCACAGTTGGTGGTCGTCGGGGCGTAGCAGCCAGGCGGCGCTGGCCAGCGGCGAGGCGGCCAGCACCGCCCGGCCGGCCAGCTCCCGGGGCGGCTCGACCAGCCTGATCACGTCGTCGTCGGCGGTGCTCGACCAGACCTGCTGCGGTGGCAGGCCGAGCGCCCCGGCCCGGTCCACCCCCACTCCTGGTGAGCCGACGAAGGCCAGCGCGTCGGCGGCCAGCCCGTGGTCCCGGGCGGCGCTGCCCACCACCAGTGAGCCGTAACTGTGCCCGAGCACGGTCTGCCGGGCCGTGGGCCCGTCGTGGGTGGCGCGCAGCCCATCCTGGAAACGGTGCAGCGCCGGACCGGCGTCCCGGGCCTGGGTCGACGAGGACGCCTCGGGCAGGAAGTCGGGGGCGTCGTAGTCCAGCCAGAGCACCGCCGCCGTCTCCACGCCGGGGGCGATGGCAGCGCACCTGGCCTGCACCCGGGCGGCCCGGCCCAGCTCACCGGGGACGTCGGCGAGGTCGCTGGTCATCCCCGGCACGTAGGTGAGCACCCGGCCGGCCCGGTCCGGATTGCCCAGCGCGACGATCGCCCGGCCGTCACCGCGCGGGTCGAGCCCGAGCAGGTACGCCCGGGGCGGTGAGGTGGCGGCCAGCCGACCGGCGAGCCCGTCCAGGACGGCCAACGCCGCATCGATCCGCCGCCGACCGCGCCCGCCCGGCGTCGCCCGGCGGGCGGTCAGCAGCGCCTCCCGGTGGCCGGCCAGCAGCAGCCGGTTCGCCTGGTCCCGGGCCGAGGTCGGCACCCCGTCGCGCGGGCCGATCCGGGTCGGCTCGTGCAGCACCAGCCAGCGCCGCTGGGCCGGGGTGAGGGTGGCCCACCAGGCCCGGACCGTCGCCGCAGTGGCGTCGTCGGCCGGTCGGCCCGGTGGTGGCCGCTCGACCCAGCCGGTGCGGGCCGCCCCGGACAGCTCGGCCAGCCGGGAGGCCGCCTCCCGGTCGGCCGCGTCGGCCAGCGCGAGCGCCTCCCGCAGCGCCGCCGCCACCTGCCCCACCGCCACGGGCGAACCCACCCCGCCGCCCCCACCCCCGCCGCCTGCGCCCGCCGCCGCCCCGTTGCCGCCCCCGGCACCCGCGCCGCTGCCAGTGGCGCTCCCACCGGCGCGGGGGTCCGGGGCCGGACCACGGACCTGGCCCCCCGCGCCGACGCCACCGCCCGTCGGAGAAGGGCGGGCACCCACCCCGACCGGGAGCTCACCCGCCTCGGGGCCGCGCCAGAGCAGGGGTGCCGCCCGGACACCGCCGTGCCGGTCTACCGCCACGCCGGTGCGGTCGGCCAGCGCCACCGCCTCGGCGAGCCGGGCCTTCGCCACCCGGAGCCGACCGGCGAACTCGGCGAGCACCTGGTCGACCTCGACCAGCGCCGGCAGGATGGTGGCCAGTTCCGACCGGAGCCCGTCGAGCCGCCCACCGGCCGCTGTCGCCGCCCCGCCGGCCCAGCCCGCCCGCAACGCCGCGGCCCGGTCGGCCAGCCCGGCCCGTCGCCGCCCGACCGGTGCGTCCACCCCGCGCCAGGCCACCCCCGCCGCGTCCCAGTCACCCGGGGAGGCGGACCAGAGCTGGGCGTACCCGATCATCGGGGTCGGCCGACCAGTCGCCCGGCGGCCCGGTCGTCGGCCGCCGTGTACGCCTCGGCGGCGGCGCGCAGGGCCGCGCCGGCCTCCGCCACCCGGACGCCGAGCGCCCCGTGCCACGCGTGCACCGCCGACTCCAGCCCGGCCAGGGCAGAGCCGGCCCGCCACCCCGGTGCGGACAGCACCAGGCCGGGTCGGCCCGCCAACCCCTGGGCCAGCGCGTACGCCTCGTCGGCCAACCCACCGGCCGCCACCCGCAGCACCGACAGGTCGACCTCCACCGGCTCGTTCGTCACCCGCCCGCCTCCTCCACCCCCGTGGTCGGTCCCGCCGCCCGACTGCCGCACCGACGCTAGGCGGACGGGCAGCCGGTGGACCTGCCCTGTGGACGACGGGCGGCGGTCGTACCCCCGGGTTGTCCACAGGTCTTGCCCGGGGCGTCGCCGGTGGCTACTCTGCCGCCCGGCCGCCGGTAGGGTGATCTCGGCCACGACGGAGCCGGGACGTGGGTCGAACCGGCCGTCCCTCCGCGACGGGACGCCGTGGCCGGGAAGACGGCCGGCGGCAGGGACGGGGACGGCATGAGACCGGTGTGGCGGGTATCGGACGTACGTGCGGCGGAGGCCGGCCTGATGGCCACCCTCCCGCCCGGGACGCTGATGCAGCGGGCGGCGGCCGGGCTGGCCCGACGTTGCGCCCTGCTGCTCGCCGGCCGGGGCGGGGTCTACGGCGCGCGGGTGCTGGTGCTGGCCGGTTCCGGCGACAACGGCGGCGACGCGCTGTACGCGGGCGAGCGGCTGGCCCGGCGCGGCGCGCAGGTCGCCGTGCTGGCGACCGCCCCCGGCCGGACGCACGCCGACGGGTTGGCGGCGCTGCGGGCCGCCGGTGGCCGGCTGGTCGACGCCCCACCGCCCACCGTCGACCTGGTGCTCGACGGGATCGTCGGGATCGGGGGCAGCGGTGGGCTGCGGGAGGCCGCTGACGACCTCGTCGCCGGCCTGCCCGCGCTGCGGGGACGCGACGGCGGCCGGGCCACGGTCGTCGCGGTGGACGTGCCCAGCGGGGTGGCGGTGGACACCGGGGACGTGCCGACGGACGGGTCCGGTCGGCCCGGCGCCGTCCGGGCCGACGTGACGGTGGCGTTCGGCGCGCTCAAACCGGCCCTGGTGGTCGGCCCGGCGGCCCCGCTCGCCGGTCAGGTCGAGCTGGTCGACATCGGGCTCGGGCCGTGGCTGCGCGGCACCCCTGCATCGTGGGTGACCGAATGGTCGGACGTGCGCGACTGGTGGCCCCGCACCGGGGCGTCCTCGGAGAAGTACAGCCGGGGCGTGGTCGGGGTGGCCACCGGGTCGCGGACCTACCCGGGGGCGGCGGTGCTCTCGGTGGGTGGCGCGCTGGCCGGCCCCACCGGGCTGGTCCGGTACGCCGGTGGCGCCCGGGGCGAGGTGGTCCGGCAGCACCCGTCGGTGATCGCCACCGACCGGGTCGCCGGGGCCGGCCGGGTGCAGACCTGGGTCTGCGGCTCCGGCCTGGGCACCGACGAGCAGGCCGGAGCGGAGCTGCGCGCGGTGCTGGCCGCGCCGGTGCCGGTGGTGCTCGACGCCGACGCGTTGACCCTGCTGGTGGACGGTTCGCTCGCCGGCCGGCTGCGCAACCGGGACGCCCCGATCGTGGTCACCCCGCACGACCGGGAGTTCCGCCGGCTCTCCGGGGAGGAGCCGGGGGCCGACCGGGTCGCCGCCGCGCTGCGGCTGGCCGCCTGGATGAACGCGACGGTGCTGCTCAAGGGGGACCGCACGGTCGTCGGGACGCCCGACGGCCGGGCGTACGTCAACCCGACCGGCAGCCCCGCGCTGGCCACCGGGGGCACCGGGGACGTGCTGGCCGGGTTGCTCGGTTCGCTGCTCGCCGCCGGGCTGGCCCCGGAACGGGCGGCGGTCGTCGCGGCGTACCTGCACGGGCTGGCCGGTCGGGAGGCGGCCCGGGGCGGCCCGGTGACCGCGCCGGACGTGGTGGCCGCGTTGCGCCCGGTGGTGGCCCCGCTGCTCTGACCGGCCCGGGTCGGCGTCCACCGGCCGGTGATCAGCGACGCCAGTAGGCTGGGCGCATGTGGCAGGCCGAGGTACGCGTCGATCTGGACGCGATCCGTGCAAACGTGACCCGACTCCGGTCGGGCACCAGCGCCGAGCTGATGGCGGTGGTGAAGGGCGACGGGTACGGCCACGGCATGGTCCCGTCGGCGCGGGCCGCGCTCGACGCGGGGGCGGACTGGCTGGGGGTGTGCACCCTCGACGAGGCGTTGACCCTGCGCCGGGCCGGGATCACCGTGCCGGTGCTGGCCTGGCTGCTCGACCCGGGGCTGCCCCTGCACGAGGGGGTGGCGGCCGGGGTGGACCTGGCCGCCGCGAGCCTGTCCCAGCTCGACGAGATGGTCGCGGCGGGCCGGGCCGCCGACCGGCCCGCCCGGCTGCACCTCAAGATCGACACCGGCCTGTCCCGGGGCGGCGCCACCGTGGCCGACTGGCCGACCCTGCTGGAGGCCGCCGCGAAGGCCCAGGCCGACGGCCTGGTCGAGGTCGTCGGCGTGTGGAGCCACTTCGTGTACGCGGACTCGCCCGGCCACCCCACGACCGACCGGCAGCTGGCGGTGTTCCACGAGGGGCTGGCCATGGTCGACCGGGCCGGCCTGCGCCCGCGTTACCGGCACCTGGCCAACTCGGCGGCCACCCTGACCCGACCCGACACCCACTTCGACCTGGTCCGGCCCGGGATCGCCGTGTACGGGCTGTCACCGATCGCCGGGCAGCAGTTCGGGTTGCGTCGGGCGATGACCGCGCGGGCCCGGGTGATGCTCACCAAACGGGTCCCCGCCGGCACCGGCGTGTCCTACGGGCACACCTACACCACCGAGGAGGAGGCGAACCTGGCGGTGGTGCCGCTCGGCTACGCCGACGGGGTGCCCCGGCACGCCTCCAACGTCGGCCCGGTGCAACTTGGCGGGAAACGACGCACCATCTCCGGCCGGGTCTGCATGGACCAGTTCGTGCTCGACTGCGGTGCCGACGAGGTGGCCGCCGGTGACGTGGCGACCCTGTTCGGCAGCGGCGACGACGGGATGCCCACCGCCGACGACTGGGCCGAGGCGGTCGGCACGATCAACTACGAGATCGTCACCCGGTTCGGCGGGGTCCGGGTGCCCCGGATCTACGACGGGGAGCGACCGTGAGCGCGGTCAGCCGGTTCCGGGTGCCCCGGCCGAGGACGGCCGCAGGCAGGGTGGCCGGCGTGGTCGGGGCCGCGGTCGGGGTGGCCGCCGCCGGGCTGGCCGCCGGGGTGGCCACCGAACGCGCCCTGGTCCGCCGGCTCAAGGCCGACCCCGCCGACCCGTACGCGGGGGAGGACTTCGGCGCGCAGCGCTACGACGAGGCGTACCGGCTGGAGTTGCCGGACGGCACCGACATCCACGTCGAGGTGGTCGAGCCGACCCGGCCGGTGCCGGGGCACCCGACGGTGGTGCTGGTGCACGGCTTCTGCCTGGACATGGGGACGTTCCACTTCCAGCGTCAACTGCTCGCCGAGCGGGGCGACTACCGGGTCGTCGCGTACGACCAGCCGGGGCACGGCCGGTCGGGGCGGTTGGAGAGCGGCGAGTACGACCTCGCCGCGCTCGGGCACACCCTGCGCCGGGTGATCGACCGGACCGCCCCGGAGGGGCCGTTGGTACTGGTCGGGCACTCGATGGGCGGGATGACCATCATGGCGTTCGCCGAGGCGTACCCGGAGTTCTTCGGTGACCGGGTGGTCGGCACGGTGCTGATGGCCACGTCGGGCGGGTTGCTCGCCGAGACGAAGCTGGTGGCGCCGGCCCTACTCGGCCGGGTCGGCTCGCCGGTGCTGTTCATGATGAGCACCACCACCCGGTACGGCGGACTCGTCATCGACCGGGCCCGGAAGTCCACCTCCAACGTGGCCTGGCTGCTGACCCGCCGGTACGGCTTCGGCACCCCGAAACCGAGCCCGGCCCTGGTGTCGTACGTGGAACGGATGAACTCCCGCACGTCGGCCGACACGGTGACCCGCTACCTGCGGACCCTGGCCACCCACTCCCGGTTCCCGGCGCTGGCCGCGCTGAGCGGCACACCGGTGCTGGTCGTGGTGGGCGACAAGGACATGATCACGCCGGTGGTCCACTCGGACGAGATCGTCCGTCGGCTGCCGCACGCCGAATACCTGAAGATCCGAGACAGCGGGCACGTGGTGATGCTGGAACACGCCGACGAGGTCAACGCCGCGCTGGAACGCTTCCTGGAGGCGCTGTGAGCTGGTCCGTCGTTCCTGCGCCGGTCGCCGGCGGACCGGACCGACCCGGGGTGGCCCGGTGACCGTACGCGTCACGCTACCCACGGTCGACGACACGCACGCCTTCGGCCGGCGGCTCGCCGGGGTGCTGCGCGCCGGTGACCTGCTGCTGCTCACCGGCCCGCTGGGGGCCGGCAAGACCGCGCTCACCCAGGGCCTCGGTGCCGGCCTGGGGGTACGCGGCGACGTCACCTCGCCGACCTTCGTGATCGCCCGGGTGCACCGGCCCGACCCGGCACGCGGCGGCACGGTGGCCCTGGTGCACGCCGACGCGTACCGGTTGGGTGACGCGACCGACCCGCGCGCCGAGATCGACGACCTGGACCTCGACGCCTCGGTGGACGACTCGGTGACCGTGGTCGAGTGGGGCGAAGGGCTGGTCGAGCAGCTCGCCGACGCCCACCTGCGGGTCCGCATCGACCGGCGCGACGACGACACCCGGGTGGTCGAGTTGGAGCCGGTGGGCGGGGACTGGTCGCGACGGTTGACCGCGCTGGGCTGACCGGCTCCGGAAGGGCCGCCCTGCGCCGAGGGCTGTCGTACCCGCTGCCTAAGGGATGTCTCGTAACTCGGTGATGGGTCCATGGTGGATCATGGTGTGGTGCAGGTGATCACGGCAGCTCGCCCGGAGTGGGTCTTCCCGTT
>NZ_JBEZFY010000016.1:69125-163620 GCF_040649765.1 Micromonospora sp. NPDC048894 | reverse complement strand
GTCAGCCGGCCTGCTCGGCGAGCTGGAGGAACTGCCGCTTGGTGGCGAGCGCCTGCTCGGCCGCCGTGACCCGACGGGCGTCCCCGGCGGCGTGGGCGCGGGCGAGCCGCGCCGCGGCCGCGGCGGCCGGCGCCCGCCGGTGGGGCGGGCGGGGGGGGGGGGGGGGGGGGGGGGGCCCCGCGGCGGGGCCCCCGCCCCCCCCCCACGCCCCCCCCGCCCCGCCCGCCACGACCCCTGGATGACGATGGTTCGACCGTTCACCGACGACCGCCGGTCCACCCGGCGGTGCCACTGTGGACGGTCGACCACCTACGCTGCGGCGGGGCGGGTGCCGGGAGACCCGCCCCGCCGTCCACGCACCGGCATCCAAGGAGTGATCATGACGCTGAGCGCTGGCGACGACCGACGGATCCTGTTGATCGCCACCAACGACACGTTCTGCCACGTCTACCAGAACCTGGCCGACCTGCTGTCGACCGCCGACCTCGGCGAGAAGCTCGCCGGGGCGGTCGAGTTCTTCGACGTCACCGGCCGACGGCTGCACCCGGTCTTCTCCGCCGACTGGCGGCTGGAGGAGTTGCAGGCCGGCACCGGCCCGGCGGAGCCGGAGGCCGTCCGGAACCGGTTGGCCACGGTGGTCGCGCACGTGACGCAGTACGTCCACGACCACCCGGACGTGCTCGTCCGCTCCCGGATCTCGCTGGAGCGGGCGCTGTCCGAGCTGCCCCGCCTCGACGACCCGGACCTGTCCGAGATCATCGGGGCCCTGCCGGAACACCTCGAACACGACTCCGGCAACTGGCTGCACAACGCCATGCACGCCGCCGGTTGGGCCGACTGACCCACCCGATCCCACCACCGACGACCAACCCCCGGAGGGCCTGCCGTGCCGTCGCCGATCGCCGCGCTGTCCCCGTCCCGCCGGGTCCTGGCCGGGGCGGGCCTGGTCGTCGCCGGGCTCGTCCTGGCCGGGCAGTGGTGGTATCCGCAGCCGGCGGCGCTCGGGCCGGCGGCGCTGACCGGCACAATCGCGGTCGCGTTCACCGCGCTCGGCGGGTTGGTGCTCGCCGGGCTGCCCGGTCACCCGGTGGGCCGGCTGATGCTTGCCGCCGGACTCGTCGCCGGGGCGGCGGTGCTGGCGTTGAGCTGGCCCGCTGTCACCCCGCTGGCCTGGCTGGGGCAGTGGCTCTGGTGGCCGCCGTACGGCCTGATCTTCCTGGCCCTGCTGGTCTTCCCGGACGGCCGGCTGCCGGGCCGGGGATTCCGGCCGGTCGCGGTCGGGCTGGTGGTCACCACGGTGGTGGTGGCCGTGGCGCTGGCGGTGGCCGCCACCAGCGACCCCCGGGGCCTGCTGCTGTCCGCCACGACGGCCGCCGACCCGACCGCGCGGCTGCTGGTCCGGGTCGCCCTGCTGACCGTCGCGGTCGAGTTGCTGCTGGTGGCCGCCGTGCTGGTGGGGCTCGCCCGGCGCTGGCGGCGGGCCGTCGGCGAGGCCCGTCAGCAGTTGGCCTGCCTGCTGGCCGCCGGTGCGCTGTTCCTGCTCGGCTTCCTGCTGGACTGGCTCAACCTCTCCGGCGCGTGGGTGCTGATGGTGATCGCGATCCCGGGCGCGATGACCCTGGCGGTGCTGCGTCACCGGCTCTACGGGCTGGAACAGGTGATCAACCGGACCCTGGTCTGGCTGGTGATGAGCCTGCTGGTGATCGCCGCCTTCGTCGGGGTCGTCGCGCTGCTGCGGGACCTCGTGCTGCGCGGGGACACCTCGAACGCGTCCCTGGTGGCCACCGGCCTGATCGCGGTGACCTTCGAGCCGCTGCGGCACCGGGTGCAGCGTGGGGTGAACCGGCTGCTCTACGGCGACCGCGACGAGCCGTACGCGGTGCTGGCCCGCCTCGGTGACCTGCTGGAGCGGACGGTCCAGCCGGAGGCGGTGCTGCCGCTGCTGACCGGCACCATCGCCCGTTCGCTCCAGGTGCCGTACGTGGCGGTGGAACTCGGCGGGGAGCACGCCGACGACGGGCGGCCCGGCCGGGTGCACGCCGCGCACGGCCAGGCCACCACCGCCCTGGAACGCTTCGACATGGTGACCCACGGGGAGTGGGTGGGGCGGCTGGTGGTGGCCCGCCGGGCAGCCGGTACCCGGTTCACCCCGGTCGAGCGGCGGCTGCTCAGTGACGTCGCGATGCACGCCTCGGTGGCCGCCGCGACCGCCCGGCTGATCCGTGACCTGCGGGACTCCCGGGAGCGCCTGGTGACGGCCCGGGAGGAGGAACGCCGTCGGCTGCGTCGGGACCTGCACGACGGCCTCGGTCCGACCTTCGCCGGCATGTCCATGCAGGTACGCGCGGCCCGAAAACTCGCCACCGCCGACCAGGACCGGCTGACCCGCATCCTCGACGGGCTCGCCGACGACCTGCTCACCTGCACCAGCGAGGTACGCCAACTGGTCGACCAGCTCCGTCCGGCCGCCCTGGACCGGGGGTTGGAGTCGGCGCTGCGGGCCGAGTGCCAGCGCTTCGACGGTCCGACGCTGACGGTCCGGCTGAGTGTCGCCGACGCCCTGCACCGGTTGCCGGCCGCTGTCGAGGTGGCGGCGTACCGGATCGTCGGTGAGGCGCTGGCCAACACGGCCCGGCACGCCGGGGCGACCTGCTGCGACGTGGTGGTGCGCCGGGGCCGGGCGCTGGTCGTCGAGGTGTCCGACGACGGCACCGGCATCGTCGCCCGCCGCCCCGGCGGGGTGGGCCTGGACTCGATCCGGGAACGGGCCGCCGAACTGGGCGGCGACTGCGAGTTCGTCGACCGGTCCCCGCACGGCACCCTGGTCCGGGTCCGCCTCCCCCTCCCACCCCCCGCCCCACCCGCCCCCGCCCCGCCCGCCCCCACCCCGCCTGCCCCCACCCCGCCTGCCCCCGGTGATCAAGAGGTTTGCGTCAGAATTCGCCCGGAGGATGACGCGAACCTCTTGATCACCGCGAGCGGGCCGGATCCGGAGCGGGGCGGGGCGGGTGGGGGTCGGGGGGAGGAAGGCTCGGCGGGAGGGGGAGGGCAGTGACGGGAGACGGGGCTCGTGGCGGGGCGGTGCGGGTGCTGGTCGTGGACGACCACCCGGTGGTCCGCCGTGGCCTGCGCACCATGCTGGAGGGCGAGACCTGGGTCGACGGCGTCGTGGAGGCGGCCACCTGTGCCGAGGCGGTCAGCATCGCGCTGACCGAGCCGGTGGGGGTGGTCGCGATGGACGTGGCGCTGCCCGACGGCGACGGCGTGGAGGCGACCCGCCGGATCGTGCAGGCCCGACCGGAGACCCGGGTGCTGATGGTGACCATGTCCGACGACGAGGACGTGGTCAGCCGGTCGCTGCGGGCCGGTGCCCGGGGTTACGTGCTCAAGGACACCGACCCGGACGTGATCGTCGACGCGCTGCGTACGGTGGCCGGCGGCGGGCTCGTCCTCGGCCCCCGGATCGGCCCACAGGTGCTGACCAGCCTGCGCCGCCAGCCGGTCGAGCTGCCGCCCCCGTTCGACCGGCTCACCCCCCGGGAACGGGACATCCTGCGCCGGCTGGCCGCCGGTGACACCAACGCCCGGATCGCCCGGCACTTCGGGCTGAGCGAGAAGACGGTCCGCAACCAGCTCTCGGCGGTCTTCGCCAAGCTCGGCGTCGCCGACCGGGTCCAGGCCGCCCTGCTGGCCCGGGACGCCGGCCTCACCGGCTGACCTGCCCGGTCCCGGGTGGCCCGCCGGCCTCACCGGCTGACCTGCCCGATCCCGGGTGGCCCGCCGGCCTCACCGGGTGGCCCGCCGGCCTCACCGGGTGACCCGCCAGGTTCCGGCTGACCCGCCGGCCTCACCGGGTGACCCGCCAGGTTCCGGCTGACCCGCCGGCCCCGGCTGGCCTGCCCACCCCGGCGGACCTGCCCACCCCGGCGGACCCGCCAGCCTCGGCGGACCTGCCCGTCCGGCTGCCCCGCCAGCCCCGGCCGACCCGCCCACCCAGGCGGGCCGTCGGCACGGGCACCGGCACCGGCACCGGCAGCGATGATCAGGCGGGAGAGCATGAGTAGCGGGATGACCTCGGGGAAGGAGGACGGCATGGGGACCGATGCGAAGCACGAGCAACCGGTGGGCAGCCCTGCGGCGGGTGTGGTGCACAGCCTGCGTGAGCGGCAGCAGACCCTGGCCACCGTCGAGTCCCTGACCGGCGGGCTGCTGGCCGCCGCGATCGTGGACGTCGCCGGAGCCAGCGCCGTCTACCGGGGTGGACTGGTGACGTACGCCACGCAGTTGAAGGCGGAGTTGGCCGACGTACCCGAGGAGTTGCTGGCCGAACGCGGGCCGGTCGATCCGGACGTGGCCATCGCCCTGGCCGAGGGGGGTCGGCGGCGCTGCGCCACCGACTGGGGGTTGGCCACCACCGGGGTGGCCGGTCCCGAGCCGCAGGACGGCAGACCGGTCGGCCTGGTCTATGTCGCGGTGGCCGGCCCGGGTGGCCCGGTGGTCCGTCGGCTGGACCTCGACGGGGGGCGGGAGCACATCCGGGCGGCCACGGTGATCGAGGCGTTACGCCTGGTGGCGGCGCGGATCCACCGGGCCTTCCCGGAAGCCGGGCCGGGCCCGCGCACCGGGCCGACGGCCACCGTCCCCCCGGCCGGTGCGGGTCGTCGCTGACCAGCCTTGTCCAGATCCGACAGCCGGGGTGGGATGTCGCCGGGCCCACCAACGGGTACGGTTGCGGGAAGGCTCCGGCGTACGGCGTCGGCGGCGGCGCGGTCCACCGCGTCCGGCGCGGGCGACCATCCGCCCGGAGAGTGAATCCCGTCAGGGGGAGGTGCGATGGTCCTGCTACGCCGGGTGATCGGTGACGCACTTCGGGCGCGCCGCCAGGGTCAGCACCGCACCCTGCGCGAGGTCTCCACCGCCGCCAACGTCAGCCTCGGTTACCTGTCCGAGATCGAGCGCGGCCAGAAGGAACCCTCAAGCGAGCTGCTCGCCGCCATCTGTGACGCGCTCGGTGCCCGCCTGTCCGAGTTGTTGCGCGAGGTGAGCGACACCGTCGCGCTCGCCGAGCAGTTGCCGGGCGTGCTCATGCCGGTGCAGGACGACCCGGCCGCCGCCGGGAGTGTGCGCAAGGCCACCGGCCGGGGCGTGCGTCAGGTGACCACCGACGGCGCGGTCGCCGTCTCGGTCCGCCAGGACTCCCCGCTGAAGGCCACCCTGCGTAGCTCCCGGGTCCGTCCCAGCGACCGTGACGTGGTCTGCGCCGCCTGACCCCCGTCCGGTCCCGTGGCCGGGGTGGCCGACGCCGCGTAGTGTTGATCGCAGGTCGCCGGAGCACTCCCGCAGCCCGAACGACCCTGTTGGCGTCGGGCTGCGACGATGGGGCGCTCCGTGCGGCCCGTCCGGCCCCGGTGTGGCCGGGGCGCAGCGACGCTACTGAGGGGATACCGCGGAGATGGCGAACCCGTTCGTCAAGGGCTGGAAGTACCTGATGGCGCTCTTCGGTGCCAAGATCGACGAGCACGCCGATCCCAAGGTGCAGATCCAGCAGGCCATCGAGGACGCGCAGCGTCAACACCAGGCGCTGGTCCAGCAGGCGGCGGCGGTGATCGGCAACCAGCGGCAGCTGGAGATGAAGCTCTCCCGGCAGATGACCGAGGTCGAGCGGCTCCAGGGCAACGCCCGGCAGGCACTGGTCCTCGCCGACCAGTCCCGGGCCAAGGGCGACGAGGTCGAGGCCGGTCGCTACGAGCAGTCCGCCCAGGTGCTCGCCACCCAGCTGGTCTCGGCCGAGCAGGCCACCGAGGACCTCAAGACCCTGCACGACCAGGCGCTCGGTGCCGCCGCCCAGGCCCGGCGCGCGGTCGAGAACAACTCCATGATCCTCCAGCAGAAGCTCGCCGAACGGACCAAGCTGCTCAGCCAGCTCGAACAGGCCAAGATGCAGGAGAGCGTGGCCCGTTCGCTGGAGTCGATGTCCTCGATGACCGCGCCGACCAACACCCCCTCGCTGGACGAGGTGCGCGACCGCATCGAGCGCCGCTACGCCAACGCGATGGGCCGTGCCGAGCTGGCCGGCAACTCCGTCGAGGGGCGGATGTTGGAGATCCAGAAGTCGACCCTGGACAGCGCCGGTTCTTCCCGGCTGGAGCAGATCCGGGCCAGCATGGCCGGTGACCAGCTCGGTGGCCGGCAGGAGCAGCCGGCGGTGCAGCAGCAGGCCCAGCCGGCCGCCCCGACGGCCGACCCGGCCGCCGCTGCCCGGCTGGACGAGATCCGGGCCAGCATGGGCCGCGACCGCGGCGTGGGGGACACCACCGCCGGCTGAGCGGCCGGCACGAGGAGGTACGGGTGGCCGACGAGCGAACGCGACACTTCCGTCGACTGGGCCGGCTGCGGCGCTCCGCCCGCCGGTGGAGCGTCCTGGCCGGTGGGCTCACCGGCACGGCGGCGGTGCTGACCCCGTACGCCGGACTGGGGTTGCCCGATGCGGCCTGGGCTGGTGCCGCGGGTAGCGCCGTCGCGCTGGCCGCCTGGCGCTGGATCGACCTGCGGGCGTTCGCCGCCCGCCCGGTCCCACCCGCCCTCGACCCGGCCGAGGCCGCCGCCCGGTCCCGGGCCCGACTGGTCGCCGCCGTCGAACGCCTCCCGGTCGGCCCCGGTGTGCTGGCCGAGGCCCGCCGGTTCCGCTCCCGGTTCGCGTTGCGCGGCACCTCCGCCGCCGAGTCCTGGGCGCGGCTGGACCGGGCCGCGCTCGCCCTGGCCGGGATCGCGCCCCGGCTCACCGGCCTGGCGGAGCCGGCGGTGCTGGAGGCGGCAGCCGCCGACCGGTCGCTGCGGGACCTGGCCGACCGGACGGCCGGCGTGGAACGCGCCCTGCGGCTGGCCCCGCCCGAGGCCCGGCCCCGGCTCGCCGAGGCCCACCGGGCCCTGCGGGACCAGTTGGTCGACGGGGTGACCGCCTACGAGGGGCTGGTCGCCGCCGCCGCCGGCTACGTCGCCGAGGACGCCCAACCGGAGGTCGTCGCCGACCCGGCCGCCGCCCGGCTGATGGAGGCGACCGATCTGTTGCACGGCGTCGCCGCCGCCCTGGCCGAACTACGCACCGTCGGCGAACCCCTGCGCACCCCCACCCGCTGAACCGACCACCGGCTGGGCCGGGGCGTCCGCTGGCCGACCACCGGCTGGGCCCGGCTGCCCGCCCGGGCGGGCAGCCGACCGCAGCGTCCGACCGGCCGGGTCGCCCTGCCCACCCGGCCGGTCCGTCGGGTCGCCCGCCGGAGTCGGCGGTCGTTCTCAGCGGGGGGTGTGGACGGACACCGGGCCGGTCCAGGGGGAGTTGCCCACCACGGTGAACGAGCGGACCCGGTAGTGGTAGGTGACGCCCCGGGCCAGACCGGTGTTGGTGAAGCTCCGGCCGGTGACGGTGAAGCTGGCCACCTCCCGGGCGAACTGCGGATCCACCGCGCGCTGCACCACGAACCCCGCCCCCGGCCCCGTCGGCAGGCTCGCCGACCAGGTCAACGACACCGTCGCCGTGTCCGGCGCGGGGACGCCGACCGTCGCGGCGACCCTGGTCGGGGTCTCCGGCACCGCCGGGGTGGTCACCGTCGCCACCGTCGACCACGGTGACGCCGCACCGAGGTAGGTGGTCCGGACCCGGTAGTAATAGGTGGTGTCCGGGGCGACCGCCGGATCGAGGTGCCGGTCGGTCACCGGCACGGCGGTGGTGCCCGGACCGCTGGTGAAGGTCGGGTTGGTGGCCCGCTGCACGTCGAGGCCGGTGGCGAAGGAACGGTTCACCCACCGCAGCGCCACCCGCAGGGGCGCGGCCGGCGGCACCGTCGCGGCCAGTCCGCTCGGGGCGGGCAGGCGTACCGACGCGGGGCTGCTGTTCGACCAGGCCGAGCAGCCGGCGGCGTTCTCGGCCCGGATCCGGTAGTGGTACGTGACCCCCGGGGTGATGGTGGCGTCGGTGTAGCGGGTCGCCGTACCCGCCACGGTGATGGTGGTCAGCCCGGTGCCGAAGGTGGCGTCGGTGGCCCGTTGCAGCAGGTGGCTGGTGGCGGCCGGCCGGCTGCCGTTGCCCGTCCAGGCCAGCGCGATCGCCGGGAGCGCGGTCGCCGAACCGGGCAACGGCGTCGCGGTCAACCCGGTCGGCGCACGGGGCGAGACCCGCAGCACCAGGGGTCGGCTCATGCCCAGGTCCCGCAACCCCGCTGCGGCGCTGGCCCAGCGGAACTCCCACCCCAGGTCCACCGGATGGTTGACCACCGTCGCCGGACGACCGTCGAACGGGCTGACACCGACGGCGTCGAGGCGTACCCCGGTCGGTCGGGTCGGGTCGAGCAGCCGCCGGCTGTCGGCGACCTTGAACGGCAGCGGCGGCACCTCGGGCCGGAGGGCCACCACAAGGTCCTCGGCCGGGTTGATCCGGACGATCTGTTTCCAGCCCAGCTCACCGCCGTCCGGGGCGCGGACCGTGCCGTCGCCGCCGATGCGGTGGACCACCTGCACGTCGCAGCCGTCGAAGCGGACCGGATGGGTCTGCCGGCCGGTGCCGCTGATCCGCCACAGCTGGATGCCGTCGGCGGGTTCGTCCGCGCCGGCCGTCGGGTCGGCCGCGACGAGGATCTCGGTGGCCGGTTCGGTCGGGCCGAGCGGGAGGGTCACCGGGCCGAGCGGGCTGGCTTTCGGGTGGGGCACCCCGAGCCGGCCGGCGCGTCGGCCGTACTCCGACTCGAAGACCGTCCCGACGGTCTTCATCTGGATCGGCAGGGTGACCGCTGCGGCGGCGCCGGGTGGGGTGAAGGTGGCCGAGGTGGCGTGTGCGGGGGCGACGACCCCTGGGGTCGTGGTGGTGCCGAACGCCCGGTCGTACTCCCGTTGCGGCACGATCGGGGGGCGCTGGCTGGCCGCGTACGCGGCGGGCAGCCGGGCGGCGAGCCGGTCCAGGTCGTACCGGCGGGTCGGGGTGCCGGTCACCCGGAACTGGAGCACGGTACGGGTGTTCGGGCCGTACCCGGGCAGGGTGGTGGGGCCGCCGCCCTCGGCGCGGTGGTCCCCGGCGGCGGTGTGCCGGTCGTAGCGGGGGTCGGCGTCGGGTAGCGGGGCCGGGCAGTCGTTGTAGAGCAGCACCGTCGCCCCGGGCGGCAGGGTGGAGAAGTCGACCAGCACGTCGGCCCGTTCACCGGGGGCGAGCAGCAGCGCGGCCGAGTCCACGTTGAGCACCGTCGGGTCGCGGCGGTCGTAGCGGTAGCCGACCGGGCGGTTGGGCACCACCACCGGGGCGGGGAGCAGCCCGCACTCGTTGCCGATCTGGATCATCGGTGGGCCGGCGGCAGCCGGGTCGGGCACCCCGCCGTCGCGGCCGTCGGTGGGCCAGTCCGCCGGCCGGCCGGGGGTACGCACGGCGTCCACCATCGGCACCTCACCGGCGTCGGCGTCGGCCAGGCTCCCGTCGGCCCGCCACATCGGCCCGTCGGAGCGGGCCCGGTAGAGCTGGAGGTTGAGGGCCCGGTCGGCGCAGCCGTTGACGATCCGGAACCGGTACGCCGTCGGCCGCACCCGCAGGTAGGGGTAGGCGACGCCGTTGACCAGCATGGTGTCCCCGTAGGCCGCGGGCACGGCGCTGGGGTGCGGCACCCCGGGGGCCTGCGGGGGTTCCTGCGGGGCGGCCACCGGATCGTGGTGCGGGTTGTCCACCGGGCCGACCCGGGGCGCGTCCCGGTCGTCGGCGCCGGGCAGCCACGGGCCGTAGTCCCAGCGCCCGGTGGGGTTGCGCCCGCAGTCCCGGTACGGGTCCTGCCGGGGCTGGTAGACGTGCGGGTGCCACAGGTTGCCCGGGGTACCCCAGCGGTCCCGGTCCCAGGTGGGGTCCTCGGCGGCGAGCTGGGCGTCGTCGGGGACGAAGGTGCGGTCCTGGATCACCAGGGGGAGCTGGTCGGCGGGGAGCACCCCGTCGGCGACCAACTCGTCCTCGACCGGGTCGGTGAGCAGATAGAGGGCGAACTGGCCGGACAGGACGGTCAACCGGGACAACCCGAGGGTGTTGTCCTGCAGGCACATCAGCCGGCCGCTCTGCGCGTTCGGGTAGTAGAGCGTGGTGGCCCCCGCCCCGGGCGGCGGCATGTCCGGCACGTGGGTCAGGCCCGGCCCGGTCGGGTACGGGGTGATCTCCCCGGCCGGGGTCACCCACTGCCACGGGTTGCCGGCGCTGATCCAGCCGGTGTGCGCGCCGGACAACTGCAACACGGCCCGGTTCTGCGGGTAGGGCGCCGGCCCCTCCAGCGGCCCCGCCCCGGCGCCCGGGAGGCTGGTGTCCACCGGCAGGAACAGGTCCCCGGCCGGGCCGGTGGGGAGTTGGTTGATGAACTTGATCCGTACCGGGCGGTCCCGCCGCGCCATGATCAACGGCCCGAGGTGGTAGGGCCGCTCCGGCGGGGCGACGGTGTTGTGCCCGTCCGGGTCGGTGCCCAGGTTGAGCTGCCGGTAGCCGCGCAGCCGGGTGGTGGGCAGGTCCCGGTGCAACCGTTGGGTGTACTCGGACAGCCCGATCTCGTAGTAGTCGCAGCCCGGCCAGCTGACCGTGTCCGGGGTGGCGACGGGCAGGTGACCACCCAGCTCGGTGCGTCCGGCGGGGCCGGGCACCGGGAGTGCGTCGACGAACTTGCGCAGCCCGGTGCCGGTGACCGCCCGGCCCTGCGGGTCGGGTACCGGCAGCGGGCTGCCGGCGAAGTTCGGCACCGGCCCGAAGCAGTGCGGCACGGCGGCCGGGTCGAGGCTCGCCGGGGTGGGACCGGCTGCGCCGGTGCGGGCCGCCGGCACGGTGGGCCGGTCGGTGTGGACGACCCGGGTCGTCCAGTGTGGTCGCAGTCTGCGAAACAGGGCCATGGCTCTCCCCGGGCACGGGGACCCGCCGCCCCACACCCCGGCGTGGTGGGCGGTCGCGTCCGGTGGTTACGAACGGTGAGCACTCCACCGCAGCATGCGACGTCGGCGGCCGGATAGGAATTACCCATTCGTCCGTGTCTGCGGGTCGTCCCGCCAGGCGGGAGGTGACCCGGCGTCGGTCGCGCCCGCTCAGCCGGCCGCCGGGGTCGGTGCGGGTGGCGGCTGGCAGGTCGGGCACCAGTAGGTGACCCGTTCGCCCAGCTCCTCCTTGGCGATGGCGGTGCCGCAGCGGCGGCACGGCTGGGCCCGCCGGCCATAGACGTAGCTGGTCTGCCCCCGGCGCAGCGAGCCGGTGGTGCTCTGGGTCCACCGGCCCCGGTTGGCGGCGAGCAACCGCTGGGCCAGGGTCACCGTGCCGGCCAGGTCGGGCACCGCGCCGACCGGCGTCCAGGGGGAGATCCCGCGCAGGAACAGCAGCTCACACTTGTAGAGGTTGCCCACCCCGGCCAGGTTGCGTTGGTCCAGCAGCGCCTCCCCGATGGTCACCTCCGGCGCGGCGGCGAGCCGACGGGCCGCCTCGGCCGGGTCCCAGTCGTCGCCGAGCAGATCGGGGCCGAGGTGCCCGAGCAGGCGCTCCTCGTCGGCGGTGGGCAGCAGGGCCAGCTCGTGCAGGTGGTAACCGACCGCTACCGCCTTCGGGCTGTGCAGCACCACCCGGATCAGGTGCGCAGGCCGGCCCGTCCACCGTTCCCCCGGGGCGTACGCCCGCCAGGCGCCGTCCATCCGCAGGTGGGAGTGGAGCGTCCAGGCGGTGGTCGGGGCCGCCTGTGGGGGTGCGGTCAGCCGGAGCAGCAGGTGTTTGCCCCGGCTGGCCGACTCGCGCACCGTCCAGCCGGACAGGTTGGTGGTGGCGAGGGTCGGCACCCGGAAGTCGCTACTGGTGAGCCTGGTGTCGGCGAGCGCCCGGTGCAGGACGCGGGCGGTGTTCCAGACGGTGTCTCCTTCGGGCACCCCAGCATTCTCCCTCGTCCGAGCAGAATTCGCATGTATCGCTATTTGTAGCGTGCTTCCTGTCGATCTACGAAAAAATGCACTATTGGAGAGTTCTGAGGAGAATATTATGGCTTTCGGCCCTCGTGGTGCCTCATCGTCCCTGTTGGTCGGTCTGCTGACCGTGACCCTGGTCGGCGCGCTCGCCCCGGCCACCGCGTACGCCGCACCACACGTCCCCGGCCGCTCCGCGCCCGATCGGTCGGGTCTGGACCGGTCCGCGCCCGATCCGTCGCGGTCCGGGCGGCAGAGCGGCAGAGCGGCCACCGGTGAGCGATGGTCCGTCGACCTCGCCGTCGTCGGCGGCGACGACGTGAACGTCCGGTTCGGTGCCGGCCGGCTGCGCCTGGCCGACCCCCGCCCGACCCGACACAACCGGCCCGCCGCCCTCGGTGCGCCGGTCGCCGAGGGGGTGCTGCTCGCCCCCGCGTATACCCTCGCCGGCCCGGCCAACCGGGTCCACGCCGCGCTCACCGCCGAGGCCCCCACCGGCACAGCCGTCGGTGTCCAGGTGCGCGGCTGGCAGCCCACCGGCTGGACCGAGTGGCGGGAGGCCGGCACCGCCCCCGCCACCTTCGACCGGCCGGTCAGTCGGGTCCAGACCCGGGTGCTGCTCACCACCCGCGACGCGAAGGCCGCCGCCTCGGTACGCGCGGTCCAGCTCACCGCCGACACCGCCGCCGTCCAGAAACCCGCCCCCACCGCCGTACGCAGCTACCGGGTCTTCGCCACCCGGGAGGGCGAGGTCGGCGGGGTGACCGCCAACGGTCGCACCATCCAACCCCGGGACCACTTCGTCGCCCTGCCGTCCCGGCGCGGGCTCTCCCCGCTCGACACCGGCGACTACACCGTGCGGGTCTGCACCACCAGCGGCAGCCGCTGCGAGTACGCGCCGGTGTGGGACGTCGGCCCGTGGAACACCCGGGACGACTACTGGAACCCCGCCGCCGTCCGGGAGAACTGGAAGGACCTGCCGCAGGGCCGCCCCGAGGCACAGGCCGCCTACCAGTACGGCTACAACGGCGGCAAGGACCAGTTCGGCCGTACCGTGCTCAACCCGGCCGGCATCGACCTCGCCGACGGCACCTTCTGGGACGGCCTGCTGCTCACCGACAACGCCTGGGTCGACGTCACCTACCTGTGGACCGGCACCGGGCCGCGCGGCGTGATCGGCTCCGGGCCGCTCAACATCCGCACCGGCCCCGGCACCTCGTACCCGACCCGGGGGCTCGCCGCCACGCACGCCAACGTGCCGATCCAGTGCTACGTCAAGGGGCAGACGGTCGCCGGGACGTACCGGACCACCAACCGGTGGAACCGGCTGGCCGGCGGTCAGTACGTCAGCCACGCCTACGTGTCCACCGTGTACGGCGGCACCGTGTCACCCTGCTGACCGGTGCACCGCTGACGGGACCCTCCCCGACCCGGCGGGTCAGGGGGCGGGTCGGCTCAGGGCCGCTCGTCCGGGCGGGGCGGGCGGACCATGTCCTGGTAACGGGGGTGACTCGCGCCGTACACCGCGAAGTTCAGCCGGGCGTGGGTGAGACTCAGCTCACCGTTCGCCCCGCCCCGCACCACGTCGGCATCGGCGTCACCCTGGCCGTCATCGGTCCAGAAACAGACCGGACAGGTGCCCCCACCCGTCCGGGACGCACAACAGGGACAGCCCACCGGAACCCACACTTCACCCACCGCAGCAGCATTCCACACCGGACGTCGGCCAGGGAGCGCAGCTCACCCCCTGATACGCCCCCGCACCGTGACCGTGGCACCCGGGGCCACCCCGAGCAGGTCCACCGCCCGACCCCCGTTGCGGGCCACCGCCACCAGGCCGGCGGAGTCGACGAGCACGACCAGCGAACCGGGTGCCACGTCCCCGAACGTCCGCCCCCGGACCGCCGGTCGACCGTCGACCTGCACCGCCGCGGGCAACGACGCCAGCAGGTCCGCCCCGGCGGCGAGCTGCACGTTGCCGAAGTGGTCCACGCTGAGCACCTCGGCGGTGAACCCGTCGGCCTCCCGGCGCAGCACCGGCGGGGGCAGGATCACCAGGGAAGCCGGGTCGACCTGCGGCCCGGCGTCGGCCGGCGGGCCACCGAGAGCCAACCGGGCCGCCACCGGGGCGAAGACGTCCCGGCCGTGGAAGGTGTCCGACACCTCCGCCGCCAGCCACCCCGGCGCGGTCAACTGCACCGCCGAGGTGATCCCACCCAACGCCTGCGCCGCCGCCGGCAGCACCCCGTTGTCCGGCCCGACCAGCAACCCGCCCGGTGTGACCAGGGCCACCGCCCGCCGGGACGTCCCGACCCCCGGGTCCACCACCGCCACGTGCACCCCGTACGGCAGGTGCGGCACGGCCTGGGCGAGCACCGCGGCACCCCGCCGGACGTCCCCCGGCGGCACCAGGTGGGTCACGTCGATCACCCGGGCGGTCGGGGCGATCCGGCCGATCACCCCGTGGCAGACGGCCACGAACCCGTCGGTGAGCCCGTAGTCGGTGGTCAGTGAGATCCAGGGGGACGGGGCCATGCCCGGCAGGCTAGTGCGGCGGGCCGACTATCACTGACCGGACACCCCGATCGGCCGACCGGCCGGTGCCGTCCCCGCAGCGGGTTCGGCAGACTGCCGGGGTGACGAAACGCCTTCGTATCCTGTCCACGACCGCCACCGTCCTCGTCGCCCTGGCCCTGGCCGGCTGCGGCGACGACCCCGCCGACGAGCGGGACGGCGGGGCGTGGGCCGACGGCCGGGCGAAAGCCCCGGCCACCACCGAGGCCGCCCCGGCGGACGGACCGCCGAAGACCGCGAAGCCGGGCACCACCCCCCGGGAGAGCCCCTCCACCCCGCCGTTCGTGCTGCCGACGAAGAAGACCAGCGCCCCTGCCGCCCGCAAGGTGGTCGACGCGTTCACGGCCGCCGGCCTGAAGGCGCCCGACCCGCGCGACCGGTCCAAGGACTGCGGACCCAACGGTGCGGGGGTCGGCTGCGCCCAGCTGCTCGTCACCGACGCCGTCTCCGTCTACGTCTTCCCCGACGAGGCGAGCGCCACCAACCAGACCGACGTGTGGGGGACCAAGGCGTACCGGTCGGGTGCGGTGGTGCTCAACTACCTGGGCACCCGGACCAGCGCCGCCGAGCAGAAGCGCTACAACGACGTACTGGCCAAACTCGGCTGACTGCCGCAGCCCGGGCCGGTCGACGCCGGTGGGGTCACCCCGACCGGTGTCGCCCGGCCCGGACGACTGCGGCGGGGGCGGCGCGGGCGCGGGGTGACCTGCCCGGTCAGCCACGCAGGCGCAGGCCACGGGGGGTGGCCCGGAAACCGGCTGCGGCGAGCGCGTCGCGCAGCGGGGACGAGTGCACCGCCCCACCGTCGGCCCGCTCCACCGACATCGCCCCCAACGCCCCGGAGTGCACCGCGTCGGCGAGCGCCTTGCCGGCGGCGGCCAACGCGTCGGGCTCGGCGGTGAACGAGAGGATGGTCCGCCCACCCCGTTCGACGTAGAGGGCCAGGTCACCGCCGACCAGCACCACCACCGACCCGGCCTTGCGGCCGGCCCGGTGCCCGGTGCCCGGTGCGGCGTCGTCGCCCGAGTCGACGGCCCGTTCCGGCCAGGACAGCGCCGCGCCGTACGGGTTGGCCGGGTCGGTGGCGGCGAGCACCACGGTCGGCCCGTCGCCGCGCCCCCGGCCCCGGTCGGTCGGCTCGGCGAGCGCCCGCAGCCGGTCCACCGCACCGGGCACCGCGAACTGCGCCGCGCCCAGCCCCTCGACGAAGTAGCCCCGCCGGGCAGCGCCACGCTCCTCCAACGCGGCGAGCACCGGATAGACGGCGGCGAACCCGCCGACGACCTGCTCGGCCACCACCGCGCCCCGGGTCACCACCCCGTGCCGGTCGAGCAGCAGATCGGCCAGGGCGGCGGCCCGTCGGGTCGGATCGGTGTCCCGCTCCGGCAGCCGCGACCAGCGCCCGGCCACCGTGGGCGGGCCACCCCGGCTGGGCAGCGCCACCCGACCCGGGCGACGGTAGCGGGTACGCGGGGCGGCCGGGCGGGACCGGTGCGCGCCGCCCGCGCCGAGCGCCGCCCGCAGCGGGGCGAGGGTGTCGTTGGTGAGCTGCCCCGCCCAGACCAGATCCCAGATCACCGCGGTCAGGGCGGTGTCGTCGTCGGAGCCCACCCGGTCGGACAGCGGGCGGAAGAACAACGCCTGCCCGTCGGCGAGTGCGTCCAGCACGGCGGCGTGCAACGGGGTGCCGGCGAAGGTGTCGTCCGGCGGGGGGAGCAGCAGCGGTGCGACGTCCGCGTACGCCAGGGTGATCCAACCGTCGCCGCCGGAGATCGCCCCCGAGCCGGCCCAGACCACCTCACCCCCGGCGCACAGCTCGTCGAGCTGGGCGGGGGAGTAGTCGGCGACCCGGGCGGGCAGCACCAGCCGCTCCCACGCCGACGCCGGCACCGCCGTGCCCTGCAACTGCTCGATCGTGGCGGCCACCGCCTCCACCCCGCGCGCCGACGAGCCGATCTGCTGCCAGCGGGGCAGGAAGCCGGCCAGCACCCGGGGCGGCACCGGTTCGATCTCCCGGCGCAGCGCGGCGAGCGACCGGCGGCGCAGCAGCCGCAGCACCTCGGCGTCGCACCACTGGGTGCCCACGCTGTCCGGGGCGAACTCGCCGGAGACCACCCGCCCGGTCGCGGCGAGCCGACGCA
Source organism: Micromonospora sp. NPDC048894 (assembly GCF_040649765.1). Classification (NCBI taxonomy): domain Bacteria; kingdom Bacillati; phylum Actinomycetota; class Actinomycetes; order Micromonosporales; family Micromonosporaceae; genus Micromonospora; species Micromonospora sp. NPDC048894. The sequence goes on along the minus strand of NZ_JBEZFY010000016.1, from coordinate 146,971 downwards.
ACGTCTGCTCCACCACGAAAACCCCGAGCCCGAAGCGGGCGGCGCAGGTCGCGGCGGCGAACGGCCCGTGGGTGCGGGCGTACCGGGCGACCAGGTCGCCGAGCGGGTCGGCCACCGGCGTCAGGTACGCCTCGGCCACCCCCACCGGCAGTGCCACCCCGAGCGCGTCGCGCAGCCGGGCCGCGTCCTCGATGCCCACCCAGCGGTCCTCGCCGGCGATCCGGACCCGCAGCGCCCGGCGGGCCGCCGCCAACTCCACCGGCCACTCCACCGGCACGCCCCGCTCGGCCAGCTCCGCCTCGGTCAGGTCGCCGAGGACCCGCAGCAGCTCGGCGACGTCCTCGGCGTCGCGGGGTCGACGCTGGTCGGTGCGCCAGCGCAACTGCCGTTCGGTCTCGGCGAGCACCGCCGGGTCGAGCAGCTCGCGCAGGTCCACCCGGCCGAGCAGCTCCCCGAGCAGGGCCGAGTCCAGCGCCAACGCGGCGGCCCGCCGCTCGGCCAGCGGCGCGTCCCCCTCATAGAGGAACGCGCCGACATAGCCGAAGAGCAGCGACCGGGCGAACGGCGAGGGGCGTTCGCTCTCCACCTCGACCAGGCGGACCTTGCGGCTGGCCAGGTCGCGCATCAGCCCGGCCAGGGCGGGCTGGTCGAAGACGTCCTGGAGGCACTCCCGGGCGGCCTCCAGGGTGACCGGGAAGTCGGCGTACTCGCGGGCCACGTCGAGCAGTTGGGCGGCGCGCTGGCGTTGCTGCCACAGCGGCTGCCGGCGGCGCGGGTCACGCCGGGGCAGCAGCAGCGACCGGGCGGCGCACTCGCGGAACCGGGCGGCGAACAGCGCGGAGGTGCCCACCGACTCCTCGACCAGTTGGGCGATCTCGTCGGGCTCGAACACCACCACGTCGGCGCCGGGCGGCTCGTCGGCGGTGTCCGGCAGCCGCACCACGATCCCGTCGTCGGAGGGCATCGCCTGGGCGTCCACGCCGTAGCGTTCGGCCAGCCGGCGGCCGATCGCCAGCGCCCACGGCCCGTTGACCCGGGCCCCGAGCACGCTGTGCACGGCGAGCCGCCAGTCACCCAGCTCGTCGCGGAACCGTTCGACCAGCACCGTGCGGTCGTCGGGCAGCGAGCGGGTGGCGGCCTGCTGCTCACGCAGGTAGGCCATCAGGTTGCCGGCCGCCCAGTCGTCGAGGCCACCGGCCCGCAGGGCGGTCAGGGCGGTGGCGTCGTCCTGGCGCAGCAACGCCCGGATCCGGCTGCCGATGGCCCGGCCCAGCTCGACCGGCCGGCCCAGCTGGTCGCCCTTCCAGAACGGCATCCGGGCCGCCTGGCCGGGTGCGGGGGAGACGAGCACCCGGTCGGGGGTGATCTCCTCGATCCGCCAGGACGAGGAGCCGAGCAGGAAGACGTCGCCGACCCGGGACTCGTAGACCATCTCCTCGTCCAGCTCACCGACCCGGGCGGCGCGCTGCGCACCGGCCAGGAACACCCCGAACAGGCCCCGGTCGGGGATGGTGCCGCCGCTGGTGACGGCGAGGCGCTGGGCCCCCGGCCGCCCGGTGAGCACGTCGGTGGCCCGGTCCCAGACCAGTCGGGGCCGCAGCTCCGCGAAGGCGGTCGACGGGTAGCGGCCGGAGAGCATGTCGAGCACCGCGTGCAGCGCCGAGTCGGGCAGCTCGGCGAAGGGCGCGGCCCGGCGGACCAGCACCGCCAGGTCGCCGAGCGACCAGGGTTCGAGGGCGACCATGGCCACGATCTGCTGGGCGAGCACGTCGAGCGGGTTGCGCGGGTAGTGCAGCTCCTCGATGGCGCCGGTCGCCATCCGCTCCGCGACCACCGTGCACGAGAGCAGGTCGCCCCGGTGTTTGGGGAAGACCACCCCCCGGGACACCGCCCCCACCTGGTGTCCGGCCCGGCCGACCCGTTGCAGGCCGGCCGCGACGCTCGGTGGGGCCTCGATCTGCACCACCAGGTCGACCGCGCCCATGTCGATGCCCAGTTCCAGGCTGGAGGTGGCCACCACGGCGGGCAGCCGGCCGGACTTGAGGGCCTCCTCGATCTGCTTGCGTTCCTCCCGGGAGACGCTGCCGTGGTGGGCCCGGGCGATCACCGCATCGGCCCCGGTCGCCGTGCCCGACTGGGCCATCACCTCGGCCGGCGGTCCGGCGGCGGCGTCGGCCGGCTTCCCGACGGCCCGGTCATCGGCGGCCGGCGCTCCGACGGTCTGTTCCTCGGCGGCCAGCTCGTTGAGTCGGGCGCAGAGCCGTTCGGCGCTGCGCCGGGAGTTGGTGAACACGATGGTCGAGCGGTGTGCCCGGATCAACGCGAGGACCCGTTCCTCCACGGCGGGCCAGATCGACGCCCGGCGCGGGCCGGGCCCACCCAGGTCGTCCTGGAGGGGTTGCTCGGTCTCGTCGAGCCGGGTCATGTCCTCCACCGGGACCTGGACGCTCACCTCGATCGTCTTGGGGGTGGCCGGCTGCACCACGTCCACCGGGTGGGCACCGCCGAGGAACCGGGCGCACCCGTCGATCGGCCGGACGGTGGCGGACAGGCCGATCCGCTGGGCGGGTCTTTCCAGCAACCCGTCTAGACGCTCCAGGGAGAGCGCCAGGTGGGCGCCGCGTTTGGTGCCGGCGACGGCGTGCACCTCGTCGAGGATGACGGTCTCGACGCCGCGCAACGAATCCCGGGCCGCCGAGGTGAGCAGCAGGAACAGCGACTCGGGGGTGGTGATGAGGATGTCCGGCGGGGTGCGGGCGAAGGCCCGGCGTTGGTCGGCGGGAGTGTCGCCGGTGCGCATCCCGACGGTGATGTCCGGCGGGGTCACACCGAGCCGGGTGGCCGCCTGCCGGATGCCGGCGAGCGGAGCGCGCAGATTGCGCTCGACGTCGACGGCGAGCGCCTTGAGCGGGCTGACGTAGAGCACCCGGCAGCGTCGCCGGGCGTCGGCCGGCGGCGGTGCGTCGGCCAGCCGGTCGAGCGACCAGAGGAACGCCGCGAGCGTCTTACCCGAGCCGGTGGGTGCCACCACCAGGGCGTTGCGGCCGGCGGCCACCGAGGTCCAGGCACCGAGCTGGGCGGCGGTGGGGGCGGCGAAGGCGGCGCTGAACCACTCCCGGGTGGCCGGGGCGAAGCCGGCCGGCACTTCCCGGCCGTCGCCCGCGCCGGCCGGGCCCGCCGGGTTCGCCCTGCCCGCCGTGCCGTCCGGGTCCGCCGTGCCCTCCCTGCCCCGCCTCGTCACGTCCCCATCCTGCCTCGGCGGTGTGACATCTGGCCGGCGCGGATGCTGGACTGTCCGACGCCGCGAGAGAATAGCGAATTAGCCGATTAGTACGTTAAGTCTTACTTAACTGCTTGCTTGCGACCCACAACATAAAGTAACTTCACTCGGACTGCCGCAACGGGTGAGAGGAATCGGATGTTCGTCGAGGAGCGTGGCCCGACGCCCGGCACCGACGTGCTCATCCGCAAGGTCGAAGGGCATCTCACCGCCCTGCGGACCAGCCTGCGCGGCCCCGAGCTGGAGCTGGCCGAGCGCCTCGCCGACAGCCTGCGGGAGCTGGTCGTCTCCACCGCCCAGGCCAGCGCGGCCGACCGGGGTCAGGTGCGCGTCGCCGTGCACTACTTCGTGCTCCGCCGGGAGAGCCGCGGCAAGCTGCTCCCGGTGCGTTCGCTCGCCGTCGCCCAGCGGGTGGTCGACAAGGTCGCCCTCCAGCTCGGTCGCCCCGACCTGCTGGTCGAGCCCCGGCGGGCGCTGACGCCCGCGCTCCCCGGCGGCGAGACTCCGCCCGGCTGACGGGCGATTTCCCGAAAAGCCCCCACCGGGGGCTGAACTGGCGTGTGATCGGTGCGGAACGGGACAATTCGCCCGGTATGCGCCGCCAGTTCGACGGGAGGACGCGTGCTCGTACTGCTGCTCCTGCACCTGGTGGCGGCGCTCCTCGCGCCACTGCTGGTCCGGTGGTGGGGTCCGCGCGCCTGCTATCCGCTCGCGCTGGTGCCCGCCGCCGCGTTCGGCTGGGCGCTGACCCGCACCTCGACGGTCCGCGACGGGGGCGCGGTCGTCGAGACGTACCAGTGGATCGGGCAGCTGGACCTCGACGTGGCGTTGCGGATGACGACGCTGTCCTGGCTGATGACCCTGCTGGTCGGCGCGATCGGCGCGCTGGTGCTGGTCTACTGCGGCCGGTACTTCGCGCCCGGCGCGGTGGGCCTGCCCCGGTTCGTCGCGGTGCTGGTCGCCTTCGCCGGCGCGATGCTCGGCTTGGTCCTCGCCGACGACCTGCTGCTGCTCTACGTCTTCTGGGAACTCACCACCGTCTTCTCCTACCTGCTCATCGGGCACAGCACCGAGCGACGCTCCAGCCGCTGGGCGGCGGCCCAGGCGCTGACCGTCACCACGCTGGGCGGGCTGGCCATGCTGCTCGGCTTCCTGATCCTCGGCGGGCACGCCGGCACCTACCGCTGGTCGGAGATCGCCGCCGCCCCCCTGCCCGGCGGTGCGACGCTGGTCGCCGCCGTGCTGCTGATCCTGACCGGCGCGCTGGCCAAATCGGCGATCGTGCCGTTCAACGGCTGGCTGCCGGTGGCGATGGCCGCGCCCACCCCGGTCAGCGCCTACCTGCACGCGGCGGCGATGGTCAAAGCCGGCGTCTACCTGATCGGCCTGCTCGCCCCCGTGCTCGCCGACACCGGCCCGTGGCGGCCGATGCTGCTCACCCTCGGCCTGGTCACCATGCTCGCCGGCGGCTGGGCGGCGCTGCGCCAGTGCGACCTGAAACTGCTGCTGGCCTACGGCACGGTCAGCCAACTCGGCCTGCTGACCGTGACGATCGGCACGGGCAGCGCCGACGCCGCGCTCGCCGGGGTCGCGATGCTGCTCGCCCACGCCCTGTTCAAGGCCGCCCTGTTCCTCGTCGTCGGCATCATCGACCACGACGTCGGCACCCGCGACCTGCGGGAACTCTCCGGCCTCGGCCGTCGGGCCCCGGCGCTGGCGGTGGTCGCCACGCTCGCCGCCGCCTCGATGGCGGGCGTGCCGCCGCTGCTCGGCTTCGTCGCCAAGGAGGCGGTCTTCACCGCGCTGGCCACCCGCCCGGTGGTGCTCGCCGGGCTGGTCCTGGGCACCGTGCTCACCGTCGCCTACAGCATCCGCTTCCTCTGGGGTGCCTTCGCCACCCGCCCCGGCACCGCCGAGGCCGCACCGGAACCGATCCCGCTGCCGATGCTCGTCCCACCCGCCCTGCTCGCGGTCGCCGGGCTGGTCGCCGGCCCGACCGCCGCCGCGCTCGACGGCCTGCTCGGCCCGTACGCGGAACTCTTCGGCCCGCCGCACGACACGCTCGCCCTCTGGCACGGCCTGACCCCCGCCCTCGGCCTGTCCGCGCTGGCGCTGGCCGGCGGGGCCGTGCTGCACGCGGTACGCGGCCCGCTCGCCCCGGCGCTGGCCCGCTGGAGGCTGCCGTTCACCGGCAACCAGGGGTACGAATGGGCCACCCACCACTTCGACCGGCTGGCCATCGAGGTCACCGGCGCCACCCAGCGCGGCTCACTGCCGCTGTATCTCGGCACCGTCCTGCTGGCCCTGGTGCTGGTGCCCGGCACCGCCCTGGTCAGCACGAGCCCGTGGCACACCCGGATCGCGCTCTGGGACAGCCCGCTGCAACTGGTGGTCGGGCTGGTGATCGGGGTCGCGGCGGTCTTCGCGGTGAACGCCCGACGACGGCTGACCGCGATGCTGCTGGTCGGGGTGACCGGCTACGGCACCGCGATGCTGTTCGTGCTGCACGGGGCACCCGACCTGGCGCTGACCCAGTTCCTGGTGGAGACCTCCACCATCGCCGTCTTCGTGCTGGTGCTGCGGCGGCTGCCGGAGCGGTTCTCCGCCCGGCCGCTGCGCCGCAGCCGGTGGGCCCGCCGGGTGCTCGGCGTCGCGGTGGGCGTGGTGCTGGCCGGGCTGGCGCTGATCGCCTCCGGGGCCCGCACCGCGGTGCCCATCTCCACCGCGTTCCCGGCGCTCTCCGTCGCCGAGGGGTACGGGCGCAACGTGGTCAACGTGACCCTGGTGGACATCCGGGCCTGGGACACCATGGGTGAGATCTCGGTGCTGGTGGTGACCGCCACCGGGGTGGCCAGCCTGATCTTCGAGCGGTCCCGCACCGGACCGCGCCCCCGCCGGGTCGAACCCGCCTCGCCCCGACACGACGACCGGCCGGTCTGGTTACGTGGCGGGGCGACCCTGCACGCGCGACGCCGGTCCATCGTTTTCGAGGTGGTGACCCGGCTGCTGTTCCACACCATCGTGCTCTTCTCGCTGTTCCTGCTCTTCTCCGGCCACAACGCACCCGGCGGCGGCTTCGCCGGTGGCCTGGTGGCGAGCCTGGCGCTGGCCGTGCGCTACCTGGCCGGCGGCCGGTACGAACTGGCCGAGGCCGCCCCGATCGGGGCGGGCACGGTGCTCGGGGCCGGCCTGGCGATCTCCGTCGGTGGTGGCGTGCTGTCCCTGCTGACCACCGGGACCGTGCTGGAGAGCGCCAAGGTCGACCTGCCGCTGCCCGGCCTCGGTGGGCCGTACCTGGTCACCTCGCTCTTCTTCGACATCGGCGTCTATCTGATCGTGGTGGGGCTGATGCTGGACATCCTGCGCAGCCTCGGAGCGGAGATCGACCGGCACGTCGAGGCGGCCGGCAAGTCCGACCGGGGGCTCGTCGTCGACCACGAGGGGGACCGACGGTGAGGGGCGGCGGGGCGGGACCCACGCTGGTGCTGGTGATCGCCGTGGGCCTGCTCACCGCCACCGGGGTGACGCTGCTGCTGGAGCGCAGCCTGACCCGGATCTTGCTCGGGGTGATCCTGTTCGGCAACGGGGTGAACCTGCTCATCCTGGTCGGTGGCCGTTCCGGGGTGGCTCCGGTGGTCGGCACCGGCCCGGAGGACGAGATGAGCGACCCGCTGCCGCAGGCGATGGTGCTCACCGCCATCGTGATCACCTTCGGGCTGACCGCCTTCCTCGCCGCCGTGGCGTACCGCAGCTGGTATCTCGGCGGCAACGACGAGGTGCAGGACGACGTGGAGGACCAGCAGATCGTCGCGCTCGCCGCCCGCAACGAGGTGGCCAACGCCGATCTCGGCGGCGAGGGACCCGGCGACGACCCGGAACAGGTCGACCCCGAGCCGCCCCAGCGGGGGCCACGCCGACCCGGGGGTACGCGATGACCGCGCTCCTACCGTTCCCGGTGGTGGTGCCGCTGCTCGGTGCCGCCCTCACCCTGATCCTGGTCAACCGGCCCCGGTTGCAGCGCACCGTCAGCGTGGTCGCGCTCGGCACCAACCTGGTCGTCGCGGTGCTGCTGCTGGTGCGGGCCCACCGGGACGGGCCGGTGGTGACCGAGGTGGGGGGCTGGCCCGCCCCGGTCGGGATCGTGCTGGTCGCCGACCAGCTCGCCGCGCTGATGCTGGTGGTCTCCTCGGCGGTCACGCTCTGCGTGCTGCTCTACTCCATCGGCCAGGGCCGCGCCGAGACGAGCGAGTCGGCGCCGGTGAGCATCTACCACCCGACGTACCTGGTGCTGACCGCCGGGATCACCAACGCGTTCCTCGCCGGTGACCTGTTCAACCTCTTCGTCGGGTTCGAGATCCTGCTCGCGGCGAGCTTCGTGCTGATCACCCTGGGCGGCACCGAGGCCCGGATCCGCACCGGCTCGACGTACGTGGTGGTCAGCATCCTCTCCTCGATGATCTTCCTGGCGGCGGTGGGCCTGGTGTACGCGGCCACCGGCACCCTCAACCTGGCGCAGCTCGCCGGTCGACTCGACGCGCTGCCCGACGGCGTACGGCTGGCGTTGCAGTTGATGCTGCTGCTCGCGTTCGGCATCAAGGCGGCGATGTTCCCGCTCTCCGCGTGGCTGCCGGACAGCTACCCGACCGCCCCGGCACCGGTCACCGCCGTCTTCGCCGGCCTGCTCACCAAGGTCGGCGTCTATGCGATCATCCGGACCGAGACGCTGCTCTTCCCCGGCGGTCAGGTGGCCAACGTGCTGATGGTGGGGGCCGGGCTGACCATGGTGGTCGGCGTGCTCGGCGCGGTGGCCCAGTCGGACATGAAGCGGCTCTTCTCGTTCACGCTGGTCAGCCACATCGGCTACATGATCTTCGGGGTGGCGCTGAGCACCACCGCCGCGCTCTCCGGCGCGATCTTCTACGTGGTGCACCACATCACCATCCAGACCACCCTGTTCCTGGTCGCCGGCCTGGTCGAGGAGCGGGCCGGCAGCACCGACCTGCGCCGGCTCGGCGGCCTGGCCCGGGTCACCCCGCTGCTGGCGGTGCTCTTCTTCGTCCCCGCGATGAACCTGGCCGGCATCCCACCGTTCTCCGGTTTCCTCGGCAAGGTCGGTCTGCTCCAGGCCGGGGTGGCCCAGGGCGGCCCACTGCCCTGGGTGCTGGTCGTCGCCGGCACGGTGACCAGCCTGCTCACCCTCTACGCCACCTCCCGGGTGTGGAACATCGCGTTCTGGCGGGCCCCGCAACTGGCCACCGCCGAGCCGGTCGTCCGGCTCCCCGGGTTGATGGTCGGGGCCACCACCGCCCTGGTGGTGCTGGGGCTGGCCCTGACCGTCGCCGCCGGCCCGCTGTTCCAGGTCACCGCCGACGCCGCCGTCGACCTGCGGCTGCGCACCCCGTACGTGCGGGCCGTCCTGCCCGGCGGTCCACCGTGAGCGGCGCGTCGTCACGACCCACCGGACGGCGTCGGGACCAGCTCATCGCCCTCGGTTGGCTGGTCGTGGTCTGGAACCTGCTCTGGGGCCACTTCTCCCCGGCGAACGTCCTCACCGGTCTGCTGGTCGGCGGGTCGGTGCTGCTGTTCTTCCCGCTCCCGCCGGTCTCCTTCGGCGGCCGGTTGCGACCCCGGGCGCTGCTGGTGCTGGCCGGCACCTTCGTCGTGGAACTGGTCAGCGCCAGCATCCACGTCGCCGCCATCGCCGTGCGTCCCGGCTTCCGCCCGCGCGGCGCGATCATCGGGGTGCCGCTGCGGGTACGCACCGACCTGAACCTGGCGCTCACCGCCGAACTGCTCTCCCTGGTGCCGGGCACCCTGATCGTCGAGGTGGACCGGGAGGCCGGGGTCCTCTACGTGCACGTGCTCGACGTGCGCTCACCGGCCGACATCAGCGGCAGCCGGGAGCGGATCCTCGCCGTCGAGGAACGCATCGTCCGCGCCGTCGGCTCCGAGGCGGAGTTGCGACAGCTCCTCACCGAACCCACGGAGGCACCGTGACCGTCGTCCTCGCCGTCGTCCTGACCGTGCTGCTGTCGACCACCGCGCTGCTGGCGTTGGCCCGGATCTACCGGGGGCCGTCGCTGCTGGACCGGGTCATCGCCGCGGACCTGCTGCTCGCCGCGATGCTCAGCGCGGTCGGCGCGGAGGCGGCGGTGAACCGGCACGCCACCACGTTGCCGGTGCTGGTGGTGCTCTCCCTGCTCGGTTTCGTCGGCTCGGTCGCCCTGGTCCGCTTCGCCGCCCGGGAGGAGTCGTGAGCGTGGGTACGGTGGTCGACTGGTTGGCCGCCGTCGCCCTGGTGTCCGGGGCACTGCTCAGTCTCGCCGCCGGGATCGGTGTGCTGCGCTTCCCGGACGTGCTGGACCGGATGCACGCCGCCACCAAACCCCAGGTGCTCGGGGTGCTGCTGTTGCTGGTCGGGCTGGCGCTGCGGCTGCGTACCGCCGCCGACCTGGGCATGATCATGCTGGTCGGGGTCTTCCAGTTGGCCACCGCCCCGGTCGCCGCCCAGATGATCGGCCGGGCCGCCTACCGGTCGGGTCGGGTGGACCGCAGCCTGCTCGACGTCGACGAGCTGGCCGGACACCAGCCCGAGCCGGCTGGCCCCCGGCCGGAGCGTGCCGACTTCCGGTCCGGGGACGACGGTTCCCGTTCCGGGGACGGTGGTTCCCGGTCCGGGGACGGTGACTCCCAGGCCGAAGGCGGTGACCCCCGGTCCGGGCCCGGTGGACAGCGGGAGTGACGCCGCGGACAACGGGGAGGAGCAGGCACTTTGTGCCCACCCTCAGCGGGCTTCCAGCGAGCGCCGATAGAATTGCCGGATGATCGACTCTTCTGCCCAGGAGGGCAGCAGTAGCCAGCCGGGTCGTGCCCGGCAATCCCCCGCCCCGACGTCCACGGGAGCCCTGAGCGACCCGTGTTGATCGTCGTCGGCCTCGCACTCATCATCGTTCTCACCGCCGCCACCGGCTACTTCGTGGCCCAGGAGTTCGGCTACGTCGCCGTGGACCGGGGCAAACTCAAGCAACTCGCCGACGACGGCGACGCCAAGGCCGCCCGCGCCCTGGAGGTCACCGGGCGGCTGTCGTTCATGCTCTCCGGGGCACAGCTCGGCATCACCGTGACCGCCCTGCTGGTCGGCTACGCCGCCGAGCCCTACCTCGGTGCCGGGCTGGCCGAACTGCTCGGCGGCGTCGGCGTCTCCACCGGGGTCAGCCTGCCGCTGTCGGTGGCGTTGGCGCTGGTCATCGCCACCGTCGTGCAGATGGTCCTGGGTGAGCTGGCCCCGAAGAACCTGGCCATCGCCCGGCCCGAGACGCTGGCGCGGGCGCTGAGCCGGTCCACCCTGATCTACCTGAAGATCGCCGGGCCGCTGATCACGCTCTTCGACCGGGCCGCCGTCCGGTTGCTGCGCCGCCTCGGCATCGAGCCGATCGAGGAGCTGCCCAGCGGCGCCACCCCGGCCGACCTGGAGCAGATCATCGCCGAGTCCCGGGAGGAGGGGCACCTCGACGCCGAGATGTCCGACCTGCTCGACCGGGGCCTCGACTTCCGGGAGCTGACCGCCGGGGAGGCCATGGTCCCCCGGGTCGACGTGCACACCATCCGGGCACACGAGCCGGTCAGCCGGGTGGTCGAGCTGCTCGACACCGGTCACTCCCGTTTCCCGGTACGCGGTGCCGAAGGCGTCGACGACCTGGTGGGCGTGGTCGGCATCGCCGACGTGCTCGGGGTGCCGCCGGCCGAGCGCGCCACCACCCCGGTCAGCGCGGTGGCCGTACCGCCGCTGCTGGTGCCGGAGACGTTGCCGCTGCCCACGGTGCTGGACCGGCTGCGGTCCGGGCACCGGCAGCTCGCCTGCGTGGTCGACGAGTACGGCGGCTTCGCCGGCGTGATCACCCTGGAGGACATCGCCGAGGAACTGGTCGGGCCGATCCGCGACGAGGACGACCCGCCCGACCGGGCCCCGGCCCGGCAGGAGGACGGTTCCTGGGTGGTGCCGGCCCGCTGGCGCATCGACGAGGTCGCCGACAGCACCGGCATCTCACTGCCCGAGGCCCCCGAGTACGACACCCTCTCCGGGCTGGTCATGCGGGAGCTGGGCCGGGTGCCCGAGGTCGGTGACCGACTGGAGGTCGTCCTGCCGGCCGACGGCGACGAGCCCACGGAACGCCCGAAAGCCCTGATCGAGGTGCTCGCGGTGGACCGGCACGTGGCCGACTCGGTGCGACTCACGATGGCCGCCGACCCGGGTACGGGCACGCAGCCCCGGACCGCCCGCAGCGGAAGCGACCGACGCCGCGGTGCGAACGTCCGCGCCACCGGCGGCGGGGGCGACCGTGCCGGGGGCACGAATGCCCGCGCCACCGGCAACGGCCCGGACGTGCACGTCGCCCGGGGTCGGGAGGAGCGCTCATGAGCCCCGTTGTCGCACTGCTGGTCTCGGTGCTGCTGCTCGCCCTCAACGGCTTCTTCGTGGCCGCCGAGTTCGCCCTGGTGGCGGCCAAGCGCTACCGGCTGGAACAGACCGCCGCCGGTGGCGGCCGGGCGGCCCGCGCCGCCCTGGACGGGGTACGTGAGCTGTCCCTGATGCTGGCCGGCGCGCAGCTCGGCATCACGCTGTGCACGCTGGGCCTGGGCGCGTTGGCCGAGCCGGCGATCGAGCACCTGCTCAGCCCGTTGCTGCACGCCGTCGGGCTACCGGCGGCAGCCAGCCACATCATCGCGTTGATCTTCGCGCTGGGGCTGGTGACGTTCCTGCACCTGGTGGTCGGCGAGATGGCCCCGAAGTCGTGGGCGATCACCGACGCGGAGCGCTCGGCGACGCTGCTGGCGCTGCCGTTCCGGGCCTTCGCCCGGGTCGCCCGGCCGGTGCTGTCCCTGCTCAACGCCCTGGCCAACGCGATGCTGCGACTGGTCGGGGTGCAGCAGCAGGACCAGCTCGCCCAGGTACACGGCCCGGACGAGCTGCGCATCCTGCTGGAGCAGTCCCGCGAGCACGGGCTGCTCGGTGCCGAGCAGCACCAGATGCTGACCAGCATGCTGGAATTGCAGGGCACCACCGTCGCCCAGGTGATGGAACCCTTCGACCAGATCGTCACGGTCCACCGGGACGACACCGCCGAGCGGATCGAACAGGTCAGCCGGGACAGCGGCCGGTCCCGGCTCGCCGTCCTCGACGGCGGCGGCGAGGTGTGCGGGCTGGTGCACGTCCGGGAGGCGGTCCGGGCGGTCACCACCGGCCGGGCGGCCACCGCCGCCGAGCTGATGAGCCGCTCGTTCACCCTGCCGGCCACCTCCTCGGTCACCGAGGCGGTCGCCGCGATGCGCGCCGACCAGGCCCAGTTGGCGCTGGTCCGCAACGGCGGCGGGCCGACCCGGCCGATCGGATTCGTGGCTCTGGAGGACCTGCTCGAAGAGGTCATCGGCGAGTTCGACGACGAGACCGACCCGATCCCCCGGGGCCGCCGCCTGCGCTGACTGTCGGCCCGGCCGGGCCGACGCGGTTGAGGCTCCGGCGAGCAGTGGTGGTGCACCGGCTGCCCCCGAGGTGGCGGCATCGAGGTGCGGTGGACCCGTTACCTCGGCCCAACGGAGTCGATCAACGACCCCGCCCCGCCCCGGGGCGGGGTCGTTCCGTCGGGGTGGTCGAGGAGTGCCCGGCCGATCAGGGGGAAACCGCCACCCGCCGGGTAGGTCAGGGCCGGCTCCTGCCTGGTCGGTCGGGGGACACCTCGCCTGCCTGGTCGGGGGCGGCGGGCGGAGGACGGGGGAGTGGCGGGGATGCGGTTGACCGGGGTGTCCCACGAGTCCGGTGCGACCGGGTTGGCGGTGAGCACCACCCTGACCAACCCGAGCACCCGCCCGGGGCTGCGGCTGCCGGGGCAGGTGATGCTCAGCGCCGGGGCGCAGGACGTGCCGGTGCGGCACGTACGGCTCGGGTTGGTGGCGACTGCCGAACCTGACGACCCCCGCTCACCCCGTCACCTCGTGCAGTACCACCAGGTGACGGTGGGGGGTCGGTTCGTCGTACCGGCCGGGCGGCGGCGGGCCATCGACTTCGCCGTACCCCTGCCGTGGGAGACGCCGGTGACGATCTTCGGTGGGGTGCCGTTGATGAGCCTACGCACCGGGCTGCGTACCGAGGTGTCGGTGGACCCGGAGCTGGAGCAGGGGGCAATGGTGCCGATCTTCGTCCACCCGTTGCCCACCCAGCAGCACGTGCTGGCGGCCCTGGACACGCTCGGCTTCGTCCTGCGGCAGGCGGGCCTGGTGTCGAGCCGACTGCCGGGGGTCGAGCAGAGCCTGCCGGTGCACGAACGCCTCGGTTACTGGGTCGCCCCGCTGTACGCCGGGCCGATCACCGAGCTGGAGCTGATCTTCGTGACCAATTCCGCCGGCCTGGAGGTGCTGCTCTGGATGGACCGACGGCTCTCGCTGACCGGAATCAGCCATCAGAGCATCAGCCGGTTCCGGACCTGGCACACCGGTGCCGATCAACGCGACTGGGTCTCCGTCGTGGACGGCTGGTTGCGGGCGGCGATCAACCGGCACGCGGCAGCGGCCTCGAACGCGCACTGGTCGGCCCGGATCACCGAGTCGGCGCACGTCAGCCGCCGACCTGACACGCCGGTGCGACCCGGTTACGGGTTGGGCGGCACCGGCGGTGGAGGTGGCATCGGTGGTGGCGGTGGTGGCGGTGACGGCACCTGAATCCGCCCGCGCCCCCGGCGGTGGTGGTGGCACCTGAATCCGCCCGCGCCCACCGCATCGCCCCCGGTGGTGGTGGCTGAATCCGTCGGGGGTCGCCGCCCGGTCGTGCGTCCGGGGGAGGGTCAGACCGAGGCGGTGGCGAGCTTGATGCCGAAGCCCAGGAAGAGCATCGCGACACCGGTGGTGGCCCCGGCGGCCAGCCGACGGCGTTGCCGGAACTGGGCGGCCAGGAAGGTGCCCGCGAAGATCAGCGCGGTCAGGTAGAGCACGCTGGTCACCTGGGCGATCAGCCCGAGCAGCAGGAACGACAGGGCCGGCCAGGCATAGCCGGGGTCGACGAACTGGATGAAGAACGAGATGAAGAAGAGGATGGCCTTGGGGTTGAGCAGGCTGATCACCAGTGCCTTGCGGAACGGGCTGCGCAGCGCCGCCGGCTCGGCCGCGTCGATCAGCCGGGGCACCGCCGGATCGTGGCGAGCGCGCCACCGCTGCCAGGCCGCGCGCAGCATGGTCAGCCCCACGTATCCGAGGTAGGCCGCGCCGGCGTACTTGATCACGAGGAAGAGCGGCGGGTACGCCTTGAGTAGCGACGCCACCCCGGCGGCCGACAGGAACATCAGCACCGCGTCGCCGAGGAACACCCCACCAGCCGCCCGGTAGCCGACGGCCACGCCCCGCTTGGCGGCGGTGGAGAGCACGAAGAGGGAGTTGGGCCCCGGCAGCAGGACGATCGCCACGGTGCCCAACACGTAAGTCCAGATGTCGGTGATGCCCAGCACGCCCGTCATCCTCGACCCACCGGGGTGGTGCCGCGAAGTCTTTCCCGCAGCATGGCCTGTGCGTTCGGCCACTCATCGACGGTCATCGCGTACTGGACGGTGTCCCGCCAGGAGCCGTCCGGACGCTGCCGGTGCATGCGCAGCACGCCCTCCCGGGTCGCGCCGAGCCGGGCGATCGCCGCCTGCGACCGGGTGTTGCGGATGTCGGTGTGCCAGACCACGCGCACCGCCCCCAGCGTGTCGAACGCCCGCCCGAGCAGCAGCAGCTTGGCCTCGGTGTTGATGCCGCTGCGCCACCAGGGGCGGCCGAGCCAGGTGTAACCGATCGCGACGCTGCGCCGCTGCGGGTCGATCTCGTAGAAGGAGGTGGTGCCCACGACCGCTCCCGTCCGGGCGCAGCGCTGCACCCAGGGCACCCGCTCGCCGTCCTGTCGGGCGGCCAACGCGGCGGCGACGACCGTCCGCATCGCGGCCGGGTCGGCGGGCAGCGGGTGGCCCAGGTGGGCCCAGACCTCCGGCTCGGCGGTGGCGGCGAACAACTCGTCGGCGTGCGCGGGGGTCAACGGCTCCAGCAGCACGTGCGCGCCGTGCAGCGGCACCGGCTCCCACCACGGTGCAGCGCCGGAATCCGGCCCCGGCAGACTGACGACAGGTGCCGGTGACCCGGTGGAGCCCGGCGTCGGCGAGCCGGTGGTGGGCAGGTAGCCCGGGACCGGCGCGACCACCCCGGCGTCCGGCTCGGGCGGGCCGGCGGTCAGCCGGAGCGGCACCACCCCGGCCCAGTGCGGCAGGTCGAGATCGGCCGGTTCGTCGCGGACCCCGCCGGTGCGGGCCCGCACCGACACCTCGCGCAGCGGCAGCGCCAGGACCGCCGTCTCGGCCAGCTCCCGACGGGTCGGCGGACGGCTGTCGGCGGCCCGCCCCGCCCCGACCTTTTCCACCAGGGCGGTCATCGCGGCACGCTTGTCGTCTTCGCTGGTGACCAGGTGGGCGGTGCCGTGTGCGACGACCGACCGGTAGTTGGCGCTGTGGTGGAACTGCGAGCGGGCGTAGATCAGCCCGTCGAGCAGGGTCACCGTGACGCAGACGGGCAGCCCGGCCTCGCCCCGGGCGGCGAGCAGCGGCCGGCTGCCGGTGGACCCGTGCAGGTAGAGGGTGTCACCGACCCGGACGTGCAGGGTGGGCAGCAGACGCGGCTCACCGTCGACCACGAACCCCAGCACGCAGTGGTAGGCCTCGTCGAGCACGGCATGGGCGGCGGCCCGGTCGTAGCTCATCCTGTCCCGGGTGCGGCTGGCGGTGGTGCGTGCGGTCGGCGGGTACATGTGACATCCAGACTTTGTTCTAGTACGATCCTGAAACTGTGGCAGCACATTATCAGATCCTCGGGTCCACGTCCGCCGCGATTTCGGCGAGTGTGGAAACGGGCATCCGCACCGGGGTGCTGGCGGCGGGCGACGCGTTGCCGCCGGTCCGCTCCCTGGCCACGACGCTGGCGGTCAGCCCGGCCACCGTCGCCCGCGCCTACCAGGAGCTACGCCAGCGGGGTCTGGTCGTCACAGCCGGCCGGCACGGCACCCGGGTCCGGCCCCGGCCGCCGGTCGCCCCCCGTCGGGCCGCCCGGCACCCGGCCCCCGCCCCCGGCACCCGTGACCTGTCCCTGGGCCAGCCCGACCCCCGGCTGCTGCCGCCGCTCGGCCCGCACCTGGCCGCGCTCGCCACCGGGATCGGTCCCCCCGTGGGGTACGCCACGACCGGTGTGCACCCCGCCCTGGCCGAGGCCGCCCGCTCCCGGCTCGCCGCCGACGGGGTGCCCGCCGACGAGCTGACCGTCACCGGGGGAGCGCTCGACGGCATCGAGCGGCTGCTCGCCTCCCACCTGCGCCCGGGTGACGCGGTCGCGGTGGAGGACCCCGGCTGGGCCAACCTGCTCGACCTGGTCGCCGCCCTCGGCCTGCGGCCGGTCGGCGTGCCGGTCGACGACGAGGGGCCCACCGTCACCGGGGTGCGCGACGCGTTGACCCTCGGGGCGCGGGCGCTGGTGGTCACCAGCCGGGCGCAGAATCCGACCGGTGCCGCCGTCTCCGCCGGCCGTGCCGAGGCCCTGCGGGCGCTGCTCGCCGGCCGGGCCGACCTGCTGCTGATCGAGGACGACCACGCCGCCGAGCTGTCCCGGCTGCCGCTGCACCCGCTGGCCGGGGCCACGGCGACCTGGGCGTTCGTCCGTTCGGTCAGCAAGCCCTACGGGCCCGACCTGCGGCTGGCGGTGCTGGCCGGTGACGAGGTGACGGTGTCCCGGGTGGCCGGCCGGGCCCGGGTGGGCGCGGGATGGGTCTCCACCGTCCTGCAACGACTCGTCCTGTCGCTCTGGCGCGACCCGGCCACCACCACCCTGATCCACCAGGCCGCCGACGCCTACGAACGCCGCCGGTCCGGCCTGCTCGCCGCGCTCGCCGACCGGGGCGTGGTGGCGCACGGCCGCAGCGGCATCAACGTCTGGCTGCCGGTGCCCGACGAGACCATCACGGTCACCGCCCTGCGGGACGCCGGCTGGTCGGTTGCGCCCGGTGGCCTCTCCCGGCTCGGTGCCCCGCCCGCCGTGCGGATCACGGTCAGTTCGCTCGACGACGCCGACCTCACGCCGCTGGCCGACGCGGTCGCGGCGGCGGTCCGCCCCGCCGACCCGATCGGCTTCACCGCCTGACCCGTGTCGTCGGTCTGCTCCTACGGGGCTGCGCGGGGGTGGGGGCGGGTGGCGCGGTCAGCCCCGCCGGCTGGACGAAGATCCGCCGCCGGGAGACCGCGTCCCCGGCCGCGTCCAGCTGGTATCCCTCCAGCCAGACCCAGCCGTCGTACGTCGGCCAGTCGAGCACCCGGATGACCCGGAACCGGATGGGGCGGAGAAACTGCACGCTGGCGGCCCTGGTCACGTACACCAGGTCACCGGCCTTCATCGGCGCTCCTGGTCCCGCGCGCGCAACGCCCGCTGCACGCGTCGCTCGCGCCAGACGCGCAGCGTCTCGCCCGCGTCGGCCAGGCGGTCGCAGGAGCCGTCCGGCTGGCAGCGGGAGCAGACGTTGCGATGGTGGAAGTCGACGACGTAGCCGGCCATGATCACGACGAACGGCGGCTCAGCGGGTCGCTGCTCATACATGTGGCCAGGCCCCCCGGTTGAGCCTGCGCGGGTGGCGCGTGCCCCACCCGGCCTCGGGATCCGGTCGTCGAGGCGCGGCTCGATGGTCGGCGGTGGCGTCCCGCTCGCAGGTCGCCGCCGGGGGCAGCGACCTGCCCTGCTGTACGACATCGACAGGTTCAGCAGGGCGATGGAACCACTTGCAACGAGTCATGCCGGACGCTCCTTGACCGGGGCTAAGGGTTGACAGTTGTCCAACTATAACCAGAGCCTATTGAGCTTGTCTAAGCAATAGAGTATTACTCATAACAATGCAAATCGGACCTACGCTCACCGCTATGGCACTGCTCAAAGGCACGCGGCTGGAGGTGTGGGGAGCTGCCGAGATCCAGGAACGTCTGGGGATCTCACGGCAGCGCACCTACATCCTGATCAGCCGTCGGGATTTCCCGGCTCCGGCAGCTGTCCTCAAGATGGGTCAGATCTGGTTGAAGTCCGATGTGGAGTCGTGGATCGCCGAGAAACGCCCTCACCTGCTCGAAAGCGACGAGGAAGCTTAGGCGAGTCCTCGCCTGACGGGTTGCCTCCGAGGAGCCCGGCGGGTCCTTCGTGGACCCCCCGTGCGACCGGGTAGAACAGTCGCCATGGCCGAGCAGACCGCCCCACCCGGTGCCCGACAGTTCATCCCGCCGCAGGCCGGCACACTGGCCGAGTTGCGTACCGCCGCTGCCGGCTGCCGGGGCTGCGAGCTGCACCGGGACGCCACCCAGACCGTCTTCGGCCGGGGCGACGAGAGCGCCCGGGTGGTCTTCGTCGGGGAGCAGCCCGGCGACCTGGAGGACCAGCACGGGCTGCCCTTCGTCGGTCCCGCCGGACGGCTGCTGCGCCGGGCGGTCGACGACGCCGGTCTCGACCCGGCCCACCTCTACATCACCAACGCGGTGAAGCACTTCCGGCACGAGCTTCGTGGCCGGCGGCGCATCCACCAGACCCCGGACCAGGTGCACATCGTCGCCTGCCGGCCGTGGCTGGTCGCCGAGTTCGCCCGACTCCGCCCCGAACTGGTGGTGGTGCTCGGCGCGACGGCGGCGAAGGCCCTGCTCGGCCCGGCGTTCCGGGTCACCCGGCAGCGCGGCGCGCTGCTGCCCTGGCCGGCCGCCGCCGAGCACCCGCAGGACTTCACCCGGGCGCCGGTGGACGACACCGGTACGGATGCGCCCGCCGCCCGTCTGCTGGCCACCATCCACCCGTCGGCGGTGCTGCGCGCCGACAATCAGGAGATCGCCTACCGGGGGCTGGTCGACGACCTCACGGTGGCCGCCCGCGCCCTGACCGGTTGACCGGGTACGACGGCACAGGCCGGGCCCCGTCCCGCGCCGCCGCGCGTCGACCGGTAACCCCGGTGCGGGCGGCGGGCCGGCTGCGCGACGATGGGCTCCCCGAACCAGGAGCGTGTGATGACCGCCGACCTGCGCGCACCCATCCGGCCCGACGTCGCCCCGATCCAGCGGCGCACGCTGCGGCTGCTCTTCGTCACGCAGATCATCGGTGGGGTCGGGGTGGCCATCGGGATCTCGGTCGGGGCGCTGCTGGCGGCCCGGGTCGCCGGCACCGCCGTGGCCGGGCTGGCGCAGAGCTGCGGGGTGGTCGGCGCGGCGCTGCTCGCCGTACCGGTCACCCGGATCATGAACGGTCACGGGCGTCGCCCGGGACTGGTGGTGGCGTACCTGGTCGGGGCGGTCGGGGCGCTGCTGGTGGTGCTCGCCACGGCCACCGGTGCGGTACCGCTGCTCTTCCTGGGGATGCTGCTGTTCGGCGGGGGCACGGCGGCCAACCTCCAGGCCCGCTACACGGCCGTGGACCTCGCCGAGCCGGCCCGCCGGGGCCGGCAACTCTCCCTGGTCGTCTGGGCCACCACCATCGGCTCGGTGGCGGCACCCAACTTCGCCGCGCTCGCCGACGGGGTCACCCGGGGATGGGGCCTGCCGTCGCTGTCCGGCCCGTTCGCGTTCAGCGCCGTCGCGTTCGGCGTGGCTGCGGTCGTACTGCTGCTGCTGTTGCGGCCCGATCCGCTGTTGACCGCGCGGCGGCTCGCGGCGGCCGACGCCGGGACACCGGCCGGGGCCGCCCCACCGGCGGCGACCACCGCGCCGGACGCGCGGCGGGCCGGTATGCGGGTGGCCTGGCGGGTGGTGCGCGGCCGGCCGGCGGCCCGGCTGGGCATCGCCGCCGTCGCCATCGGCCACCTGGTGATGGTCGCGGTGATGGCGATGACCCCGGTACGCCTCGGCGAGTCGCACTCCGACGCGGACGTGCTGCGCGTCGTCGGCATCGTGCTGAGCGTGCACATCGCCGGCATGTACGCCCTCTCCCCGGTGGTGGGCTGGCTCACCGACCGGTTGGGTCGGCGTGCGGTGATCCTCGGTGGGGTCGGCACGCTGCTGGCCGCGTGCGCGGTGGCCGGCACCGCCGGGCACCACACGCCGCGTCTCTCGGTCGGCCTGGCCCTGCTCGGGCTGGGCTGGTCGGCGACGATGGTGGCCGGTTCGACGCTGCTGTCCGAGGCGGTGCCGTCCGGGGTACGCCCCAGCGTGCAGGGGCTGTCCGACCTGACGATGGGGCTGGCCGGGGCGGGCGCGGCGGCGGCCAGCGGGTTTGTCATGCGGGTGGCGGGTTATCCGACCCTGACCCTGCTGGCGGCGATCGCGGTGGTGCCGTTGGTGGCGCTAGCGTTGCGTCGGGTGCCGCCGACGGCACCCGACGAGGAGGAGTGATCACGTGCGGCTGACCGACTTCTGGACCCGGCTGGACGAGGCCTTCGGGCCGGGTTACGCGGCCAGCATCGCCAGCGACCAGGTGCTCTCCCAGCTCGACGGGCGGACCATTACCCAGGCCCTCGCCGCTGGTGAGCAGACCCACGTCGTGTGGCGGGCGGTGGTCGCCGCATACCCCGACCGGGTGCCCGCACGGCTACGTTGAGCTGCCGTTCCGCCACTTCCGCGTGTCACTTGCCGGCTCGTACACCTGTTCGGCTATTGTCCACAGCGGGGTGCTCGTCCACAGCTCACGGCCCGTCGGCTGGTTTTCTGTCGGACCTAGCGCCTAGCGTGTCCGCGTGACGCGAAGCTCAGGAAAGACGCCGGCGAAGGCAGGAGTGGCAAACATGGCCGCAGGGCCCGACCGGGAGAAGGCACTCGACCTTGCTCTCGCTCAGATCGACAAGCAGTTCGGTAAGGGGTCGGTGATGCGGCTGGGCGAGCGCCCGGTCGTCCAGACCTCGGTCATCCCGACCGGCTCCATCGCGCTCGACGTGGCGCTCGGCGTCGGTGGTCTGCCCCGGGGCCGGGTCGTCGAGGTCTACGGTCCCGAGTCCAGCGGCAAGACCACGGTCGCCCTGCACGCGGTGGCCAACGCCCAGCGGGCCGGCGGCATCGCCGCGTTCGTCGACGCCGAGCACGCGCTCGACCCCGACTACGCCAAGGCGCTCGGCGTCGACACCGACGCCCTGCTGGTCTCCCAGCCGGACACCGGCGAGCAGGCGCTGGAGATCGTCGACATGCTGGTGCGCTCCGGCGCGATCGACATCATCGTGATCGACTCGGTGGCGGCCCTGGTGCCGCGCGCCGAGATCGAGGGCGAGATGGGCGACAGCCACGTCGGTCTCCAGGCCCGGCTGATGAGCCAGGCGCTCCGGAAGATCACCGGCGTGCTCAACAACACCGGCACCACGGCGATCTTCATCAACCAGCTCCGCGAGAAGATCGGCGTCATGTTCGGCTCGCCCGAGACGACCACCGGTGGTCGGGCGCTGAAGTTCTACGCCTCGGTCCGGCTCGACGTGCGCCGCATCGAGAGCCTCAAGGACGGCACCGACGTGGTCGGCAACCGCACCCGGGTCAAGGTCGTCAAGAACAAGGTCGCCGCGCCGTTCAAGCAGGCCGAGTTCGACATCATGTACGGCAAGGGCATCTCCCGCGAGGGCTCGCTGATCGACGTCGGCGTGGAGCAGGCGATCATCCGTAAGTCCGGTGCCTGGTACACCTACGACGGCGACCAGCTCGGGCAGGGTAAGGAAAAGGCCCGGGAGTTCCTCAAGGAGAACCCGGACGTGGCGGCCGAGATCGAGAAGAAGATCCTGGAGAAGCTCGGCGTCGGGGTCGGCGCGGGTGACGCCGCCGGTGGCCCTGAGCTGCCGCCTGTCGACTTCTGACCGGTCGCGGTCGAATGGCAGGACGACGCGCCCGCACGGGGCGGGGCTGGGATGCCGCCCCTCCCCGTGCAGGAGCCGACGACGCGACGCCCCGCCCCCGGCGGGGTCGCCGGGGGGCGGCCGACGGGACCGAGCCGACCCCCGGTGAGTCGACGCCCCGCGACGAGGCCGAGGTGGCCCGGGAGATCTGCCTGCGGCAGCTCGCGGTGCGGCCACGTACCCGGGCCGAGCTGGCCGGGGCGTTGGCCAAGAAGGGCATCTCCGACGAGGTGTCCGCTCAGGTCCTCGACCGCTACGACGAGGTCGGCATCATCGACGACGCGGCGTTCGCGCGGGCCTGGGTCTCCAGCCGGCACAACGGTCGCGGCTTGGCCCGCCGGGCACTCGCCAACGAGCTGCGTCAGCGTGGCGTGGACGGTGAGGTGGCCAGCGAGGCCCTCGGTGAGCTGGACGAGGAGACCGAGGCGGAGACCGCCCGTGCCCTGGTCGACCGCAAGCTGCGCACCGCCCGGGGTGAGCCCGACGCGGTGTTCCGTCGGCTGGTCGGCATGCTCGCCCGCAAGGGCTACCCACCCGGGGTGGCGATCCGGGCGGTGAAGGACGCCCTCGCCGCCCAGAGCGCCGAGGCCGCCGAGTTCGCCGATCAGATCGACGCCGACGCCCTGGCCGATGTCGAGGGCGAGCGGGGCTGACCGATGCAGACCGACGCCGACGTGCTGGCCGATGCCTCCCGGACGGTGCGCCCGCCCTCCGACAACGCCACCCGGGCGTCACACGCCCGTGCTCTGGGCGTCACCTGACCCCTGCGTACCGCCACCCGCCTGGACCTGCGCCCTGGGCGTCACCTGACTGACCCCGCGCGCATCCTCACCCGCGTAGCCTCCCTGGCCGGTGCCACCGGTTCCGCCACTCCCACACCCCGCAAGATCGTGCTCGAACCTGGTTGTAGTGGTATCCGTCGTTTCGGAGGCCACTACAACCAGGAAACAGTGCGATCTTGCGGAGCGGGGTGTGGGCGCTGGTCCGGAGGCCGGCCCCGGTCCGGACGGCAAGCGGAGTGGAGAGACGCCGGGGCGCGGTGGGCCGCCAGGTGCTGAAGGTGAATAGCGGTCGGAGGGTGGCCGACGGGCGGCTGAAACGGGAGTTTTATGGCTTCGTGTCCGGATTTGGATCACCAATGGGTGACGTTGCCAACTCTCTCCGTTCGGGGGGTTTGATCATGAGTTCTTGACCGATCGGCCTTCCGAGACCTAGCCTCGCCATACAGGCTCACTTTGCCCGACCAGCGCAGGCTAAGCGCACAACATAGATCTCGTAACAGAACAGCATCACTTTGGCCAGCTCCACCGGCCTTGACGGTCGTTCCGGACAGCCGGTCCGGAGCCGACCCGACAACTGCACCCGGCTGTCGGCGATGCCGCATGGGCACCGCCGACGGAGAGCTATCCCCACGGCCAGCCGCTCGGTCGGGCGTCCAGAGCCGCAGAGGTGCGTGCCCGTCGGCACGGTTCCCCTGCGGCGTAGACGTTTGGGGAGGCACGACCATGGCGGGTCGGCACAGGGACCGGGGGTCCCCAGCAGGCGGTGGCGAGCGCGGGTGCGCCGACGCGGTGTGGCGGCCCACCGGCCCCGGTGACGGGACGCCGGCATGAACACCTTCGACGTGGTGCTCCTGATCGTCGTCGGGGTCCTCACCCTGGTCGTGGTCGGCGCCGTCCTGATCGGCGTACGGGCGCTGCGTCGCATCGGTGCCGCTCCCGCCCCGGAGGACCCCGCCTTCATCGCCGAGAAGGACCGCCAGGAACAGTCCCTGGCCGCCCTGCGGACCGCCGCCGACGAGGTGAACAGCACCATCGACGTGGCGAAGTCCGCCGCCTCCGCAGCCCGTGCCGAGGCGGCCGGGGCCAAAGCGGAGGCGAAGTCGGCCCGGGCGGAGGCCCGCCGGGTCCTCGACGACGCCCGTGCCGAGGCGGACACCGTCCTGGAGCGCGCCCACAAACAGGCCGAGGCGGACGCGGAGCAGCTGCGGGCCAGCGCCCGGCGCAGCGGTGAGCGTGAGGTGGCGGTGCTCGCCGCGACGACACGGGAGCAGGCGGCCGAGGTGGAACGCCGGGCCGCCCGGATGGACGAGCGGGAGCGGCTGCACACCGAGGAGGTGGAGCGGCTGGCCGAACGCGAGCGGCAGCTCACCGCCGCCAGCGCCGCGCTGGCCGAGCGGGAGGCGGCGATCAGTGCCCGGGAGGCCGCGCTGACCGTGGCCGAGGAGCAGCGCCGGCGGGAACTGGAACGCGTCGCCGGGCTGACCGCCGAGTCGGCCCGCACGGAGCTGATCGAGGTGATCGAGACCCAGGCGAAGCGGGAGGCGGCGCTGCTGGTGCGGGACATCGAGTCCGACGCCCGCAACACCGCCGAGCAACGCGCCCGGCACATCGTGGTGGACGCCATCCAGCGGGTGGCCAGCGAGCAGACCGCCGAGAGCGTGGTCAGCGTCCTGCACCTGCCGGGGGACGAGATGAAGGGGCGGATCATCGGCCGGGAGGGGCGCAACATCCGTGCCTTCGAGTCGGTGACCGGAGTCAACCTGATCATCGACGACACCCCCGAGGCGGTGCTGCTGTCCTGCTTCGACCCGGTACGCCGGGAGGTCGGTCGGCTCACCCTGGAGAAGCTGATCCTCGACGGGCGGATCCACCCGCACCGGATCGAGGAGGTGCACGACCTCGCCCGGCAGGAGGTGGAGGAGCTGTGCCACCGGGCCGCCGAGGACGCCCTGGTGGAGGTGGGCATCACCGAGATCCACCCCGAGCTGGTCACCCTGCTCGGCCGGCTGCGCTACCGCACGTCGTACGGGCAGAACGTGCTCAAGCACCTGGTGGAGACCGCGCACATCGCCGGGATCATGGCCGCCGAACTACGGCTGGACGTGCCGACGATCAAACGGTCGGCGTTCCTGCACGACATCGGCAAGGCGCTCACCCACGAGGTGGAGGGCAGCCACGCCATCATCGGCGCCGACCTGGCCCGCAAGTACGGCGAGAGCGAGGACGTGGTGCACGCCATCGAGGCGCACCACAACGAGGTGCCGCCGCAGACCATCGAGGCGGTCCTCACCCAGGCTTCCGACGCCTGCTCGGGCGGGCGGCCCGGGGCCCGGCGGGAGAGCCTGGAGGCGTACGTCAAGCGGCTGGAACGGATCGAGGAGATCGCCGCCGGCAAGATCGGCGTGGAGAAGGTCTTCGCGATGCAGGCGGGCCGGGAGATCCGGGTGATGGTCAAGCCGGACGACGTCGACGACATCGGCGCGGCGGTCCTCGCCCGGGACGTGGCCAAGCAGATCGAGGAGGAGCTGACCTACCCGGGGCAGATCCGGGTGACCGTGGTCCGGGAGTCCCGGGTCACCGAGATCGCCCGCTGACCGGCCACCGGACGGCGGCACCGGCCGCACCGGGCGACGAGGGGAACCCGCGACCACGGTGACCACCGAACGACACGGCACGAGGGCCGGCCCGGAGATCCGGGCCGGCCCTCGTGCCGTGCGGGGTGGTTCAGTTGCCGCCCGCGCCCTCCGCCTGGGAGGTGAGCGCGGCGGCCGGGGGCGGCGGGGCCGCCTTCCCGACGGACTTGCGGCCCCGGGACAGCCGCCGCTGGACGAACTGGGCCAGCTTGGACAGCGAGTAGTTGGCCAGGATGAACAGCGCGGCGATCACCACGTAGACCTGGATCGGGTTGTCCAGCACGCCGATGAGCTGCTTGCCGATGTTGAGGGTCTCCTCGTAGCTGATGATGAAGCCCAGCGAGGTGTCCTTGAGCACCACGACGAGCTGGCTGATCAGCGCCGGCAGCATGATCCGGAACGCCTGGGGCAGCAGGATCATCCGGGTGGTCTGGGCGGGGGAGAGGCCGATCGCGGCGGCGGCCTCGGCCTGCCCGCCGGGCAGTCCCTCCATGCCGGAGCGGAGGATCTCGGCGATGACCACGGAGTTGTAGACGGTCAGGCCGATGACCAGGTACCACAGCGAGTCGAAGGAGACGCCGAACTCGGGGAAGCCCCGGGCCACGAAGAAGATGGTGAGCACCACCGGCAGGCCCCGGAACACCTCGACGCAGACCCGGGTGACCGCCGAGAGGGTGACGCTGAGCCCGCGCAGCAGGTAGGCCACCGGGGTGGCCATCCCGGTGAAGCGTCGCCGGGTGAGGCTCTTGAGCTGGATGCGCAGCACCGCGAGCAGGGTGCCGACCACCAGCGACGCGACGATGGCCAGCACGGCGGCGGTCAGGGTGTTCTTCAGCCCGAAGCCGATCCGGTCCCACACCTGGGAGAAGTTCTCGTGGGAGGGGTCGACCAGCGGACCCCACAGCTCCATCGAGAACTGGCCCTTGTCGTCCAGCGGGCGGTAGATCAGGAAGTACGCGCCGACGGCCAGCAGCACGGTGGCGACGATGCTGCCGATCAGGGTGATCCGGCGTTGGCGCGGGCCGGGGACGTCGTACAGGACGCTGGTCTGCTGACTCATCGGGCCACCGCCTGTCGCTTCTCCAGCCGGTCGAGCAGTGCGCCGAGCGGCACGGTCATGATCAGATAGCCGATCGAGATGCCGATGGCGACCGGGATGAAGGCGTAGCCCTCGGCGGAGGTGAGCTGGTCGGCGCTCTGGGAGAGGTCGCCGACCACGCCGAAGAAGCCGATCAGCGCCGAGTTCTTGATCATTGCGATGATCACCGAGCCGAGCGGCACCACCGACGCCTTCCAGGACTGCGGCAGCACCACGTGCCGCAGGTTCTGGCCGAAGGTCAGGCCGAGCGACCGGGCCGCCTCGGCCTGACCGGGGGGCACCGCGTTCACCCCGGAGCGCAGCGCCTCACAGACGAACGCGGCGGTGTAGAGCACCAGGGCGATCAGCGCGAACCGGAAGTACGGCAGGTCGGTGCCGAGCCGGGTGAAGAGCGAATCCAGCACGGGGATCCGCAGGAAGTCGGCGTTGGAGCCGAGCGCCGGCAGGCCGAATGCGGCGAAGAACATCACCACGGTCAGCGGCATGTTCCGGAAGATGTTCACGTAGGCGGTGCCGACGGCGCGCAGCGGCGGCACCGGCGAGATGCGCAGCACCGCCAGGACGGCGCCCAGGATCAGGGCACCGATCGCGGCGAGGACGCAGATCTGGAGGGTGAGCCAGAAACCACCCGCGAAGACGTCGAACTTGTCGATGAGCACACTCACGGGCCGGTGTTCCTCCCCACCCTCCAGATCGAGGTCAGATCAGTAACGGTTGACGGTGGGCGCGGTGCCCAGCTCCGCGCCGAACTTGCCGGCGGTGTCGTCCCACGCCTTCTTCCAGCTGCCGTCGTTGAACGCCTTCTCCAGCGTGTCGTTGACGAAGTTGCGGAAGTCGTTGTCTTCCTTCTTCACCCCGATGCCGTACGGCTCCTTGGTGAAGTTCTCGCCGGCCAGCTTGAACGACGACTCGTCCTTGGCGATGTAGCCGAGCAGGATCACGTTGTCGGTGGTGACGGCGTCGACCTGGCCGCCCTTGAGGGCGTCGCGGCACTTGTCGTACGTGTCGAAGAGCACGAGCTGGGTGCCGACGTCCTTGACGTACTTCTTGATCTCCTCGGCCGGGGTGGACCCGGTCACCGAGCAGACCTTCTTGGTGCCGTCCTTGAAGGAGTCCGGCCCGGTGATGGTGGCGTCGTCCTTCTTGACCAGGATGTTCTGGCCGGCCTCGTAGTACGGGCCCGCGAAGGCGATCCGCTCCTTGCGCTTGTCGTTGATGGTGTACGTCGCCGCGACCAGGTCGACGGTGCCGTTGACGATGACGTCCTCACGGACCTTCGACGGCGTCTCGACGTACTCGATCTTGTCCTCGGGGATGCCCAGCTCCTTGACGATGAGCTTGGCGACCTCGACGTCGAAGCCCTCCGGCTTGCCCGACAGGCCCTTCTGGCCGAAGCCGGGCTGGTCGAACTTGGTGCCGATCTTGATCTTCTGCGCCTTGTTGAGCTTCTCCATGGTGCTGCCGGCGGCGAAGGACTTGCTGCCGGAACCGGTGCCCTCGTCGGCGTCGTCGCCGCCGCAGGCGGCCAGGCCGAGCGCCAGAGTAGCCGCCGCGGCGACTGCCGCCACGCGCTTCATACGCATACTGATCTCCTTCTTCGTCGGAATGCACCGGTGACCGGCACGCTCCACTACGGACGCCTAGTGCGTGAGGATCTTGGAGAGGAAGTCCCGGGCCCGCTCGCTGCGCGGGTTGGCGAAGAACTCCGTCGGCGGGGCGTCCTCGACGAGCTGCCCGTCGGCCATGAAGATCACCCGGTTGGCGGCGTGCCGGGCGAAGCCCATCTCGTGGGTCACCACCACCATGGTCATGCCCTCGCCGGCCAGTGAGGTCATCACGTCGAGCACCTCGCCGACCATCTCCGGGTCGAGGGCGCTGGTCGGCTCGTCGAAGAGCATCGCCTTGGGCTGCATGGCCAGCGCGCGGGCGATCGCCGCCCGCTGCTGCTGGCCGCCGGAGAGCTGGGCCGGGTACTTGTCGGCCTGGTTGGCGATGCCGACCCGGTCGAGCAGGGCCAGGCCGCGCTCGCGGGCGGCGGCCGGCTTCTCCTTGCGGACCTTGACCGGCCCGAGGGTGACGTTCTCCAGGATGGTCTTGTGGGCGAAGAGGTTGAACGACTGGAAGACCATGCCGACCTCGCTGCGCAGCTTCGCCAGCGCCCGCCCCTCGGCCGGCAGCGGCTGGCCGTCGAAGGTGATCGTCCCGTCGTTGATCGGCTCCAGCCGGTTGATCGTCCGGCAGAGTGTCGACTTGCCGGAGCCGGACGGCCCGATCACCACCACGACCTCGCCCTTGCCCACCGAGAGTGACACGTCGTCGAGCACGTGCAGTGGGCCGAACCACTTGTTGACCTTGTCCAGCACGATCAGCGGTTCGCCGGTCGCCACGTCGTCCACCGTCCCTGTCGTCGTACCGGAAAGCGGGGTCGGTCGACCCCCGGTTGGGCCACTGTAGGCGGGGCGACGTGGCGGATCGCAACCCAACGGGTCACGGAGAGGTAACACCGGTGTCGGGTGTGCTCCGGCGTCCGAATTTCGGCACCCGACGGGCCGGTCGGGTGGCGGGTGGACCGGGTGACGGAGATCATGGGGCGATGACCGAGCGGATCCGGCTGACCGAGTACGCGCGTGGCGGCGGCTGCGCCTGCAAGATCCCACCGGGGGAACTGGAGGCGATGGTCGCCGGCCTCGGGCCGGCCACCGGCACCGCCGAACTGCTGGTCGGTCTCGACCACGGCGACGACGCCGCGGTGGTCCGGCTGGACGAGCGGACCGGCCTGGTCACCACCGCCGACTTCTTCACCCCGGTCGTCGACGACGCCTACGACTGGGGGCGGATCGCCGCCGCCAACGCCCTCTCCGACGTGTACGCCATGGGCGGCACCCCGCTGGTCGCCATCAACCTGCTCTGCTGGCCCCGGGACACCCTCCCGCTGGAGCTGGCCCGGGAGGTGCTGCGCGGCGGGCAGGACGTGGCCCGGGAGGCCGGCTGCCACCTGGCCGGCGGGCACAGCGTCGACGACGACGGCCCCAAGTACGGGCTGGCCGTGACCGGGCTGGTCCGCCCCGAGGAGCTGATCACCCTGGACGCCGGGCGGGCCGGGCTGCCGCTGTCGCTGACCAAGCCGCTCGGCGTCGGTGTGCTGAACACCCGGCACAAGGCCACCGGTGAGGTGTCCGCCGAGGCGGTGGCGTCGATGACCACGCTCAACCGGGACGCGGCCCGCGCCGCCGTCGCGGCGGGCATCCGCTGCGGCACCGACGTGACCGGTTTCGGGCTGCTCGGGCACGCCTCGAAGCTGGCCCGGGCGAGCGGCCTGACGGTGGCCATCGACGCCGCCCGGGTGCCCTACCTGCCCGGTGCCCGGGAGGCGGTGCGCGACGGGCACGTCAGCGGCGGCACCCGACGCAACCTGGACTGGGTGGGCCCGTGGACCGGGTTCGGGTCGACCGGGGAGGCGGACCGGCTGCTGCTGGCCGATGCGCAGACCTCCGGAGGGCTGTTGCTGGCCGGCGAGGTGCCCGGCGGCACGGTGATCGGCGAGCTGCTGCCCCGGGGCGAGTCGATGGTCGTCATCCGCTGACGCGTGCCGCCGCCCCTGACCGCCGACGCCTGACCGCCGACCGCCGCCCCCTGACCCCTGACCGCCGTCTCCTGACCCCGGGTGGCGGGCCCGGACTTCCGACGCCGCGCCGGGTGGGCTGGGCTGTCGGTCGGCCGGTTCGGCGGGGCACCGTACCCGATAAACTGTCATCTTCCCGCTACTCCGGGCAATGCGGCGCTAGGAAATTTTGCCCGGAATGGTCACAGACCGGTAACTTGCCCCCGGCCGGGGGCAAATGCCCCCCACCATCGTGAGTAAGGCCCGATCCGGAGGCCGGTGGGACTAACGCAGCGAGGAGGCGGCATGACCGAGCTGTGGAACTGGAGAATCGACCGGGCCGCACCCGTGGAGGTGTACCCGGCCCTGGCCGAGGCGCTCGGACGGGTGGTGATGCCCCTGGCCGTGGCCGACCCGGCCCGGCTGCCCACGTACGCGGTGATCTGCGACGTGTGGGAGGCCCCGGGGGAGTTCGGGACGATCGTCGACTGCTACGGCGTACCCGAGTCGCTGCACCAGCTGAGCGCGGTCGCCGCGCTGGCCCGGCTGCTCGACCGGGACTGCCTGCTGGCCGACGACACCCTCGACGCCGGCCGGCACCTGCTGGTCGCCCCGGGCGGCACGATCCGCCCGGTGCACTTCGAGGTCACCGAGACCGACGACGGTGAGGTGCTCTCCGCGCGCCGGCTCTGCACCCTGGCGCACCCGGGCTGTCGGGGCTGGTCGCGGTGCTGCCGTTCGCGCTGGGCACCCGACTCGGTCAACCCGGCCCTGGCCGCCGCCTGACCGACCCCCCGCCCGACGGCCCGTGCACCCAGGGCCACCGCCCGGTCCGTGGCGGTGCGGCCGACGCCCGGCGGGTCAGGGGGGCGACGGCCCGGGGCCCGGCGGGTCAGAGGGCGACGGCCCGGGGTCGGTGGTCAGGGGGCGACGGTGGGGCGGGTGCCCCGGACCTGCAACTGGTCCAGCAGGGTCGCGGTGGCGGCGGTCACCGCGCTCACCGCCGCCTCGAACGCCGCCGCGTTGTGCGCGGCCGGGGCCCGGAAACCGGACACCTTACGGACGTACTGCAACGCCGCCGCCTCGATGTCGGCCGGCGTGACCGTCGGGACGTACGGCTCACGCAGGGTCTTGATGCTCCGGCACATGGTTCCTCCTCGTCGGGGGTCTTCCCGGTCGGCCCCGGTCGGGCGGCCCGGATACGCTGTGCGTGTCATGACTACCGCAGCCGTGGGCAGCCCGCGCACCTACCAGGTGCGCACGTACGGCTGCCAGATGAACGTGCACGACTCCGAGCGCATCTCCGGCCTGCTCGAACAGGCCGGTTACGTGCGGGTCGCCGACGCCGACGACAACCCGGACGTGGTGGTGTTCAACACCTGCGCCGTCCGGGAGAACGCCGACAACCGGCTCTACGGCAACCTCGGTCACCTGCGCCCCGTCAAGGCCCGGCACCCGGGGATGCAGATCGCCGTCGGCGGCTGCCTGGCCCAGAAGGACCGGGGCGACATCGTCCGCAAGGCACCCTGGGTGGACGTGGTGTTCGGCACCCACAACATCGGCTCGCTGCCGGTGCTGCTGGAACGGGCCCGGCACAACACCGCCGCCGAGGTGGAGATCCTCGAATCCCTCGACGTCTTCCCGTCCACCCTGCCGACCCGGCGCGAGTCGACGTACGCCGGCTGGGTGTCGATCTCGGTGGGCTGCAACAACACCTGCACGTTCTGCATCGTGCCCGCCCTGCGCGGCAAGGAGAAGGACCGCCGCCCCGGCGACGTCCTCGCCGAGGTGCGCGCCCTGGTCGCCGAGGGCGTGCTGGAGGTGACCCTGCTCGGGCAGAACGTCAACTCCTACGGCGTCGAGTTCGGTGACCGGTACGCCTTCGGCAAGCTGCTGCGCGCGACCGGTGAGATCGACGGGTTGGAACGGGTCCGGTTCACCAGCCCGCACCCGAAGGACTTCACCGACGACGTGATCGCCGCGATGGCCGAGACCCCCAACGTCTGCCACTCGCTGCACATGCCGTTGCAGTCCGGCTCGGACGACGTGCTGAAGGCGATGCGCCGGTCGTACCGGTCGGAGCGCTACCTCGGCATCATCGAGAAGGTCCGGGCGGCGATGCCCGACGCGGCGATCACCACCGACATCATCGTCGGCTTCCCCGGCGAGACCGAAGCCGACTTCGAGCAGACCCTCGACGTGGTCCGCGCGGCCCGCTTCTCGTCGGCGTTCACCTTCCAGTACTCCAAGCGCCCCGGCACCCCGGCCGCGACCATGCCCGACCAGCTGCCCAAGCAGGTCGTGCAGGAACGCTACGAACGGCTGGTCGCCTGCGTCGAGGAGATCACCTGGGCGGAGAACAAGCGTCTGGTCGGCGAGACCGTCGAGGTGCTGGTCGCCGTCGGTGAGGGCCGCAAGGACGACCGCACCGGCCGGCTCTCCGGCCGGGCCCGCGACGGCCGACTGGTGCACTTCGCCACCGGTGCGGCCGGTGAGCCGGGCGCGGCCGGCACGATCCGACCGGGCGACATCGTGCACACCACCATCACCTACGCCGCCCCGCACCACCTCAACGCCGACGGTGCCCCGCTGGCACACCGCCGCACCCGGGCCGGTGACGCCGCCGAGGCCGGCCGCGCCCCGCGTACCCCCGGGGTGCTGCTCGGGTTGCCCACGGTCGGTGCGCCGGCCGCGACGCCCGCGCCGACGGCCGGCTGCGCCGCGTACTGACCTCCCGGTCGGGGCCCGCCACCGGCGGACCCCGACCGGTGCGCGGTCAGACCGAGATCCGGCCCGCGCCGGCACCCGCCGTCACGATGGACTTCACGCTGCTCGCGCTGTCCAGGGTGTACTGGTACGGGATGCCGGCGACGCTGCCGCCGGTCTGCCCGGCGGGCGAGTTGACGAAGTGGTTGTTGCGGGCCACCAGGCTGCCCGGCCCGGAGTCGGCCTCGCCGAGGTGGTAGGTGTCCTTGACGTTCTCGAAGTAGTTGCCCTCGACGAGCACCCCGGCGCTCATCGTGGACGCCACGCCGTAGCCGGCGTTGTTGTAGTAGTAGTTGTTGTAGACGTGCACCGGGTTGCCGAAGCGGACCCGGGGGTTGCGCTGCTTGCTGCCGTCGTACCAGTTGTGGTGGTAGGTCACCCGCAGGTGCCCGATGTCCTGGCTGCCGTTGTCGTCGCTGTGCCCGAGCAGCATCGTCTTGTCGTGGCTGTAGACCCGGTTCCAGGAGACGGTGACGAAGTCCGAGCCGCGCTTGATGTCGACGGTGCCGTCGTAGCCGTTGCTGAAGGTGTTGTGGTCGATCCAGATGTTGGTGGCGGAACTCTCCACGTTGATCGCGTCGTCGCTCCAGTTGCGGAACGTCAGGTTCCGGATGATCACGTTGCGGTCGCCGTTGACGGTGAACCCGCAGCCGACGATCGTCGCCCCGGCGTTGCCGAGCACGGTCTTGTTGGAGCGGACCCGCAGCATGCCCGAGCAGTTGATGGTGCCGGAGACCCGGATCACCGCCGCGCCGGTGGCGTTCAACGCGCTGGTCAGCGCCGAGGCGGTGGAGACGGTCGTCGCGCCCGCGCTGCCGCCGCCGGTGGTGCCGCCGTTCTGGGTGGCCCAGCCGACCAGGCCGGTCTGCGGCACGCTGGGCGGCGGGGTGGTCGCCGGGGGCGTCGTCGGCGGGGGTGTGGCCGACGGCGGGGTGGTCGGCGCATTGGTCGGGGCGGTGCTCCCGGTGCAGGTCACCCCGTTGACGGTGAAGCTGGTCGGGACCGGGTTGCTGGAGTTGTTCCAGGTGCCGTTGAAGCCGAACGAGACGCTGCCGCCGGTCGGCACGCTCCCGTTGTAGCCCACGTTGGTGGCGGTCACCGTGCTGCCGCTCTGGGCCACGGTGGCGTTCCAGGCGTCACTGACCGTCTGGCCGGCCGAGTACGACCAGCGCAGGCTCCAGCCCGACAGCGGGTCGCCGAGGTTGCTGATGGTGATGTTGCCGGTGAATCCGCCCTGCCACTGCCCACCGACGGTGTAGCTGACCGCGCAGCCGGGGGCGGCGTGGGCGGCGACGGCGGTGAGCGTACCGGTGGCGAGCAGGGCGACGGTGGTGGCGGCGATCAGCGTCGTACGACGCCGGGGTGTGCGCATGCTGCGTCCCTTTCGGGTGGGACAGGCTGCCGTCGACGGGAGAGCCACCGGTGGATGCCGGTGACCCGGGACGTCGCCGATCGGCCCCTGCCGAGGGGG
Organism: Micromonospora sp. NPDC048894; assembly: GCF_040649765.1. NCBI lineage: Bacteria > Bacillati > Actinomycetota > Actinomycetes > Micromonosporales > Micromonosporaceae > Micromonospora > Micromonospora sp. NPDC048894. Next base: position 112,465 of record NZ_JBEZFY010000016.1, on the reverse strand, counting down.
TCAGGTCGGTACGAGGTGGATCCCGTGTGGTGCGCCCGCAGCCCGGACAAGCGCTTTCCCGAGCAAAGCATAGACAGTGGCAGATGTAAATCGGCGTGCCGGACGCGCGGCGGCGGTGATCCGGCAGGCGGGTCGCCGGTCGACGGGCAACGTCGACCGGCGACCCGCCGGTGGCCACTACGGACGGTCCCGGCTCAGCAGGCGGTGCCCTGGAGCTTCACCGTGGCCGGGGCGGCGGCCGTACCGTTGGCGGTGAAGCCCACGGTGACCGACGCGCCCGCCGCCAGCGACGGCGCGTAGGCCGGCCCGGCGGCGGTCACCGTCGTGCCGGACTGGGTGACGGTGGCGTTCCAACCGCTGACCAGGGTTACCCCGGCCGGCCAGGCCCAGGTCACCGACCACGGGTTGACCGCCGACGAACTGGTGTTCTTCACCGTCAGCTCACCCTGGAAACCACCCTGCCACGCGCTGACCTGCTTGTAGGTGGCGGTGCAGCCACCGGTCGGCGGCGGGGTGGTGGTCGGCGGGGGCGTGGTGGTCGGCGGCGGCGGGGTGGTGGTCGGCGGCGGAGTCGTCGGGCCGGTGGTGGTCGGCGTCGGCGTCGGGGTGCCGGTCGGGTCGGTCCCGCCACCCACCGGCGGGATCAGGTACGGCTGGAGGATCGCCTGCTTGGCGGTGTTGACGTTGGTCCAGTCGTCCAGCGCGATGCCTCCCGTGTCACCCGAGTTCGGGTTCCACGACCAGTAGGTGAAGGACATCCCGTTGACCCCGGTGCCGGTGTAGGCCATCAACTTCTCCAGCCACACCTTGTCCCGGGGGTCGGCCAGGGTGCTGCCGAACTCGCCCATCATGATCGGGGCGATGTTCTGCTTGTAGAGGTAACCCCAGTACCTGTCCCAGATCGCCGGCAGGTTCGCCGGGAAGTCGGCGGCCTTGAACCAGTTCTGCTCGTAGACGCTGGTGGCGTACTCGTGTGGCGAGTAGACCAGCCGGTTCGCCACGTTCAGCCGGACCGGGAACTGCCCGGCCTTGGACAGGTTGCCACCCCACCAGCCGCAGTCCTCGTCGTTGCTGGTGTCGTTGTCCCAGACGTTCGACAGGCCACCGCTGGGGCAGCTCACCCCCTCCACGAAGATCAGCCAGTTCGGCTGCACCGCGAGGATGGCGTTACCGGCCCGCTCGGCGGCCAGCCGCCAGTCCCGGGTGGTGTCGCCGCAGCCCCAGCAGGCGCCGGTCGCGGCCGGGTTGGTGCCTTCGGCGTGCGGCTCGTTGTGCAGGTCCGCGCCGATCACCGTGGTGTTGCCGGCGTACCGCTGGGCCAGCATCTTCCAGTCGGCGAGCCAGGTCGCCTCGGAGACCGTCGGGGTGTACCAGAGCGGCGACTGCCCGGCCGCCGTCGGCCGGTGCCGGTCCAGGATGACCCGCATGCCCTTGCTGCCGGCGTAGGCGATCACCTTGTCGAGGATCTGCAACGGCGAGAGCCCGACCAGGTCCGGGTTGACGAAGTCGTTGATCCCGCTGGCCGTCGCGCCCGGCTTCACCGAGTCGTTCGAGTACGGGACGCGCAGCGTGTTGTAGCCCAGGCTGGCCATCTTGTCGAGCTGCCCGCGCCACGGGTTGTTCGACCACAGGCCGTGGAACGTCCGGTTGTCGGTCTCCATGCCGAACCAGTTGATGCCGGTCAGCCGGACCGTCGCGCCGGTCGCGTCGACGATCTTGTTGCCGTTCGTGTGCAGGTAACCGGTGCCGGTGCCGCCGACTGCGGCGGCGGCCGGCGTGGTGCTGACGGCCGTGGCGACGAGCACGCCGGCCGCGGCGGTGGCGAGCGCGGTGAGCGCGGCGCCGATGATGCGGGGTCGGTACATACGGGCTCCACTTCGAATGCCCGGCGTCGCGACGGCGACGCGGGCGGAAAACCAGGGATTCGCCGGCCGCCGCCCGTCCGTCCCGCTCCTGCGGGGGTACGCGGACAGTGCGCGGCACGCCGGGTCACGTGGACGCGGCCACTCGCTGCGGTGCACCGGCGACTCCCGACGACGGTGTCCGTCGTCGGTGCCCTCGCGCCGGCGGGGTCGACCTGGCTCTGCCGCCCATTCTGATCAGCAGGCCTCGATGCGTCAACCGCAGCCCCTGCGCCCACCGCCGGGCGGGCGTGCCGGTACCGGCGGGGGTGCCCGGCTGGGTGGGCTCGGGTGGGGTGGGTTTTCGGGGTGGGACATGGGGAAGCCCCCGGTCCCGAGGGGGAGCGGGGGCTTCCGGGGCGTTCGGGGTCAGCCGGCCTGCTCGGCGAGCTGGAGGAACTGCCGCTTGGAGGCGAGCGCCTGCTCGGCCTCCTTGACCCGACGGGCGTCCCCGGCGGCTTGGGCGCGGGCGAGCCGCTCCTCGGCCTCGGCGACCTGCGCCCGCATCTGCGCGAGCAGCGGGTTGTCCTCCTTGGTGGTCCGCCGCCAGGCCGAATCCATCACCTCGCGGACCTTGTCGTCGATGGCCCGCAGCCGCCGCTCCAGGCCGGCAGCCGCCTCCCGGGGTACCCGGCCGGCCTCGTGCCACTGGGCCTGGATCTCCCGCAGCTTGGCCTGGGCGCCCTTCGGGTCGCCGTCGACGTCCAGCGCCTCGGCCTCGACCAGCAGCGCCTGCTTGCGCTCCAGGTTGGCCCGCTGCTCGTTGTCCCGGGCCGAGAAGACCTCACTGCGCCGGCTGAAGAAGGCGTCCTGGGCGGCGCGGAACCGTTCCCAGAGCTTCTGCTCCGACTCCTTGGAGGCGCGCGGGGCGGCCTTCCACTGGTTCATCAGCTCCTTGAGCTGGTTGGCGGTGGCCGCCCAGTCGGTGGAGTCGGAGAGCTTCTCAGCCTCGGCGACCAGCTCCTCCTTGGCCGTGTGCGCCTGCTTGCGCTGCTGGTCGAGGGAGGCGAAGTGGGCGCCCCGACGCCGGGTGAAGCCGTCCCGGGCAGCGGCGAACCGCTTCCACAGCTCACCGTCGGCCTTCTTGTCGACCCCCCGGATGGTCTTCCACTCGTCGAGGATCTCCTTGAGCCGGTCACCTGCGGTCTTCCAGCCGGTCGACTCGGCGGCCAGCTGTTCGGCCTCCTCGACCAGGGCGGTCTTGCGGGCGAGCGCCTCACCCCGGGCGGCCTCCCGGGCGGCACGCGCCTCAGCGGCCTTCTCCTCGGCCACGACGGCGAGCTTGTCCAGGCGCGCGGCGAGGGCGTCGATGTCCCCGACGACGTGCGCCTCGGCCAGCGAGCCACGGATCCGCCGGACCGTGCTCAGCGAACCACCCGCGTCGGCGGCACCCGAGTTGAGCCGGGCCTCGGTCAGGTCCACCTCGGTGACCAGGTCGGCGAAGCGACGGGCGAAGTGTGCCAACCCCTCCTCGGGGGCGCCCGCCTGCCAGGATCCGACCACCCGCTCGCCCTCGCTGGTCTTCACGTACACGGTGCCGTCCGCGTCCACCCGTCCGAAGGCAGTCCAGTCGCTCATGTGCACATCCTCGTTCTCCCGGCGTCGACGGGAAACCCCGCACGATCGCCGCCACGGCGCAGCCAACTTGCTCCCGGCATTGTCACAGGTCCGCCCCCGTCCGCGTCGAGCGCCTGTCTCTGACCGTGACCATACGGTGTCCTAGCACCCACACACAGACTCCGTGGGGGGAGTGTCGCATTCCGCCGTACGCTGTACGGTAGGCCGTACGAGATGCTGCCGCCCTATCGACGGGCGGACGAGGAGGAGCAGGATGACCCAGTCCCACACCCGGATGACGCCCCCGGCCGACCCCGGTTTCGTGCCCGACGCGGCCGATCTCGCCGAGCTGGACGCGTGGTTCCGCCACTACGACGCCCTGGCCGAGGCGGGTGACGTCGCCGGCACCGCCGAGCTGGCGATGTTCCCGCTGAACACCGTCACCGACGACGCCTCGGGCGAGGGCTCCGCCCGCCAGCTCGACCGGGCGGCCTACCTGGAGATGATGGGCGGCGTGCTCGGCGGCGGTGGCGACCTGCGGATGGAGAGCCGCCGCACGCCCTACTTCCTCACCCGGAGCCTGGCCGTGGTGCTCACCGAGGCCGAGTTCACCCTCGACGGCGAACGCCAACGGGTGCGCTACGCCGACCTGATGGTCCGCACCGGCGGGCGGTGGCGGTTCCAGACCATGGTCCAGGGCGGCTGGGGCGGCCAACCGGCCTGATCCCGCCGCGGCCTGCCGAACCGGCTGGTTCCGGCGTCGGACGCCGGGCGGGTCCCTCCAGGTGTCGGGCCGTCGGCCGGGTCGCTCCTGGCGTCGGGCCGTCGGCCGGGTCGCTCCCGGTGTCGGGCCGTCGGCCGGGTCGTCCCCGGGCTGCCGACCGACTCGGTTCGGTGGTCGGGCTGCCGCAGCGGTGGGGCAGGCGGGGCGGGCGGTGCCGGGCCGCTAACGTTGCCTGGTGCCTCTGGTCGCCGCCGCCGTCTGCCCGCACCCGCCGCTGATCGTGCCCGAGCTGGCCGGGGCCGCCGCGCCCGAGCTGGCGGAGCTGCGCGCCGCCTGTACCGCCGCCGTCACCGCCCTCCACACCGCCGGGGCGGGCACCGTCGTGCTGGTCGGCGCCGGAGAGCGCACGGTCGAACTGGACCTGCCCCGCCAGGGCAGCTTCGCCCCCTGGGGCCTGCCCCTGGCGGTACGCCTCGGCGGGGGACCGGCCCCCACCGACCCCGGCAGCGGCGACGATCGGCTGCCGCTGAGCCTGCTGGTCGGGGCCTGGCTGGTCGACCGGGTCGCCCCCCCGACATCGGTGGCCTGGCGGATGGTGAGCATCGGGTCCGACGAACCGGTCGACCGGTGTGCCGCCCTCGGGGCCGGCCTACGGGTGGACGGGCCGTGGGCCCTGCTGGTGCTGGGCGACGGCTCGTCCTGCCACGGGCCGAAGGCACCCGGCTACGACGACCCGCGCGCCGGGGCGTACGACGAAGGGGTTGCCCGGGCCCTGGCCGACGCGGACACCGACGCGCTGCTCGACCTGGACCCGGTGGTCTCGGCGCAGCTGGGGGCCGCCGGCCGGCCCGCCTGGCAGGTGCTGGCCGGCGCGGTGAGGGCGGCCGGCGGCGACTGGCGCGGCGAGCTGCGCCACCACTCGCATCCCTACGGGGTGGGCTACCTGGTGGCCTCCTGGTCCCCGCCGGCCGGGACGGACGGGGCGGGCACGGGCGGGGCGGCGCGGTGAGCGGCACGGTCGTCGCCGTGGTCGGGCCGACTGCGGCGGGCAAGTCGGCGCTGAGCATCGCCCTCGCGCACGCCCTCGGCGGGGAGGTGGTCAACGCCGACTCGATGCAGCTCTACCAGGGGATGGACATCGGCACCGCCAAGCTCACCACGGCGGAGCGGGACGGGGTGCCGCACCACCTGCTGGACATCTGGCCGGTCACCGAACCGGCCAGCGTCGCCGAGTACCAGCGGCTGGCCCGCGCGGCGGTCGACGACATCCTGGCCCGGGGGCGGGTGCCGCTGCTCGTCGGCGGCTCCGGCCTGTACGTGCGGGCGGTGCTCGAACAGTTCGAGTTCCCCGGCACCGACCCGGCGGTACGCGGACGGCTGGAGGCGGAACTGGCGCAGCTCGGCCCGGCCCCGCTGCACGCCCGGCTGGCCGGGGCGGACCCGGTCGCGGCGGCCGGCATCCTGCCCGGCAACGGTCGACGCATCGTCCGGGCCCTGGAGGTGATCGAGCTGACCGGGGCGCCGTTCACCGCCTCGCTGCCCGACCCGACCCCGTACTACCCGGCGGTGCAGCTCGGCGTCGACCTCGACACCGCGCTGCTCGACGAGCGGATCGCGGCGCGGGTCGACCGGATGTGGGCCGACGGGCTGGTCGCCGAGGTCCGTACGCTGTGCGGGCACGGCCTGGCCGACGGCCGGACGGCCAGCCGGGCCCTCGGCTACCAGCAGGTGCTGCGGTTCCTGGCCGGGGAGACCGACGAGGCGCAGGCCCGCGACGAGACGGTCCGGGCCACCCGGCGGTTCGTCCGACGGCAACGCTCCTGGTTCCGCCGTGACCAGCGCATCCACTGGCTGGACCCGACCGCGCCGACGTTTGTCGACACTGCGCTGCGGGTCGTCTCCGGGCATCGGCCATGATGGGGGCGTGGAGTTCACCAAGGGGCACGGCACCGGCAACGACTTCGTCATCCTGCCCGACCCGGACGGCACCCTCGACCTGACCCCCGACCTGGTCGCCGGGCTCTGCGACCGACGGCGCGGCCTCGGCGGCGACGGCGTGTTACGGGTGGTGCGCGCCGCGAAACACCCCGACGGGGTGGCCCTCGCCGATGAGGCCGAGTGGTTCATGGACTACTGGAACGCCGACGGCTCGTTCGCCGAAATGTGTGGCAACGGGGCCCGGGTCTTCGTCCGCTACCTGCTCGCGACCGGCCTGGCCACCGCGACCGACGGAACCCTGCCGGTGGCCACCCGCGCCGGCCTCGTGCGGGCCCGGGTCGACGGCGACACCATCGCCGTCGAGATGCGCCGCCCCCGGTTGTACGACGCGTCGCATGCCGCCCTGAGCGGGCTCACCCTGCCCGGCACGGCGGTGGACGTCGGCAACCCGCACCTGGTCTGTGCCCTGCCGGCCGGCATCGACCTGACCGACCTGGACCTGACCCGCGCGCCCGAATTCGACCCCCGGGTCTTCCCACACGGGGTGAACGTCGAGTTCACCACCCCCGGTGCCCCGCTGGACGGCACCGACGGCCACGTGCTGATGCGGGTCTACGAACGTGGCTCGGCGGAAACCCTCTCCTGCGGCACCGGCGCCTGCGCGGTCGCCGCCGTGGCGCTACGCGACGCCGCCCGGGACACCGGCGTCGTGGCGGTCGACGTCCCCGGTGGCCGCCTCACGGTCACGGTGACCACCGACTCGTGCTGGCTCGCCGGCCCCGCCATCCTCGTGGCCACCGGCACCCTCACCCTCCCCTGACCCCCACCCCCGCCGCCCTTCCCACCCCACCCCACCCGTGCCCCCACCCCACCCCACCCCGCTCTGCCCCGCCTCACCCCGTCTCGTCTCGTTGATCAAGAGGTTTGCGTCAGAATCGGCGTGACGGATGACGTAAACCTCTTGATCACCCGGTCCCGACGAGGTGACGCGCGGTGATCAAGAGGTTCGGGTCAAAGATGGCGGGCGGAATGACGCAAACTTCTTGATCACCGGGGCCGGGCGGGGAGGGTGCGTGGTGATCAAGAGGTTTACGTCATGGGTGCCGGGCGGAGTGACGCAAACCTCTTGATCACCGGGGCGAGCCGAGCCTGGGGCGAGCCGAGCCTGGGGCGAGCCGAGCCTGGGGCGAGCCGAGCCTGGGGCGAGCCGAGCCTGGGGCGAGCCGAGCCTGGGGCGAGCCGGGGCCAGTCGAGTCGGGCTGGCCGGTGGGGAGTGGGGCTCGCGGGGGAGGGGAGGGGGTCAGGGGGTGGCGCTGGCGGTGGCGGCGACTTCGGGGAGGTCGGCGGGGCCGGGGTCGGCGGCCGGGGGTGGCGTCGCAGCCGGGTTCTGGGCGGCGGCGCGGACTGCGGCGGCGACCGCCGGGGCGACCCGGGAGTCGAAGACGCTCGGCACGATCACCGTCGGGTTGATCTTGTCTTCGCCGACCACGTCGGCGATGGCCCGGGCCGCCGCGATCGCCATCTCCTCGGTGAACTCCTCGGCGTGCGCGTCGAGCATGCCCCGGAACACGCCCGGGAAGGCGAGCACGTTGTTGATCTGGTTCGGCTGGTCGGAGCGGCCGGTCGCGACGATCGCGGCGTGCTTGCGGGCCTCCCGGGGGTCGACCTCCGGATCGGGGTTGGCCAGCGCGAAGACGATCGCGTCCTTGGCCATGGTGGCGACGTCGTCGCCGGTGAGCAGGTTGGGGGCGCTCACCCCGATGAAGACGTCTGCGCCCCGGACCGCACCGGCCAGGTCGCCGGCGTAGTTGTCCCGGTTGGTGTTCTCGGCCAGCCACTGCCAGGCCGGGTTGAGGCCGGTCAGCCCACGGTGCAGGGCGCCCTGCCGGTCGTACGCGATGATGTCGCCGACGCCCTGGCGCAGCAGCAGTTTCATGATCGCGGTGCCGGCCGCGCCGGCCCCGGAGACGACCACCCGGACGTCCGCGAGCTGCTTGCCCACGACGCGCAGTGCGTTGGTCAGCGCGGCCAGCACGCAGATCGCGGTGCCGTGCTGGTCGTCGTGGAAGACCGGGATGTCCAGCAGCTCCCGCAGCCGTGCCTCGATCTCGAAGCAGCGCGGCGCGGCGATGTCCTCCAGGTTGATCCCGCCGTACGCGGGGGCGATGGCCTTGACGATCGCCACGATCTCGTCGGTGTCCTGGGTGTCCAGCACCACCGGCCAGGCGTCCACCCCGCCGAAGCGCTTGAACAGCGCCGCCTTGCCCTCCATCACCGGCAGCGACGCCGCCGGGCCGAGGTTGCCCAGGCCGAGCACGGCCGAGCCGTCGCTGACCACGGCGACCGTGTTGCGCTTGATGGTCAACCGCCGGGCGTCCGCCGGGTTCTCCGCGATCGCCATGCAGACCCGGGCCACCCCCGGGGTGTACGCCCGGGACAGCTCGTCGCGGGTCCGCAGCCCGACCTTCGAGTGCACCTCGATCTTGCCGCCGAGGTGCAGCAGGAACGTCCGGTCGGACACCTTGCGCACGTCCACCCCGTCGAGCGCGGTGAGCGCCTCGACGACCTGGTCGGCGTGGCCGGCGTCGGCGGTGTCGCAGGTGAGGTCGACGATCACGTGGGTCGGGTCGGAGTCGACCACGTCGAGTGCGGTGACGATCGCGCCGGCCTCGCCGACCGACGTGGTCAGCCGGCCGATCGAGGAGGCGTCCGCGGGGACCGCGATCCGGATCGTGATCGAGAATCCGGCACTCGGCAGTCTGGTGATGGCCACGGAAATACCTCCGTCGTCGCTGGCGGCTCGTCGCCATTTCTACTCGCCCACCGGGCCGCGGCGGCAGCCGCCCCCGCGTTCGGCGACCTCCACCACGGGCATATAGCAGTCGCGTTCCGCGTTGACCCGTGTCAGGATTACTCGGTACATGCACAGAACGGACAGGAGACGCAGCTTGCGCGACCAGGAGACCCACACCCCCTTCTCGGACGACGACCTCGACGCCACGACCGGTGAGTACGAGCTGTCGGAGCGGCAGGCGTTGCGGCGGGTCCCCGGCCTCTCCACCGAGCTGACCGACGTCACCGAGGTCGAATACCGCCAGCTCCGGCTGGAGCGGGTCGTCCTCGTCGGCGTCTGGACCGAGGGCACCCAGCGCGACGCCGACAATTCGCTGACCGAGCTGGCCGCCCTGGCCGAGACCGCCGGTTCGCAGGTGCTCGAAGGGCTGATCCAGCGCCGCAGCCGCCCCGACCCGGCGACCTACGTCGGCCGGGGCAAGGTCGACGACCTCAGCGCGGCGGTGCTCTCCACCGGGGCCGACACGGTGATCTGCGACGGTGAGCTGTCCCCGTCCCAGCTGCGCAACCTGGAGCAGCGCACCAAGGTCAAGGTGGTCGACCGCACCGCGCTGATCCTCGACATCTTCGCCCAGCACGCCAAGAGCAAGGAGGGCAAGGCGCAGGTCGAGCTGGCCCAGCTCGAATACCTGCTGCCCCGGTTGCGTGGTTGGGGTGAGTCGCTGTCCCGGCAGAGCGGTGGCTCCGGGCGCGGCGGTGGTGCCGGTGGCGGCGTGGGTCTGCGTGGCCCCGGTGAGACCAAGCTGGAGACCGACCGGCGGCGCATCCGGAACCGCATCGCCCGGCTGCGCCGGGAGATCAAGGCCATGAAGACGGTACGCCAGACCAAGCGCGCCCGTCGGTCCCGTAACGCCGTTCCCGCGGTCGCCATCGCCGGTTACACCAACGCCGGCAAGTCGAGCCTGCTCAACCGGCTCACCGGCGCGGGCGTGCTGGTGGAGAACGCGCTCTTCGCCACCCTGGACCCGACCACCCGCCGGGCCACCACCTCGGACGGGCGGCTCTACACGCTGTCCGACACGGTGGGTTTCGTCCGGCACCTGCCCCACCAGATCGTCGAGGCGTTCCGTTCGACGCTGGAGGAGGTCGCCGAGGCCGACCTGGTGGTGCACGTGGTCGACGGCACCCACCCCGACCCGGAGGAACAGGTCCGCGCGGTGCGGGAGGTGCTCTCCGAGGTCGGTGCCGACCGGCTGCCCGAGCTGCTGGTGGTCAACAAGACCGACGCCGCCGACGAGGAGACCCTGCTGCGGCTCAAGCGGCTCTGGCCGGACGCGGTCTTCGTCTCCGCGCACAGTGGGCGTGGCCTTGAGGGGCTGCGTGAGGTGATCGAACAGCGGCTGCCGCGTCCGGCCGTGGAGGTCCGCGCGGTCCTGCCGTACGACCGGGGTGACCTGGTTGCCCGGCTGCACCGGCAGGGTGAGGTGCTGAGCACCTCCCACCTCCCGGAGGGCACCCTGCTGCACGTGCGGGTGGGGGAGGCGCTCGCCGCCGAGTTGACTCCGTTCGTGGCGGCGGGTGACCCTGCGGTGGCCGGCAGTCGGTGAGCGCTGCGGTGTGACCTGAGGTTCATGGCGGCATGCGACACTGACGCCATGCGCCGCGCTGTCTCCTCGGTCACGGTTGCCCTCGCCCTGTTCGGCGTGGCCGTGGCACCCGCTGCTGCCGCAGCGGCACCGGTCTCCGCTGCCACCTCCGGGGCGGCGTCGGTCCTGGCCACCCCCGTCGGGACGGTGCCGCTGGCCGGTGCGGTGCCGTTGACCGGTGCGGTGCCGTTGGTCGGGGTGGCGCCGTTGGCCGTCGCCGGCAAGAAGAAGTGCACCATCACGGACGAGCGGCTGCGGGAGCTGTCCGGCCTGGTCGCCACGAAGACCGGCTATGTCGTGATCAACGACGGCACCCTCCAGGAGAGCCGCAAGCGGGTCTTCTTCCTCGACACCAAGTGCAAGATCGCCAGGGAGCCGGTCAAGTTCTCCGGCGACGGCCCGTTCGACACGGAGGACCTGGCCCTCTCCCCGGACGGCAAGACGCTCTGGATCGCCGACACCGGTGACAACGTGACCAGCAGGGAACGGCGTACCCGGGTCGCGGTCTGGACGATGCCGGTGACCGGGTCGAAGCAGCCGGTGCTGCACCGGCTGTCGTACCCGGAGCGCAAGCCGCACGACGCCGAGGCGCTGCTGATCGGCGCGGACGGGTCGCCCCTGGTGATCACCAAGGTGCCCAGTGGCAAGGCGGAGATCTTCACCCCGGAGACGAAGCTCGACAGCGGCGGCAACGCCGATCCGGTGCCGATGAAGAAGGTCGGCGAGATCACCCTGCCCAAGACCACCACCGACAACCCGCTCAACATCATCGGTCGGGTGGCCATCACCGGGGCGGCCCGCTCGCCCGACGGCAGCCGGGTGGTGCTGCGCACCTACGCCGACGCCTTCGAGTACGACGTCAAGGGCGATGACATCGTGGCCGCGTTGACCACCGGCAAGCCCCGGGTCACCCCGTTGGCGGACCCGTTCGGCGAGGCCATCTCGTACACCCCGGACGGCACCGGGTTCGTGACCGTCTCCGACGGCGGGGAACTCTCCCCGGAGGACCCGATCGACATCCTCGGCTACACCCCGTCCACCAAGGGCGCGGAACCAGTCGAGGGCGCGGCGGGAGCCAAGCCGGCAGCCGACAGGTCCTGGTACGACAACCTGAGCCTGGACCAGATCACCTACCTGATCGGTGCGGTCGGGGTGGTCGGCGCGGTGCTGGTCGGGGCCGGCATCGTCGGGATCGTGCGGTCGCGCAGGCGGGCCGCGGCGGCCGGCGAGATGCCTGACGATCCCGACGACGAGGTCTTCACCTCCGGCGCGGTGTCCCGGGCCGAGGGCTTCCCGGCCGGTGAGTCTCCCCCTGCCGCCGAACCGGCCCCGGACCGGCCGCGTACCGGCGGTGTCTACGGTGCTGCGGCAGGTGGTGGCCCCGCCCGGCCGGCCGGCGGCGCGGTCTACGGCGGAGGTCGGCCCCCAGCGGCAGCCGCAGCGGTTCCCTCCGGCGGTCCGGGAGGTAGCAGCCCTGCGGGCGGCGGACGTCCGGCGGGTGGTGGTGTCTACGGCGGAGGTCGCCCTGCCGGCGGTGGTGTCTACGGTGCCACCCCGGCCGGCGGTGCCGGTCCACGCGGTGCCACCCCGGCCGGCGGTGCCGGTCCACGCGGTGCCACCCCGGCCGGCGGTGCCGGTCCACGCGGCGGTGCCGACGGTGCTGGTCCGCGCGGTGGCGCCCCGGGTATCGGCCCGCGCGGTGGTGCTTCGGGCGGTGGTGCCCGGGGTGGTGCGCCGGCCGCCGCCGACCCGCGCGGTGGTGCGCCGGCTGGTGGACGCGGCGGTGTGCCGGCGGGTGGGCGTGGTGGTGCGCCGGCCGGTGGACGCGGCGGTGTGCCGGCCGATGGGCGTGGTGGGCCGCCGGGGATCCGTGGTGGTGCCCCGGTGGCCGGGCGTGGCACCCCGCCGGGTGGCCGTGGCGGCCCGCCACCGGAGGGGCGCGGTGGTGCGCCGGTCGGTGCCCGTGGCGGTCCTCCGCCGGGTGGACGTGGTGGCCCTCCGCCGGGTGGTCGTGCTGCGCCGCCGGCCGGTGGGCGTGGCGGTGCTCCGGTGGGTGGTCCCGGTGCTCCTCCCGCCGGTGGGCGTGGCGGTGCTCCCGCTGGTGGGCGTGGTGCCGGCCCGGCGGGCGGGCGGGGTGGCGCTGCGGGTGGTGGGGACGGTGTCTACGGTGCCGGGCGGGCCGAACCGCCACGGCGTGAGGGTGGGCCCCGGGAGCCGCGTTCCGGTCCACGCCGGGACGACGACCACGACGACCGGCGGGGCGGCCAGTACGGCCCACCGCCCGGCCGCAGCGGCGAGCGTTACTGACCTCTCCCCAGGTCGCGGGCGTGCGCGGTCGACCAGGCACGTGCCGCGGCCGTTGCGGGGCGGGGCACGGTCACCGGGGACGGCACCGGCAGCCTCCGCCGGAGGCTGCCGGGCGGGACGAGGTCAGATCCGGCGGAGCACGGCCACGACCCGGCCCATGATGGTGGCGTCGTCACCGGGGATCGGGTCGAAGGCCGGGTTCTGCGGCATCAGCCATACGTGACCGTCGCGTCGCCGGTAGGTCTTGACGGTCGCCTCACCGTCGAGCATCGCGGCCACGATGTCACCGGCCTCGGCGATCGGCTGCTGCCGCACCACCACCCAGTCGCCGTCGCAGATCGCCGCGTCGAGCATCGAGTCGCCCTTGACCTGGAGCATGAAGACCTCGCCCTCGCCGACCAGTTCGCGGGGGAGCGGGAACACGTCCTCGACCGCCTGCTCGGCCAGGATCGGCCCACCGGCCGCGATCCGGCCCAGCATCGGCACGTACGCCGGGGTGGGGCGCTGGGCTCGGCTCAGCTCGTCGTCGGCGTCGACGGGGGCGCGGACGTCAACCGCGCGGGGGCGGTTGGGGTCGCGGCGCAGGAAGCCCTTCTTTTCCAGCTCCTTGAGCTGGTAGGCGACGCTGGACGGGGAGACCAGGCCGACCGCCTCGCCGATCTCGCGGACGCTCGGCGGGTAGCCGTGCCGCTCCACCCAGCTGCGGATGAATTCGAGGATGCGGCGCTGGCGGGCGGTGAGGTCGACGGCGGCCGGGTCGGGGAAGCCGCTGACCACCGGCGTGACCTGGCGGACGGCCGGTTGGCCGGTCCGGCTGCGGGCGGCGCGGGGACGCCGAGTGGCCGGGGGACCCGCCTCGGCGATCGGCTGCGGGTTCTTCTGCCGGTTGGCCCGGTCCTCGGTCACGTCCGTCCTCCCTGGTCGGCGCTGGGTGCCTTGGCGGCTCGTGGTGCGCGCGGGGTGTCGCGGTGCCGGACCGACGTGGTGCGCCGTGCCCGGTCGTTCATGACCGTATAGGTGAGATCGGTCATTTTCAAACATCTGTACGACGCGTCTCGGCGTGTCGGGTGGAAAACCTGGTAACTCGTACGCCTGTTCTGGTAGATGGTACGTCCTCCTCGAACCCGTGTTCGAGGGGTTCGGTGGTCTGCCGGGTCGGTCAACCGTCCGGGTCGGGCTGGCCGGACGGCCGGTAACCTCCCCGGCGTCCGGTCGGTTGGAGCTGTCGACCCCCGGGGGCGGCGACGGGCCCGGGGTGGTGGGCCCGGGGGTGGTGGGCCCGGGGTGGTGGGGCGGTTCGGGCGTGACGCGCCGGACAGTCGGGCAACTTGACCCGACCCGGCCGGCGGCCTACGGTCGACCCCTAGATGTAGTAGTCACACGGGCGTAAGTTGCCCACAGGTTGGGTTCGACTACCCACCGCACTCCCGTATCGTCGACCACGGCGAGACCGGCGACACCGGTTGCGCCGGGTCGACGCGTGCCCGGAGGCGGGCGGGCGGGCCCCACAGTCGATCAAGGAGGTCGGGCGATGCGGTGTCCGTACTGCCGGCACGCCGACTCCCGGGTGGTCGACTCGCGCGAGGCCGACGACGGCCAGCTGATCCGGCGGCGGCGCTCCTGCCCGGAATGCGGCAAGCGGTTCACCACGGTCGAGGAGGCCGTCCTCGCGGTGGTCAAGCGCAGCGGGGTGACCGAGCCGTTCAGCCGGACGAAGATCATCGGCGGGGTACGCAAGGCGTGCCAGGGCCGGCCGGTCGACGAGGACTCCATCGCGCTGCTGGCGCAGAAGGTCGAGGAGACCGTCCGGGCCAAGGGAGCTGCCGAGCTGCCGAGCCACGACGTGGGACTGGCGATCCTGGGCCCACTGCGCGACCTGGACGAGGTGGCCTACCTGCGCTTCGCCAGCGTCTACCGCTCGTTCGACTCGCTGGCCGACTTCGAACGGGAGATCGAGACCCTCCGGGCCGCCGCACAGGCCCGTGTCGACGCGGCCGGGGCCGCCGACCGTACCGACTGAGTCTTTCACCAAGTGACGACCTGGATTTCGACAGTGACGACGCGTGGCGGGTGGCCGCGCAGACGAGGGGGCCGATGAGATGGCGGGGGACGGCGTGACAACAAGCCGGACGCGGGCGGCGAAGAACGGCGCGGCGACGGGGCTGAAGGTGCAGCGGGTCTGGACGACCGAGGGCGTGCACCCGTACGACGAGGTGGCGTGGGAGCGCCGCGACGTCGTCATGACCAACTGGCGGGACGGCTCGATCAACTTCGAGCAGCGCGGGGTGGAGTTCCCCGAGTCGTGGAGTGTCAACGCGGCGAACATCGTCACCACCAAGTACTTCCGGGGCGCGGTGGGGACCCCGGAACGGGAGTGGTCGCTCAAGCAGCTCATCGACCGGGTGGTCAGCACCTACCGGGCCGCCGGTGAGCAGCACGGCTACTTCGCCAACCCGGCCGACGCGGAGATCTTCGCGCACGAGCTGACCTGGATGCTGCTGCACCAGGTGTTCAGCTTCAACTCGCCGGTCTGGTTCAACGTCGGCACCCCGTCGCCGCAGCAGGTCAGCGCCTGTTTCATCCTTGCCGTGGACGACTCGATGGACTCCATCCTGGACTGGTACAAGGAGGAGGGGCTGATCTTCAAGGGCGGCTCCGGCTCCGGGGTCAACCTGTCGCGCATCCGGTCGTCGCGTGAGCTGCTCTCCTCCGGTGGCACCGCCTCCGGCCCGGTCAGCTTCATGCGTGGCGCGGACGCCAGCGCCGGGACGATCAAGTCCGGCGGTGCCACCCGGCGCGCGGCCAAGATGGTCATCCTCGACGTGGACCACCCGGACATCGAGGAGTTCGTCACCACCAAGGCGCGCGAGGAGGACAAGATCCGCGCGCTGCGGGACGCCGGCTTCGACATGGACCTCGGCGGCAACGACATCGTCAGCGTCCAGTACCAGAACGCCAACAACTCGGTGCGGGTCTCCGACGAGTTCATGGCGGCGGTGGAGAACGGCGGCGGCTTCGACCTGCGGGGCCGCCTCGACGGGCAGACCATCGAGACCATCGACGCGCAGAAGCTGTTCCGTACCATCGCCCAGGCCGCCTGGGAGTGCGCCGACCCGGGCCTGCAGTACGACGACACGATCAACGACTGGCACACCTGCCCGGAGACCGGCCGGATCACCGCGTCGAACCCGTGCTCGGAGTACCTGCACCTGGACAACTCCTCGTGCAACCTGGCCTCGCTCAACCTGATGAAGTTCCTCCGCGCCGACGGCGGCTTCGAGGTGGAGAAGTTCGTCCGGTCGGTCGAGTTCGTCATCACCGCGATGGACATCTCGATCTGCTTCGCCGACTTCCCCACCGACAAGATCGGCGAGACCACCCGCGCCTACCGGCAGCTCGGCATCGGCTACGCCAACCTCGGCGCGCTGCTGATGGCCTCGGGCCTGCCGTACGACTCGGAGCAGGGCCGGTCGGTGGCCGCGGCGATCACCTCGCTGATGACCGGCACCGCGTACCGCCGTTCGGCCGAGCTGGCCGCGATCGTCGGCGCGTACGACGGCTACGCCCGCAACGCCGAGCCGCACAAGCGGGTGATGCGCAAGCACGCCGCCGCCAACGACGCCATCAAGCCGGCCGGCACCGTCGCCACCGCCATCGCGCGGGAGGCCACCAAGCAGTGGACCGAGGGCAACAAGGTCGGCGACCGGTACGGCTGGCGCAACTCGCAGGCCGCCGTGCTGGCGCCGACGGGCACCATCGGCCTGATGATGGACTGCGACACCACCGGGGTCGAGCCCGACCTGGCGCTGGTGAAGTTCAAGAAGCTGGTCGGCGGCGGCTCGATGCAGATCGTCAACCAGACCGTGCCGCGCGCCCTGCGCAGCCTCGGCTACCCCGAGGAGCAGGTCGAGGCGATCGTCGAGCACATCGCCGACCACGGTCACGTGGTGGACGCCCCCGGCCTCAAGCCGGAGCACTACCCGGTCTTCGACTGCGCGATGGGCGAGCGGTCCATCGCCCCGATGGGTCACGTGCGGATGATGGCGGCCGTCCAGCCGTTCATCTCGGGTGCCATCTCCAAGACGGTCAACATGCCGGAGCAGGCCACCGTCGCCGACGTCGAGAAGATCTACTTCGAGGGCTGGAAGCTGGGCCTGAAGGCGCTGGCGATCTACCGGGACAACTGCAAGGTCGGCCAGCCCCTCTCGGTGGCCAAGCCGAACAAGACCGCCGCCCCGGCCGCCGTCGAGACGCCGGCCCCGGCCGCCGTGGAGAAGGTCGTCGAGTACCGGCCGGTGCGTAAGCGGCTGCCGAAGAAGCGTCCGTCGGAGACGGTCTCCTTCTCCGTCGGCGGCGCGGAGGGCTACCTCACCGCCTCGTCCTACCCGGACGACGGGCTGGGTGAGGTCTTCCTCAAGATGTCCAAGCAGGGCTCGACCCTGGCCGGGGTGATGGACGCCTTCTCGGTGGCCATCTCCATCGGCCTGCAGTACGGCGTCCCGCTGGAGACGTACGTCAGCAAGTTCACCAACATGCGCTTCGAGCCGGCCGGCATGACCGACGACCCGGACGTGCGGATGGCAGCCTCGGTGATGGACTACATCTTCCGGCGGCTGGCGTTGGACTTCCTGCCCTACGAGCGTCGTGCCGAGCTGGGCATCTTCACCGCCAAGGAGCGGGCCGCGCAGCTGCGGGCCGAGGCCGATGCGGAGATGAGCGGCACGGACCTGACCGCGATGGCGTCCTCGGCCCCGGTCGAGGTGACCGAACCGAAGACCGGCCCGCTGGCCCAGCCGGCCCAGGAGTTGGCCGAGGTGGCCGCCGCCAAGCCGGCGCCCGCCGTGGGCTCCTCCACCGAGCTGCTGGAGGCCGTGATCGGCAAGGCCGCCGACGCGCCGCTCTGCTTCACCTGCGGCACGAAGATGCGCCCCGCCGGCAGCTGCTACGTCTGTGAGGGCTGCGGTTCCACCAGCGGTTGCAGCTGACGTACGCGTCGCACGAAGGGCCGGCGCCCGTCGGGTGCCGGCCCTTCCGCGTCCCGTCTTCATGATCGACCCCAGTGGGGCGAGGTAGCGGCACCGGTCCTACCCGGACGCCGCTACCTCGCTCCCGTCGCGCAGATCACGCCGACGGCGGCGCACCGGGGGCCGCGCCGGACGGGATGATCGGGGCATGACCACAGCCGACCGGTACGTCGAGTTCGCCACCAGGGAGGCGCACGGCGTCTCACCGTCGTACGAGCGACTGGCCCACGCGGTCGCCCGGGACAGCAGCCTGCTGGCGCTTCTCGACACCCTGCCGCCGGCCAAACGCCAGCCGAATCTGCTGTTCGCCGTGGTCCGACTGTGCGGCGGTACGGTCGAGGACCCGGCCGCGTTCGGCGAATTCGTCAGGGCCAACTGGCCGGTTGTCGCGGCGGAGATCCGGGCCCGGGCGACGCAGACGAACGAGGCCGGGCGTTGTGCCGTCCTCCTGCCGGTGCTGGCCTCGTTGCCGCAGCCACTCGCCCTGCTGGAGGTGGGCGCGTCGGCAGGCATGTGTCTCTACCCCGACCGGTACGCGTACCGTTACGGCGACCGTCTTCTCGGCACAGGTACGCCGACGCTCGACTGTGCGATCACCGGCACGACGCCACCGACTCGCCTGCCCGAGGTGGTGTGGCGGGCCGGCCTCGACCTCAACCCGCTCGACGTCACCGATCCGGACGACATCGCTTGGCTGGACGCCCTCATCTGGCCGGAGAACGGGCACCGCCGCGAGCGGCTGCGGGCTGCTGCGGCTGTCGTCGCGGCCGACCCGCCGCTGCTCGTCCGCGGTGACCTGGTCGACGACCTGCCGGAGGTGGCGGCACTGGCCCCGTCCGACGCGACCCTCGTGGTGTTCCACAGCTCGGTGCTGTACCTGGTGCCACCGCCGCGCCGCGCCGCGTTCGTCGAGGTGGTGAGCGGTCTTTCCGGCCACTGGATCGCCAACGAGGACCCGGCGGTGCTGCCCTACCCGGGTCTGCCGGGGCAGCGGGACGACACGCTGCACAACGTGCTCGCGCTCGACGGCACGCCGCTTGCCTGGACCCGCGGCCACGGCCAGGCGCTCACCTGGTTCGGGGAGCCGGTGGGCTGAGCAAACCGCACCGCTGCGACGATCCCTGACTCTGCGCGACTCGACCAGCGGGGCCTGCCGGCCGGGCGCGGGGATCCGCAGACCCGCACCAGGGGTGGGGGAGCGAGCCCTCCTTACACTCACCGGGTGAGTGGGCAACGACGTCCGTTGGCGGGCCGGCCGCTGACCGAGCCGCACCCGTCCCGGCTGCCGCCGGAGCACCCCGACCGGGCGCGGATCCTGGCCGCGCACGCCGCCGCGCTCGCCGCCGGGGACGCCGGGTATCCCGACCCGGCCACCGGGCTGTTCGTCCTCAGCGCCGGGTTCCTGGCCCGGCGGGGCACCTGCTGCGGGCGTGGCTGCCGGCACTGCCCGTACGTCGACGACTAATTAGGCTGTCCCGGCGGCCCGCCCCACCGCCGACTGATGATCGGCACGGCCCGGGTGTTCTGGGTGGCGATGGTGGTGCCGGGGCCGCTCTACTGCGGACCATGCGTGACCTCCCGCCCACCTGACGCCGCCGGGCGACTGCCCGGGTCTTCCGTCCGACAGTGCCAACCCGTACGGTTTCCGACGGACATCGGCGGATCTCCCGCCGACGATCACGGAGGTGTGCCCGTGCACGGGCGGATCTGGCTCGCCGGGGCGGGCGTGCTGCTGACCACGGGCTGCGGGGCGTCGGAGCCCGACCCGGTACGGCTGCCGGCGGGGGAACCTGTCGTCGTCGAGGTGGGTGCCGCCTCGTCCGGTGGGGCGTGCCGGCTGCTCGACTTCGCGGTGATCGAGGAGCACACCGGCGTCCGCTTCGACGTGGCGGCGGCCAGCGAGCGGGGTGATACCCGTACCTGCGTGGTGCGGGCCACGGACACCACCTGGCCGGAGCTGACCCTGACCGTGACCGACACCTCGATCGACGTGCCGACCTTCACCGCTGACGTGCTGCCCGAGGGGGCGACGAAGGTGTCGAAGCTGGGCCAGGCCGGCTACCGGCGGACCGGCGCGAAGACCGCGAAGCACGGGCCGACGGCCGAGGTGGGCTGGTTGGCCGCGGAGGACCGGCTGGCCATGCTCCGCTGGACCTGCCCACCGGCCGAGGACCGGGCGACCGCCGGTGCGGTGGCCGGCCACCTGGTCGACCTGGCCAGGAAGCTCGACACCCGGTCCCTGTAACCCCCGTCCGGGCCGACGGCGACCCGAGCCGAGTCCGATCCCAGCCCGGACCGGCGGCGACGGGGTCCACCCCGGCCCGGCGCACGCCGGTGGCGGCCCGGGGTCAGTGGGCGGCGACGAACACCCGGGAGGCGACCTCGCGGGGCAGCCGGACCCGTTCGCCGGAGCGGTCGATGAACACCCCGTCGCGTTCCTGGGCGACGGTGACCGTGGCACCCGGGTCGACCCCGGCGGCGTGCAGTTGCCGCAGCACGTCGGCGTCGGTCTGCACGCTTTCGCAGATCCGCCGGACCACCACCGGGCCGGTCAGCCCGGGGAAGGCGAGGTTGCGTTCACCCTCGGCGTGGTCGGTGGCCTCGGTCTCCGGCGAGCCCAGCTCCTCCAGGCCGGGGATCGGGTTGCCGTACGGCGAGCGGGTGGGTCGGTTGAGCAGGTCGTAGACCCGCTTCTCCACCGCGTCGCTCATCACGTGCTCCCACCGGCAGGCCTCCTCGTGGGCCTCCTCGTAGGGCATCCCGATCACGTTGACCAGCAGCAGCTCGGCGAGCCGGTGCTTGCGCATCACCGACACGGCGGTGCCCCGGCCCAGGTCGGTGAGCGCCAGGTGCCGGTCGCCCTCGACGGTGAGCAGCCCGTCGCGTTCCATCCGGGCCACGGTCTGGCTGACGGTGGGCCCGCTCTGCCGCAACCGCTCGGCGATCCGGGCACGCAGCGGCGGCACCCCTTCCTCTTCGAGTTCGAGGATGGTGCGCAGGTACATCTCGGTCGTGTCCACTAAGTCATGGCTTTTCACATTCGCCCCTTTTGTCCGAAGGCGGCGAAGGTAGCTTCGCGCTCAGTGGTGTCGACCCGGTCATGCTTCACGTCAGCGGCCTCCCGGTGGTCGATGCTACCCCGGTGTACGAAGATCGACCTGCGCCGAATCGCGAGGTCGGTGCCCCGATGGTGTTGACTGGACGTCATGTCCGGTACCGCTACCCCCCTGATCGAGCCGGACCGGCTCGCCACCGAGCTGGCCCGCCCCGACCCGCCGACCCTGCTGGACGTCCGCTGGCGGCTGGTCGGCCCTCCGGGCCGCGACGACTACACCGCCGGCCACCTGCCCGGGGCGGTCTTCGTGGACCTGGACACCGTCCTGTGCGGTCCGCCCGGCCCGGCGGGCCGGCACCCGCTGCCCGAACCGGCCGCGCTCCAGGCCGCGCTGCGGGCCGCCGGTGTCCGCGCCGGTCATCCCGTGGTGGTGTACGACGACGGCGACGGCCTGGCCGCCGCCCGCGCCTGGTGGACGCTGCGCTGGGCCGGCCACCGGTCGGTACGGGTGCTGTCCGGCGGCTGGCCCGGCTGGCTCGCCGCCGGCCTGCCCGGCACCGTCGAGGTGCCCACCCCGCAACCCGGCGACGTCACCGTCACACCGGGTGGGCTGCCGGTGCTGGACGCCGACGACGCGGCCCGGCTCGGCGCGGCCGACGACGGTGTGCTGCTGGACGTCCGGGCCGCCCCCCGCTACCGGGGCGAGACCGAGCCGATCGACCCGGTCGCCGGACACGTGCCGGGCGCGGTCAACCTGCCCGCCCCCGAGTACGTCACCGAGGGCCGCTACCTGACCGCCGAGGCGCTGCGGGACCGGTTCGCCGCCGCCGGGGTGCGCGCCGACCAGCCGGTGGGGGCGTACTGCGGATCAGGGGTGACCGCCGCGCAGACGGTGCTGGCGTTGCACCTGGCCGGTCGGCCGGACGCCGCGCTCTACGTCGGATCGTGGAGCGGCTGGGTCGCCGACCCGTCCCGCCCGGTGGCCACCGGCCCGACACCAGCCGGTTGACCAGCACGCCTGGTGGGCGACCGGTGACCCGCGTGCGACGATGACCCCATGTCGGACGACACGCTGGTGGTGTGGGACGAGTCCCTGCTCGACTACGACATGGGGGAGCACCCGCTCGACCCGGTCCGGGTCGAGCTGACCGTCGCGCTGGCCCGGGAGCTGGGCGTCCTGGACCGGCCGGGCGTACGGCTGATCCGGCCCGAGCCGGCCGACGACGCGACGCTGACCCGGGTGCACCTGCCCGACTACCTGGCGGCGGTCCGGACCGCCCCCCGCGATCCGCTCTTCGCCGGCTACGGACTGGGCACCTCGGACAATCCGGTCTTCGACGGGATGCACGAGTCCAGCGCGCTGATCGCCGGGGCGACGGTGGCCGCCGCCGAGGCGGTCTGGCGGGGCGAGGCCCGCCGTGCGGTCAACGTGGCCGGTGGGCTGCACCACGCCATGCCCGACCGGGCCGCCGGGTTCTGCGTCTACAACGACCCGGCGGTGGCCATCGCCCGCCTGCTCGACCTGGGCGCCGAGCGGGTCGCCTACGTCGACGTGGACGTGCACCACGGCGACGGTGTGCAGGAGGTCTTCTACCACGACCCCCGGGTGCTCACGGTGAGCCTGCACGAGACCCCGCTCGCGCTCTTCCCCGGCACCGGGTTCCCCGACGAGACCGGTGGCCCGGGGGCGCAGGGCAGCGCGGTCAACGTGCCGCTGCCACCGGGCACCGACGACGCCGGCTGGCAACGCGCCTTCCACGCGATCGTGCCGTCGGTGCTGCGGGCGTTCCGACCGCAGATCCTGCTCACCCAGTGCGGTGCCGACGGGCACCGGCTCGACCCCCTGGCCGACCTGCACCTGTCGGTGGACGGGCAACGGGCCACCTACCTGACGTTGCGGGCGCTCGCCGACGAGTTGTGCGACGGCCGCTGGGTGGCCACCGGCGGCGGCGGTTACGCCCTGGTGGAGGTGGTGCCCCGGGCCTGGACGCACCTGCTCGCGGTGGCCACCGGCGACCCGCTCGACCCGGCCACCCTCACCCCGCCCGACTGGCGTGCGCTGGCCGCCCACCGGCTGCCCGGCCGGGACGTCCCGCTGCGGATGACCGACGACGTCGACCCGTCACACCAGCCGTGGCAGCCGACCGGTGAGCCGAACTCGGTGGACCGGGCGGTGGCGGCCACCCGCAAGGCGGTGTTCCCGCTGCTCGGGCTGGACCCGTACGACCCGCGCGACTGAGCCGGGGACCTGGGGAGGGACCGGACGTGGTGACCACTGTCGACCAACCGGTGGACGTGCTGCTCAGCGACGGCAGCACCGTCGGCCTGCGACCGATCCGGCCGCAGGACGCCCCGGAGATCGTCGCCATGCACGGGCGGTTCTCGGAACGCACCCGCTACCTGCGCTACTTCTCGCCGTACCCGCGTATCCCGGAACGGGACCTGCGCCGCTTCGTCACCGTCGACCACCGGGACCGGGAGGCGTTCGTGGTGCTGGTCGGCGACCGGATCGTCGCCGTCGGCCGGTACGAGCGGCTGGGTCCGGCGGCCCCCGAAGCCGAGGTGGCGTTCGTGGTGGAGGACGCCCACCAGGGCCGGGGGATCGGTTCGGTGCTGCTGGAGCACCTGGCCGACGCGGCCGGCCGGGCCGGCATCGGGCACTTCGTCGCCGAGGTGCTCCCCACCAACGGGGCGATGCTGCGGGTCTTCGCCGACTTCGGCTACCAGGTGCAACGGCAGTTCGCCGACGGGGTGGTGCACCTGACGTTCCCGATCGCCCCGACCGAGGCGACCCTGGCTGTGCAGCGGGGTCGGGAGCACCGCACCGAGGCGCGGTCCATCGCCCGGCTGCTCACCCCGCGCGGCGTGGCCGTCTACGGGGCCAGCGCCACCGGTCAGGGGGTCGGCGCGGCCGTCCTCGGGCACCTGCGCGACGGCGGCTACCCGGGGGCGATCGTGCCGGTGCATCCGAGCGCGCGCACGGTGGCGGGGCTGCCCGCGTACCCGTCGGCAGCCGACGCCGGAGTGGACGTCGACCTGGCGGTCGTCGCGGTGCCCCCGGACGCGGCGGCGGGGGTGGTGGCCGACGCCGCCGCTGCCGGCGCGCACGGCCTGGTGGTCATCTCCGCCGGTTTCGCCGAGGCCGGACCGGCCGGCGCGGCGGCCCAACGGGCCCTGGTCCGGGCGGCGCACGCCGCCGGCATGCGGGTCGTCGGCCCGAACTGCCTGGGCGTGGCCAACACCGACGGGCGGGTACGCCTCAACGCCACCCTGGCCCCGGTGCTGCCCGCCCCCGGACGGGTGGGTTTCTTCAGCCAGTCCGGCGTGTTCGGGGTGGCGCTGCTGGCCGAGGCGCAGCGCCGGGGGCTGGGCCTCTCGAGTTTCGTGTCGGCCGGCAACCGGGCCGACGTGTCCGGCAACGACCTGCTCCAGTTCTGGCAGGACGACCCGGGCACCGACGTGATCCTGCTGTACCTGGAGACCTTCGGCAATCCGCGCAAGTTCGCCCGGTTGGTGCGCCGGATCGGCCGGGACAAGCCGGTGGTGGCGTTGGCCTCGCTGGCCCGCCCGGTCGGGTCCGGCGTCGCACCCACGCTCGACGAGGCCGCCGTCGGTGCCCTCTTCGCGCAGTCCGGGGTGATCCGGGTGGACACCGTCGCCGAACTGCTCGACGTCGGGACGCTGCTGGCCAACCAGCCGCTGCCCGCCGGTGGCCGGGTCGGCGTGGTCGGCAACTCGTCGGCGCTGACCGGCTTGGCGGCCACCGCCTGCGCGGGGCAGGGTCTCACGGTCGCCGCCGGCTACCCCCACGACGTCGGCCCGCACGCCGGTGCCGCCGCGTTCACCGCTGCGCTGGCCGGTGCCGCCGCCGACGACGGCGTGGATGCGCTGGTGGCGGTCTTCGCCCCACCCCTGCCGGGGCAGCTCACCGTCGAGGAGGCGGACTTCACCGCCGCCGTGGCGGCGGCGGTGACCGGCGGCAAGCCGACCGTGGTGACGTTCCTCGCCGGCCGGGTGCCGGTCGGGCTGCCCGCGTACCCGAGCGTGGAGGAGGCGGTGCGGGCGCTGGGCCGGGTCGGCCGGTACGCCGACTGGCTGCGCCGGGACCCGGGCACGCCACCGGAACTGACCGGGGTGGACCGGGCCGCCGGGCAGGCCGCGCTGCGCGGTGACGCCGCCGACGCGGCGGCGCTGCTCGCCGCGTACGGCATCGAGGTGGTCGGCTCGGCCCCGGCCGGCACCGTCGACGAGGCGCTCGCCGCCGCCGGGCGGCTGGGCTGGCCGGTGGCGTTGAAAGCCGCCGCGCCCGGCCTGCGGCACCGCCTCGACCTGGGCGCCGTCCGCCTCGACCTGGCCGACCCGGTCGCGCTACGCCGGGCGTACGCGGACCTGGCGGCGGCCTTCGGCGCGGACGTCCTGGTCCAACCGATGGTGCCGCCGGGGGTGGCCTGCGTGGTGGAGCTGCGCGAGGACCCGGCGTTCGGGCCGGTCGTCGGCTTCGGGCTCGGTGGGGTCGCCACCGAACTGCTCGGGGACCGGGCCTGGCGGGCGGTGCCGTTGACCGACCGGGACGCCGCCGAACTCGTCGACGAGCCCCGGGCGTCGCCGCTGCTGCACGGGCACCGGGGTGCTGACGCGGTGGACCGGGCGGCCCTGGCCGACCTGCTGTTGCGGGTGGGCCGGCTCGCCGACGAGCAGCCCCGGGTGCGGTCGCTCACCCTCAACCCGGTGCTGGCCCGCCCGGACGGCGTGTCGGTGCTGCACGCGGCGGTGGGGGTCGGCACGGCCGGGGCCCGCCCCGACACCGGCCCGCGCCGGCTCTGACCGTGCCCGCTGCCGGCTCCGGCTCTGACCGTGCCCGCTGCCGGCGGGCGCTGACCGTGCCCGCTGCCGGCGGCGCTGACCGTGCCCGCCGGCGGCTCCGGCGGTGACGAGACCCCGGACAGCGGGCAGGCCCCCGGCGAACCGCCGGGGGCCTGCGCCGAACCGTCCCGCTCAGCAGGCGTACGCCTCCAGCCGCTGCGCCCGCTCCGGGTCGCGCAACTTGAGCAGGGTGACCTTCTCGATCTGCCGGATCCGCTCCCGAGACAGGCCGAACTCCTTGCCGACCTCGTCGAGGGTGCGCTGCCGGCCGTCGTCCAGGCCGAACCGGAGCCGGATCACCGCCTGCTCCCGCTGGGAGAGGGTGGCGAGCACGATGCGTACCTCGTTGCGCAGTTCGCCGTTGGCGGCCGCGTCACCCGGCTCGGTGCGCTGGTCCACCGAGGCGACGAAGTCACCCAGGGCGCTCTCGCCGTCCTCGCCGACGGCCTGGTCGAGGCTGACCGGCTCCCGGTCGTACGAGATCAGCTCGATGACCTGGAACTCGGGGATCTCCATCGCCCGCGCCACCTCGGAGACGATGGGCTCGCGACCCAGCGTGACCGACAGCTCCCGGCGGACCCGGACCATCCGGTTGACCTGCTCGACCATGTGCACCGGGATGCGGATGGTGCGGGCCTGGTCGGCCATCGCCCGGGTGATCGCCTGCCGGATCCACCAGGTGGCGTACGTGGAGAACTTGTAACCCTTGGCGTAGTCGAACTTCTCGACCGCGCGGATCAGGCCGAGGTTGCCCTCCTGGATCAGGTCGAGGAAGGCCATCCCCCGCCCGGTGTAGCGCTTGGCGATGCTGACCACCAGCCGCAGGTTGGCCTCCAGCAGGTGGTCCTTGGCGGCGCGGCCCTCCCGGGCGATCAGGGCGAGGTCGGCGCGCAGGTCACCGGAGACAGGGGTGCAGGTGGACAGCTTCTCCTCGGCGAACAGCCCGGCCTCGATCCGTCTGGCCAGCTCCACCTCCTGGGCCGCGGTGAGCAGTTTGGTCCGGCCGATGCCGTTGAGGTAGGCCCGGACCAGGTCGGTGGAGACCCCGCGCTCGTCGGTGGCGTCGAGGTCGGTGAGGGCTTCGGTGCCGTGCTCGGCGTCGATGGTGGTGGCCGGGCGCGTCTTGTTATCGATCATCTGCAGGGCCATCTCTGTGTCTCCCCGTGTCTGCTTTCGGTGTCGCCTACCGGCGCCATCGGCTCCGGTGATGGACAGCTTTCCAACCGGGACGTGAAACGGGGGTGAGGCGATCGGGGACCCGACAGCAATCTGGTCGGATGCGGGGTGGGTCGTCGGCGGTCTTGCCAGGTCCGGCTACCGTGCCAGCGTCGGCCATCGGGGTCGGCGATGCGACAGGCAATGGAGGACGTGGTGGTCTTCAAACGGCTCATGCAGTCGATGGGGGTGGGCGGTCCGTCGGTGGAGACCGTGCTCGCTAATCCGAACTGCCGTCCCGGCGGGGTGCTGGAGGGGCGGGTCCACGTGGCCGGCGGCGACCACGCCGCCGACATCGAGTACGTGGCGCTCGGCCTGGTCACCCGGGTCGAGGTGGAGAGTGCCGACTCCGACTACGAGACCACCCAGGAGTTCGCCCGCCAGCAGGTCACCGGCCCGTTCCGGCTGGAGGCGGGGCAGCGCTACGACATCCCGTTCCGGTTCGCCGTGCCGTGGGAGACCCCGCTGACCGACCTGTACGGCCACCGGCTGCACGGGATGACGATGGGGCTGCGTACCGAGCTGGAGGTGGCCCGCGCAGTCGACAAGGGTGACCTGGACGCGGTGTCGGTGCACCCACTGCCGGCTCAGGAGCGGCTGCTGGAGGCGCTGCTGCGGCTGGGCTTCCGGTTCGCCCGCGCCGACGTCGAGCGCGGCCACATCTATGGCGTACGGCAGAGCCTGCCGTTCTACCAGGAGATCGAGTTCTACCCCGCCCCGCAGTACGCCGGAGCGATCAACCAGCTGGAGGTCACCTTCGTCACCGACCCGCACCAGGTGCAGGTGGTGCTGGAGATGGACAAGCGGGGTGGCCTGTTCACCGAGGGTCGGGACGCCTTCGGCCGGTTCACCGTCGACCACGCCACCGCCGATCGCACCGACTGGGCCGCCCAACTCGACGGCTGGCTCCGCCAGTCCCTCCAACGCCGAGGCCTCTTCTCCTAACCCACCCCACACCACCCCGCTCACCCCAACCCCCACCCACCCCCCACCCAACCCGCCCCACCCCGCCCTGCTCGCCCCGCTCCGCCCCGCCCTGCTCGCCCAGCCCCGGCTCGCCCAGCCCCGGTGATCAAGAAGTTTGCGTCACTTTGAAGATCGAACTTGACGCAAACTTCTTGATCACCGGGGCTGGGGGCTGGGGGCTGGGGTGGGGTGGGGGAGGGGGATGGGAGGGAGGGAGGGGGCAGGGTCAGAGGTCCAGGAGGAGGGTGCGGGGGCCGGTGTTGGTGCTCTCGACGAGCATGTGGGTGCGGAAGCGGCCCGTCTCGACCGTCGCGCCCCGGGCGCGGAGCGCCTCGACCACGGCGGTGACCAGCGGTTCGGCCACCTCGGCGGGGGCGGCGGCGAGCCAGCTCGGGCGGCGGCCCTTGCGGGTGTCGCCGTAGAGGGTGAACTGGCTGACCAGCAGGATCGGGGCACCGGTGTCGGCGGCGCTGCGTTCGTCGTCGAGGATGCGCAGCTCGTGCACCTTGCGGGCCATCGTCCGGGCCAACTCGGGGGTGTCGGTGTGGGTGATGCCCAGCAGCACCAGCAGGCCGTCGGTGATCGCGCCGACCACCTCGCCGTCGACGGTGACGCTGGCCCGTTCGACCGTCTGCACCACCGCCCGCATCAGCCGGTCACCGCTTTGACGATGCCCCGTTCGACCGGGCGCATCAGTTGGTCACCGCTTTGACGATGCCCCGTTCGACCGCCCGCATCGGGATGCCCCGTTCGACCGCCCGCATCGGGATGCCTCGCTCGACCGGGCGCATCAGTTGGTCACCGGTTCGACGAGGCCCCGCTCGATCAGCCGCGCCACGATCGGGCCGGCCGCCTCGGCCAGCTCGTCGGGGGTGACGTCGTGCGCGGCGGCGAGCAGGGCGAGCTGGTCGCGCAGCGGCAGCCGTCCGTCGCAGCCGCCGACCAGGGCCAGCACCAGCGGGTCGATCTCCTCGCTCCAGCGCAGCCCGTGCGGCATCGTCAGGACCTGCCGGTCCACCGCCCAGCCCTCGTCGCCGATCGTCGCCTCCTGGCGCAGTTGCAGCCCCGGGGCCGCCCGGTAGCGAAGGTCGAGCAGGCCGTCGGCACCGTGGGCACGTAGGAGGTCCTGCCGGTCGAACCAGCCGGCGACCTGGTCGCCCAGGGGTGGCTCGACCCGCTGCCGCAGGTCCTCCACCCGGACGACCGGGTCCTCGTGACCGTTGCGGCGCAGCGAGACGATGCCGAATCCGATCGACTCGACCTTGTGCGCGTCGAACCAGTCCAGCCAGGCTGCCGCCCGGTGCGGGTCGGTCGCCTCGCCGACGTCGGTCAGCCACAGGTGGACGTACGCCATCGGGTCGGCCACCTCGCGCTGGATCACCCAGGCGTCCAGGCCGGTGCCGGCGAACCAGCCGGTCACCCGTTCCGCCCAGTCCTCCCCGGCGACGTGCACCCAGTTGGCGAGGTACTGCATGGTGCCGCCCTCGGTGAGCAGGCCCGGCGCGGCGGCGGCCAGTTCAGCGCCGATCGCGTCGCCGACCCGGCCGGAGTCCCGGTAGACGTGGGTGGTGGTGCCCGGCCCGACCACGAACGGCGGGTTGCTGACCACCAGGTCGAACCGCCGGCCGGCCACCGGGGCGACCAGGTCACCGCGCAGCAGTTCCCAGTCCTGCCCGTTGAGGGCGGCGGTGGTGGCGGCGAAGCGCAGCGCCCGTTGCGACACGTCGGTGGCGGTGACCCGCCGGGCGTGGGTGGCCAGGTGCAGGGCCTGCACCCCGGACCCGGTGCCCAGGTCCAGTGCGGTGTCCACCGGGTGGCGGACGGTCGCGCCGATCAGGGTCTGGGTGGCCCCGCCGATGCCGAGCACGTGTTCGCTGTGCAGCGGTCGACCCGGGCGGGCGCTGGCCGGTACGTCGGCGAGCACCCACCAGGCGTCCCCGTAGGGTTCCAGGTCGACCCCGGCGCGCAGCCCGTCACCGTACGGCTCGACGAGGCCGGCGGCGACGGCGTCGGCGAGGTCGAGCGGGGCGAGCGCGGCGGCGACCGCCGGTTCCGGTTCGGTCTGGTCGCAGATGAACACCCGGATCAGGGTGCCCAGCGGGTCGCGGTCCTCGGTGGCGCGCAGCGCGGCCCGGAAGTCGTTGCGGGCCACCCCGCCGGTGGCCTGCGGGCCGAGTCGGCCGGCGATGCCGTTGGCGGTGAAGTCGGCGCTGGTGAGCGCGGCGCGTAGCGCCTCGACGCCGGCGGGGGAGAGCAGCATGTCGTCACGGTCCACCACGTCATCCTGCCTGGCGTGGGGGCACCGGTGGCGGGCACCCGCTGACTTCCATAACGCCACCTCAATCCCCCGGCCGTTATCTCTGTTACGTACGTCGATGTCTCGTTAGCATTCCCTCCAACATCCGTCGATGGGACGTTCGGGCGGCCCCTGCCTGCCCGGTCGTACCCGGTAGGGAGTTCAGACGATGTCCGACGTGTCCGTCCCCCGGCGTCACGCGCTCCGCGCGGTCGCCGTCGCGGCCACCGCCGCGGCCCTCTCCGTCGCCGCTGGCGCCCCCGCCCTCGCCGCCCCCACCGGACAGATCCGCTACGCCTCCTCCCCGGACGCGATCAGCGGCAGCTACCTGGTCGTGTTGAAGGGCGACGCCGTCGGCACCGCCAACAGCCGGGCCGCCCGGACCGCCGTGCCGGACCGCGCCGCCAGCCTCACCAAGCGGTACGGCGGGAACGTCGCCGACGTCTACAGCGCCGCCCTCACCGGGTTCAGCGCGAAGATGAGCGCCAGCCAGGCCCGCCGGCTCGCCGCCGACCCGTCGGTGGCCTACGTCGAGCAGGACCGGGTGGTGACCGTCCAGGCGACCCAGACCAACCCGCCGTCCTGGGGTCTGGACCGCATCGACCAGCGCAACCTGCCGCTGAACTCCAGCTACACCTACCCGAACACGGCCACCAACGTGCGGGCGTACATCATCGACACCGGCATCCGGACCACCCACACCGACTTCGGCGGCCGGGCCACCTGGGGCACCAACGCGGTCGACTCCAACAACACCGACTGCAACGGCCACGGCACCCACGTCGCGGGCACCGTCGGCGGCACCAAGTACGGTGTGGCCAAGGGCGTGCAGCTGGTCGCGGTGAAGGTGCTCAACTGCCGGGGTCGCGGCAGCACCACCGCTGTGGTCAACGGCATCAACTGGGTGACCGCCAACGCGGTCAAGCCGGCGGTGGCCAACATGAGCCTCGGCGGCGGGGCCAGCACCGCCATCGACAACGCGGTGGCCAGCTCGATCAGCTCGGGCATCACGTACGCGCTGGCGGCCGGCAACTCCAGCGCCGACGCCTGCACCTCCTCCCCGGCACGGGTCGCCTCGGCGATCACCGTCGGCGCCACCACCAACACCGACGCGCGGGCCTCCTACTCCAACTTCGGCACCTGCGTCGACCTGTTCGCGCCGGGCTCGAACATCACCTCGTCCTGGAACACCAACGACACCGCCACCAACTCGATCAGTGGCACCTC
Organism: Micromonospora sp. NPDC048894; assembly: GCF_040649765.1. Lineage (NCBI taxonomy): Bacteria > Bacillati > Actinomycetota > Actinomycetes > Micromonosporales > Micromonosporaceae > Micromonospora > Micromonospora sp. NPDC048894. The sequence goes on along the minus strand of NZ_JBEZFY010000016.1, from coordinate 80,953 downwards.
GATGGCGTCCCCGCACGTCGCCGGTGCCGCCGCCCTGGTCCTGTCGGCCAACCCCTCGTACACCCCGGCGCAGGTCGCCAGCTCGCTGACCGGCAGCGCCACCCCGAACGTGGTGACCAGCCCCGGCTCGGGCTCGCCGAACCGGCTGCTCTTCGTCGTGAACTGACGCCCCACGGCACCGACGGCCCGGTGGACACCCGTGTCCACCGGGCCGCGCCGCGTCCGGACGCCTCCCGGCGCGGCGGACCGCACCGGATGTCGGCCGGGCGGGCGGCCGGGGCGGGCAGGATGGGGGCATGACGCTCTCGCTGCCCATCGACGGCGAGGCCAACCGGCTGCTGGAGCGCAGCCCACTGGCCCTGCTGACCGGGATGCTGCTCGACCAACAGGTGCCGATGGAGAAGGCGTTCTCCTCGCCGTACGTGCTCGCCCAACGGCTGGGGCACGACCCGGACGCCCGGGAGCTGGCCGGCTACGACCCGCAGGAACTGGTCGAGGTCTTCGCCCGGCCGCCTGCGCTGCACCGGTTCCCGAAGGCGATGGCCGGCCGGGTGCAGCAGCTGTGCCGGATCCTGGTCGACCGGTACGCCGGCGACGCCGGCCGGCTCTGGGCGGACGTCGACGACGGACGGGAACTGCTGCGCCGCATCGCCGACCTGCCCGGCTTTGGCACCCAGAAGGCGCAGATCTTCGTCGCCCTGCTCGGCAAGCGGTACGACGTGCGCCCCGACGGCTGGCGGGAGGCCGCCGGCGGCTACGGCGACCCGGACACCTACCGGTCGGTCGCTGACGTCACCGATGCGGAGTCGCTGCGTCGGGTCCGCGAGTACAAGCAGCAGGTGAAGGCGGCGGCGAAGGCGGACAAGGGCTGACGCAACCGGAGCCGGGTCGGCTCGTTGAGATCCGCGACAGCGGCGACGGGTGGACGATGGCGGACGAGCGGGGGGCGGCGCTGCTGCGCGGCGGGCTGAGCTCACCCCGGACCACCTTCCTGGAGCTCTTCTTCGACCTGGTGTTCGTCTTCGCGTTGACCCGGGTCTCCCAGCGGATCATCGACGACCTGAGCGTCGTCCGTCAGGATCTGCTGGCCGAGATCACCCAGACCCTGGTGATCTTTCTGGCCTTCTGGGCGGTCTGGACGTTCACCGCCTGGGTCACCAGCCGGTACGAACCGGAGCGCCCGGAGATCCAGTTCGTGGTGGTCTACTCGATGCTGGGCAGCATGGTGATGGCGGTCGCCACCCCACGGGCCTTCGACAGCCGGGGGCTGGCCTTCGCCCTCGCGTTCGTGGCGGTGCAGGTGGGGCGACCGCTCTTCCTCACGCTGGCGTTGCGGGGGCATCCACGACGCCTGGTCACCATGCGGGTGGTGGCCTGGGCGGTGATGAGCGCGGTGCCCTGGGTGCTCGGCGCGGTGTTCACCGGGTCGTGGCGGCTGGCCTGCTGGTCGTTGGCCGTCCTCGTCGACTACGCGGGGTTGATGTTCGGTTGGCCGGTGCCCAGGCTCGGCGCGACCCGCACCTCCACCTGGGGGGTGCTGGGGGAACACCTGGCCGAGCGTTACCAGCAGTTCTTCCTGATCGCCCTCGGCGAGAACATCCTCATCATCGGGTTGTCCTTCAGCGGGTACAGCTTTTCCGGGGCCAGCTCGGGGGCCTTCCTGCTGTCCTTCGTGACCACCGTGCTGCTCTGGCGGATCTACTTCCACAGGGCGGGTCACCTGCTCTCCGAGGCGATCCGGGTGGCCGACCGGCCCGGCCGGCTGGGGGAGTCGGTGAGCTGGACCCACCTGGTGATCGTCGCCGGAGTGCTGGCCACGGCCGTCGGCTACGAGCTGGCGATCGTGCACCCGTACCAGCCCACCGAACCGTCCTGGGCGGTCTTCATGATGGGCGGCCCGGCGATCTTCCTGGTCGCCCGCGCCCGCTTCGAGTACGAGATTTTCGGGCGGGTCTCCCGGTCCCGGGTCGTCGGGGTGCTCGCCCTGGCCGCGCTGGTGCCCGTCGTGACCCGGACGGCCACCGTGCTGGCACTGGCTGCGGCGGCCGCCGTGCTGGCGGCGATCACCGTCGCCGACTACCGCCGGGCGCTCGGGCACGCCCCGGAGCGGCCCCGGCCGGCCCTGTGAACCAGCTGCGTCAGTCGGCGCGGGGTCGACCGGCGGTGGGGCGGGGGCGTCCGCCGCAGGTCAGGCGGCGGTGGGGCGGGACAGCGAGGCGAGCGCCCGGCGTACGTCGGCCAGCGAGACGGTGGCCGAGTCGTCCAGGTCGGCCAGGCCGGCCTCGATCCACTGCCGCATCAGCGTGGTGACCCCGATGCCCCGGGCCTCGGCCGCCGCCCGGACCCGCTCGTAGGTGTCCGTCGGCAGGCGTACCGAGCGGCTGACCATCGGCACGTCCGTGTCGGGGGTGGGCAGCTCGACCGGCGGGCTGTCGTCGATCAGGTCGGCGAACGCGTCGTCGCCGTGGAATCGCTTGATGGCCTCGTTACGGTTCATCGCCGTCGCCTCCTCATCGGCGCGTTCTCCGCACGGCCTCGTCGTAGCGCTTGGCCTCGACGTCGCTCAGGTCACGGGCGGAGAGGACGTCCCAGTCGTGGTCGGTGCCGTCGGCCTCGGCGAGCAGGATGGCCAGCCGTCGGCCGCGAGCGCCCGCCGCGTAGACGACCGTCAGGTCCTCACCGAGATGCCGGATCACCCGGCGGGTGCTGTGCAGCGCCTCCCAGACTTCCCCGGGGGTGACGTCGTAGACCCGCAGGTTGGCCAACGCCTCGTCGGTGAAGCTGAACCGGCTGCCCACCGCCGGAGCGTACCACGCACGTAACACGATCCCGGTATGCGTCGATTTTCGCTGATCAAGGTGGTGCGGTGACAGGATGGGGGCAATCCCCTCAGGAGGTCCATGGTGAAGCGTCAGGCGTACCAGCCGATTCTGATCACCGACGCCTCGCGCAGCCAGGACGACCAACTCACCAGCCGGCAGAAGCGGTACGTGCTGATGATGGGCATCCGGGTGGCCTGCGTGATCGCCGGAGCGGTCCTGGTCGGCACCAAGGCCCCGCTGCTCTGGCTCTGGCTGCCCCTGGTGGCGCTGGGCATGATCCTCATCCCCTGGCTGGCGGTGCTGCTCGCCAACGACCGGCCGCCCAAGGAGCAACACCGCCTCGCCACCAGGTTCCAGCCCCGCCACCGCGACGAGACCCCGCCGATGAGCCTCACCGCCGAGGAACGCCCGCACCGGATCATCGACGCCGAACCCTGACGGGGCCAGCCGGTGCGGGCGTAGCCGGCACTGTCACCCGCCGGTCGCCTCCGGCCCGGTGTCACCCGCCGGTCGCCTCCGGCCGGGCACCCACCATCGAGACCGCCAGGGCACCCAGGTCGGCGGCCCGGGTCAACGCGGCCCTCGGGGTCGCGCCGGTGATCCAGGCGGTGAGCAGGCCGGCCGCGAAGGCGTCCCCGGCCCCGGTGACGTCCACCACGGCGACCCGCAGCGACGGGGTCACCCCGACGGTGGCCCGCCGGTCCACCCAGATCGCCCCCGCGCCGCCGCGTTTGACCACCACCCGACGGGCCGCCGCCGACAACGCGCGCGCCTGGGCCGCCGGATCCAGCCCGCCGGCCAGCACCCCCGCCTCGTCCGCGTTGACCAACAGCAGGTCGACGTCGCGTACCCAGGACAGGAAAGCCGCCGCGCCGATCCGCCGCAGCGGCGCGGCGGAGGCGGCGTCGACGCTGGTGGTCAGCCCACGCTCGCGGGCGGCGGCCAACGCGCGCAGCCCGGCCGGTCGCGACCCGGCATCCAGCAGGCAGTACGCGGACAGGTGCAGGTGGGTCGCGTCGGGCACCGCCGCCAGGGCCCGGTCGACGTGCTCGGGGCTCAGCCGCAGGTTCGCCCCCCGCTCGGTGACCATGGTCCGCTCGTCGGCGGTGGCCAGCACGATCACCGTCCCGGTGGTGGCCTGCGGATGCACCTCGACCGCGCAGTCCACCCCGGCCCGTTCCAGCTCGGCCACCCGGTCCCGACCGGCGCCGTCGTCGCCGACCGCGCCGACAAGCGTCACCGGTGCGTGCTGGGCGGCGATCCAGGCGGCGGTGTTGGCCGCCTGACCACCCCCGGTGACCTTGATGGTCGCCGGGGTGTCCGAGCCGGTGGCCAGTGCTCCGGCCAGCACGGCGACCACGTCGGTGATCAGGTCGCCGACCACCACGATCCGACCGGGAGCGGTCATGCGGCGGGGTGTCCGGCCGCCGCGACCGCGATCCGCGCCGCCAGGTCGGCGTTGCGCAGGATGATCCGGACGTTGACCGCCAGGCTGGCGCCCTCGGTGGCCGAGTGGAAGTGGGCCAGCAGGAACGGGGTGACCGCCTTGCCGGTGACGCCGTCGCGGCCCAGCCGTGCCAGCCCCTCGGTGAGGGTGCGGTCGTGCAGCGCCGGGTCGAGCTGCTCGTCGACCGGGAGCGGGTTGGCCACGATCAGGCCGCCACCGTGCACCCCGTGCTGCTCCCGGGCGGCGAGCACCGCGGCGACCTGCTCGGGGGAGTCCACCGACCAGTCCAGGTCGAACCCGGAGTCGGTCAGGTAGAAGCCGGGGAAACGCCGGGTGCGGTAGCCGACCACCCCGACGCCGAGGGTCTCCAACCGCTCCAGGGTGGCCCCGACGTCGAGGATCGACTTGACCCCGGCGCAGACCACCGCGATCGGGGTACGGGCCAGGGTGACCAGGTCGGCCGACTCGTCGAAGGTCTGCGCGGCCTCCCGGTGCACCCCGCCCAGGCCGCCGGTGGCGAAGACCCCGATCCCCGCGGCGGCGGCCACCGCGCTGGTGGCGGCCACGGTGGTGGCGCCGTCCGCGCCGGTGGCCGCGGCCACGGCGAGGTCGCGGACGGAGAGCTTGGCCACACCGTCGACGGTGGCGAGGCGGGTCAGTTGGGCGTCGTCGAGGCCGACGACGAGTTCGCCGCCGACCATTCCGATGGTGGCGGGCACGGCGCCGGCGGCGCGGACGGTCTGCTCGATCTCCCGGGCGACCCGCAGGTTGTCCGGTCGGGGCAGACCGTGCGAGACGATGGTGCTCTCCAGGGCGACGACGGGACGGCCGTCACGCAGGGCTTCGGCGACCTCGGTTCCGGGTCGGAGGTGAAAGGTGGTCACGTCAGCTACCGTAACTGGCCGCCGACGGGGTGGGCTGCGGTGGACCGGACCCGGTCGACCTGCCAAACTTGTGCAGTTGGAGGTGTGACTGTGAGTACAGAGGTTCTTGAGCGTCCCGAGTTGAAGGACGCCGACACCGGTCCCGAGATGTTCCATTACGTACGCAAGGAGAAGATCGCCGAGAGTGCCGTGATGGGCACCTACGTGGTGGCGCTCTGCGGCGAGACGTTCCCGGTGACCAAGGCCGCCAAGCCCGGCTCGCCGGTCTGCCCCAAGTGCAAGGAGATCTACGACTCGTACCGTGAGTGATCCGGGGCGGTCCGGCGGGCCGCACCCGTACCCTTCGGCGGTGTGACCACCTCCACCGCGCTGCTCCTGGCCGACCTGACCGGGGTGGCCGTCTTCGCCGCCTCCGGCGCCTCCGCGGCGGTGGCCAAGCGGCTCGACCTGTTCGGCGTCGTCTTCGTCGGGTTCGTCGCCGCGCTGGGCGGTGGGATCTTCCGTGACCTGGTCATCGACGAGGTCCCGCCGCTGGCCTTCGCCGACTGGCGCTACGCCGCCACCGCCGCGGTCAGCGCCACCGCCGTGTTCTGGCTGCACCCGCAGTTCGCCCGGCTGCGCACCAGCGTGCTGGTGCTCGACGCCGCCGGTCTGGGCCTGTTCACCGTCACCGGCACACTCAAGGCGCTCGACGCCCGGGTCCCGGCGGTCGGCGCGGTGGTGATCGGCATGCTCACCGCGATCGGCGGAGGGCTGGGCCGGGACCTGCTCACCGCCGAGATCCCGGTGGTGCTGCGCCGGGAGATCTACGCCGTCGCCGCGCTCGCCGGATCGATCATGGTGGTGCTGCTGGCGGCGCTCGGGTACGCCGGGGTGGGCGGGCTGACCGCGGCGGCACTGCTGGTCTTCGTCCTGCGCCTGGTGGCGCTGCGGCGGCGGTGGTCGGCCCCGGTTGCCACGATGCGCCCCCCGCAGACCGGGCCCGGCCACCCCGGCTTCTGATCCACCTCGCCCCGTGCCCCACATCTCGCGACGGCGCTGGTCGGGGCGGCGGGCGTGGTGTCGGCTGGGGTTGCCGGGCGCGGCTGGTTATGCTGGGCCGGCCTTCGCGGCAGGCCCTGCGCGGAGGCGTTTTCATGGGCGGCGGAACCGTGGCCCTCGGCCCGGATCCGCCTCGTGCGGTCGGAGAGGAGCCTCGGGTGGCACCCCGGTTGCCGGCGTTGGAGACGTTCCCACCCCTGCGTGCCTGGCAGCGCAAGGCGATGGTGGAATACCTGCGCCGTCGTACCGACGACTTCACCGCGGTCGCCACCCCCGGCGCCGGCAAGACCACCTTCGCCCTGCGGATCGCCGCCGAGCTGCTGGTCGACGGCACCGTCGAGGCGGTCACCGTGGTCGCCCCGACCGAGCACCTCAAGACCCAGTGGGCGCAGGCCGCCGCCCGGGTCGGCATCCAGCTCGACTCCGCGTTCCGCAACGCCGACCTGCACTCCGCCGCCGACTTCCACGGCGCGGTCGTCACCTACGCCCAGGTCGGGATGGCCCCGCAGGTGCACCGGCGGCGCACCATGACCCGCCGCACCCTGGTCATCCTCGACGAGATCCACCACGCCGGGGACTCCCGCTCCTGGGGCGACGGGGTCAAGAACGCCTTCGAACCCGCCGTACGCCGGCTGATGCTCACCGGCACGCCGTTCCGCTCCGACGACAACCCGATCCCGTTCGTCAGCTACGAGCGCGGCGGTGACGGGCTGCTGCGGTCCCGCGCCGACTCGGTCTACGGCTACGCCGACGCGCTGCGCGACGGCGTCGTACGCCCGGTGCTGTTCCTGGCGTACTCGGGGGAGACCCGGTGGCGTACCAACGCCGGGGACGAGTTGGCGGCGCGGCTCGGTGAGCCGATGACCCAGGACCTGATCGCCCAGGCCTGGCGGACCGCCCTCGACCCGGCCGGGGACTGGATGCCGCAGGTGCTGCGGGCGGCCGACGCCCGGCTGACCGTGCTGCGTAACGCCGGGATGGCCGACGCCGGTGGCCTGATCATCGCCAGCGACCAGCAGACCGCCCGTTCGTACGCCAAGCTGATCGAGCAGGTGACCGGGGAGAAGGCCACCGTGGTCCTCTCCGACGACCAGGGGGCGTCCGCGCGGATCGCGTCGTTCGCGGCGTCCACCCAACGGTGGCTGGTGGCGGTCCGGATGGTCTCCGAGGGCGTCGACATCCCCCGGCTGGCCGTCGGGGTGTACGCCACCAGCGCCAGCACCCCGCTCTACTTCGCCCAGGCCATCGGCCGGTTCGTCCGGGCCCGTCGCTCCGGTGAGACGGCCTCGGTGTTCGTGCCGAGCGTGCCGCACCTGCTGGGCCTGGCCAGCGAGATGGAGGCCGAGCGGGACCACGTGCTGGGCAAGCCCAAGGACCGGGAGGGCTTCGACGACGAGCTGCTGGAGCGCGCCCAGCGCGACGACCAGGCCAGCGGCGAGCTGGAAAAGCGGTTCACCGCGCTGTCCGCGACCGCCGAGCTGGACCAGGTGATCTTCGACGGGGCGTCCTTCGGTACCGCCGCCCAGGCCGGCACCCCCGAGGAGGAGGAATATCTGGGGCTGCCCGGCCTGCTCACCGCCGCCCAGGTGTCGCAGCTGCTGACCAAACGCCAGGCCGACCAGCTCGCCGCGCAGCGCCGCCGGGCAGCCACCCGGGCCGCTGAGCCGGCCGCTGCGCCCCCCGCTGCCCCCGTGGTACCCCTGAGTGCCGCCCAGCGCCGCGTGGCGCTACGGCGTCAACTGAACGCCCTGGTGGCCGCCCGGCACCACCGCACCGGCCTGCCCCACGGCAAGATCCACGCGGAACTCCGCCGACTCTGCGGCGGCCCCCCCAGCGCCCAGGCCACCATCGAACAACTCGAAGAACGCATAGCCACCCTCCAAACCCTCTGACCGCCCCGCTGCCCCCGTCCCCGGGTCTCCCCGGCTCTCCCCGGCGGTCCCGTCCCGCTCCCTCGTCCCGTGGTCTCCCCGGCGGTCCCGTCCCGTGGTCTCCCCGGTGATCAAGAGGTTTGGGTCAGAAACAGGCGCTTCGGTGACCGAAACCTCTTGATCACCGGGGGCGGCGGCCGGGACGGGGAGCGGGACTGGTGGCGGGAGGGGACGGGGCGGGTAGTGGGGTGGGCGGGTAGTGGGGTGGGGTGGGTAGCGAAAAGCTGGGCGGGGGCACCCTCAGGGTGCCCCCGCCCAGCTATGTCGTCGTAGGGGTTGCCGGGTCAGTTCGCCATCAGATCGGCGCCTCGCCAGCTGAACTCCGGGTCCGTCGCGAACTTCACCGTGATCTTCACGAGATCCTCGGCGTACTTGTTCGCGTGGTGCCCACAGAACACCAACTCGCTCCCACCCGCCAGAGTGATACGGAGCTTGCCGGCAGCATTGCAGCGGTCGCACCGTTCATCGGCGGCTGGGGGAGCCACCGTTTCGGGCGGCGGCGTGAGGGTCGGGGTCATCGCCTTCCTCCTCTGGTCGTCACCGATGAACACTCTCTTCGGTCGTTGCTCACTCATCGTGCAACACCCTTACCGGGCCCCGCCTTCCCAGTGTGCCCGCGGGGGACCGAGGTCACACCTGACGGGAAGGACAGTGTGCCGTGCTACCAGGGTGCCACGTCAACGATCACAAACGCGTGTTGGACCGGTCACCTTCGCATGTTCTACGCCTGGTGATCAATCCGACACGACGGGTTGACGTGAACGGCTCAGTCCAGGTAGTCCCGGAGCACCTGGGAGCGCGACGGGTGCCGGAGCTTGGACATCGTCTTGGACTCGATCTGCCGGATCCGTTCCCGGGTCACCCCGTAGACCTGGCCGATCTCGTCGAGGGTACGCGGCTGGCCGTCGGTCAGGCCGAAGCGCAGCCGTACCACCCCCGCCTCGCGCTCGGAAAGCGTCTGCAGGACCTGCTGGAGCTGGTCCTGCAACAGCGAGAACGAGACGGCGTCGACGGCGACCACGGCCTCCGAGTCCTCGATGAAGTCGCCGAGCTGGCTGTCGCCCTCGTCACCGATGGTCTGGTCGAGCGAGATGGGCTCCCGAGCGTACTGCTGGATCTCGAGGACCTTCTCGGGTGTGATGTCCATCTCCTTGGCGAGCTCCTCCGGGGTGGGCTCGCGACCCAGGTCCTGGAGCAGCTCGCGTTGGATCCGGCCGAGCTTGTTGATCACCTCGACCATGTGCACCGGGATGCGGATGGTGCGGGCCTGGTCGGCCATCGCCCGGGTGATCGCCTGCCGGATCCACCAGGTGGCGTACGTGGAGAACTTGTAACCCTTGGTGTAGTCGAACTTCTCGACCGCGCGGATCAGGCCGAGGTTGCCCTCCTGGATCAGGTCGAGGAAGGCCATCCCCCGCCCGGTGTAGCGCTTGGCCAGCGAGACGACCAGCCGGAGGTTCGCCTCCAGCAGGTGGTTCTTGGCGCGCTCGCCGTCCCGGGAGATCCACAGCAGGTCGCGCTGCATGTCGCGGGTGAGCTTCTCCTCGCCGTCGTCGGCGGCGCGCAGCCGCTCGGCGGCGTAGAGCCCGGCCTCGATCCGCTTGGCCAGCTCGACCTCCTGCTCGGCGTTGAGCAGCGGAACCTTGCCGATCTGCTTGAGGTACGCCCGGACGGAGTCGGCGGAGGCGGTGAGTTCCGCGTCCCGCCGCGCCTGCTTGAGCGCCTCGGACTCCTCGTCGTCCCACTCGAAGTCGTTGTCGGTGGCGGAGGCGGCGGCATCGGTCTCGGCGGCCCGGGTCAGCTCGGCCGGCTCCTCGACCACCACGTCCTCGATCTCGGCGGCCAACTGCTCGGGATCGATCTCGCCCTCGGCGCCCTCGCCCTTGGTGGCGACCTTGCCGGCACCGGCGGCGGCCACCGTGGCCTTGGTGGCCCGGGTGGACTTGGTCGCCTTGGCGGCCGGCGCGGCGGCCTTGGCGGCCACCCCCGCCGTGGTGGCCGCCTTGCGGGGGGCCACCTTGCGCGGGGTGGGCGCGGTGGCCTCGTCGGCGGCGGGCGCCTGCTTCGGAGCCGGTGCGACGGCCTTCTTGGTGGTCTTGGCGGTGGTGGCGCGCGAGGCCGGGGTGGCCGACCGGGCGGCGGCCACCCGACGGGGGCGGGTGCTGGCGGAGCCGTCGACCACCACGGTCACGCCCGCCTCGGAGAGCGCCCGCAGGATCTTCTTGGCCTGGGCCGGGGTCACCTCGGCGGACTCGACGGTGCGCGCGAGCTGGGCCGACGTCAGCTGACCACCGGCGCTCTGGGCGTGGGCGATCAGGGTGTCGGTGAGCGAGCGAACGTCGGCGCCGGGCTGGCGGGGTTCTGTCACGAATGACCTTCCGGAGGCGAAGAGCGAGCACGGCCGGGGTCGTCCGGCGCAGCGTGGCGTGCCGTGCCGTGCGATGTCGTTGAGTGACCCCCGTGTCCCGGGCCGGCTGTGCGGCTGCGGTCCGTGGCGCGTGGGCAGGGTGAATTGTAACCCCGGTTGCCGCGATCATCCTGCGGCGCACGGCAACCGGCCGTCTGTACCGCCGGTTCGGCCCGGATGTCGACTTTGTGGCCACCCGCTCGGACCGGGTCGGACGGGCCGTCGATCGGGGCCCGGACCTGCTGCCACACCGGCGGGGTCCGGGCGTGACGCGGGCTGCCTATGCTGTCCGGAGGAGATCGACGATGCGCGGTGGGGCGCGCGTGTCGCACCGGACGGCAGGCGCGGCGGCCGGTGGGTCCCCGGCCGTGGGGGCCCGGTTGGTGCGTCCGGTGCCGCAGGGCGGCGCGAGAGGGGCAGTTTCGATGACCGGTTCGACACCGACACCGCAGGATCTGCTTGAGATCGCGATCCCGGTGGCCCGGGACGCCGCCACGACCGCCGCCCGGATGCGGGTCGAGGGGGTCTCGGTCGCGGCCACCAAGAGCACCGTCACCGACGTGGTCACCGCCGCCGACCGGGCTGTGGAGCGGCAGGTCCGCGACGCCCTGCGCGCGGCCCGGCCGGACGACGCGGTGCTCGGCGAGGAGTACGGCGGGGTGCAGGCCGGTGCGGTCGGGGCGGGTGGGGTGCGCTGGATCGTCGACCCGATCGACGGCACGGTGAACTACCTCTACGGGTTGCCGTACTGCGCGGTGTCGCTCGCCGCCGAGGTGGACGGCGAGGTCGTCGCCGGGGTGGTCCGCAACGTGTCGACCGGCGAGGAGTGGACCGCCACCGCGGGGGGCGGCGCCTGGCGGGACGGCACCCGGCTGCGTTGCTCCACCGAAACCGACCTGGGGCAGGCGCTGGTCGCCACCGGGTTCGGCTACGACGCCGGTCGCCGCCGGCACCAGGCCCGGGTGGTCGCCGCGCTGATCGGGGAGGTCCGGGACATCCGGCGGATGGGGGCGGCGGCACTGGATCTCTGCCTGGCCGCCGAGGGGCGGGTGGACGCCTACTTCGAGAAGGGGCTGGCCGCCTGGGACCTGGCCGCCGGGGGACTGGTCGCCGCAGAGGCCGGGCTGCGGGTGACCGGGCTGAACGGCCGGCCCGCCGGCCCCGACCTCGTCATCGCGGCCCCACCGGCGCTGTTCGCGCCCCTGCACACCCGGTTGGCCGCCCTGGACGCCTCCGGCGGCCCCTGACCCCGCCGGCCCGGCGTTCGGTCGTCCCCGACCCCGGTCGGTCGTCCCC
>NZ_JBEZFY010000016.1:0-69028 GCF_040649765.1 Micromonospora sp. NPDC048894 | reverse complement strand
CCCGACCGGGGTCGGTCGTCCCCGACCGGGGTCGGTCGTCCCCGACCGGGGTCGGTCGTCCCCGACCGGGGTCGGTCGTCCCCGACCGGGGTCGGTCGTCCCCGACCGGGGTCGGTTACTCGTTCTCGACCGGTGGTCGGTTACTTGTCCCCGACCGCCGGTCGGCACCGACCGCCGGGTGGTCACCTGTCGCTGACCGGTGGTCGGTTACTTGTTCTCGACCGGCATCGGGCAGGAGCCCTCCGGCGCGGTCGGCGCGCCCAGGTCGCCGAGGGACTGGTTGACCTCGGTGGTGGTGGCCAGCTGCTGGAAGCCGTCGCCCAGCACCACGTCGACCGTGTCGTCCTGGCGCTTCGCGTCGTAGTCGCGTTCGGCGTTGTCGAGGAAGAAGGCGCGCAGCAGGTGCGCGGAGCCGACGCCCTTGGGGCCGAAGCGCAGCAGCGCGACGCCGTCGAAGTGCGCGGCGTTGCCCTCCTTCTTGACCTGGAACTTCCGATTCCGGAAGTCGTCGCCCACGCTGCTGGCCAGGCCCGGCTCGCCGGTGCCGTTCAGGATATTGATCTTGACATCCTGGTAGGTGCGCAGGGACAGGTCGGCCAACGGCCAGCCCTCGGGGCATCCCCTGGCGTTGGCCCCGCTGCCCTGGGTGTCGCGGACCACGGCGACGACGACGAAGACCAGGGCGACGGCCGCCAGCAGTCCGACGACAACGAGTGCTCGCACTCGCGCAAAACTCATCTGGGCGCTCCCCGGACAGTGAGGTGGTGGCGGCGGACGTCGTCGGCGGGCGGTGTCGTCGGCCGTCGAGTACGCCGCTGAGGTTAACGGTTGTCCGGCAGTCGCGTGGAAACAGTCCGACATGCCGGCGCGCCAACCGGGAACGGGGTACTACTACCCCTATCTTCGTGTCGCCTGAGTCACATTGGGAACATCTTGGGTCCCGGGGGCGTACATCTCTGCCGCGAGGGCGGTATACATGCCTCGCCTGGGAGGGGGTAAGGTACCGCGCTCGTCGGTGCTTGCCCCGGAGACCTCGATCCAGAGGCCGTCGGGTGGGGCGACCGACACACATTGGTGGCCGGCCAGTGGGAACCGAAACAGCGTCGCCCGGCGTTACAACCGGAAGCGACAACATCGATATGGGAGAGTGAAACCGATGGCCACCGACTACGACGCCCCGCGTCGCGACGAGGTCGACCTCGGCGAGGACAGCCTGGAAGAGCTCAAGGCCCGGCGGGTCGACTCACAGTCGGGTGCCGTGGACGTCGACGAGGCCGAGGTGGCCGAGAGCTTTGAGCTGCCCGGCGCCGACCTGGCCGACGAGGAGCTGACCGTGAAGGTCCTCCCGATGCAGCAGGACGAGTTCCGATGTGGGCGCTGCTTCCTGGTGCATCACCGCAGCCAGTTGGCAGTCGAGCGCAACGGCGACCTGATCTGCCGTGAGTGCGTCTGAGTACCCACCCCACCGGCGGCGGCCTCCTCGCGGGGCCGCCGCTGCCCGAGCCGCCGTGCGCACACGGCGGGTTGCTGCTTGACTCGTACCGGCGTCCACCGGAACCGGTGGGACCTCGGGAGGGCAGGCAGATGAACGAGCACGGCGAGCGGCATGGCGAGTCCGACCCGGACGGGTCGCTGTCCGACGCCGGGCCGCCCGCCGCCGTACCCGAGGACCGGACCGCCGGGGCTGACCCGGCTGCCCGGCCCGGCGACGAGTTGGGCGCGACGGTGGCGGCGCTGACCGCCGACGACATCGCGCCCGCCCGCCGCCGGCAACTGCTCACCCGACTGGTCGGGCAGGCCCGTGGTCGAGGGCTGGGCGATCTGTTCAAGCCGCGGTCGGCGCTGCGTTGGATGGCCGACACGGTCGCCGACGTCGCGCCGCACGTCCCGGTCCGGGACCTGGCCACCCTGCGGCTGCACTTCCCCGGTCTGGACGACGAGGCGCTCGCCGACCGGCTCGTCCGCAACGCCGCCCGGGCCACCGCCGGGGTGGGTGCGGCCGGCGGCGGCGTCGCCGCGGTGGAGTGGGCCGTCGCGCCGACCCTGCTCTCCGCGCCGGTGCTGCTCGCCGCCGAGACGGTGGCCGTGGTGTCGATCGAGCTGAAGCTGATCGGCGAGCTGCACGAGATCTACGGGGCGCCGCTGCCCACCGGCACGACCCCCAGGACCGTCGCCCTGCTCCAGTCCTGGGCCAGCCAGCGCGGAATCAACCCGATGGTGCCGGGCGCCGGGGTGGGTGCCGTGCTCGGTACCGCCGCCCGCAAGGAACTACGGGACACCCTGCTCAAGCGTTTCGGCCGCAACCTGACCACGCTGGGCCCGTTCCTCACCGGGGCCGCCGTCGCCAGCTACCTCAACCGTCGGGCCACCCGCTCGCTGGCCGACCAGCTCCGGCGGGACCTGCGCAAGCAGCGCCGGGAGCTGCCCCCCGGCGGGCTCCCCGCCCTGCCTTGACCTGCCCTGCCTTGACCCGCCCGCTGCACCCGCTCCGAACTGCCCTGCCCCGGGTGAGCCGGTCGGCCCTGCCCGCGAAGGAGCGGTCGACCCTGACCACGGGCGGGAAGGTCTGCCGGGAGCTGCCTCCCGGCGGGGCCGGCGGCGGCGTTCAGGCCGCGTCGCGGGCGGCCAGCAGGGCGGCGGCCAGCTCGGTCGGCCGGCGGGAACTCACCACCCAGAACGGGGTCGGGTCGGCCGGATCGTCGAGCACCACCTGCACCGCGCCGCCGATCCACGGTCGCTGCACCACGAAGGCCAGCGGGTCCGCGCCCACCCCGAGCACCTCGCGCCGGCCCTCGGCGTCGAGCGCGACGGCGTCGGCGACGTACCGCACGGGCAGGTGGGCGTCGTCGACCCACAGCTCACCGCCGTCGACCGCGACCCGGACCCGGCCCAGCCACCACAGCCCGGCCAGGACTGCCGGCAGCAGCAGCACGAACGGCAGCCAGGACCGCACCCCACCGGCACCCATCCACAGCTCGGCGGCGGCGAACCCGGCCAGGGCGAGCCCGGCCAGCCAGCACCACCACGGCAGGCGGAGCCGCTCGGAGTACGTCGGGGCGGCCGCGGCGCGCGGCGTCGACGACGACGGGGAAGGCGACAGGCTCACACTCGCAGGGTACGGAACACGACGGCCGGTCGACCCGGCAGGATGGCAGGGGCACCCCGTGAACGCCGACGGAAGAGGCAGAACGTGACCCACGTCGTACCCGTGCCCGTACGGCAGCTCGACCCGGAGCTGCCGCTGCCCGCGTACGCCCATCCCGGTGACGCCGGCGCCGACCTAGTGGCCGCCGCGGACGTCGAGCTGCCCCCGGGTGGCCGGGCCCTGGTCCCCACCGGTGTGGCGCTGGCCCTGCCGGAGGGCTACGTCGGCCTGGTCCACCCGCGCTCCGGGCTGGCCGCCAGGCTCGGCGTGACGGTGCTCAACGCGCCCGGTACGGTCGACGCCGGCTACCGGGGTGAGATCCTGGTCAACCTGATCAACCACGATCGGGACGCACCGGCGAAGATCTCCCGTGGCGATCGCATCGCGCAACTCGTTGTCCAGCGGGTGGAGCGGGCCGATTTCCAGCCGGTGGCGGTGCTGCCCGGGTCCCGACGGGGGACCGGCGGGCACGGGTCGACCGGCGGCCATGCCGGGCTCGTGCCCCCGCCCGGTGGCCCGGCCGGGCCCGAGGGTGCCGACCGGGCGGGCGAACGGACGGAAGAGGTGGCAGGGTGAGTGCGAACAGCGGAGGGTGGGCGCAGTGATCTTCTCCCGAAAGCGGGCCGACGGTGGGCGGCACGCCCGTGACCAGCGGGCCGACGTCCTCGACTCGTACGAGGCGGCGGGCCCGGCCCGTGGCCCGTACGACCTCGCCGAGGCACCGGACGACGTGCAGCGGCTCGACCTGGGCAGCCTGCACATCCCGGCGGTGCCCGGAGTCGAGGTGCGGGTGCAGGCCGACCCGCAGGGCGTCGTCCAGCAGGTCGTGCTGGTGAACGGCGACAACGCCCTCCAGCTCGGTGTCTTCGCCGCGCCCCGCTCCGAGGGCATCTGGGACGAGGTGCGCGAGGAGATCCGGCAGTCGCTGGTCGGCGACGGCGCCACCGTCCAGGAGACCCGAGGCGAGTACGGCGTCGAGTTGCACGCCCGGGTGCGTACCCCGGACGGGCCGACCGACCTGCGTTTCGTCGGCATCGACGGGCCGCGCTGGATGGTCCGGGGTGTCTACCAGGGCGCGGTCGCCACCGACCCGGCCGCGGCCGGCCCGCTCGCCACCTGCCTGGACGGCCTGGTGGTGGACCGGGGGCAGGAGGCGAAGCCGGTCCGTGAGCCGCTGCCGCTTCGGTTGCCCCGGGAGATGGCCGACCAGGCCGCCGAGGCCCCGAGCGAGAGCTGAGCGACCCCGTCCGGGCCGGAGGCCGTCACCCGAGGGTGGCCGCACCCGGCCCGGACCGCTGTCCGGCGTCGGACCGGGCCGTCGTCGACCGGGTGGTCGTCGGTCGGTCGGGTGGGCCTCGGTCGGGTGGTCGTCGGTCGGTCGGGTGGGCCTCGGTCGGGTGGTCGTCGGTCGGGTGGGCCCCGGGCTTCGGGCCGGGACCGGCACACCGCACCGACGCCGTCGGGGCCCGATCGGCGTACGCTGGCGGCACGGTCCCGCCCGGGGTCGGGGCAGCGCCGGTGCCGACCGGTCCACCTGGAGAGGGTGACGCGGAGGTCATGTCGACCGACGAGAGCAGGAAGTCACTGCGGGACATCCTGCGCCGGTTCACCGCCAGCGAGGCCGAGATCGAGGCGCAGGAGCTGCGCCGGGAGAGCGCCGAATCCGGTGGCGTGCTGGCCCGGCAGTGCATGCGGGGGCAGGTGGTCTCGGTCGCCGGGCGGCTCCGCACGGTGGTCTACACGCCGCGTACCAACCTGCCCACCCTGGAGGCGGACCTCTACGACGGCAGTGACGTGGTCACCCTGGTCTGGCTGGGTCGGCGGCACATCGCCGGCATCGAGCCGGGCCGGCACCTCACCGCCCGGGGCCGGGTGGCCGTCCGGGACGACCGCAAGGTCATCTACAACCCGTACTACGAGCTGGAGTCGCCGAAGTGACGACAGGACAGCCCCCGGCCACCGAGCCGCAGACCACCCCGACGGACGACGAACGGCTGCCCAGCCTCGCCGAGCAGATGGCCGACCAGTTGGGCGGCTGGCGCGGGCTGGTCGAGTCCAGCATCCCGGTGGTGGTCTTCGTGCTGGCCAACGTGGTCGGGGAGCTGCGGCCGGCGGTGATCGCCTCGGTCGGGGTGGCGCTGCTGATCGCGGTGGTCCGGCTGGTCCAACGCCGTCCGGTCCGGCACGCCGTCAACGGGCTCTTCGGCGTGGGCATCGGGGCGGCCATCGCCTGGCGTACCGGGGACGAACGGGACTTCTACCTCCCGGGCATCCTCTACGGCATCGGCTACGGCATCGCCCTGCTGCTCTCCGCGGTGATCCGGCAACCCCTGGTGGGGTGGATCTGGTCGGTGCTGGTCGCCAAGGGGCGCTCCGAGTGGCGCGACGACCCCCGGCTGGTGCGCACCTTCACCCAGCTCACCGTGCTCTGGGGAGTGGTGTGGCTGGCCAAGGTCGGGGTGCAGGCCGGGCTCTACCTGGCCCACCAGGACACCGCGCTGGGGGTGGCCCGGCTCGCCCTGGGCTACCCGCCGTACGCGCTGCTGCTGCTGATCACGGTCTGGACGGTGCGCCGGGTGACCCGGGAGAACGCCCCGACGCCGCTGCCGGGCGGCTGACTGGCAGCGCTCAGGTCGCGCCCCGGGTCCGTTCCACGCTGTCCGGGCCGAGGATCACCCCGCGCACGTCGTCCTCCACCTGGGCGGTGCACACGAAGATCAGCTCGTCGCCGGCCTCGATCGGGTCGTCGGGGCTGGGCACCAGCACCCGCTTGCCGCGCAGGATCGCCACCAGCGCGGCGTCCCGGGGGAGCGGCACGGCGTGGATCGGCTGGCCGACGTAGGGCGCGGTCGGCGGCAGGGTGATCTCCACCAGGTTCGCCTCGCCCTGCCGGAACGTCATCAACCGGACCAGGTCGCCGACGGTGACCGCCTCCTCGACCAGCGCGGCCATCACCCGGGGCTTGCTGACCGCCACGTCGACGCCCCACTGCTCGGTGAACAACCACTCGTTCTCGGCCCGGTTGACCCGGGCCACCACCCGGGGCACCGCGAACTCGGTCTTGGCCAGCAGGGACACCACCAGGTTGACCTTGTCGTCACCGGTGGCGGCGACCACCACGTCGCAGCCCGCGACGTTCGCCTCCTCCAGGCTGGCCAGCTCGCAGGCGTCAGCCAGCACCCAGTCGGCGGTGGGCACCCGGTCCGGGCGCAGCATCCGCGGCTGCCGTTCGATCAGCATCACCTGGTGGCCGTTGTCGATCAGCTCCTGGGCGATCGACCGGCCCACGTTGCCGGCGCCCGCGATGGCGATCCGCATGGCTCAGTGCCCTCCTTCGGGCGGCGTCGCGGCCACCGCGGTGACCGAGGCGGCGATGTCGTCGGTGACCAGCACGTAGAGCTGGTCACCCTCCTGTACGACGCTGGAGGCGGTGGGCAGCATGCCGATGCCGAACCGGGTCAGGTACGCCACCCTGGTCCCCGCCGTCTGCTCCAGTTGGCTCAGCGGTCGACCGATCCAGTCCTTGTGCACCGGCACCTCGATGATCGACACGGTGCTGGTCGGGTCCCGGAAGATCTCCACGTTGCCCTCGGGGACCAGGTGGCGCAGCATCCGGTCGGCCGTCCAGCGGACGGTGGCGACGGTGGGGATGCCGAGCCGCTCGTAGACCTGGGCCCGGCGCTGGTCGTAGATCCGGGCCGCGACCCGGGAGACGCCGAACGTCTCGCGGGCCAGCCGGGCCGAGATGATGTTGGAGTTGTCGCCGCTGGAGACGGCGGCGAAGGCGTCCGCCCGCTCGATGCCGGCCTGACGCAGCACCTCGCCGTCGAAGCCGGCACCGGTGAC
The DNA here is from genome assembly GCF_040649765.1 of Micromonospora sp. NPDC048894. NCBI lineage: Bacteria > Bacillati > Actinomycetota > Actinomycetes > Micromonosporales > Micromonosporaceae > Micromonospora > Micromonospora sp. NPDC048894. The sequence continues at coordinate 62,037 of NZ_JBEZFY010000016.1, read as the reverse complement.
GGTGATCCCGGCGAAGTCGGGGCCGAGGCGGCGGAACGCGTCGGCGTCGTGGTCGATCACCGCCACCGAGTGCCCCCGGGACTCCAGGCTCTGGGCCAGCGTCGAGCCGACCCGCCCACAGCCCATGATCACGACGTGCACGGTGTCCCTCCCAAGGTGCGCCTGCGTCCGGCGACTGTCGTCTGCGAGCCTGCCACGTCCACCCCGCCGACGGGGGACCGAACCGTACCGCGCCGGGGCGTGGGAGCGGGATCAGGCACCCCCCGGCGACCACCATCCGGTGGTCGTACCCTTAGCGCTTGTGGCCAGTCCCACCTCGCTGCTGAAGCGACTCCTCGTCGGTCGACCGTTCCGGTCCGACCGGCTCCAGCACACCCTCCTGCCCAAGCGCATCGCCCTGCCGGTCTTCGCCTCCGACGCGCTGTCCAGCGTCGCGTACGCCCCCGACGAGATCCTGCTGACCCTCTCCATCGCCGGGGCGTCGGCGTTCCTGTTCTCCCCGTGGATCGCCCTCGCGGTGGTCGTGGTCATGCTGACCGTGGTGGCCAGCTACCGGCAGAACGTGCACGCCTACCCCTCCGGCGGCGGCGACTACGAGGTGGCGACGGTCAACCTGGGTCCCCGGGCCGGGCTGGCGGTGGGCAGCGCGCTGCTTGTCGACTACGTGCTGACCGTCGCCGTGTCGGTCTCCTCCGGGGTGGCCAACCTCGGTTCGGTGGTGCCCTTCGTGGCCACCCACAAGGTGCTGATCGCGGTGACCGCGGTGGTGCTGTTGACCGCGATGAACCTGCGCGGGCTGCGTGAGTCCGGCACCGCGTTCGCCATCCCGACGTACGGCTTCGTGATCGTCATCGGCGGCATGATCCTCACCGGGCTGGTCCGGTACTTCATCCTCGGCGACGACCTGCGCGCCCCCAGCGCCGGGCTGGAGATCCAGGCCGAGCACAGCGTGACCGGCTTCGCGCTGATCTTCCTGCTGCTGCGGACCTTCTCCTCCGGCTGCGCCGCGCTGACCGGGGTCGAGGCGATCTCCAACGGGGTGCCGGCGTTCAAGGCCCCGAAGAGCCGCAACGCGGCCACCACCCTGCTGCTGCTCGGCACGATCTCGGTGTCCATGCTGGTCGGCATCATCTGGCTGGCCCGGCTGACCGGCCTGCAGTTCGTCGAGGACCCGAACACGCAGATCCTCTCCGGCCCCGACGGGTACGTGCAGAAGACCGTCACCACCCAGCTCGGCGAGACCGTCTTCGGCGGCGGGTCGGTGCTGCTCTACGTGGTCGCCGGGATGACCGCGCTGATCCTGTTCCTGGCCGCGAACACCGCGTTCAACGGCTTCCCGGTGCTCGGTTCGATCCTCGCCCAGGACCGCTACCTGCCCCGGCAACTGCACACCCGGGGCGACCGGCTGGCGTTCTCCAACGGCATCGTCTTCCTCGCCGTCTTCGCGATCGTGCTGATCGTCGGTTTCCAGGCCGAGGTGACCCGGCTGATCCAGCTCTACATCGTCGGCGTCTTCGTCTCGTTCACGCTCTCCCAGGCCGGCATGATCCGGCACTGGAACCGGCACCTGCGCACCGAGCGTGACCCGCAGGCCCGCCGCCGGATGTTCCGCTCCCGGGCGATCAACGCGTTCGGCATGGCGATGACCGGCACCGTCCTGGTCATCGTGCTGATCACCAAGTTCCTGCTCGGCGCGTGGATCGCCATCGCCGCGATGGCGGTGATCTACGTGCTGATGCTGGCCATCCGCCGGCACTACGACCGGATCGCCGCCGAGCTGGAGCCGACCGAGGTGCGCGGGGTGCTGCCCGCCCGCAACCACGCCATCGTGCTGGTCAGCAAGCTGCACCAGCCGACCCTGCGGGCCATCGCGTACGCCCGCGCCACCCGGCCGGACACGCTGACCGCGGTCACCGTCAACGTGGACGAGAAGGACACCCGGCAGCTCCAGCAGGAGTGGGAGCGGCGGGAAGTGCCGGTGCCGCTGACCGTGGTCGACTCGCCGTACCGGGAGATCACCAGGCCGATCCTGAACTTCGTGGCGAACACCCGCCGGGAGTCGCCCCGCGACGTGGTCACCGTCTTCATCCCCGAGTACGTCGTGGGCCACTGGTGGGAGAACCTGCTGCACAACCAGAGCGCGCTGCGGCTCAAGGGCCGGCTGCTCTTCGAGCCGGGCGTGATGGTGACCAGTGTGCCCTGGCAGTTGGCGTCCACCGCGACCAAGAACCTCGACCGGCTGGACGAGACGTTGAGCCGTACCCCCGCCCGGGGTCCCCGGGTCGCGCCGCGCAGCACCCTGCCGCCGCCCGCCCCGCCGGTGACCGCCGTCCCGTCGGGCGAGCCCGACCCGTCGACCGGAGACCGCCCGTGACCGCCCGATCCCGCCCCACCCGTTCCGCGACCACCGCCCGTTCCGGCCCGGCCGGATCCGAGGCAGCCGGGTCCGAGGCGGGACGGTCCGAGGCAGCCGGGTCCGAGGCGGGACGGTCCGAGGGGGCCGGGTCCGAGGTGGGACGGTCGGCGGTCGGGGCCGGTGGGTCCGGGGCGGAGCGGCGGCCCGGGTTGGAGGAGGCCGAGCGGGTCGAGTTGACAGTCGACGCGGTCGCCCCCGGTGGGCACTGCGTGGCCCGGGTCGACGGCCAGGTGGTCTTCGTCCGGCACGCGTTGCCCGGTGAGCGGGTGATCGCCGAGGTGACCGAGCTGCACCGGGGCTTCGCCCGGGCCGACGCCGTCGAGATCGTCGCGGCGGCACCGGAGCGGGTCACCCCGCCCTGCCCGTACGCCCGGCCGGGCGGTTGTGGTGGTTGCGACCTGCAACACGTGGCCCCGACCGCCCAGCTCGGCTGGAAGGCGGCAGTGGTCCGTGAGCAGCTCACCCGGCTGGGCGGGCTCACCGACGCCGAGATCGACGGGCTGCGGGTCACCGTGGAGCCGCTGCCCGGTGGGCAACTGGGCTGGCGCTCCCGGGTCCGCTACGCGGTCGACGCCGCCGGCCGGGCCGGGCTGCTCAAGCACCGCTCGCACGAGGTGGTGCCGATCGACCGCTGCCTGATCGCCCACCCGGCGATCCAGGAACTGCCGCTGCTCGGTCGGCCCTGGCCGACGGCCGAGTCGGTGGAGGTCGTCGCCTCGACCGGCGGCGACGTCGTGGTCACCGCCCTGACCGACGGGGTGCCCACCCTGGTCGACCTGCCCGGCCCGCCGGCTACGACCGTCGACGTCCCGGATGGGCCGGCGGCCGAGGTCGACGGACCGGCGACGGTACTGGAGGTCGACGGGCCGGCGACGGTACGGGAGGTCGCCGCCGGTCGGAACTGGACGCTGCCGGCCGGCGGGTTCTGGCAGGTGCACCCGGCCGCCGCCGACACCCTGGTCGACGCGGTCCTCGACCTGCTCGCCCCGCAGCCCGGCGAGTCCGTCTGGGACCTGTACGGCGGGGCGGGCCTGTTCGCCGGCGCGCTCGCCGCCCGGGTCGGCCCGGACGCCCGGGTCACCGTGGTCGAGTCCGCCGCCGAGGGGGTCGCCGCCGCCCGGCGCAACCTGGCCGACCTGTCCCGGGTCGAGGTGGTCGCCGCCCGGGTGGAGACCGCGTTGGCCCGCCGCCGGATCACCGGCCCGGTCGACCTGGTGGTGCTCGATCCGCCGCGTACCGGTGCGGGTGCGGCGGTGGTCCGGGACATGATCGCCGCCGACCCCCGGGCGATCGCCTACGTGGCCTGCGACCCGGCCGCCTTCGCCCGGGACGTGCGCACCTTCACCCGGGCCGGCTGGCGGCTCGCCGCCCTGCGCGGCTACGACCTGTTCCCGATGACCCAGCACGTCGAACTGGTCGGCCTGTTCCTGCCGCCGCCCGCTGACTAACCTGGCCCGATGAGGATCGTCGGGCTGATGTCGGGCACCTCCTACGACGGGGTGGACGTGGTCGCCGCCGAGTTCACCGCCGTCGGGCAGACCCTGCGGATGCGGGCGTTGGGGCACCGGGAGTTGGGCTACGACGCGGAGTTGCGGGAGCGGATCGGGGCGGTGCTGCCGCCGAACCCGACCACGGTCGAGGCGGTCTGCCGGCTCGACAACGCCCTCGGTGCGGTGTTCGCCGACGCCGCCGCACTCGGCGTCGCGCTGGCCGGCGGGCGGGCCGACGCCGTCGTCTCCCCCGGGCAGACGGTCTTCCACTGGGTCGCCGGCGGCACCGTGCACGGCACCCTCCAGCTCGGTGCGCCGGCCCGGGTCGCCGCCCGGGTGGGCGTACCCGTGCTGTCGGACCTGCGGTCGGCGGACGTCGCCGCCGGTGGCCAGGGCGCCCCGCTGGTCCCCGCCTTCGACGCCCTGCTGCTCGCCCCCGACGACCCGGCCGGGGCGCGCGGTGACCTGGGCGGGCGACCCGGCGGCGGGGTACGGGCGGCGCTCAACCTGGGCGGCATCGCCAACCTCACCGTGGTCGCCCCGGACGCACCCGTGCTCGGGTACGACGTGGGCCCGGCCAACGCCCTGCTCGACGCGGCGGCCCGCCGGTTCCTCGACCGGCCCTGCGACGTCGACGGGGTACGGGCGGCGGCCGGCCGGGTACACCCCGGGTTGCTGGCGCTGCTGCTCGCCGAGCCCTACTACGCGGCACCACCGCCCAAGTCCACCGGCAAGGAGCTGTTCCACCCCGGCTACCTCGACGAACGGCTGGCGGCGCTGGGGGAGCCGGTCGTCCCGGACGACGTGTTCGCCACGCTGACCGAGTTGACCGCCCGGACGGTCGCCGCCGCCTGCGCGCGGCACCGGGTGACCGAGGTGGTGGGGGCCGGTGGTGGGGTACGCAATCCGACCCTGTGGGGTCGGCTGGCCGCCCTCGGTATCGGCCGCTGGACGCTGCGGACCACCGACGAGCTGGGGGTGCCCGCCCAGGCCCGGGAGGCGTACGCGTTCGCTCTGCTGGGCTGGCTGTCCTGGCACGGCCTGCCGGGGGCGCTGCCCTCGGTGACCGGGGCCCGCCGGGCGGCCGTGCTGGGGTCCTGGACCCCGTCCGGGCCGCCGGCCGGGGTGACCGGGACGCTCCCGCCGCGTCGACTGGTCGTGCTGCGCTGATCGGGGCCCCCACCAGCGATGATCCACGGCCGCACTGCGGAGTGTGCGGCGGCCGATAGACTCTCTCGTCATGAGTGTTGACGAGGACACGGCCCACCACGGCCGGCTGCTGGGCACCGTGCGTGGTCCGCAGGACGTGAAGCGGATGACCGGCGAACAGCTGGACATCCTCGCCGCCGAGATCCGTGACTTTCTGATCGCCAAGGTCTCCCGCACCGGTGGGCACGTCGGCCCCAACCTGGGGGTGGTGGAGCTGACCCTGGCCATGCACCGGGTCTTCGACTCCCCGCGCGACCGGCTCCTGTTCGACACCGGCCACCAGTCGTACGTGCACAAGATCCTCACCGGCCGGCAGGACGGCTTCGACAAGCTCCGCCAGCGCGGTGGCCTGTCCGGCTACCCCAGCCAGGCCGAGAGCGAGCACGACCTGATCGAGAACTCGCACGCCTCCACCGCCCTGTCCTACGCCGACGGGCTGGCCAAGGCGTACGCCCTGCGTGGCGAGCAGCGCAGCGTGGTCGCCGTGGTCGGCGACGGCGCACTCACCGGCGGCATGTGCTGGGAGGCGCTCAACAACATCGCCACCTCCGGCAACCGGCTGGTCATCGTGGTCAACGACAACGGCCGCTCCTACTCGCCGACCATCGGCGGCCTCGCCGACCACCTGTCGTCGCTGCGGCTCAACCCCGGCTACGAAAAGGTCCTCGACACGGTCAAGGACGCCCTCGGCAACACCCCGTTCGTCGGCAAGCCGATGTACGAGGTGCTGCACGCGGTCAAGAAGGGCATCAAGGACGCGGTCGCCCCGCAGGCGATGTTCGAGGACCTCGGCATCAAGTACGTCGGCCCGGTCGACGGGCACGACATCGCCGCCGTCGAGTCGGCGCTGCGCGCGGCCAAGAACTTCGGCGGCCCGGTGATCGTGCACGCGGTGACCCGCAAGGGCTACGGCTACCGCCCGGCCGAGGAGGACGAGGCGGACTGCCTGCACGGTCCGGGCGCGTTCGACGCCGAGACCGGCAAGCTGCTCGCCGCCCCGTCGGTGAAGTGGACCCAGGTCTTCGCCGACGAGCTGGTCGCCATCGCCGACGAACGGCCCGACGTGGTGGGCATCACCGCCGCGATGGCCGAGCCGACCGGCATCGCCACCCTGGCCCGCAAGCACCCCGACCGGGTGTACGACGTGGGCATCGCCGAGCAGCACGCGGCCACCTCCGCTGCGGGCCTGGCGATGGGCGGGCTGCACCCGGTGGTGGCGGTCTACGCGACCTTCCTCAACCGTGCCTTCGACCAGGTCCTGCTGGACGTGGCGATGCACAAGCTGCCGGTGACGTTCGTGCTGGACCGCGCCGGCATCACCGGGCCGGACGGGCCGAGCCACTACGGCATCTGGGACATGTCGGTCTTCGGGGTGGTGCCGGGGCTGCGGATCGCCGCCCCCCGCGACTCCGCCAGCCTCCGTGAGGAGCTGCGCGAGGCGATCGCCGTCGACGACGGTCCCACCATCGTCCGGTTCCCCACCGGCACCGTCGCCGCCGACCTGCCGGCCATCCGCCGGGTCGGCCCGGTCGACGTGCTGGCCGAGTCGGCCCGTACCGACGTGCTGCTGGTGGCGGTCGGCTCGTTCGGGCTGCTCGGGATGGAGGTGGCGTCCCGGCTGGCCGAGCAGGGCTACGGCGTCACCGTGGTCGACCCGCGCTGGGTGCGTCCGGTGCCGGCCGAGCTGGTCGAGCTGGCCGCCGGACACCGCCTCGTGGTCAGTGTCGAGGACGGCGTACGCATCGGTGGTGTCGGTGACGCGCTGGGCCAGGCGCTGCGCGACGCCGACGTCCGGGTGCCGCTGCGCGATCTGGGCGTACCGGCCGACTGGCACCCGCACGGCACCCGGGCGCAGATCCTGGCCGACCTGCGGCTGACCGCGCAGGACGTGGCCCGCGACGTCACCGGCTGGATCTCCGGCCTGGACGGCGACGCCCCCACTGTGGAAACCGTCCGCCTCCCCGCCCGCGACACCACCCCCAACTGACCCACCGGCGACCCCGTAGGGGCGGTCACGGCACTGCCGTGACCGCCCCTACCCCGTCTCCCGTCTCCCGCCCCGCCGTCCGCCGCCCGTCGCCGCCGTCGCTGACCCCGGTGATCAAGAAGTTTGCGTCAATCCCTCCCGTGATCAAGAGGTTTGCGTCAATCCAGTGATCAACTTTGACGCAAACCTCTTGATCACCGGGGCGGGGACGGGGGCGAGCCGGGGCGGGGAGGGGGGGTCAGCGGCCGCCGGCGGAGCGGTAGTAGGTTTTTTCGGCGGTGGCCAGGCTGAAGGTCTGGCGGGCGGCGGGCAGCGGGACGACCACCAGGCCGGGGCGGTCCACCAGGCGGGGGGTGCCGGGCGGCACCGACAGGGACGCGTCCCGGTTGCCCCGCCAGGTCAGCACCACCAGCGGCTGCCCCGGCACCGGCAGGACGTACGTCTGGAGCGGGTTGGACCGGTCGGCGGGGGAGACCACCGGCGTGCCGTCGCCGGCCGGGCGGTAGACCACCGCGGTCATCGTCCCCGCGTCGGTCTCCCAGGTCAGCTGCTCCAGGTCACCGGGGTCGGCTCCGCCGCCCAGCATCATCTCGCCGATCGCCCGGACGGCAACCTTCTCCATCGGCCACGACTCCGGCACCGAGCGGGGGGCGTCCCGGTCGCCGATGCGGCGCGGGATGCTCCCGAACGGCCCCTGCTCGTCGGCGAGCATGCAGGTGTCCAACCCGTCGAGGGCCCGCCGGCCGGAGCCGGTGTCGTCGCGGACCAGGGGGTACCTCGGGTCGGCGGTGGCGACGCCCAGGTCGAGCAGGCGGTCGGCGGCCCGCCCCCGGGGCAGCGACTCGGTGGCCCGCAGGGTGGCCGTCACCGGCACCGCCCGGCACTCGGGCACCTTGACCGCGCCGGTCAGCCCGTCGGTCAGCAGCAGCGCCCGACCGTCCGGGCCGAGCAGGCGTTCCACCCGGCCGGAGGTCAGGTAACGCCGGCCGTCGGGCAGGTGCAGCGGGAGCACGTCGGCGTAGACCAGGTAACCCGGGTCGGTGTACTCGCTGGCCCGGGTCACCTCGTACCGGCCGTCGCGACCGGTGAGCTGAAGCAGCCAGGAGGCGCTCTCCCCGGGCACGTCGGCGGCGACCAGGGCCAGCGGGACGCCGTCGACCGCACCCGACCACAGGATGCCCGACGACGGCAGGTGGGCGCGGTCGTCGATCGGGGATCGCCAGGCACGGACCGCCTCGGTCACCGCCGACGTCGCCGTGGCGTCCCCGGCGAGCGACCCGCGGGGCGGCCACACCGCGCGGGTGCCGTCCAGGCTGTCGTAGCCGACCCGCAGCTCGCGGGCCTGACGCCCGGCGACCGGGCCGCACGCCGGGACGGTCAGCAGCAGACCGAGCAGCACGGCGACAGTCGTGCCACGACGGCGAACCGAAGCCATCCCTACGCCCCCGATCGCGTCGCCGTCGTTGTCGGAAGCCCACATGGTACGCAACGCCCGGTGACGCCCCGCAGCCGTGTCCCCGATGACCACAAGGGACACCAGAGTGAATTTCGGGCTTTTTCCCGGCTCCGGTAGACTCCGCCGACTGTGACGTCTGCCGAGCCCCGTGGCGCCTCCGCACCGGCCCCCGACGACTCCGAGGGCCCTGCCCGCGGCACGACGGCCACCGCGACAGCGCCCCCACCCGTGACCCGTACCACCCCCGCCGACCTGCGTATCACCGGAGTGCCGGCACCCGTGGACCGGACCGTCGAGGCGACGCCGGTCGACGCGCCACCGGTGGAGGCCGCGCCCGTCGGGGCAGCCGACGGGTCGGAAGTCGACGGCGACGGCACGGCGGCGGTGGGCGTACCGGAGCGGGGGGCGGCGGACACGGACGGTGACGGCGCGACGCCGTCCGCGTGGTGGCGGCGCTGGCGCTGGACCGCCCGCCGCAAGGACCTGGTGGTGTACGGCATCTTCCTGCTCGTCGCGCTCTGGGTGACCAGCCGGATCTGGGCCGACCCGGCCGGCCGGGTGGCCTCGCTCTACAGCAGCGACCCGGCGCAGGTGCAGTTCTTCCTGGCCCACTCGGTGCGGGTGGTGCTGCACGGGGAGTTCCCGTTCTACACCGACCAGTTCAACTTCCCCGACGGCGTCAACCTGATGGCCAACACGGCGGTGCTGGCGCTGGGCATCCCGATGGTGCCGGTCACCCTGCTGTTCGGGCCGGCGGTGTCCTTCGTGGTGCTGGTCACCCTCGGCCTCGCCGGCACCGCCGCCGCCTGGTACCACGTGTTGTCCCGGCACCTGGTGCGGCGGCGGCTCGCCGCGGCGGTCGGCGGCTGGTTCTGCGGGTTCTCCCCGGCGATGCTCTCGCACGCCAACTGGCACCCCAACATCATCAGCCAGTTCCTGCTGCCGTTCATCGTGTGGCGGGTGATGGTGCTGACCCGTTCCACCCGGCCGCTGCGCGACGGCCTGCTGCTCGCCGTGCTGGTCACCGGGCAGGCGTTCATCAACGAGGAGATCCTGCTCTTCACCGCCCTGGCCTGCGGCATCTTCCTGATCGCCATGGTGGCCCAGCGGCCGGCGCTCTGGTCGGCGGCGTGGCGGCCCCTGGCCAAGGGGGTGGCCGCCTGCGCGGTGCTGGCCGGGGCGCTGCTGGCGTACCCGCTCTACATCCAGTTCGCCGGGCCGATGGCCTACCACGGGCTCAGCGACGCGGTGCAGGACTACGGCAACGACATCGCCGCCTTCTTCGCCCCCGGCTCGCCGACCTTCGGCGGCAACGAACGGGCCAACGTCAACCTGGCCCCGAACTACTCCGAGGAGAACGCCTTCTTCGGCTGGAGCCTGTCGCTGATCGCCGTCGGCATCGTGCTCTGGCTGCGCCGCGAACGCCTCGTCCGGGCGCTCGCCGTCACCGGCGCGTTCTTCGCGCTGCTCTCCCTCGGCGAGCGGATCTCCTGGTGGGGGCGGGACCTGGTCACCGGGCCGTGGGAGCTGCTGGTGCGGCTGCCGCTGCTGGACGCGGTGGTGCCCACCCGGTTCGCGCTGATCACCTCCGTGGTGATCGGCATGCTGCTGGCGCTGGCGGTGCAGCGGGCCTGGACGTTGCGCGGCGCACAGTGGCGGCACGCCAAGACCGTCACGGTGGCCGCCCTGGTGCTGGCCCTGCTGCCGATCGTGCCGATGCCGCTGAAGGTGACCTCCCGCCCGCCGGTGCCGGACTTCATCACCGCCGACCGCTGGCGGGAGTACGTCGGCCCCGGGCAGACCCTGGTGCCGGTGCCCGTGCCCAGCATGGGCAACACCCACGGGATGCGCTGGGCGGCGGCCACCAACCTGGACTTCAAGATCCCCGGTGGCTACTTCCTCGCCCCGCGCAACGGCAACACCGGTGACCCGGGGCGGTTCGGCGGGCGGCCCAGCGGCATCGGGCAGCTCCTCGACGAGGTCGCCACCACCGGGCGTACCACCAAACTGGACGACCGGCAACGCCGCCGCAGCCTGGACGAGCTGCGGCACTGGAACGCCGCCGTGCTGGTGCTGCCGTTGCGCCAGCACAACGCGGAGCCGCTGCGCCGGACCGTCGAGCAGTTGGTCGGCCCCGCCCGCCGGGAACTCGACGTGTGGGTGTGGGACGTCCGGCCGCTGTCCGCCCGCACCGCCTGACTGTTCCGGTCCAGCCGGGCTGGACTGCGCGACGGGCCGGGCGGGTCAGCCGACCAGCGGGCGGACGTCCCAGAGCCAGACGTCGTCGACCCGCTGCGCCGGGCCGAGCAGGCCGGTCATCAGGTCCCGCAGCACCGCCTCGCGCGGATGGGCGCCCAGCACCACCACCGAGGCCCGCCAGAACCGCAGGTCCGCCACCGCCTGCCGACGGTTCTCCTCGGTCAGGGCGGGCACCGTGCCGGCGTCCATGGTGGCGTAGACCAGGGTGCTGGTCGGCCGGTTCGGGGCACCGAAGACACCCTGACCCAGCTCGTTGGGGCCGATGAAGTAACCGCCGGGCACCGGGAACTCGTGCCCGGTCAGCGCGCTCCACCGCAGCGTGGACAGGCCGTGCACGTTGCTCGGGATCGGCACCGGGACCAGGGTGCGCCCGTCCGGGACGTACGGCCGCCAGCCGCCCGCGGTGATGAAGTGCGGTGGCAGGTCGATGTGCTGCGCGGGCAGCGGACGGGGGAACAGCGGCAGCACCGCCAGCGCGATCGCCGCGTACCCGACCGGGCGGACCCAGCGGCGGCGGGCCGGTGGCCCCGACGGGTCGGTCGCGGCGGTGTCCCCGGCGACGGTGTCGTCGGCGGCGGCGCGCGGCGCGGGCACCCGGGGCCGGCCTCGGCCGCCCACCGCGTCCCAGGCCAGCGCGAGCAGGACGCCGACCGCGCCGGTCACCACCAGGGTCAGCCGGGTCGGCATCATCATCTCGACCAACGGCAGATCGTCGGAGATGTACGCCCACGGGCCGTCGATGGTGGTCTCCACCCCGTTGAACCGCACCTTGGGGCCGATCGCCGCGACGGTGAAGACCACCACCAGCACACCGGCGATCCGGGCGGCCAGCGACCGCCGCCAGAGCAGCACCAGGGCGGCCACCGCGACCAGCACCAGCGGCCAGCCGAACCAGGTGTTCTGCTCGGTCAGTCCGATGGTCTTCTCGACCGCCTCGTCCCCGGCCACCGTGTCCCGGGCGAAGGTGACGAAGGCCATCAGGTCCTCGCCCCAGTTGTGGAACACCCCGCCCTGCAACCCCCGGTAGGACTGCGGCCCGTTGAACTGGTACCAGATCGGGTACGCGGTGAGCAGCAGCGCCAGCCCGCCGCCGACCCCGAGCGCGGCCAGGAAGCCACCGGCCCGGGCGCGGGCCTCGCGGGGCCGCTGCACCACGTACGCCACCACCGCCACCAGGCAGGCCAGCGCGGTCAGCAGCAGCATCTCCTCGTTGATGAAGACCTGGTACGCCACCAGCAGCCCCAGCACCAGCCCGTCGCGGCGCCACCGGCCGGGCCGGCCCAGCAGCAGCACCCGGGTCACGATCACCGGCAGCAGGAAGTTGGAGACGAAGTTGGGCTGCCCGTTGGCGTGGTGCACGATGCCCGGGGCGAAACCGAGGAACGCGCCGCCGACGAACGCGCCGGCCCGCGAGCGCACCAGGTGCCGGGAGAGCATCCAGTACGAGGTGGCCGCCGTCGCGGCGAGCGCCCCGCCCAGATAGAGCGCGTAGGTCACCTGCGGGCCGAACAGCAGCGTGACCGGGGCCAGCGGGATGGTCATCCCCAGCAGCGAGGTGTTCGCCATCATGTTCACCCCGTCCGGGGCGTTCTGCCGGGCGCTGAACAGCGGGTTCTCCAGGTGCCGCACCGAGTACGCGCCGTGGGTGAACAGCCACTCGAACCAGCTGTGGTCGGTCGGCAGGTGGGACGACACCCGGTGCTGCACGTCCACCCAGTAGTTCAGGCACACCAGAACGCCGATCAGCACATAGGCTCCGATGGCGAGCACGTCGGCCCGGCCCGGCCGACGGCGGGGCCGCCGGTGCGGGTCTGTCGCGTCCGGCTCGACGGCGTCGGGCACGGACGTCGGGTTCAACGAGGGATCTACCACCGGCACGGCCACGACGGGCCATCGTACAGGCGACGGTCGGCCGGTCCGGTGACCCGGTGCACGGCGGTCCCCGTCCACCAGCGGGCGGTGCGGTCGACGGGGTGCGACGGTCGAAAGAGGGTGCGCGTGACGGTCATCGATCTGGGTGAACTCCGCGACGCCGGGTCACCGCCGCCCGGTCCCGTGCCCCGGCCCGTCGGCCGACCGCTGCGGCTGGCTGTGGTGCTGGTGTTCGCCCTGCTGGCGTTGGCCGCCGCCACACCGGTGGCGAAGCGGGCGACGTTCGTGGTGCCCGCCCCGCTCGGCGCGGTGGCGCTGCTGCACGACGGGGACGTCTTCCTGCTCGAGCCGGGTGACGCCTCGATCGCTTCCGGCCGGTTGAGCGCGTGGCGCATCCCCGACTCCCCGAGGGCGCGGCCGGTGCGGCGCTGGCAGGTGCCGGTGCCGGTGGTCAGCGGTTCCGCCGAGCTGCGCTGGCACGCCGACCTGGTGCTGGTCACCGGCTCCTCCGGCCGACCGGACGGGGCGTACCGGACGTTCGCCCACGCGCGGGACACCGGTCGGGTGCGGTGGCAGCGGTCCGGGGAGGGCCTGGCCGCCGGCCCCGACCTGCTCTTCGAAGACGGTGGGGACGGCCCACCGACGGTTCACTCGGTCGACCCGGTGACGGGAAAGGACCGCTGGTCGGCGTCGATGCTGTCGGCGGTCACCCTGTACCGCAACCGGGCCGACGGCGTGGACCGGATCGTGACGGTACGCCCCGACGGCCCGGCCGAGGTCTGGGACGCCCGCCGTGGGGTACGCCTGCACACCGCACCGCTGGTGGCCTCGCCGTCGGGCACCTACGGGGTCGTCGGCGATCTGCTGCTCGCCGTCGAGCCGAACGCCGACCGGCTGACCGGGTACGACGTCGACGGGCTGACGCGCCGGTGGGACGTACCGTGGCGGGTCCCGTCGTTCTTCGTCCCGTGCGGGTCGTTGATCTGCGCGCAGGGTGAGGCCGGTGGGGTGCGGGCGTTGGATCCGGCGACCGGCCGGACGGTGTGGCGCGACAACCGGTGGGAGCTGGCCGGCGCCGAACGCGGCGGCCGGATGCTGGCGAGCAGCCTGGGGCGGGGCGTCTGGCACCCCCTGGTGGTGCTGGACGTCGCCTCCGGGCAGGTCGCCGCCGAGCTGGACGTCTGGAACCTCGCCCCCTCGGACACGTCGGACGGGCCGGTGTTCGGGGTGCGTCCGGCCGGCGGGGACCGGATGCTGGTCGCCGAGTTGGATGTCGCCGCCGCGCGGGTCCACGCGCGCGACGTGCTGCCCGCCGTGTCCGGTGACTGCCGGGCCGACGCTCAGCTCCTGCTGTGCCGGCTGATGGACGGCAGGTACGGGGTGTGGCGGGTGTCCCGGTGACGGTGATCGATCTGGGTGAGGTCGGTCACCACGATGAGCCGACGCCGCCGCCGGCACGCCGGCCCCGGGCGCGGCGGTCGGCCGGCCACCCGGTGTTCGTCGCCCTGACCGTCCTGCTCCTGCTGCTCACCATGGCCGGCGCGGCACCCGGGCCGCCCCGGTTGATCCCGGTGCCCCTGCCGGACGTGCCGGAGCCCAGTCACCTGATCGTCGGGGACCTGCTGGTGCTCGCCTACCCGTCGGCGCTGTCACCGGCCGGCAGCCGGCAGCTCACCGCGATCGACCTGACCGACGGGCGGGTGCGCTGGGAGACGTCGCTGTCGCCCCGGCACCAGCTGGTGGTGCTGGAGGGGGTCGACGACGACGTGGTGGTCACCACCGATCCCGGCGGCGAACCCGTCTCCATGGTGCTCGACCACGTCGACGGGCGGACCCGGTGGCGGCAGCCCGGGGCGGCGGTGGTGACCGGCGACGGCGGGTTGCTGCTGGAGGATCTCCACGTCGACCGGGTGGCGGTGCGCGGCGTCGACCCGGCGACCGGCGCGGTCCGCTGGACGGCCACGGCCGGACCGGCCACCGTCGGGTACCGGACGGGCCCCCGGGGCATCGAGGGCCTCGTCCTGGTCACCAGCGCCGGTCAGGCCGAGGTGTACGACGTCGGCACCGGCGCGCGTCGGTCCACCTTCCCGGTGCCGCCCGCCCGGGGCGACCACCACCACCTGGCCCAGCCGGTCGGTGGCCTGCTGCTCGTCAGCGAGGACCCGGGCCGGGTCGCCGCGTACGACCTGGGGTCCGGTCGGCGTCGCTGGGACACGACGGATCCGGTCCCCGGCGGCGGGAGCGCCTACGCCTGCGGCGATGCCGTCTGTCTCGGTGGCTCCTCCACCGCCCGGGTGCTCGATCCGGTGACCGGCCGGGAGCGCTGGTCCAGCGACCGGTGGGCCCCGGTCGAGGCGGTCGGCAACCGGATGCTCGGCGTCAGTTTCGGCGACGGGCCGCAGCGGCTGGCCCTGCTCGACTCGGCGACCGGCCGACTGGAGGCCGAGCTGGGCGAATGGAGGACGGTCTACCAGCGGCCGTTCACCGCGCCGATCCTCGCCCTCCGACCGGCGGCGGGCGGCCGGCAGTTGCTGGCCGAACTGGACCCCACCGACGGCACCGCCCGGGTACGCGACGTGCTGTCCGGGCGGTGGGACGTCTGCTGGCACAGTCAGGGTGTGTTGGTCTGCTGGCGGCAGAGCAACAGTCTCGGGGTGTGGCGGATGCCGGCTGACCGTGCCGGGTGACCTGCCTGCGGCGGTCGTTTGGCCGGCGGCGCTAGGTTGTCGGACAGGTCGGCGAGGAGGTCGGGATGCGGGTGCTGGTGGTCGAGGACGAACGGAACCTCGCCGACGCGATCGTGCGTGGGCTACGCAAGCGGGGGATGGCGGTCGACGTGGCGTACGACGGGGACGCCGGCCACGAGGCCGCCTTCGTCACCCGGTACGACGTGGTGGTCCTCGACCGGGACCTGCCCGGGATGCACGGCGACCAGATCTGCGCCGAGCTGGCCGCCTCCGGCACCCTCACCCGGGTGCTGATGCTGACCGCCAGCGACAGCGTGGCCGACCGGGTGGCGGGGTTGGGGCTCGGCGCGGACGACTACCTGCCCAAGCCGTTCGCCTTCGACGAGTTGGTGGCCCGGGTGCAGGCGCTGGCCCGTCGGGCCACCCCGGCCGCCCCCCCGGTGCTCCAGGTGGGCGACGTGGTGCTCGACCCGGCCCGCCGGGTGGTGACCCGGGCGGGTGCCCCGGTCGACCTGACGAACAAGGAGTTCGGTGTGCTCAGCGAGCTGGTCAAGGCGCGCGGCGCGGTGGTCTCCAGCGAGGAGCTGCTGGAACGGGTCTGGGACGCGAACACCGACCCGTTCACCACCATCGTCCGGGTCACCGTGCGGACCCTGCGCAAGAAGCTCGGCGACCCCCCGTTGATCGAGACGGTGGTCGGTGCCGGCTACCGGACGGTCAGCCCGTGAGCGCGAGGAGTGAGTGGGGTGTGCGAGCCCCGCAGTCGCGAGCTGAGGTCGTTTCGGTGAGCGCGAGGAGCGGGCGGGTCGTGTGGGTCGGGGTGGGTTCGTGACCCGGCGGTTGCGGCCCACCCTGCGGCTGCGGCTGACGCTGCTCAACGGGGTACTGCTGGTCGGGGCCGGGGCGATCCTGGTGACGCTGGCCTGGCTGCTGGTGCGCGACGCGCTGCGGCCCACCGACGAGCTGCGGCCGGGCACCACCGTGCTGCTGGCCGACGGGCGGTCGCTGGACGCGGCGGTGTGGCAGCGGCAACTGGTCGACGCCGCCTCCGACGAGTTGCTGGTCAAGGGCCTGCTGGCGCTGCTGGCGATCAGCGTGGTCGGGGTGGCCGGGGCGTACTGGGTGGCTGGCCGGACACTGCGCCCGCTGCACCAGGTCACCGCGACCGCGCGTCGGCTCGGCGAGACCACGCTCGACCAGCGGATCGGCTGGTCGGGGCCGGACGACGAGGTGGCGGAGCTGGCCCGGACGTTCGACGCGATGCTGGACCGGATCACCGCCGCCTTCGAGGCGCAGAAGCGGTTCGTCGCCAACGCCTCGCACGAGCTACGGACCCCGCTGGCGGTGATGCGTACCGAAATCGACGTGACCCTCAGCGACGACGAGGCGGACGCCGCCGAGTACCGCCGGATGGCCACCGTGGTCCGGGACGCCTCGGAACGCGCCAACGGTCTGGTGGACGCGTTGCTGGTGCTGGCCCGCAGCGAGGCTCAGACCGGCCGCCGGTTGGCCCGGCGGACGGAGTGTGACCTGGCGACCGGGACCGCCAACGCGTTGTCGGCGATGTCCCGGGAGGTGGAGCGGATCGGGCTGCGGGTGCAGTCCTCGCTGCGGCCGGCTCCGGTGACCGGCGACCCGGGCCTGCTGGACCGGCTGGCCGGGAACCTGATCGAGAACGCGGTGCGTTACAACCACCTGCACGGTCGACTCTGGGTGCGTACCGGCACCGACGGGCGCTCCTCGTGGCTGGTGGTGCGCAACACCGGCTTCGAGGTGGACCAGGCCGACGTGCCGGGGCTGTTCGAACCCTTCCGTCGGGGTGGGCGGGAACGGACCGGGGCCCGGGGGTCCGGGCTGGGCCTGTCCATCGTCCGGGCGGTCTGCGACGCCCACGGCGGGACCGTCCAGGTCACCGCACAGAAGGGCGGCGGGCTGGAGGTGACCGTCACGTTGCCGTCGGTCGACCAGGTGCCGACCGGCTCCGGTCGGGTCGAGCCGCACCGGTAGCACCCGGTCCACCGGGCGGATCAAACGGATTGCCGGCCGGCCGGGCCGCCTGCGAGGATCATGCGGTCGGCCCGAGCCGGAGAGAGGGGGTGCGGTTGATGTCCACCATGACCTGTCCCGCGCCCCACCCCGCCCACCGCTGACATCGCACGTCGCGGGGCGCGTACCACTGCTTCGGAGGCAGACCCGTGAGCGCACGAATCCACAACCTGAGCATCGACTGTCATGACACCTACGCCCTGTCCGGCTTCTGGGCGCAGGTCTTCGAGTGCCCCCGCCAGCCCGACGACCTCCCCGGCGACCCGGAGGCGATGCTCCTGCCCGAGGGTGGGCCGGAGGTGCTCTTCCTGGCCGTGCCGGAGGGTAAGTCGGTGAAGAACCGCCTGCACCTCGACCTGGAGCCGGTCGACCGGACCCGGGACGAGGAGGTCGAGCGGCTGCTGGCTGTCGGCGCCGTCCATGTCGACGACAAGCGTCGGCCGGACGGCACGGGCTGGGTGGTGCTGGCCGATCCGGAGGGCAACGAGTTCTGCGTCCTGCGCAGCGCCGCCGAGCGGGCCGCCACCGCCGGCTGACGTTCGCGTCCCGTCGTCGACGGCGACAGGCCCCGCCCACCCTGAGGTGGACGGGGCCTGTCGGGCCGACCGGTGGGTCAGCCCTTCTTCTCGATCTGCCCGCGCATCGTGACGAACTCGGACTTCAGGTCGGCGGCCGACTTGTAGTACTGCACGATCAGACCGACGCTGCCCCGGTCGGCCCAGATGCAGACGCCCAGCGGGACACCCTCGCTCTTGCCGTCGCCGCACTTGGCGTCGCCGCCGAGCGGGCCGGCGTCGACAGCCGCCATGTTGGTGACGTTCAGCTGGGTGGCGATGCCGGTGACGGCGTCGTTCAGCTCCTTCTTCGGGTCGGCCATCACGCCGGACGCGGCGGCGATCATCAGCAGGTCCCGCTTGGCCGGGTCACCGTAGAAGGCACCTGCGGTGCTCGTCTCGTTTTGCACGGACTTCTTCATCTCGGTGACCAGCCCGTCGGCGACCGCCTTCAGCGCCGGCTCGGTGACCTGCGGGCGGCCGGCCAGGGTGGCCGGGGCGGTGACCGTCGTGTTGACGGCGTCCACGGCCTCCTTGACGTCGTCCTTGAGGGCGAAGGCGGCGATGGCGGCACCACCGAGGCAGAGCACCAGCAGTACGGCCAGCACGATCAGGACGATCTTGACAGGGGACCGCTTCTTGGCCGGTGGCGCGGGCGGCCCGGCGTACGGCGGCGTGCCGACGGTGTCCGGCTGCGGCGGTGGCGGGTAGCCGCCCTGGGGCGTACCGCCGTCCGGCTGGGAGGCGTGCGGACCGGTCGGGGGCTGGGACATGAGGTGGACTCCAGAACGTCGTGGGTAAGGCCGGATGATCTTAGCCAGAGGGTCGGACAACCCTGGCCCCGCTCCACCGGCCCGTTCCGACCCGGCCCGTCGGGCGGTCGGCGGTTTCGGGACAGGTCGATGCGGGCGGAGGGGTACGGTCGCCGGGCGGCACGCGGGGTGGACCCGGGCGCGCCGAGTCACCGGTCCCACGTGGGACCGGTGACCGTGACCGTCGTCGCGCGGATCAGTCCCGCTTCTCGATCTGCCCCCGGATGGAGACGAACTCGGACTTCGCCTTGCTCGCCGAGGAGAAGTACATGACGATCATGCCGACGCTGCCGTGGTCGGCCCAGACGCAGACGCCGAGCGCGATGCCGGACGCCTTGCCGTCCCCGCACTTCGCGACCCCACCCAGCGGACCCGGGTCGATGGTCGACATCTTGGTGACCGCAAGCGAGCTGCCCAGGCCCTTGACCGCGTCGTCCAGCTCCTGCTCGGGGAGGATGACCGGGCCCGACGCGCCGGCCATCATCACCATGTTCCTGCTGGCCGCGCTGCCGTAGAACGCGCTCACCGCCCCGGTCTCGTTGCGGACCTCGGACTTCATGTCGCGGACCATCTGGTCGGCGATCCGGCGCAGCTCCGGGTCGGTGCTCTTGGACCGGCCACCGAGGGTCGTCGGGGTCACCAGCCGGATCGGGCCCGGGTCGTCGGCGCTCTCGGTGGGGGTCGGCTCGGGAGTCGGGCTGTCGGTCTCGACGGGGGTGGGGCTCGGGGTGGGCGACGTGACCGCGGTGGGCGTCGGCGACGGGGTCGGCGTCTTCGGGTCGTCGTCGCTGAGGGCGACCCAGGTGAGACCGCCGCCGCCGAGGCAGAGCACCAGTAGGCCGGCGAGCCCGAGCGTGAGCAGCAGCGGCAGCTTCGACCGCTGCGGCGCGGGTCCGTGCGGCAACCCCGGCGGAGCGCTGTACGGCGCACCGCCGAAGCCGGCGTACTGCGGCGCGGCGGGCTCCGGGTAGCCGCCGGGCCGGGGCGCACCCGGGTACCCCGGCTGCGGGCCGGGGTACCCGGGCTGCGGGGTGCCCTGGTAGCCGGGCTGCGGGGCCGCCGGGTAGCCGGACTGCGGCGCACCGGGATAGCCGGCGGGCGGGCCGGACTGCGGCATGCCGGGGTAGCCGGCGGGCGGGCCGGACTGCGGCATGCCGGGGTAGCCGGCGGGCGGGCCGGACTGCGGCGCACCGGGGTAGCCGGCGGGCGGGCCGGACTGCGGGGTGGCGGGGTAGCCGGACGAGGGGGTGCCGGGCGGGCCGGACTGTGGGGGCGTGGGGTAGCCGCCCTGCGCCGGGTCGGGCTGCGACCAGCCGCCGTACTGCGGACCGGGATAGGAGTCGGCCGGGGGAGCTGACTGCGGGTCGGGCCAGCCGCCGGACTGCGGGGTCGCTGCTCCCGGGTACGGCGTGGTGGGCCAGCCGCCACCCGGTGGCGGGGTGTGCGGACCCTCGGGCGGGGCGGGCGGGCCGTCGGACGCAGGCGGGTAGTGACCGGTGGGCGAGCCGTGCTCCGGCTGTCCGGACCAGGGATCGACCGGCGGTGTGGTCATCAGATCAGCTCCAGGCGAGGGTGAGAACGCGTGATCGTAGCCAGACGGAGCCCGGCCCCGCAGCCCCCCGAGTCTGACGAGGGTACGCAAATGACGATCGCGGTGGCCACGATAGCCCGGGGGGAGGACATCGTCGGCCACCGCGATCGCGGGGGAGCGGGGATGGTTCAGGCGCGCAGGCTGGCGACTCCGCGCGGCAGGAAACGCTGCCCGGTGACCCGCTCGGAGGTGCCGGTCCGGTCCAGGTACGGGGTGACCCCGCCCAGGTGGAACGGCCAGCCCGCACCGAGGATCATGCACAGGTCGATGTCCTGCGCCTCGGCGACGACACCCTCGTCGAGCATCAGCCGGATCTCCTGCGCCAGCGCGTCGAGCGCGTTCTGCCGGACCTGCTCGCCGCTGAGCGGCTGGTCGCCGACGACGAGCAGCTTGGCCACCTCGTCGTTGATCCGGTCCTCGACGACGATCGGCTGACCCGACTCGGCGATCCGGCGGAGGTTCTCGCTGACGTCGAACCGGTCCGGGTACGCCGCGTGCAGGGTGCCGCCCACGTGGTACGCCACGGCCGGCCCGACCAGCTGGAGCAGGGCGAGCGGACGCATGGGCAGCCCCAGCGGGTCCAGGGCGCTGTCCGCCACGTCGAGCGGGGTGCCCGCGTCGACGGCGGCGAACACGGTGCCCAGGAAACGGGTGAGCAGCCGGTTGACCACGAACGCCGGGGCGTCGGAGACCAGCACCGACGACTTCTTCAACTGCTTGCCCACGGCGAAGGCGGTGGCCAGGGTGGCGTCGTCGGTCCGTTCACCCCGGACGATCTCCAGCAGCGGCAGCACCGCGACCGGGTTGAAGAAGTGGAAGCCGACCACCCGCTGCGGGTGCTCCAGCTCGGCCGCCATCGCGGTGATCGACAGCGACGAGGTGTTGGTGGCGAGCACCGCCTCCGGAGAGACGATCTTCTCCAGCTCGGCCCAGACCTGCTTCTTGACGTCCAGGTCCTCGAAGACGGCCTCGATGACGAAGTCGGCGTCGGCGAAGACGGACTTGTCGACCGAGCCGGAGACCAGGCCGTACAGCTTGGCGGCGGTGCCCTTGTCCATCCGGCCCTTGCTGACGGCCTTCTCGATCTGGGTGTGCACGTAGCCGACGCCCTTGTCGACCCGCGACTGGTCCAGGTCGGTCAGCACGACCGGCACCTGGAGGCGGCGGGCGAACAGCAGCGCGAGCTGGCTGGCCATCAGGCCGGCGCCGACGATGCCGACCTTGGTGACCGGCCGGGCAAGGGCCTTGTCCGGTGCACCGGCCGGCCGCTTGGCCCGCCGCTGCACCAGGTCGAAGGCGTACAGACCGCTGCGCAGTTCCTCGGAGAAGATCAGGTCGGCCAGTGCCTCGTCCTCGGCGGCGGTGCCGGTGGCGAAGTCGGCGTCCTTGGCCGTCTCCAGCAGGTCCAGCGCCTTGTACGCGGCCGGGACCGCGCCGTGCAACCGCTGGTCGAGGGTTTGCCGGGCGAAGTACAGCACACCCGCCCACATGTCCTTGTCGACCTCGGGTCGGGTGACGGTGACCGCGCCCCGGACCACCCCGACGGCCCATTCCAGCGACCGTTCGAGGAAGTCGGCCGGCTCCAGCAGCACGTCCGCGATGCCCATCTCGGCGGCCTGCTTCGGCTTGAGCATCTTGTTCTGCATCAGCGGGTTCTGCAGGATCACCTGGGTGGCGGCGGGGATGCCGATCAGGTTGGGTAGCAGTTGGGTGCCGCCCCAACCGGGGATCAGGCCGAGGGAGACCTCGGGCAGGGCCAACGCCGCCGCGCCGCCGGACAGCGTCCGGTAGTGGCAGTGCAGGGCCAGTTCCAGGCCGCCGCCCATCGCCGCGCCGTTGACGAAGGCGAAGGTCGGCACCGCGCTGTCCTTGAGCCGGGCGAAGACCCGGTGGCCGAGCCGGCCGATCTCCAGCGCCTGCTCCCGGTCCGCCAAGGCCGGCAGGCTGGTGATGTCCGCGCCGACGCAGAAGATGTACGGCTTGCCGGTGACCGCGATGAACGCCGGGTCGGCGGCCAGCGCGGCGCTGATCGCCTCGTCGAGGCTGGCCAGTCCGGCCGGGCCGAAGGTGTTCGGCTTGGTGTGGTCGAGACCGTTGTCCAGGGTGATCAGGGCGGCCGGCCGGTCCAGCCCCGGCACGGTCACCTGACGCAGCAGCGCCCGGGTGACGACCTCGTTCGGTGCGCTGAGGCTCATTTGTCTGCACCTTCCCAGTTCGGGTTCTCCCAGATGACCGTGCCGCCCATGCCGATGCCGATGCACATCGCGGTGACGCCGTAGCGAACCTCGGGGTGCTCGGCGAAATGCCGGGCGAGCTGCGTCATCAGCCGTACGCCGGAGGAGGCGAGCGGGTGGCCGATGGCGATCGCGCCGCCCCATGGGTTGACCCGGGGATCGTCGTCGGCGATGCCGAAGTGGTCGAGGAAGGCGAGCACCTGCACGGCGAACGCCTCGTTCAGTTCGAACAGGCCGATGTCGTCGATGGTCAGGCCGGCGATGCGCAGCGCCTTCTCGGTCGACGGGATTGGGCCGACGCCCATCACCTCGGGCTCGACGCCGACGTAGCCGTACGACACCAGCCGCATGGCGACCGGCAGGCCCAGCTCACGGGCGGTGGCCTCGTCGGCGAGCAGGCTGGCGGTGGCGCCGTCGTTGAGGCCGGCCGCGTTGCCGGCGGTGACCTTGCCGTGCGGGCGGAACGGGGTCTTCAGGGTGGCCAGTTTCGCAAGCGAGGTCTCCCGGGGCGCCTCGTCGGCGGTGGCCAGGCCCCAGCCGCCGTCGGCGTCGCGGATCGCGACCGGCACCAGGTCGTCGGAGAGCTTGCCGTCGGCGTACGCCTTGGCGGTCTTGAGCTGCGAGGCGAGCGCGAACGTGTCGGTGCGCTCCTTGGTGATGTGCGGGACCCGGTCGTGCAGGTTCTCGGCGGTGGCCCCCATCACCAGGGCGGACGGGTCGACCAGCTTCTCGGCGATGATCCGCGGGTTGGGGTCGACGCCCTCGCCCATCGGGTGCCGGCCCATGTGCTCGACGCCACCGGCGATGGCGATGTCGTAGGCGCCCATCGCGATGCCACCGGCTACGGCGGTCACGGCGGTCATCGCGCCGGCGCACATCCGGTCGACGGAGAAGCCGGGGACGGTCTTGGGTAGGCCGGACAGCAGGGCGGCGGTGCGGCCGATGGTGAGGCCCTGGTCACCGATCTGGGTGGTGGCGGCGACGGCCACCTCCTCGACCCGCTCCGGGGGCAGCTGCGGGTTGCGGCGCAGCAGTTCGCGGATGCAGCGGATCACCAGGTCGTCGGCGCGGGTGTTGGCGTACATGCCACCCGCCTTGCCGAACGGGGTGCGGACACCGTCGACAAAGACGACATCCCGAACTTCTCGGGGCACTTGGAGCCTCCTCTTCGACCACGATCCGGCGTCGTGCCGCCGGACGGCGGCACGCGCCGAACGAGGGTCGGCCGGCACTGGCGTTTGCCCCGAATGCTACTAGCCAGTAACCATGGGCGTCACCACCCCGGGTGTGGCCCACCCCACACCCCGACCGGTCGGTCAGGGGGTGGGCAGGAGGGCCTCGGCGAGCGCGGGGAGCAGGAGGTCGAGCTGCCACTGCCGGGCACCGTAACCACGCAGGGTCTCCGTGACGGTGTCCACCGTGATCTCGCCGGGCGGCTGCCAGGCCAGCCGGCGGACCGAGTCGGGGGTGATCAGGTTCTCCGGCGGGAGCCGGTGCTCACCGGCGACCCGTACCACCAGCTCCCGGCACCGGGCCAGCCGGCCGGCGGCCACCGGGTCCCGCTCCGCCCACCGGTGCGGCGGGGGTGGCCCCTCCACCGTCGGGGTGACCGGCAGCGCGTCCTCCGCCAGCTGACGGGCCTCGTCGAGGGCGACCAGCCAGGTGCGGGCCAGCCGGCGTACCGACCGGCCCCCGAAGCCGGGCAGGGTCAGCAGGGTCTTCTCGTCCTTCGGGTCCAGCTCGGCGGCGGCGATGATCGCCGAGTCGGGCAGCACCCGACCGGGCGCGGCGTCGCGTCGGACGGCGATCTGGTCCCGGGCGTACCACAGGGCCCGGACCCGGGCCTGCGCCCGCGACCCGCGCACCCGGTGGATGCCGGAGGTCCGCCGCCACGGCTCCGCCCGCACCCGGGGCGGCCGGGTGGCCCAGGTGATCAGCGCGGCGAACTCCTCCGCCGCCCACGGCGACTTGCCCTGCGCGTGCAGCTCGGCGTCCAGCGCGTCGCGCAGGTCGACGAGCATCTCGACGTCCAGCGCGGCGTACGTCAGCCACGACTCGGGCAGCGGCCGGGTGGACCAGTCCGCCGCCGAGTGGTGCTTCTCCAGCGTGTAGCCGAGCAGCTGCTCGGTCAGCGCGGCCAGGCCGACCCGTTCGAAACCGGCCAGCCGGGCGGCCAGTTCGGTGTCGAACAGCCGGCGCGGACGCAACCCCACCTCGGCCAGGCAGGCGAGGTCCTGGCTGGCGGCGTGCAGCACCCACTCGGTGTCACCGATGGCCTCGTCGAGGGTGGACAGGTCGGGCAGCGGCAGCGGGTCGATCAGCGTGGTGCCGGCACCCTCGCGGCGCAGCTGCACCAGGTAGGCCCGCTGGCTGTAGCGGTAGCCGGAGGCGCGTTCGGCGTCCAGGGCCACCGGGCCGGTGCCCGCCGCGAAGCGGGCCACGACCTCGTCCAGCTCAGCCGGGGTCGCCACCGGTTGGGGGGTGCCGTCGCGGGGTGCGGTCAGCGGAACGGGCCCGCCGGTGGGCTGCTCGGTGCCCGGGTCCGCCGGCTCCGCGACGGCCGGGGGCGGAACGTCTGCCGTGCGGCTTTCGGCGGCCCGACGGCGCAGGGGTGGTTCGTCGGTCACCTGACAACCCTAGTGCGCCCGGCGATGTGGTGTGCGCAGCCGGTCCGGTGTGTGTCGTCCCGGTGTCCGGCAGAGGTCCGGACGGTACGGACACCGACCTCGCGCCGGGGACGTTCCCGGCCGCCCGGGACGTCCCTGTCGTGTCCAGGACATCTACTTGCGGCTCGGGCGTGTCGCGCGGTCCTACGGTCAGGCCGCGCCGGCCGGCCGGCGCTCGGAGAGCGCGGTGACCCCGGGCGGCGGCAACCCCGCGGTGGAGGCGAGCAGGGCGCACCAGGCCGACAGATGCGCGGCGAGGTCCTCACCCAGCGGCGTCCAGGACGCCCGGATCTCGACGTCCCCGGCGGCGGGCGGGCCGGCCAGCTCGCCGAACCGGGTCGAGACGGTCTGGGTGACCGTGCCGCCGGCCGCCCGGTGCCGCGCCTCGTGCGCCTCCAGGGCGTCGGTGAGCCAGGTCCAGCCCACCCCCGGCAGCAGCGGATCGGCCGCCAGGTCCACCTCCAGCTCGGCGGTCACGTAGGTGACCAGCCGCAGGGTGCCCTGCCAGGCGTCGTGCCCGGCCGGGTCGTGCAGCAGGATCAACCGGCCGTCGGCCACCTCGTCGTCGTCGCGCAGCACGGTGGCGGAGAGGGCGAACGCGTACGGCGCGAGCCGCTGCGGCGCACCGACCTCCTCCAGGACGATCTCCGCCCGGGGCGTGACCGACCGCAGGCCGGCGACCGCGCGGGCGAACGTCTCCGGGAGCGCGATCGGGGGGGCCATGACCGGAGCTTATGCCGACGCGCCGCCGCCCGCTGGGACGGCACGCCGAAGCAGCCACCGACGGCGGTGTCCCGTCGCCGACCGGGGCGTCCGGGGGTCAGCCGGCACCGTCGGCCGGGGGCGGGCCGGGCCCCGGATCACCGCCGCCGGGCCCGACCGGGGGCGCGGGTCACAAAAGGCGGCGCTGCCCGCCGCGTCCCCACGGGTGCGTGGCACGATTGCCCCGATGACCACCGACACCACGGGCACCGCCGCCCGAGACGGAGAATCCCGCCGCAGCGGGCCGGCCGACTCGCCCTTCGTCCGGGCCTGCCGCCGGGAGCCCGTCGGGCACACCCCGGTCTGGTTCATGCGCCAGGCCGGCCGGTCCCTGCCGGAATACCGGAAGATCCGGGCCAACGTGGGGATGCTCGACTCCTGCCGCCGGCCGGACCTGGTCGCCGAGATCACCCTCCAGCCGGTCCGCCGGCACGGCGTCGACGCGGCCATCCTGTTCAGCGACATCGTCGTCCCGGTCGCCGCGGCCGGCGTGGACCTGGACATCGTCGCCGGCACCGGGCCGGTGGTGGCCGAGCCGGTCCGCACCGCCGCCGACGTCGAGCGGGTCCGCCGCATCGACCGGGCCGACGTGTCCTACGTGGACGAAGCCGTCCGGCTGCTCGTCGCCGAGCTGGGCGACACCCCGCTGATCGGCTTCGCGGGCGCCCCGTTCACCCTGGCCAGCTACCTGGTCGAGGGCGGGCCGTCGCGTACCCACGCCAAAACCAAGGCGATGATGTACGGCCAGCCCGAGCTGTGGCACGCGCTCTGCGCCCGGCTCGCCGAGGTCACCCTGGCGTTCCTGCGGGTGCAGGTCGACGCCGGGGTCTCCGCCGTGCAGCTCTTCGACTCCTGGGCCGGCGCGCTGTCGGAGGCCGACTACCGCCGCTTCGTCCTGCCGCACTCCACCACCGTGCTGTCCGGCCTGGCCGACGCGGGGGTCCCCCGGATCCACTTCGGGGTGGGCACCGCCGAACTGCTCGGCGCGATGGGGGAGGCCGGGGCCGACGTGGTCGGCGTCGACTGGCGTACCCCGCTGGACGTGGCGACCCACCGGATCGGTCCGGAGCGCGCCGTGCAGGGCAACCTCGACCCGACCGTGCTGTTCGCCCCCTGGCCGGTGATCGAGGCCGAGGTGCGGCGGATCGTCGAGCAGGGCCGGGCCGCCCCCGGCCACGTGTTCAACCTCGGTCACGGCGTGTTGCCGGAGACCGACCCCGAGGTGCTGACCCGGGTGGTCGCGCTGGTGCACGAGGTGTCCGCGCGCCGGGCCGAGCAGGGCTGACCCGTGGGCGCGCGACCGTGGCGGGTGGCGGTGGTCGGTGGCGGCATCACCGGCCTGGCCGCCGCGCTGCGGCTGCGCGACCGCGCCCCCGCCGACACCGAGATCACCGTGTACGAGCAGTCCGGCGCGCTCGGTGGCAAGCTGCGCACCGGTGAGCTGGCCGGCCGCCCGGTGGAGTTCGGCGCGGAGTCGTTCCTGATGCGGGACCCGGCCGGGGGCGAGTCCGCAGCGGTGGCCCTGGCCCGCCGGCTCGGCCTGGCCGGGCGGATCGTGCACCCCACCGTCGGGCAGGCGGCGCTCGTCGTCGACGGCGGGCTGCGCCCGATCCCGGGCGGCACGCTGGTCGGCGTACCCGGGGATCTGGCGGCGGTGGTGGCGGTCGCCGAGCCCACGGCGGCCGCCGACCGCGACGGCGGCCGGCCGCTGCTCGACGCGGACCAGGACGTCTCGGTCGGCGCGCTGGTCCGGGCCCGGTTCGGTGCGCAGGTGGTGCAGCGGCTGGTCGACCCGATGCTCGGCGGCGTCTACGCCGGTCGGGCCGACGACCTGTCCCTGGTCACCACCATGCCGGCGCTGGCCCGCGCGGCGCGGGTGGAACACACCCTGGTCGGGGCGGTCCGGGCCGCGCAGGCCGCCGCGCCCCGCGCGCCCGGTGCGCCGGTCTTCGGCACCCTGGACGGCGGACTGAGCACCCTGGTCGAGGCGGCGGCCACGGCCAGCGGGGCGACGATCCGCCGGCACGCTGCGGTCCGTGAGCTGACCCCGGTCGGCGACGGCTGGCGGCTCACCGTCGGCCCGACCCGCGACCCGGAACTGGTCGAGGCGGACGCGGTGCTGCTCACCGTCCCGGCCCGGCCGGCCGCCCGGCTGCTCGCCGGGTTCGCCGAGGCGCAGGCGGCGACCGTCGGCGGGCTGAACTACGCCAGCGTCGCGCTGGTCACCCTGGCCCTGCCCCGGCCGGCGCTGCCCCCGCTCTCCGGCTTCCTGGTGCCGGCCACCGAAGGGCTGTTGATCAAGGCGTCGACGTTCTTCACCACCAAGTGGGGGCACCTGGCCGCGCCGGACGGGTTGGCCCTGGTCCGCGCCTCCGTCGGCCGGTACGGCGAGGAGACCTCCCTCCAGCTCACCGACGACGACCTGCTCGCCACCGTGCACCGGGAGCTGACCCGGGTGCTCGGGGTGGCGTTGCCCGCGCCGGTCGCCGGTCACGTGCAGCGCTGGGGTGGCGCGCTGCCCCAGTACCCGCCCGGCCACACCGGGCGGGTGGCCGCCGTCCGGGCGGCGCTGCGCGCGTCGCACCCCACCCTGGCGCTGGCCGGGGCGGGTTTCGACGGGGTCGGCATCCCGGTCTGCGTGCGCTCCGGCGAGGACGCGGCCGGGGAGATCATCGAAGCACTGGAAGGATCGGGGCCATGACCGAGCAGACGACCGAGCAGACCAACGCGGCCCGACTCAAGGAACTCAACGCCACCGTCCGTTACACCATGTGGTCGGTCTACCGGGCCACCGGCACGCTGCCGGCGCTGCGGGAGAACGTCACCGGTGAGGTGGAGTCCCTCTTCGAGGAGCTGGCCGGCAAGGACGTGGTGGTCCGGGGCATGTACGACGTGGCCGGGCTGCGCGCCGACGCGGACGTGATGATCTGGTGGCACTCGTCGTCCAGCGACGCCCTCCAGGACGCCTACCTGCGGCTGCGTCGGACCACCCTGGGGCGGGCGTTGACCCCGGTGTGGTCGCAGTTGGCGCTGCACCGGCCGGCGGAGTTCAACAAGAGCCACATCCCGGCGTTCCTCGCCGACGAGGCGCCCCGCCCCTACCTGTGCGTCTACCCGTTCGTCCGGTCCTACGAGTGGTACCTGCTGCCGGACGCCGAGCGGCGGGAGTTGCTGGCCGAGCACGGCAAGATGGCGCGCGGCTACCCGGACGTACGGGCCAACACGGTGGCGTCGTTCGCCCTCGGTGACTACGAGTGGATGCTCGCCTTCGAGGCCGACGAGCTGCACCGGATCGTCGACCTGATGCGCGACCTGCGGGCCTCCGGGGCCCGTCGGCACGTCCGCGAGGAGGTCCCGTTCTACACCGGCCGCCGTCGCTCCGTCGCCGACATCGTCAACTGCCTGGTCTGACACCTGCCCTGCCCTGCCCGGTCGGTCGGGTCGCGGTGCCCCGGCGGTCATGATCGTGCCCGATCATGGAAATAGTGGCCTCCCGCCGCGGGAGGCCACTATTTCCTTGTTGTTGCGTGTGCTGTGCTGTGCCGACCGGTCAGACGGTCGCGGTGCAGACCGGGGTGGGGCTGGCGCCGCTGCCGGAGGCGAGGAAGCCGAAGGTGGTCTTCCCCCCGGCGGCCAACGCGCCGTTGTAGTTGACGTTGCGGGCCGTCACCGTCGAACCGCTGCTGGCCAACGTGGCGTTCCACGCCTGGCTGACCTGCTGGCCCCCGGAGTACGTCCAGTTCACCGTCCAACCCTTGATCGCCGAGGACCCGGCGGTCACGTCCACCTCACCCTGGAACCCGCCGTTCCAGGTGGAGGTCACCCGGTAGGTGGCGGTGCAGCCACCGGTCGCCGGCGGCGGGGTGGTCGGCGGGGCCGTGGTGGGCGGCGGCGTGGTCGGCGGGGCCGTGGTGGGCGGCGGGGTGGTCGGCGGCGCGGTGGTGGGCGGCGGGGTGGTCGGGTTGTTGCCGCCACCGAAGTCGACGTCACTGCACAGGTAGTACGACTGGTCCAGGTGGCTGGCCTGCCACACGGTGTAGACGATGTGCCGGCCGGTACGGCCGGCCGCGTTCACCGGGATCTGGATCGACACGCCACCGGTGTCCTTGTCCCACTGGGAGGCCGGCGTGTTGCCGATCTGCCCGGCCAGCTCCAGGTTGCTCCAGCCCAGTGGCGTGGTCAACGCGTTGAAGCCCTGCTTGGTCACGTACACCCGGATGTAGTCGGCCCCGTGGCTGGCCTGGTCGAAGAACTTCAGCCGGAAGCTGTTCGCGACCGACGTGGTCTTCCAGGCGCCGACGGTGTCCAGGGCGTTGTAGCGGCCGTTCTGGGTGCGTCCGCCGCTGCACAGCTGGCCGTTCGGGATGGCACCCTGGTGGTTGCCGGCGACACCCTCCCGGAACAGGCCGTTCCAGTTCCACATGGCCTGCGGGTCGGCCTGCCAGGCCTGCCAGCACATCGGGTCCTCGGTGGCCATTCTCGGGTTCTGGAACTCGGCGCCCCAGCGCTCCCAGCAGCTGTAGGAGCGGAACCCGGGGTTCACCACCGCGCCGTGCGCGGAAGCCGAGTTGGCCAGGGCGGTGGTGAGCAACAGCGCGATGATCGCGCCGATGGTGAGCAGCGACCCCGCGAGCGCGGTGGGTCGTCTGCGTAGGACGGTGGACATGGAGCCTCCGAGGTGAAGGGGTCGGTCGAACGACGCCCGGACGGCCGGGAGTTGCCCCTCCCATGCCTGCTGTGCGGCTCCCACGACGGCTCTATCCCGCAGGCTTGCACAGGAAAGCGGAATCCGTCAATGTTTCGGACGGCTCGACCAGGCGGCACCCCGGGTGGGCCGGTCAGCTCTCCCGCCGCATCGGCAGGTGCGGGATGCCGTCCTCGACGTACTGCGGTCCGGTCACCGTGAAGCCGTGCCCGGCGTAGAACCCCGCCAGGTGGGCCTGCGCCTCCAGCACGCACGGCCGGTCACCGACCAGCCGCAGGGCCTCGGTCATCAGCCGGCCGGCGAGCCCGCCGCCCCGGGCCGCCGGGTCCACCACCACCCGACCGATCCGCGTCACGTCACCCGGGTCGACCAGCATCCGCAGATACGCCAGGGCGACGCCGTCGTGGGCCAGCCAGAGGTGCCGGGTGCCGGGTTCGACGTCGCGACCGTCCAGCTCCGGGTACGGGCAGCGCTGCTCCACCACGAACACGTCGATGCGCAGCCGCAGCAGGTCGTGGAAGGTGCGCGCGTCCAACTCGGCGAACGTGGCGACGTGGACGTCGACGGTCTGAGGGGCCATTCCGCGATGCTAGGCGACCCCGCCCGCCGGCCCGGCACGCCCCGTGACGTCGGGGCCGGGTCAGGCCGGGCGGGCACCGACCGCGTCGCGGATCTCGGCGCCCAGGGCCTCCACCGCGCGGGCGCAGTGCGCGCAGCAGAAGAACCGGCCGCCGACCTCCACGCCGTGCCCGATGATCTTCACCTGGCAGTGCTCGCAGATCGGCGCGAGCTTGTGTGCCGCGCACTCGAAGCTGTCGAAGGTGTGCACGTCACCGCTGACCGTACGCACCTCGAACGCCATCCAGTAGTCGTTGCCGCAGACCTCGCAGGTAGCCATCTGTCGTACCCCCCGAATCGGACATCTGCCCCAAGCGTGCCTCGCGGAAACGCCTAAAGGAGGCAAATGCCCTGAATTCGGTCGGGTTGGACGGCGTGTCGGGGTCAGCTCTGCGTCGGCTCCAGCCGGATCGAGACCGAGTTCACGCAGTGCCGGGTGTCCTTCGGGGTGAAACCCTCGCCGTGGAAGACGTGCCCCAGGTGGCTGTCGCAGCGGGCACAGCGGATCTCGGTGCGGACCATGCCGAGGCTGCGGTCCTGGATCTCCTTGACCCGGCCCGGGATGGCGTCGTCGAAGCTCGGCCAGCCGCAGTGCGAATCGAACTTGGTGTCACTGGAGAACAACTCCAGCCCGCAGGCCCGGCAGTGGTAGACGCCTGCGGTCTTGGTGTCGACGTACTCGCCCGTGAAGGGGCGCTCGGTGCCGGCCTCGCGCAACACCCGGAACTCCTCCGGGGTCAACCGGACCCGCCACTCGTCCTCGGTGCGGGGCAGCTCTTTCTCGTCAGGACTCACCGGTCAACCGTACGTCGGATGTCGGGGGCATCGCATATGGTCGCGCCATGGCGGGCAGCGCGAAGGCGACCGAGGTCGAGGTGGCCGGGCACACCGTCCGGCTGAGCAGTCCGGATCGGGTGATCTTCCCGGGGCGTGGGTTCACCAAGGCCGACGTCTTCCACTACTACGTCGCGGTGGGCGACGGCATCATGCGCGCCCTGCGGGACCGGCCGACCACCCTGCAACGCTTCCCCGACGGGGTCGAGGGGGAGGCGTTCTACTCCAAGCGGGTGCCCACCCGGGGGGTGCCGCCGTGGGTGCAGACCGTCGGGATCACCTTTCCCAGCGGGCGCGGGGCCGACGAGTTGCGCCCCACCGACCTCGCCCACGTCGCCTGGGCCGCGCAGATGGGCACCGTGGTGTTCCACCCCTGGCCGGTCCGGGCCGCCGCCGTCGACCACCCCGACGAGCTGCGGGTGGATCTCGACCCGCAGCCCGGCACCGACTTCGCCGACGCGGCCACTGCCGCCGCCGAGCTGCGCGGCATTCTCGGCGAGTTGGGCATCACCGGCTGGCCGAAGACCTCCGGCGGTCGAGGGCTGCACGTCTACCTGCGCATCGCCCCGCGTTGGACGTTCACCGAGGTCCGCCGGGCCACCATCGCGCTGGCCCGGGAGCTGGAACGGCGTCGTCCCGACCTCGTCACCACCGCCTGGTGGAAGGAGGAGCGCGGGCACCGGGTCTTCGTCGACTACAACCAGATGGCCCGGGACCGCACCATCGCCTGCGCGTACTCGCTGCGGGCCAACGCGCGGGCCACCGTCTCGACCCCGGTCACCTGGGACGAGTTGCCCGACATCGACCCGGACGACTTCGACCTGAAAACGGTGCCGGTCCGGTTGGCCGAGCGGGGCGACCCGCACGCGGGCATCGACGACGACCCGGTCGACATCACGCCCCTGCTCGACTGGGCCGAGCGGGACGCCGGGCACGGACTGGGCGACCTGCCCTACCCGCCCGACCATCCGAAGATGCCGGGCGAACCGAAACGGGTGCAGCCGAGCCGGGCGAAGCGCCCGGCCGACGACACCGCCGAGTCAAAGCCGCCGACCCCCGCCGACGGAAATCGGAATGCCGGCGGCGACGGTGGGTACGGGCTGTCCGCCGGTAATCCGAAATCAGTTGCGCAGCATGCCACTCCCACGCGTGAAAATGGCATTCCTCCGCACTCTTTCCGGTACTGATGATTGCGCTCGGCTGGTCGTCGCGCCTACGGTCGAATATGAAAGGTAGGATGCGCGGAAGTCGGCTGCACTCGTGTGAACAGGGATTATGCCCTCGCTGTGGAGTGTCCGGTCGGCTGCTGCCCGGCGGCGACAGTCGATTCGCCGGTCAGCGGCTCCGATTCATCCGACCGGACGCGGGCACCGGACAGGGGAATCACCATGGCGGCCACGACGAGAAGAACGCAGCGGATCGGTGGGACGCCGCACCGGCATTCCGTGATCCTGGAATACCTCAAGATCTTGCCGGCCGTGCTCACCGGGGTGGCGGCGGTCCTCGTCGCCCTCACCGGACTACTGACCCTGCTCGTCAGATAGTCTCCGGCAGGCGGTCGGCCGGGCGGTCCGTAGCCGGTTCCGGTTCCGGGGTCGCGGCCCCGGGTCGACGCCCGTCGCCCGACCGGGACGTGTTCGCGGCCCCGGCTCGACGCCCGTCGCCCGGCCGGGACGTGTTCGCGGCCCGGGTGGACGGTCGGGCCGTCCAGGCGAGGAAACGGTCGAACAGTTCCGCCGGGGACGGGGCCGGGTGCGGATTGAGTCGCACCAGATCGGCGGTGGCCTCGAACAACTGGCTGGCCATGTAGATCGACAGTGCCACCCGGTCCCGCCGGTACTCCCGGGTCAGGAGCAGGCGGGCGGGTTGGCACGGCCAGGGTGCGGCGCACGTGCGGCACCGCCACAGCGGGCGCATCGGCGGATGCCCGCCCACGGGCCGCCGCTGCCGATCATGAACAGGCGAAACGTTCTTTGGCATACCCGATACAGTGACCGGGCTCTTGACCCGAGTCAAGAGTCCGGGGCAACTGTTTAGCGTCCGCCGTATGGAGCTGGTGGGTGCGCACGAGATCCGCGTGATGCTGGGCGGCATCAGCAAGCAGCGGGTC
Organism: Micromonospora sp. NPDC048894; assembly: GCF_040649765.1. NCBI lineage: Bacteria > Bacillati > Actinomycetota > Actinomycetes > Micromonosporales > Micromonosporaceae > Micromonospora > Micromonospora sp. NPDC048894. The sequence goes on along the minus strand of NZ_JBEZFY010000016.1, from coordinate 27,729 downwards.
TACGTGATCACCAGTCACCGGAACTTCCCTGATCCGGTGGCCGACCTGATGCAGGGCAAGGTGTGGCGGAAGGTCGACGTCGAGGCGTGGATCCGCGAGCACCGGCCGGAGCTGACCAAGGACTGACTAGGCTCGGGCCGATGACCAGCCACATCCGCCGGGCCACCGCCCTCGACCTGCCCCGCGCCGCACGTACGCTCGCCGCCGCCTTCCACGACTACCCGTGGACGCGATGGTCGATCCCGGCCGACGACCACCCGCGTCGACTCGAAGAGCTACAGGCCCTCTACCTGGGCCACGCCCTCGCGCACGGCCTGGTCCTCGTCACTGACGACGCTCAGGCGGTCGCCGCGTTCCTGCCGGGCGACGCGCCCGCGCCGGGGGAGGGCCTCCAGGCGCGGATCGCGGAGCTGCACGGTGACCGGCTGGCGGCGCTCATGGCCGTCGAGCTGCCGGCGCGGCCACCCGGCGCGTGGGAATTCGCGACGTTGGGCGTCCACCCGGAGCGGCGCGGCATCGGTCTCGGCTCCGCCGTCGCCGCCGCGGGGGTGACCCTCATCGACGAGTCCGGCGACCCGAACGGCATCGCGCTGGAAACCTCCGACGAGCGCAACGTCCGCCGCTACGAACGTCTCGGCTTCACGGTCACGGCGCGCACCACGATCGAGGGCGGCCCCCTGGTCTGCTCCATGTACCGACCGGCCCGGCGGACGCCGGTCCAGGGCTGACCCTGGCCGGGTCGGGAGGCGTCCCGGCCGGCCCAGTCGGCTCAGCGTCCGGCGGCGATCGCCTCGACCGCCTCCTTGGCGGTGCGCAGGTCCGTCCCGGTCGCCTCCCGGTAAGCCTTGATCGCCTTGATCTTCTCGCCCCGGGCCAGGTGCTCCCGCACCCCGGGCAGAGCCGGGCCCCGGTCCACGATGCCCAGATGCTCCATGATCAGCCGCTGGCGACGCTCGATCTCCACCAGCCGAAACGAGCCGTCGCCCCGGCCGTCCCGGCGGGGGAGCTGCAACAGCAGCGCCAGCACGAGGGCGGTGCTCGACAGGATGAGGGCGATTTCCATGCCGCCGATCCCACCAGATCGACGCCGAACGGCCAACCCCGGCCCGGCCGCACGGTGACCGGAGTAACGATCAAGTAACGGGTGCGAACCTTTACCGCCGGGTCGCCACTCTTGCTCTCCGTCGGCCCGACCCCGGGCCCCCGGGGAGGCAACGGATGAAGCTGGTGTGGAGGCGGGCCCGCGAGGCGCGGGGGCTGCTGCTCGCGGCGGTGGCCGCCGCACTGGTCGCGATCGCACTGGTCACCGGGCTGGCCGACTACAACCGGCGGGCCGTCGACGCCGGTCAACGCGCGCTGATCGCCGCCGCCCCCGTCGAGGAACGCAGCCTGCTGGTCAGCGGCTCCGGCGGGCGCGACCACACCGAGTTCACCAGCCGGGACCGGGCCGTGCGGGACGGCTTCCGGACCGCCCTCGGGGACGTCCCGGTGCGGGTCGCCGCCGCCCGCTACGGCACGGGGCGGGAACTCACCGGCGACCTCGGGCCGGGCACCCGTACCGGCAAGGAACCGGTCTTCGCCAGCCTGGCCACCCTGGACGACCTGGTCGACCACGCCGACCTCGTCGACGGCGGCTGGCCCACCCCCGGGGCCGGCCCGCTCCAGGCCACCCTGCCGGAGAAGGTCGCCGGTGCGCTGGGACTGCGGACCGGCGACCGGGTGCCGATGCGCGACCGCAGCACCGACCGGCGTACCGAGGTGGTGCTCTCCGGGACCTGGCGACCGCGCGACCCGGCCGACCCGTACTGGCGGCTCGCCCCCGGGCTCGGCGTCGACCCGGACGCCGACGCCACGCACGGGCCGTTCGTGCTCGACCCGGCCGACTTCGCCGCCACCTTCCCGGGCTCGGTCTCCGCATCCTGGGTGGTCGCGCCCGACCTGGCCGCCGTCGGGGCGGACCGGTTGCCGGCGCTGCGTCGGGCCGTCGCCACCGCCGCGACGGAGGTGCCCGAGGCGGCCGGGCTCGGCTCGTCGGCACAGGCGGTCACCACCCTCGACCGGCTGATCGACCGGATCAGCCGGGCCGACCTGGCCGGTCGCTCCGCGCTGGCCACCCCCCTGCTGCTGATCGTGGTCCTCGGCGGGTACGCGCTGGTGCTGATCGCCGCCCTGCTGAACGAGGACCGCCGGGCGCAGACCGCCCTGCTACGGGCCCGGGGCGCGGCCCGCCGGCAGCTCGCCGGCCTGGCCGCCCGGGAGGCGACCCTGGTGGTCGTCCCGGCGGCCCTGCTCGGGCCGCTGCTCGCCGGTGGGGTGCTGCGCCGGGTCGCCGCCGACGGCCCGGTCGACCTGGGCGGCGCCGTCGGCGGCGGCCGGTGGGTGTGGGTGGCGGCCGTCGCCACCGCCGTCGGTTGTCTCGTCGCCATGGTCGCCCCCACCCTGCGGGGCGCGGGCACCTACGTGGCCGACCTGGCCGCCCGGTCCCGCCCCGACCGGGTCGCCACGGTCAGCCGGGCCGGGCTCGACCTGGCCCTGGTGGCCTTCGCCGTGCTGGCCTGGGTGCAGCTGCGCCGCTACTCCTCACCCCTGGCCGGCGCGGGCAACGACCTCGGCGTCGACCCGCTGCTGGTGGCCGCGCCGACCCTGGGGGTGCTGGCCGGTGCGGTGGTGGCGTTGCGGCTGCTCCCCCCGGCCACCCGGTTCGCCGAACGGTTCGTCGACCGGCGGCTGTGGACCGCGACCATCTTCGGCATGTGGCAGGCCGGCCGGCGTCCGCACGCCGGACCGGTGCTGCTGCTCGCCCTCGCCGTCGGCGGCAGCACCCTGGCCTGGTCGCTGGTCGCCACCGGGGAACGGTCCCAGGTCGACCAGGCCGACCACACCGTCGGCGCGGACCTGCGGCTGGTCGAGCGGAGCGGGGTCGCCCCCGTCGACCGGGTCGCGACGCTCGCCGCCCTGCCCGGGGTCGACCGGGCGTTGCCGGTCTGGCGGGACGACATCCGGGTCGGCCGCGACGACCGGCAGGCCACCGTGCTGGGCCTGGACACCGCACACGCCGCCGAGGTGGGCAAGTTCAGCGACCGACTCGCCGACCGGCCCGCGCGGGAGCTGTTCGCACCGCTGACCGCCGCCCGGGGACCGGCCCTCGGGGTGCCGCTGCCGGCCGACGCCCGCAGCCTCACCGGCACCGTCCAGACCCCCGTCGACCAAGCCGTCGTTCCGCACCGGATCGCCGTGTCGGTGCTGCTCACCCGGGCCGACGGGGTGGCGTACCGGCTGCCCGTGGCGCGCACCGGCAGCGACGGGCAGGCCGTCGGGTTCCGCGTCACCCTGCCGGCCGTGGACGGGCTACGACTGGCCGGATTCGAGGCCGACGGCGGGGACGTGGCCGGCACCGAATACGCGCTCCAGGTGCGTGACCTGCGTACCGTCGGCCCGGACGCCCGGTCGACCGCCGTCGCCCTCACCGGCCGGTGGCGGGTGGCCGCCGCAGAGCCCACCGGGCAGAGCAGCGCCAGGGTCGTCGACGCCGGGCTGACCGCCACCCACCCCGTCGGGTTCCTCGACGGCGGCCGGTACGCCTACCAGCCGTCGTCCCGCTTCACGGTGGTGCCGGACGGCCCGGACACCCCCGCACCGGCGCTGATGACCCCCGCCGTGCGGGCCGCGCTCAACGTCCGGCCCGGGGAGACGGTCGTGCTGACACTGTCCGGGGTCTCCCTGCCGGTGCGCCTGGTCGGGGAGGTGACCGCGCTGCCCGCCACCGCCGGTGACGGGGTGCTGCTCGACCTGCCGGCGGCCACCGACTGGCTGATCCGCAACTCCGGGACCGTCCGGACGGTGCCCGAGTGGTGGTTACGGGTCGACCCCGCCGCGCACGCCGAGGCGACCCGGGCCGCCGCCGCCCTGCCCGGGACGACGCTGCTGGACCGCCGGCAGGCCGCCGCCGTGGCCGCCGACGACCCGTACTGGCAGGGTGCCCGGACGGGGTTGCTGGCCGCCGCCCTCGGTTCGGTGCTGCTCGCCCTCGTCGGTCTGGTGGTGGACGTCTGGGCCACCGCCCGACACCGGACCGGTGAGTTCGCGGTGCTGCACACCCTCGGCGCGTCGCCCCGGCTGCTGGCCCGGGCGCTGCTCGCCGAGCAGACCTTCCTGGCCGGGATCGGCGTCGGTGTCGGGCTGCTGCTCGGCGCGGTGGTCGGGGCCACCATGGCGCCGCTGGTGGTGCTCACCCCGGCCGCCGGGCGTCCGGTGCCCGCACCGGTGTTCGCCCTGGCCTGGACCCCGATCGGGTGGACCGTGGCGGGGTTGCTGCTGGCCGCGCTGGCCGGCAGCGCGGCGATGGCCGCCGGGCTGCGGCGGCGGGTCGCCATCGCCCGGCTGCACACCGGGGGAGACCGGTGAGGGCGTCGACGACCGGACCGTCGCACCAGGGGGAGGACCAGCGATGAACATCGGTGCCGTGATCCGTCGGGTGCGCGCCCACAGCGGGCAGTTCCTGCTGCTGGCCGCGCTGACCCTGGTGATCGCCCTGCTCGTCGGCGGGGTGCCCCGGGTGGTCAACCGGCTGGCCGACCAGGGCCTGCGGGAACACCTCGCCGCTGAGCCCGCCGCCCGCCGCGACCTGACGTACGCCACCCGCCCCGGCGTCGACGCCCCGTCGGTGAGCAGCCAGGCGGTCGAGCTGGACACGCTCCAGCAGCGGATGCCCGCCGACGTACGGGCCGCCGTGGCGCAGCGGTGGTATGCCGCGCAGACCCCCGAGGACCGGGTCACCGGCCCCGACCTGGCCCGGGGCAACTACCTGGTGCACCTCGGCCTGCGGGCCATGCCCGGGGTCGAGACGGCGGGCACCCTGGTCGAGGGACGCTGGCCGGACGGGACGGCCGCCGCCGACGCCCCGGTGCAGGTGGCCCTGGCCGCCGACATCGCCGGCCGGTTCGGGCTACGGGTCGGCAGCCGGCTCACCCTCGCCCCGCCCGACGAGGAACACCCGCCGACCCCGCTGACCGTGGTCGGGTTGTTCCGGCCCGTCGACCCCGCCGACGGCAACTGGGACACCCTGCCCTCGGTGCTGGAGGTGGCCGAGCCGGAGGGGGACGGCCAACCGTTCATCCTGGTCGGGCTGGTCTCCGTCGCCGCGCTGGACCGGCTGGCCGTCGAGGACCATCCGGTGTCGTTCACCTGGCGGTACCGGCTCGGCGCCGACGGCATGGACGTCCGGCGCATCGACCACCTCGTCGACGGGGTGCAGCGGCTGGTGCGGGCCAGCACCGGCACCGGCAAGGAGCTGACCCAGGGGGTCGACGTCCCGCTGCGCGAGTTCGGGCGGGCGGTCACCTCGGCCCGTACCCTGCTCGCCGTCATCGCCGCCGGGGTGTTGGCGACACTCGCCGGGCTGGTGGTGCTGGCCGCCGCGTCGACCGTGCGCCGACGCCGCACCGAGTTCGCGCTGATCCGGGCCCGGGGTGGCGGGGTCACCACCGGCGTGCGGCGCAGCCTCGCCGAGTCGCTGCTGGTCGTACCGCCGGCCGCCGGGTTGGGCTGGCTGCTCGGCGGCCTGCTGCCCGGTGCGCCCGGCGACACCGGCCCGCTCGCCGTCGGCGCGACCGCCCTGGTCACCCTGGCCCTGCCGGTGGCGACGCTGGCCGTACCGTCCGGGGTGGTCGGGCGGCGGGACCTGGGCCGGCTACGGCCGTCCGCGCGGCGGGCCACCACCGAGGCCGCCCTGGTGCTGCTGGCCGGGGTGGCGGTGGTGCTGCTGCGGCGGCGCGGGCTCACCCCCGGCACGGTGGACCCGCTGCTGGTGTCGGTGCCGGCGCTGGTCGCGGTCGCCGCGTCGGTGCTGGCGCTGCGGCTCTACCCGTGGCCGGTGCGGCTGGCCGGGCGGCTCGCCGCGCGTACCCGGGGAAGTGTCGCCTTCCTGGGCACGGCCCGCGCCGGCCGGGCGGCGGCGGCCACCCCGCTGGTCGTGGTGGTGCTCGCGGTCGCCACCGCCGCCTTCTGCGCGGTGATCGCCACCGGCATCGAGGACACCCGCGACGACGTCGCCACCCGGGCGGTGCCGGCGGACGCGCTGATCCGAGGCGACCGGCTCGCCCCGGACACCGGCCCGGCACTGGAACGCCTGGCCGGGGTGCGGGCCGCCACCGCGCTGGCCGACGAGTCGGCGCAACGCCTGGCGACCGACGCCGACGGCACCGACGCCCGGCTGCGCGACACCAGCGTGCTGCTGGTCGACGGCCCCGGGCTGGCTCGCACGGCACGGGCCGCCGGCCGGGACGTCCGGGTGCCCGGCCCGCTGCGCGACGCCCGGCCGGGCGGCGGACCGCTGCCGGCGGTGGTCTCCCCGGCGGTCGCCGCCGACCTGGCCGACGCCGGGCTGCGGTCCGCCTTCATCACCGTGCAGGGCCAGCGGTACGAGTTCACGCCCGTCGACACCGTCGTCGACTTCCCGCTGGCCCGACCCAACACCAGCCGGTACGTGGTGCTGCCCTGGCAGGCGCTGCCCCCGCGGGACAGCCCGCCCGTTCCCACCGCGTTCCTGGTCGCCGGTGACCGGCTCGACGCCGGGGTGCTGCGGCAGGTCGGGGACGAGGGACAGCAGCGCTACCAGACCGGCGGCGCGGTGACCGGCCGGGAACGACCCCGGGGCGTGGTGGTGCAGACCTGGTCGCAGACCCGGCTGCGGCTGGGCGGCGGTGGCGCGAACGGGCTGCTGGCGTTCGGGTTCGTCGCCGGGGCGGTGGCCGGTGGGGTGCTGGCCCTGCTCGCCGTCGCCTTCACCGTCCTCGCCGGGGCCCGCGCCCGGGGTGAGGTGCTGTCCCGGCTGCGCACCCTGGGGCTGTCCCGCCGGCAGTGGCGGGGGCTGCTGCTGGTGGAGCTGGCCCCGCTGGTGGGGGTGGCGGTGCTGACCGGAGCGCTGGTCGGGGTGCTGCTGCCGGTGCTGCTCACCCCGCTGCTCGGGCTCGCCGCGTTCACCAACGGCACACCGGTACGGGTGGGTTTCGCGCCCGGTCTGGTCGCCGCCACGGTCGGGCTCGGCGCGGTCGCGCTGGGCTTCGCCATGGCGGTGGAGGCTTTGAACAACCGTCGGATGCGCCTCGGCGAGGTGCTCCGGCTCGGAGAGGAGAGCTGAGATGACCACGACCGCCCAGAACCCCGTCGTACCCGACCTGGCGGACCTGCAACGCCGGGCGGCGCAGCGGGCGGCCGAACGGGCCGGCGGGCAGGACCGGCTGCGCGGGCACATCGTCTGCGACGGCCTAGTCCGGATCTTCAAGACCGAAGGGGTCGAGGTGGTCGCCCTCCAGGGGCTCGACCTGGTGATCGACCGGGGTGAGCTGGTGGCGATCGTCGGGGCCTCCGGCTCGGGCAAGTCGACCCTGCTCAACATCCTCTCCGGGCTGGACACGCCGACGGCGGGGATCGCCCGGGTGGCCGACTACGACCTGCTGGCGCTGTCGGCCCGCCGCCGGTTGCGCTACCGGCGGCACACCGTCGGGTTCGTCTGGCAGCAGACCGGCCGCAACCTGCTGCCGTACCTGACCGCCCGGGAGAACGTGGAGCTGCCGATGCGGCTGGCCCGGCGTGGCGGTGGTGGCCGGGCCCGCCGACGACGGGCCGACGAGCTGCTGGACCTGGTCGGGGTGGGCTACTGCGCGGACCGGCGTCCCGGGCAGCTCAGCGGTGGTGAGCAGCAGCGCTGCGCGGTGGCGGTGGCGGTCGCCAACGACCCGGAGGTGCTCTTCGCCGACGAACCGACCGGGGAGCTGGACGAGGCGACCGGCGCGGAGGTCTTCGCGGCGCTGCGCACCATCAACGCCGAACTGGGGGTGACCGTGGTGGTGGTCACCCACGACCACGCCGTCGCCGACCAGGTCCGCCGCACCGTCGCGATCCGCGACGGCCGGACCGCCTCCGAGGTACGCCGGACCGCGCGGATCGGCGCCGACGGCAGCACCGAACTGGTCAGCGAGGAGTACGCGGTGCTGGACCGGACCGGCCGGATGCAGCTCCCGGCGCCCTTCGTGGCGGCCCTGGCGTTGCGGGACCGGGTCCGCCTCGATCTCGCCCCCGACCACGTGCAAGTCCGCCCCGGCGACCAGACGCCGGACCAGAACGGGAGTGACGCATGAGCGAGCAGGTTCCCGCCGTCCGGGCCGACACGACGGTCGTCCGGGCCGCCGACGCGGTCACCGACGAGGTGGTCCGGGTCGAGGGGGTGAGCCGGACGTTCGGCCGGGGACGGCACGCCGTGCACGCCGTCCGTGAGGTCTCCTTCACCGCCGCCCGGGGTGAGCTGGTGGCGGTGCGGGGCCGCTCCGGCGCGGGCAAGACCACCCTGCTGAACCTGGTCGGCGGGCTGGACCGACCGGACACCGGCCGGGTCCGGGTAGCCGGGCACGACGTCACCGGTGCCGGCGAGGCCGAGCTGCTGCGGCTGCGCCGGGGCACGGTCGGGTTCGTGTTCCAGACCTTCGGGCTGGTGCCGATCCTGTCGGCGGCGGAGAACGTCGGGGTGCCGCTGCGGCTGGCCCGGGTCCCGGCGGCGGAGCGTGAGCAGCGGGTGGCGGTGCTGCTGGAACTGGTCGGCCTGGGTGGCCACGCCGGTCAGCGCCCGTACGAGCTGTCCGGTGGGCAGCAGCAGCGGGTCGCCGTGGCCCGCGCCCTGGCCAACGAACCCGACCTGCTGATCGCCGACGAGCCGACCGGTCAGCTCGACTCCGAGACCGGCCGGGCGATCATGGACCTGCTCCGCGCGGTGGTGCACGCGCGGGGGATGACCGCCCTGGTCGCCACCCACGACCCGGCTCTGATCGAGGTGGCCGACCGGGCGCTGACCCTGCGCGACGGCCGCCTGGTCGACGACTGACCGGCAGAGAGTGGGTCAGACCGGCCGGGTGACCCGCTCCCACATCCTCACGGTCAGAGGGGGAGTTTCATGCCCTCGTGGCTGGCGACGAAGCCGAGGCGCTGATAGAAGCGGTGCGCGTCGGTGCGGGACTTGTCGGTGGTGAGCTGCACCAACCCGCAGCCCCGCCGTCGAGCCTCGTCGATCGCCCAGGTCATCATCGCCTGGCCCACCCCGTGCCCGCGCAGGTCGGAGCGGACCCGGACCGCCTCCACGAGCGCCCGTTCCGCGCCGTGCCGGCCCAGCCCCGGAATGTAGGTGAGCTGGAAGCAGCCGACGACCTCCCCGGCGCGTTCGGCCACCAGCTGCTGGTTGCGTGGGTCGGCGGTGATGGCGGCGAACGCCCGCTCGTACGCCTCGTCCACCCCGGTGTGCTCGCGTGTCCGGCCGAGCACGTCGTCGGCGAGCAGGGCCAGGATGGCGGGCAGGTCGTCCCGGACCGCCTCGCGGAGGATCACGTCGGTCATGACCGGCAGCCTGTCACAGCACCCCGCCCGGTCGCCGGGCACAGGTGGGTGTCCCGGCCTGCGGTCGGTCGTCGGACGCCCGGCGGGCGGCGGTGGCGTCCGGGAGGCAGCATGGTGCGGCATGAAGCTGTTGTTGCCGTTCCGGTGGGTCTACCGGGGCCTGGTGTACTTCGCCAACTCGCCCCGGACGCTGATCACGTCGTACCTGCTGATGATCGTGGTGGCCGGGGTGATCTACGGCCAGGTGGAGCACCGCAGCGCCGCCGACGCCGTGTGGTGGGCGGTGGTCACCGCCTCCACCGTCGGCTACGGCGACATCTCCCCGACCAGCTGGCAGGGACGCGTCCTGGCCGCGCTGCTGATCTCCACCATGGTGCTGCTGGTCATTCCCCTGATCACCGCGCACTTCGCCAGCCGGCTCATCGTCGACGACGACGCCTTCGAGCACGTCGAGCAGGAGGAGCTGAAGAACGACGTGCGCCGGATGCGGGCGCTGCTGGAGGAGTTGGCCGCCCGGCAGGGCATCGAGCTGCCGGAGCTGCCACCGCCGCCGGCCCCACCGGACCACGCGACCCTGGTCAGGCAGCGGCTGCGCGGACGCCGCAACCGCCGCTGACCACCGGCAGCGACCCCGAAACCCGGTCGGAGCAGCGACCGTGACGTGGTGGGGTCGGTGACCGTCTCGCCCGGCGGGAGCGTCCATCGCCCGGTGGCGGCGTCGCCGGGTCAGCGGGCGGGGCAGCGCAACCCCTCCCGGGGGACGGTGAGCGAGATCAGGTAGGCGTCCACCGCCTCGGTGATGCAGGCGGTCTGCGGGTAGGCGGTGTGCCCCTCGCCCTCCCAGGTGAGCACCCGGCCGACCCCCAGCATCGCGGCCAGCCGGGCCGTCTGCTCGTACGGCGTGGCCGGGTCACCGGTGGTGCCCACCACCACGATCGGTGGCGCCCCGTCGGCCGGGCCGGTCGGGTACGGGTCCCGCCCGCCCGGCCACTCGACGCAACCGAACATCCCCACCGCCAGGGCCGGCCCGAACAGCGGGTACTGCTGCCGCCACTGCGACTGCAACTGGCGGATCTGCGCCACGCTGGGCTTCTCGGTCTCGTCGGCGCAGTTGACCGCGAGGTTGGCGTCGAAGAGGTTGGAGTAGTGCCCGTCCTCGCCCCGCCCGGCGTACGCGTCGGCGAGCTTGAACACGTCGGTCGGGTCGCCCTCGTCGAGCCGGTCGATCGCGCGGGCCAACTCCTCCCAACCCGACTCGGTGTAGAGCGAGGAGATCACCGCGTAGAAGACCCACCCGGAGGTGGCCTCCCGCCCGTCGGCACCGCGTACCGGGGAGACCTTCGCCTTGTCGATCGCCGCGGTCACCGCAGCCCGGGCGTCCGGGGCGATCGGGCAGCGGCCGGCATTCGCCGCGCACCACCGGTCGAAGTTGTCGAATGCCCGCTCGAAGCCCCGGGCCTGGCTCTCCGACCCGGCCACCAACTGCTGTCGGGGGTCGACCGCACCGTCGAGCACCAGCGCCCGGACCCGCTGCGGGTAGAGCTGGGCGTAGGTCGCGCCGAGCAGGGTGCCGTAGGAGTAGCCGAGGTAGGTGAGCTTGTCGTCGCCGACGGCGGCCCGCACCGCGTCCATGTCCCGGGCGGCCTGCTCGGTGCCGTAGAGGGGGAGCTGGTCGCCGTACCGGTTGCCGCAGCCCTGGCCGATCCGCCGGTTGAGCGCCTGGTAGGCGTCGAACGACTGCTGGCTGCGCGGGTCGGGGTCGTAGCCGAAGCTGGCGTCCAGGTCGGCGTCGGAGATGCACTTGACCGGGCTGGACCGGGACACCCCGCGTGGGTCGAAGCCGACGATGTCGAACCGGTCGGTGACCGCGGCGGGCAGCCCCCCGAAGGACGGCCCGAAGGACAGGTAGACGGCGGTGTCCACGCCGGAACCGCCCGGCCCACCCGGGTTGATCACCAGGGAACCGATCCGGTCCCGTTGTTTCGAGGACCGGGCCCGCAGCAGCGCGATCTCGAAGGTCTCGCCGCTGCCCGGTCCGGTGGTCGCTCCCGTCCCGGCACCCCAGTTGCGGGGCACCGCGATCCGGGCGCACTCGTAGCGCATGCCCGGGGCACCCCGGCCCACCAGCTCGTCGGCCACCTCCGGGCAGGCCCGCCAGGCGGGCGTGTCGCCCGGTGCCGCCGCCGACGAGTCCTCCGTCCGCGGGGCGAACGCCGGCAGGGTGCACCCGGTGACGAGCAACGCGCCCGCGACGAACCCGGCCAGGGCGAGCCGGAACCGGCGGCTGCGGCGGGCGGTGCTGGTCACCGGCGAACCTCCATGATCGGGTAGCAGTCAGGCTACGCCCGGGTGCCGGCGTCCGGCGGCACGGTCGCCGCCGGATCGCCCCGGAGCACCTGGTCGACGTCGAAGCGCACCGGGCGGTCGAGCTGGTCGTAGCGGCAGGACCGGGGATCGCGGTCGGGCCGCCAGCGGACGAACCGGGCGGTGTGCCGGAACCGGTCGCCCTCCATCGCGTCGTAGCCGACCTCCATCACCAGCGCGGGGCGCAGCGGCACCCAGTCGAGGTTCTTGCCGCCCGTCCAGCGGCTGACCCCGCCGGGGATCCGCTGGCCGCGCTCGTGGTCGCCGTGCACCCACGGGTGCTCCGCGTCGCCCTCCCGGTAGGGGGCCAGCTCGTCGAGCAGCTCCTGCCGGCGGGCCATGGTGAACGAGGCACTGACCCCGACGTGGTGCAGCACCCCGGCGTCGTCGTAGAGGCCCAGCAGCAACGAGCCGACCACCGGCCCGGACTTGTGCCAGCGGAACCCGGCGACCACCACGTCGGCCGTCCGGGCATGTTTGACCTTGGCCATCAGCCGCTTGCCCGGCTGGTAGGTCAGGTCGGCCGGCTTGACGATCAACCCGTCCAGCCCGGCACCCTCGAACACCTCGAACCAGCGCCGGGCGGTCTCCGGATCGGTGGTGACCTGGGTGACGTGCACCGGCGGCCGGACCCCGGCCAGCGCCCGCACCAGACGCTCCCGCCGGGTCGGGTAGGGCTGGTCGACCAGCAGCTCGTCGTCGAGGGCGAGCAGGTCGAAGGCGACGAAGTCGGCCGGGGTCGTCTCGGCGAGCAGGGCGACCCGGGAGGCGGCCGGGTGGATCCGCTGGGCGAGCTGCTCGAAGTCGAGCCGGGGCTGGCCGCCCGGACCGTCGCGCCGGATCACGATCAGCTCGCCGTCGACCGCGCACCGCTCGGGCAGCTGCGCCAGCACCTGCGCGACCACCTCGGGGAAGTAGCGGGTCATCGACTTGCCGCCCCGGCTGGCCAGCTCGACCTCGTCGCCGTCGCGGAACACGATGCAGCGGAAGCCGTCCCACTTGGGCTCGTAGGTCAGGCCGGGATCGGTGGGCAGGCGGGCCACGCTCTTGGCCAGCATCGGCTCGACCGGCGGGTTGATCGGCAGGTCCACGGCGACAGTCAACCAGACGCCACCGACAGTGGTGAGGCAGATCACCGTCGGTCCCGGTCCGGCGTGTCCCCGTGGGTACCGGCCGTCCCTCGGGGGCGGATTCGTCTGCGCAGCTCGGAGCTACCGTCGCGGGGTGGAGTGGCGGTGTGGTTGCTGTGGGCGCTGGCAGGTCAGCGTCGAGCTGGTGCGGGGCCGGCACCGCTACCGCCTGGTGCACCGCTATCCGGCCCGCTTCGGCGGCGGCAGGAACGTGCTCGGCGAGGCGGGCACCGTCGCCGAACTGACCGAGCTGCTCCACCGGCACACCCCGCTGGACCTGGCCGACCTGCGCGAGGCCGGCTGACCCGCGCACCGGCCGAGGCCCCACCCGGCTGACCCGCGCCCCGGCCGAGGCTGCGTCCGGTCGAGGCCCCGTCCGGTCGAGGCTACGTCCGATCCCCGCGTCCGGCCGGGCCGCGTCCCGGCGGGCGCACGGTCGGGAGGTCGCACGGTCGGGAGGGCGACCGGAGGGTGGCCCGGTCACGATCGCTGCGGCAGGCTCGTCGGGGAACCGGGCGGCACGCGGGTGCCGCCGGTGGAGCCACGGAGGCGGCATGCGGTTCGAGACGGCGACCGAGATCGACGCGGACATCGACACGGTCTGGGCGGTGCAGAGCGACATCGACCGCTGGCCCGAGTGGACCGAATCGGTGCGGACCGCCCGCCGGGGTGAGGCCGGACCGTTGGTCCTCGGGGCCACCGCCCGGCTGGAGCAGCCCTGGCTCCGTCCGACGTCCTGGCGGGTCACCGAGATCGACCCGCCCCGCTGCTTCGTCTGGGAGTCCAGCACCCCGGGGGTGCACAGCCGGGGCGAGCACCGGATCGTGCCGCTGCCCGACGGTCGGGTCCGGGTGGAGCTGGCCCTGGTGCTCACCGGACCCCTCGCCGGACCCACCGGCCGGCTCGGCGGCCGGCTGGTGCGCCGTTACCTGCGGTTGGAGGCCGACGGGCTCCGGCGACGCTGCGAGGCCGGCTGAGCCGGGTGGGCGGCACCGCCGGTCGGGTCGCCGGTCGACGACATCGGCCATAGGCTGGGGATGACCCTGGGGAGGCACGGTGTCCGAGTTGACGTACCCCGAGGTGGGTGCGACCCGACGGGGGCCGCTACCGGCGGGCTACCACCACCTGCGGCACACCGCCCCGATGCCGCCCGGCAGTTTCCTGGTCGCCGCCGAGGCGGTGCTGAGCTGGCGGCTGCACCGGGCGGCCGGGGTGCGGATGCGCACCGACGCGCCCCGGGCCGCGCCCGGGGCGCGGGTCACCCCGGGGCTCGGGCTGGGACCACTGCGGGTGTGGGGGCCGTGCGAGGTGGTCTGGGTGGCCGAGGGCGACCGGGAGGCCGGCTTCGGCTACGGCACCCTGCCCGGCCATCCGGAACGCGGGGAGGAAGCGTTCCTGGTCCGCTGCGACGCTGAAGGCAGGGTCAGCTTCGAGGTCACCGCGTTCAGCCGGCCGGACCGCTGGTTCATGACCGCCGCCGGGCCCGCCGGTCGCGCCGTCCAGCACGGGTACGCCCGTTGGCTGGCCCACACCCTGCGCCGGCTCTCCCACCAGCCGACGTCATGAGCGACCCGGGGTCGCCTCGGTAACGGCAGCCACCCGCCCCGGTAGCCCCCTGCATCGGCGACACGGCGCACCGGGTCCCCGCCCGGCGGGGCGACGGTGGCTGGTGGGGAGGGGTCAGAAGCGGGCGAAGGAGCGGATCGGCATCCGGGGACCGAACCGGGGCGCCTGGATGCCGGCGACGGCCAGCAGCAGGCAGACCCGACCCCGGTGACCCCGGAACGGGGCGAGCAGGTCGAGCATCCGGGCGTCGTCACCGCGCGCCTCACCGGCGAGCGCCCAGGCCACCGTGTTCGGCACGTGGTAGTCGCCGACGCTTACCGCGTCCGGGTCGCCGTACCCGATCCGGACCACCTCGGCGGCGGTCCACGGGCCGATGCCGGGGATCGCGGTGAGCCGTCGGGTCGCCTCGGCGCTGTCGACGCAGCGTTCCAGCCGGTCGGCCAGGGCGGCGGCCCGCCGTAGCGTGTCGGCCCGGCGCTGCTCCACGCCGAACGGGTGGAACACCCAGTACGGCGTCGCCGCCACGGTGGCCGCGTCGGGTGGCAGCAGCAGCGGCTGGAACGGGCCGGGCGCGGGCTCGGCGAAGTGCCGTACGGTCGCCGCGTACGCCCGGTACGCCTCCGTGCCGGTGACCTTCTGTTCGAAGACGGCGCGCAGCACCCGGGGGAAGAGTTGGCCGGTGGCGGGCATCCGCAGCCCCCGGTGCCGGGCGGCCAGTTCGGCCACCACCGGATGGGCGGCGGCCAGCTCGGCGAAGCCGGTCAGGTCGTCGCGCAGGCCGGCGACCGCGTCGGCCCGCTCGACCACCCAGTCGGCACCCGGCCCGTGGCCCTCGGCGACCAGTTCCCCCTGCCCAGGGCGCAGGGCGAGGGTGGCCGGACCGGCCGGGGTGCGGGTGGCCCACCAGAAGGTGCCGGCGGCGATCCGCGCACACGGGTCGTACGGGCTGAAGGTGAGGGGCCGGACGGAGGCGGTGAACCGGTAGTCGGCCGGCGGTCGCAGCACCCGGCGTGCTGCCGGCTCGTCCCAGGTCACCCCGTCACTGTGCCATGCCCGGGCGGCCGGGTCACCCGGCCCCGCCCCGGCGTCCGGCCCCGCCCCGGCGAGGGGCCGGGGCCGGAAATGGACGACACCGCCGACGCCCTGCGCGTCGGCGGTGTCTCCATCCCGGAGTGGACCGGCCGCCCGAGCGGCCGTGGGTGCGGGGTTGGGGGGACCTTCGATGGCGCGCGCCCGCTGGCGTGTGGCGCGTCCACCGCCCTCGTCCGCTCCGGGGGTTCGTGGGGGGAGGGTCCGGCGGGTGGTACCGCGACGCCGGCCCGGTGAGGGCCGGCGTCGCGGCCGGGACCGTGCGACGCTGCCGGTACGTCGAGGCCCTGGTGTGCCGGTGGCCGGCCGCGCCCTCCCCGGCTGCGACCGGCCACCGTGTCCCGGCTGATGCTGGATCAGTAGGTGTAGTCGCCGCCGCTGCTGGAGCCGCCCGAGTCGCCGGCCGCCGGCGGGGCGACCGCCTTCGGGGTGCCGGTGGGCAGGCAGGTCAGGTTCTTCTTGCCGTTCGGGTCGACCACGAACCAGGTGCCGCCGACGCCCTGGCCCTTCCACTGGCCGGCCTTCTTGTCGCCGATGTAGCGGTAGACCGGCCAACCACCGATGGTGATCTGGCGGGTGCCGTCCTGGCGGGTGACGGTGCCGACCTTGTCGTCGGAGACGCCCTGGAGCTGCGGGTTGCCGTCGGTCAGCGCGGGCGGCCAGACCTGGGCGCACTTGTCGACGCAGTTCGACGACGGCGGATCGTCGGAGTCCTTGTCGAAGCGGTAGAGGATGAAGCCCTCCTGGTCCACCACGACCTTGCCCATCCGGGCGATCTTCTTACCGACGAGCTGGTCGGTGAGCTGAACGTTGGCCGGGGGCGGCGCCTGGTCGGCGGCGGGGGCGCCCGAGGCGCCGGGCGCACCGGGGGAGGCCGAGGAATCCGGCTCGACCGACGCGGTGGGCTCGGCCGCGGCGACGGCGACCGGCTCGGCTGCGCTGGAGTTCGCTCCGTTGTAACCTGCGGGTGCGCAGGCCGTGAGTGCGACCACCGCGCTCGCGACGATGACGGTCGTCCGCTTGATCTTTGCCACGTGCCCTCCTCATTCTTGGCGGTTCACCGAGTAGTACGGAGCGTCCACTGTCAAGGTTGAACGATCTACAGTGGGCCATTTCACATCTGATTCGTTGAACCGTTCCGGCCGGCCGTACGTGTGCGCCAGCAGAGGCACCCTCCGGGCCCGGAAAGCCGAAACGGCGTCGACCCGGACCGGGTCGACGCCGTTTCGACGGTTGGTTCAGGGAACCAGGGTCACCAGCGGACTCGCCACCCCGTTGGCGTCCACCGACTGCACCTGCAACTTCGCGATCTCACCGCGCGGCGCCGAGGTGGACGCCTCCAACTGGAGATTCTGCGGGTTGGCGGTGGTGCCGTAACCCGTTCCCGGCACCGCCCAGGTGGAGATCACCTCGGTGGTGTCGTTCTTGCGGATGACCACCAGCCGGCAGGTGCGCGGGCCGGGCAGCCGGGTCAGGTTGAACCCGATCCAGGTGCCGTACTCCTTGCTGGCGAGCCACATGGTGGTCTTCACCCCGGTGCTGCCGTCGGTCGCGTCGAACTGGTCGCCCTCGATCTCGGTGCCACCCACCGACGGCCCCGACCGGGTCGGCTGCGGGCTCGCCGGCCCGTCCACCGGCGCGGACCGGCTCGGCTCGGCGATCACCGGGCCGGAACCGCCGCCCGGGTTGCCGAAGGTGGCCACACCGACGCCGCTGAGCGCGCCGACCGCCACCACCGCGGCGGCCATCGACAGCACCTGCCGGAACCGGGCCTTGCGCCGGTGGGTACGGACCGCGACCAGGGTACGGTCCAACAGCCGCGGGTCCGTCGCGGTCTGCTCCATCGCCATCATCGTCTCGCCGTCGATGTCGGAGAGCAGCCCCACCACCGGGACCATGGTCTCCAACTCGGCGGCACACGCCCAGCAGGTCGCGAGGTGTTCCTCGAACCGTTCGGTGTCCTGCACGTCCAGGACGCCGAGCGCGTAGGCGGCTACGTCCATATGGTCTGCCCGGCTCATTCCGTCACCCCCCTCTCCTGTAGGGCCGTGCGCAGCGCGCGCAGCGCGTAGTAGACCCGCGACTTCGCGGTGCCCAGCGGCAGGCCCAACTCCTCGGCCGCCTCCGGCACCGTCCGGCCACGGAAGTACGTCGCCACCAGGATCTCCCGGTGCGACTGGCTCAACGTACGCAGCGCGTCCGCCACCGTCATGGTGCGCAGCACCCGGTCGGTGCTGTCCGCCTCGGCGAACGCCGTCAGATCCCGGTCGTACGTCTCCGGCGGGCGGGCCTGCTCGCTGCGGTGCTCGTCGATGGCGATCCGCCGGGCCACCGTGACCAGCCAGGGCCGCAGCGAACCCTGCCCCTGCACGCCCAGCCGGTGTGCGTTGCGCCAGGCCCGCAGCAGCGTCTCCTGGACGATGTCCTCGGCGCGCTGCCGGTCACCACCGGTCAACCGCATCACGAACATCAGCAGCGGGCCGGCGTGCTCGGCGTAGAGCAGCCGGACCAACTGGTCGGAGTGGCTCGCCTCCGGGGTCGTCGCCGGGGCCTGGTGCCGCCCGGGCGCCGACCGCGGAGTCACCGGGCCATTCTGGCGATCGGTGGGGCCGGCGTCGACCCCCCGGCTTGACCTCGACGCACGCGACTGCGGCTGGGCCCGGGCGAACATCCACCCTGGCCTGGCCAATTCGCCGTGCAAGCCGGCCGCGACCGCACTCATCCAGACCTCCTGCTGTCCACCGACATCAGCGGGCCCACGGGGAGGGCGCCGACCCTTGATACGGAACGCCCATCCCGGCGGATCAACGGCGGACCGAAAAAATTCCTGGCGGCGGCGGAACGGAGCCCGTGGCGTCCGCGTCGGTGACCACCGCCGCGCCGGCCACGAACCGGTCCAACTGGTCGCCGGCCAGCACCCGACCGGGGAACCAGTCCCCGGCCGCGCGGCGGGTCAACTCCGGCACCGGCGGCTCGACCCGCCCCGCCACCAGCACCAGGTTGCCGTGCCGCCGCCCCCGCAGCACGGCCGCGTCACCGACCAGGGCGGCCCGGGGCAGCACCGAACGCACCGTCGCCACCTGGGCGCGGGCGTGCCGCAACGGTGGACCGTCGGCCAGGTTGGCCAGGTACCAGCCGCCCGGCGCGAGCACCCGGGCCACCTGCCCCGCGTACTCCGCGCTGGTCAGGTGGGCGGGGGTACGCGCACCGGCGAAGACGTCGGCGACCACCACGTCGTACCCGCCGTCGCGGCTGGCCTCCAGGGTGGCCCGGGCGTCGGCGACCCGCACCTTCAGCCGGGAGTCGGCCGGCCAGGGCAGCTCTCGGCGGACCAGCTCCACCAGCGCGCCGTCGACCTCGGCGACCCGCTGCGTCGACCCGGGCCGGGTGACCTGCACGTACCGGGGCAGGGTCAGCGCGCCGCCGCCCAGGTGCAGCACCCGCAGCGGGGCCCCCGGCGGGGCGAGCAGGTCCAGCGCCGCGCCGAACCGACGGACGTACTCGAACTCCAGGTGCGTCGGGTCGGCCAGGTCCACGTGCGACTGCGGGGCGTCGTCGAGCAGCAGCGTCCACGAGCGCGGCCGGTCCGGGTCCGGCACCAGCTCGGCCCGACCGGTGTCCACGTCCACGACGATCCGGTCGTCGCCCCGACGGCGGCCCATCAGCGGCACCTCCCATGGTCGTGGCCCATCAGCGACGCATCCCGCTGCGGCTGGCCATGGTCAGCGCGCGGTGCAGCAACCGGGCGTCGCCCAGCAGCCCGCGCAGCCGCCGCTCCAACCCGGCGATCGGCACCAGGTTCTGCGGGGCCCGGGGGTCCTTGTACGGCGAGGAGGCGAACCGGGGCAGGGTGACCAGCGACAGGTCGGCCAGCGCGATCGCGTCCTGCGGTTCGAGGTCGGGCGAGCACTCCAGCCGGACGATCCCGGCCCACGGCGCACCCACCGTCACCGGCAGCCGCAGGTACCACGACCAGCCACCCCAGGCGGTGCCGAGCCGGAACACCGGGGACCGCTGGCCGGAGCCCAGCCCGGTGACCACGGCGGTGAGCCGGGCGTCGAGATACTGGCTGTGCTGGGTCTTGATGTAGCCCAGGGTGCGCGGCAGCTGCCGACGCGCCCGCAGCGGGCCGTCCACCACCAGCAGGTCCCCGTCGGTGCGGGCCGCGTCGGACACGGCGACCTCCAGGGCGGTCAGCGGGGCCTGCACCGCCGCGGGCAGCTTGCTCAGCTCCCCGGTGCCGCCGACCCGGTGCACCGGGTAGCGCACCTGCCCGCAGGCCACCTCCTGCGCCGACGGGCTGGCCGTGAACAGGCCCCGACCCACCCGTGCCCCGGCCAGCTCGGCCGCGCCGCGCTCCAGGTCACAACGGACCACCCCGGCCGCGTACGAGGCGGCGATCCCCGGGTACGAGGCACCGTCCTCCTCGGCCGTCCACACGCTGGCGTCGATCCGGCGTACCCCGTCGACGAGCAGCACCACGTCCGGGGCGGCCACCCCCGGGCGCGGCCCGATCGCCCGCCAGTCCACCGCCGGCAGTTCCACGTCGGTGTCGACCTGGGTGCTGCTCGGCGTCACCGGCCCACCCGGCGTCGCCTCGAACGACGCCCCGTAGGACGGGTCCCAGGCGTCCACGAACAGCTGCGGCCCGGTCACGTCACCGCCCCACGAACCGACCTCGCGCTCACCGGGCCCGCCTTTCGTTCGCGACTGCGGGGCTCCGCTGCGCTGCACTCCTCGCGCTCACCGGCCGGTCCGTTCGACGTGGGCCGTGCGGGCGTCCTTGCGGACCTCGAAACGCACCGGGATGCGCTCGGCCAGCGCCGGCACGTGGGTGACCACGCCGACCATCCGGTCACCCCGGGCGGCCAGGCTCTCCAGGGTGGCGGCGACGATGTCCAGGGTGGCCGCGTCGAGGGTGCCGAACCCCTCGTCCAACACGATCGACTCCAGGCTGGCGGCGGTGGTGGACATCCCGGCGAGCTGCTCGGACAGGGCCAGCGCCAGCGCCAGCGACGCCTGGAACGTCTCCCCGCCGGACAGCGTCCGCACCCCCCGGCGCAGCCCCGCGTCGTGGTGGTCGACCACGAAGAACTCACCCTTGTCGTGGACCAGGTCGTACTGCCCCTGGGACAGCTCCCGCAGGATCCGGGAGGCCCCGTCGACCAGCAGGTCCAACGCCTCGGCCAACAGCCACCGCTCGAAGTTGTTGGCCCGCAGGTGCCCGGCCAGCGCCCGCGCCGTACGCGCCTGCCGTTCGTGCTCGGCGCGCTGTTCCCGCAGCTGGAGGGCCTGCGCGCGGCGTTCGGTGATCCGCCGCAGGTCGGCCTCGGCCCGCTCGGCGGCCACCGCGACCGCCTGCGCCGGGTCGTCGGCGGGGGGCAGCCCGGCGGCGTCGAGCAGGCCGCCGAGGCGTTCCTCGACCGACTCGGCGGCCGACCGCGCCATGTGCACCGCCTCGACCAGAGCGTCCCGCTCGGCCCGTCGTCGCCCGGCCTGCGCGCCGGCCCACCCGACCAGGGCCGTCCAGGCGGCGGCGACGTCGTCCCGGTCGGCGGCCGGCGGCCCGAACCGGGCCAGCCCGTCCCGGGTGGTGTCGAAGTCCCGCCAGGCGGCCCGCAGCCGCTCCTCGGCGGTGTCGGCCGCCCCCCGGGCCCGCCGGGCGGCGTCCCGGCCGGACCGTACCGCCGCCGCCGCCTCGTCGAGTGCCTGCCGCAGCCGGGCGTGCTCGGCGAGCTGGTCGCGCAGCGCCGCCGGGGTGGCCGCCCCGGCGAGCTGCCCGGCCAGCTCGGTCAGCCGGCCGTGCAGCTGGTCGTGCTGGGCCCGCAGCCGGACCAGTGTCCGGTCCCGCTCCCGGGCGGCGGTGTCCCGCTCGTCGACCAGCGCCTGCGCGGCCTTGCTGGCCGCCCGGGCCGCCTTGCCGGCGGCGGTCGCCGCAGCCACCGCCGAACCGGCCGGCAACGCCGGCACCCGGGGCACCGGCTGCACGCAGACCGGGCAGGTCGCGCCGTCGACCAGGTGCGCCCGGAGCGCGACCGCCTGGTCGGTGGCCTTGGCCTCCTCGTGCGCCCGGAACGCCGCCTCCAGCTCGGCCTCGGCCCGTGCCGCCGCCTCCCGGGCCGCGTCGAGCGCCGCCACCGCCGTGTCGTGCGCGGCCCGCGCCGCGTCCAGCGCCGCCCGGACCGTGTCCGCCTCGCCGGCGAGCCGCTCCGCGTCGGCGTGCGCGCGCAGCAGCAGCCGCAGGGCGCTCTCGTCGCCCGCGCCCGCCAACTCGCCGCGCAGCTTCTCCTCCCGCTCCTCGGCCAACGCCACGGTGCGGGCCGCCGCGTCGACCGCCGCCCGCGCGGTGCTCACCGCGTGGGCCACCTCGGCCACCCCGGCGGGGGCGCGCACCCCCGCCAGCCCGGCCAGATCGGCGTCGAGCGCCGCCAGCGCCGCCGTGGCCTCCCGCGCCGCCGCCCACGCCCGCTCCCGCTCCGGTACGGCCGCCGCCACCGCCCCGGACAGCTCCCGGATCCGGTCGACCTGCGCGGACGCGGTGGCCAGCGTCGCGTCGTCGACGTCGGTCAACCCGCCGAGCACCCGGGCGACCGCCTCCAGCTTCGCCTCGGCCTGCCCGGCGCGTTCGGTGGCCCGTTTCTGCACGCTCTCGTAGACGCCGAGGCCGAGCAGGTTGACCAGGATCTGCTGCCGGGTGGCCGGCTTGGCGTGCAGGAAGTCGGCGAACTGCCCCTGCGGCAGCACCACGCAGGAGGTGAACTGCTCGTACGGCAGCCCGACCGCGTCCAGCACGGCCTGTTCCATCTCGGCCGGGGTGCCGGCCAGCACCTCGCCCAGGTCCTCCGGGCTGAGCCCGGTGTCGAGCTTGGTGATGTCGAACCCGGGCGGCATCAGCTGCAACCCGGCGTTGGCGGTCTTGACCGTGCCCCGGCCGTCGCGGCGGACCACCCGGGTCGCCACGTACCGGTCGCCGGCCGACTCGAAGACCAACCGGACCCGGGCCTCCACCGCCGACGGGGCGAGCGCGTTGGCCAGCCCCCGGGCGCCACCCCAGCGGGGCACCGAGCCGTAGAGGACGAAGCAGATCGCGTCCAGCACCGTCGACTTGCCCGAGCCGGTCGGCCCGACCAGGGCGAAGAAGTCGGCGTCGGTGAAGTCGACGGTGGTCTCGTCGCGGAAGACGGTGAAACCGGCCAGGTCCAGCCGCATCGGTCGCATCAGCGCTCCACCTCCTCCAGCAACTCGTCGAAGAGGTCCCGGACCCCGTCGTCGTCGTGCCCCCGGCTGCCCAGGTAGTCGGCGAACAGCTCGCGGGGGGAGCGGCCGGCCCGCTGGGCGACCCGGGTGCCGCTGCCCGGGGTGGGCAGCAGCTCCGGGTCGATCCGGATCTCCAACGCGCGGGGAAACAGCTCCTGCACCTCCTCCCGCAGGCCGGCCCGGGGCTGCTCCCGGACGAACACCCGCAGCCAGCCCTCGGGCGGGTCGGCCTCGGCCAGTTGGGCGAGGGTGCCGCGCACCGTACGCAGCGGCACCGCCGCCGACACCGGCACCTCCCGGATCCGGGCGGCGGAGTGCGCGCCCACCTCGACCAGGGTCACCGAGCAGACGTTCTCCTGCTCGCCGAAGTCGACCGCGAGCGGGCTGCCGCTGTAGCGGATCGGGCACGGGCCGATCACCCGCTGCGACCGGTGCAGGTGCCCCAGGGCCACGTAGTGCGCGGTGCCCGGGAAGACCGACGTCGGCACCGCGTAGCCGAGGACGGTGTGCGCGTCCCGCTCGCCGCCACCGGTGCTCGCCCCGACCACGGTGAGGTGGGCGGTGACCAGGTGCACCCGGTCCGGCTCGGTGAAACCCTCGGTCAGCTTCGCCAGCACCCGGCCGAGGTGGTCGGCGTAGGTCTGGGTGGCCTCGGCGGCGGTCAGCTCGTACATCTCCACCGCGCGGACCGCGTACCGCTGGGACAGGAAGGGCAGCGCGGCGAGCTGCCACCGCTCACCGTCGGCGGTGACGCCGTCGATGACGTGCTCGGCCGGGTTGTCGCGGACCCCGCCGCGCAGGGTGATGCCGGCCGCCTCCGCCCAGGGGCGCAACGCGTCGAGGGCGTGGCCGTTGTCGTGGTTGCCGCCGATCGCCACCACGTCGGCCCCGGTCCGGCGCAGCGCGGTCAACGCCCGGGTGACCAGCCGGGTCGCCTCCGGGCTCGGCGCGGCCGTGTCGTAGAGGTCGCCAGCGACGATGACGAGGTCGGGGCGCTCGGCGTGGGCGATCTCCATGACCCCGGCCAGCACCTGCTTGTGCTCCTCGGCCCGGGACTGCCCCTTGAGCACCTTGCCGACGTGCCAGTCGGAGGTGTGCAGGATCTTCATGGCGGCCAGCCCCCTAGAACGGAATGTCGTCGTCGGCGCCGCCCGAGCCGACCACGGCGAACGGGTCGATCGAGCCGGTGATCGAACGCAGCGTCTCCGACGGGGCCCGGCCCGCCTCGGACACCCGGGTCGCCCAGGCCGGGAAGGGGAACTCCAGGCACAGCGGGACCGGGATGTCCGGCTGGTTGACGAACATGGTGCCCGGCTTGGCCAGCAGGGCGCGTTGCCGCTGGGCCGGCGGGAGGAAGCCGTACTCCGGGCGGGACGCCTCGGCCGGGTCGAGCCGGCCGACCACCCGGATCGCCGAGTTGGTGACGATCCGCCGCTCGACCTCGCTGGCCGTCTGCTGCGCGCCGACCAGGATCACCCCGAGCGACCGGCCCCGCTCGGCGATGTCGAGCAGCACCTCCTTGATCGGGGAGGAGCCCTCGCGGGGGGCGTACTTGTTGAGCTCGTCGAGGACGACGAAGAGCAGCGGCTTGGCGGTGCCGGACTTCTCCTTGCGTTCGAACTCGCCGCGGAGCGTCACGCCGACCACGAAGCGCTGCGCGCGGTCCGGGAGGTTGTGCAGGTCGACCACGGTGACCTGGGCGCTCTCGGCGGTGTTGATCGCGTGCGGGCGGCGGGTGGCCAGGTCGCCCCGGATCAGTCGACCCAGGTCCTTCTTGCTGCCGATCAGCCGGCGGGCGAACGCGTTGACGGTGCCCAGGCCGACCGCGCTGCCCGCCCAGTCGCCCCGGGTCTCGTCGTCGTTGAGCTGCTCGACGACGTGGTCGACGAGGTCGGCGTAGGAGCCGAGGCGCACCCCGTCGACGCTGACCCCACCGTCGGCGGGCTGGGCGTAGCGGGCCAGGTGGGCGGTGACCGAGTGCACCACCATCGTGTACTGCTGGCGTTCGTCGTCGGCGTCGGCGAAGACGTACGGCAGGAGGCGTTCGGCGCAGAACTCGCTCAGCGTCCAGTAGAAGGCGTCGACGCCGGTGAGCCGGCTGCTCACGTCGGGGGTGCCGGAGGCGTCGCCGACCCGGGGCGGGGCGTACACCCGCACGTCGGGGAACGCCCCCGCGGCCAGCCCCAGCTTGGCGTACGCGGCCCGGGTGGGATCGTCGAGACGGGCGTTGGGGTGGTCGAGGAAGAGCAGGTCCTCGCCCTTGACGTTGAAGATCAGCGCCTTGGCGTTGACCGCGTCGCCGCCCAGCACCCCGGAACGGAACACCGAGTAGAGCAGGAAGGTGGCGAAGCTGGTCTTGGTGGCCACCCCGGAGATGCCGGAGATCGACACGTGTGCGCCCCGGCTGCCGTCGAGGAAGTCGGCGTTGAGGTAGACCGGGACGCCGTCGCGGCCCATCCCCATCGGGATGCGCCGTTCCATCCGGTCGAAGTGCAGCGCGCGGGCGCGGGCGTCGCCCTCGGCCCGGTAGACCGTCGCGCCCGGCGCGGGCGGCACGTACAGCTCCGGGTCGACCCGGGTGGTGGTGATCTCGGCGGCCTCCTGCACCTGGGCCGGGAGGGTGCCGTCGGCGATGGCGAAGACGTCCGACTCGAACTGGGCGCCCTCGTGCCGGGCGCGGACCTGGGTGACCACCCCGGCGATGGTGACCGGCTCCCGGTCGGGCAGGTCGCGCCGGGTGACCACCACGTCGTCGAGCTGGAGGTAGCTGCCCGGGGAGACGGCCGTCCAGAACTGCAACGGGGTGGCGTCGGCGGTGCCGAGCACCCGGCCGACGGGCTCGCCGGGGCTGTCGATCCGGCCGTCGATCCGGTCGTCGGTCATCCGCGGGCTCCGGTCAGCTGGTCGTCTCGGTCAGGGCGCACGACCTGCATCCTGCCCGAGGAGTGCGACAGGTTGCCACGCGACGCGGCGGACGCCACCGGCGGGCGGCCGTGGCGGCGACCCCGGGGAGGCGTACGACCGCCGATTCGGTGACCCGGGGGGAGTGTGCGGTCACCGACGGTCGAGATGTCGGGTGCGGGTGACCGCGTTTCGGCAGGTGGCGCGGGGTGACGGAAATACTCCGAAAAAATCTCGGTCCAGGGCGTGACAGAAACCGGCCGGTTGGGCTGAGAATAGCCACAGCCGACATCGAGGATCTTCTTCCTTCGGTGCCGGTTGTCACGCCCGTAACCTGCGGACACGTGACCGGCCCACGGTCCACCACCGGCGGGCCATCGTCAGTCGGCACCCCCCCGACTGTCCCTGTGGAGGCAGAACCCCGATGCGCCGAACCCCCCTGATGAGCGGCCTCGCCACGGCCGCTCTCCTGGCCACCGTCGTCACGGTGCCCACGGCGGCCACCGCCGCACCCACCGGTACCGCCGACCCGTTCACCCGCGCGGTCGCCCAGCTCAAGGCCCACTCCGGTGCCGGCCTCGCCGCCGACGGCCAGACGTTCACCCCCCGCAACGTGGTGACCGACGCCGACGGCACCGAGCACGTCCGGCTCAACCGCTACTCCGACGGTCTGCCCGTCCTCGGCGGCGACCTGGTCGTCCACCTCGGCAAGGGCGACTCCTGGCGCGGCGCCACCCACCGCCTCGCCAACGCCCCGCAACGCGCCCCGAAGGCCAAGCTCAGCGAGGCCGCCGCCAGCAAGATCGCGTACGCCGCATCGACCGCCACCGGCCGCTCCGTGGCCGGCGCGCAGCTCGTCTTCGACGCCGGTGACACCGCGACCACCCTCGCCTACGAGGTGGTGGTCGGCGGCACCCACGCCGACGGCACCCCGAGCGAGCTGCACGTGCTGGTCGACGCCACCACCGGCGCGGTCCGCGACTCGTGGGAGGGCGTGCAGCGGGAGGGCACCGGCAACACCTTCCACTCGGGCACGGTCTCGGTCGGCAGCAACCTGTCCGGCAGCACCTACCAGCTCGCCGACCCGGCCCGGGGCAACCACCGCACCTACGACCTCAACGGCAGGACCAGCGGCACCGGCACCCTGGTCACCAGCACCAACAACGTGTTCGGCAACGGCACCCTGACCAACCGGCAGACCGCCGCCGCCGACGCCGCCTTCGGCGCGCAGAAGACCTGGGACTACTACAAGAGCGCGCACGGCCGCAACGGCATCCGCAACGACGGCGTCGGCGCGTACAGCCGGGTGCACTACAGCAGCAACTACGCCAACGCGTTCTGGCAGGACGCCTGCTTCTGCATGACCTACGGCGACGGCGGTTCCGGCTGGTACCCGCTGACCTCGCTCGACGTGGCCGGGCACGAGATGACCCACGGGGTCACCAGCAACACCGCCGGGCTGCGCTACAGCGGCGAGTCCGGTGGCCTCAACGAGGCCACCAGCGACATCTTCGGCACCCTGGTCGAGTTCTACGCGGCCAGCGCCAAGGACCCGGGCGACTACCTGATCGGGGAGAAGCTGCGCAGCACCGGCACCCCGCTGCGCTACATGGACAAGCCCTCCAAGGACGGCAAGTCGGCGGACTGCTGGAGCAGCTCGGTCGGCGGCCTGGACGTGCACTACTCCTCGGGTGTGGCCAACCACTTCTTCTACCTGCTCGCCGTGGGCAGCGGCACCTCCTCCTACGGCACCAGCACGACCTGCAACGGCACCACCATCACCGGCATCGGCAACACCAAGGCCGGAGCGATCTGGTACCGGGCGCTGACCCGCTACATGACCACCACCACCAACTACAAGGGCGCCCGCACCGCGACCCTGTCGGCCGCCACCGACCTGTACGGCGCGACCAGCACCGAGTACAAGACGGTCGCCGCCGCCTGGGCGGCCGTGAGCGTCAGCTGATCCCGGTCCGGCGGCGACGGCTCTCCGTCGCCGCCGGACCGTCGCGTTCATCCGCGGGGCGTGGCCACACCGGGC